>QHYZ01000002.1 GCA_003225295.1 Acidobacteriota bacterium | reverse complement strand
GAATTTCGGCCAGCGCGTTGTCCAGGTGCTCATCGGTGAGCTTGCCCTGGCCGCGGAGGTTCTTGAAGGTGCGTTGGAGCTTTTCTGTAAGGTTCTCAAACATGGTTCGTGCTAATGCCTCGCAAGTCGCTGCTCAAGAATAGCAGGGCGGAACGACCGTGGGTACCAGGAGTGCTTCGCATGCAGTAAGTGCGTGGTGGCAGGAACCCACCGAAGGTATCCATCGCTTAGGCGTGGAACCCGGACTTTAGCCCGGGGAGGACGTCAAGCACGAGACTGGACCCGGTGGTGGTGCCAGTGCCAGGCGTCGCATACCATGCCGTGACCGGCCCGCTCTGCGACCGCGATAGAAAATTTCTTCCGCGAACTATTCGGCTGAAACACCCTCCAGATTTCGGCTCGGCTCCTCAGGCCTATCACGTCGGATGCATGCAGGAGTAAAATTAGGTTGCTATGATCATCGACAGTCAAGAGTCGCCACGGGCGCCCATGGATCGCGAGGAGCTCCCTCCACAGGAAGAAGTGCTGGATATCGTCGAAGAAGCGTCAATCGAATCTTTCCCCGCGAGTGACCCACCAGCCTGGAATGCCAGTGGCAGCAGGAAGCAAGCACTGAAACGCGCGACGGCTTAGGATAACGCACCGGCGACTGCCATTCGTGGTTCACTCTTTTTCTTTTTTGCCCACGTTTGAGCTGCTTATCTATGATTCGTCGCACGAGTTCAGCAACAAAATACCCTTTTCCTTGGCAATCTTTTCCCACGTCGCTTTTTGCGGTTTCGAAAGATAGATGTTGGTTCGTTCCTACGCTATGCTGTATGCCATACACCGCTGGGTCCGGGATGGCACGCACTATTTGAACTGTTTAAGGCCCGCTTACCCCGCCCTGGTCGGCTTCCGTATTTTCCCGCGAGGAGCACCGGCCGGCGGGCTTCCGAGCCGATCACTGGGGTTGGTGTTTGGCGCTGTGACCGAGGGCTACCAGGAAGATGGCGCTTTTGCCTTCGGCATGCGGGGAGAAGAAGCGGGTGACCTCGTCGTCGAAGAAGGTGAGCCCGGTGGCGCCGAGTCCGAGCGCGTAGGCTGCCAGATACAGCTTGCCGCCGAGGATGCCGGATTCGAGTTGCACGGCGCGATACCCGCGATTGCCAAAACGCTGCAGGATGGGACGCAAGTCCGCGAGGAAAAAGACGTCCACGGCGGCGTCAGCGGGCAGCTCTTGCTCCAGCCCAAGGTAACCAGCATCGGCGCGGAAATTTCCCTGCTTTAGACATTCGAGCACGCCGCGGGTGCGATCGCAGACGTAAGCTCCTGGCGAGAGCCCTTCGACGGCGTGGATGATCAAGTACAGGTCATTCAGCTGGGCCCCGGGCGGATCGAGGAAATCTGCCGGGACGCCACAGGTGGCACGGTCCAGCATGGTGGAAAGCTGCGCCATAGTGATCGGGCTCCGGGCAAACTTGCGTGTGGAACCGCGCCGCTGAATCACCTCTTCGATGGGGTCGCGAGGGATCTGGGCATCGGATAAAGGTGTGAGCTGAACGATTGGTCCGGTGGGCGGAAGAAATTCCTTTTTGGGTGTGTGGCCTCGCCAAGTGGCCAATTCCTCGGGGGCCTCGAGTGAGGAGGCGGCGTGCATTTCTCGCATGAGCGGATAGTCCACCTCGCGCTGGGAGAGCGGCACGGTTTCTAGAGAAAGAGGGGCAGCCTCCGCAGGGGATGGCGGCGGGAGCGCGGCGACGTGGCCGAGGGCGACGAGGGAGAAAGCCACTTCACGCTGGGGATCAACATCCAGAAGGCCATTGACGCTGCGGTCGAGGAAGCCGCACACCACCCGGGCTGGCAGTCCCAGCGCGGTCGAGACGGCCAGCAGGTTCGCGAGCAGCGTGCCGTTGTCCCAGCCGAAATGTCGATAGGTGCGGGCCTGATACTTCCAGGCGTTGCGCCAGTAAGTGCAAGTGCAAATGATGGCGAGTGGCGTATGGGCGACGGCGGGTTCGCCGCCAGTAGCTTCGAGGAGGACGCGGCGATAGTCTCCGGCGCGCAGCAGGCGCAGGCCGAATTCGGCGGGAGCGAAATGATAGACCCCGGCATCCAGGTTGGGGAGGCCACCGCAAACCAGATAGAGCTCGACTTCGTAGAGTGCGCCGGTGCAAGCGGCAGCACGAAAAAAGATCTCGCCTCCGGAATACTTTCTCTTGCGGGTAATGCCGGCGGAAAGGTACAGGAGCTGAGCCACCGCCTCCAGGTCAGGAACTGCATTGCTGTGGGCGGAGACGCTTCGAGAGATGGCCGAGAGGGCGGCCACGCCGGTTTGGCGAAACTCGCCGGGCAAGCGCATGGGTTCTAGCGTGGGATAAATCTTGAACGCCAGAGGCTGGTTGGACCAGTCCATGAAATGGGGGTTGGTGCGGATGCTCACGTAGGAATGCTTAGTATCTTGGTGATAGGTCCAGGCGGCCTGAGGATCGCGGTTGTCAGTCATGGTGGCGATGAACGGTCGTCACAGTTGAAATGAAGCATATCAGGTTGCAGCGGTTGCAGCGTCCGAACCGTCGAACCAGCATGGCACGTGCGAGGGCCGTGAGTTTGACAGGGAAATACGGATAGAAGAACGCCTCGGAACTAGACGTAAGGCTCCGGATCCTGCCGCGGCGGGCGCTCCGGCAAAGAGACAAAACTGATCAGAAGGTGAGCTTTAGGCCGATCTGAGCGGCGAAGGGAATGCCCACGGTGGTGCCGGGGCCGAAGAAATCGCCGAGGGCACCGGCAGCAACGAGCAACTGCTGGCCACTGGTGACCGGCACGGAACACCTTGGATCAGGACAAAGCGCGGTGACGTTGCCGAGATCGTTCACGGGAATGGGCAGAGCGCTGATATCGCCGACATAGTTGTTGCCGGGATTGTTGCGATTGAAGAGGTTGAAGAATTCGATGAAGGGCGTCAGCGACCAGCGCTCGCGGAGCTTGATGGAGCGGCTCACGCGCAAGTCAGTTTGAACATAGGGCCGGCCGCGAAACTGGTCGAGAGTGGACTTCACGCCATTGATCACCGCGCGATTACCCGCCGGAGTGGTCAAAGTGATGGGCCGCGCGGTCTCCGCCTGCGAGAGAAAGGTAACATCGAATCCTGCCGCAGCGCGGACGGTGCCCGCTAGCACCACACGGTGCCGCACGTCTTCTCCCGAGGGACCATAATCTCCCTGGGCGAAGGCGTGGAAGGGATCGCAAACTCCGTTCACATAGTCGAAGAGCTCACCGATCTGGCAGCCCCAGGTTCTTGCGCTGGCGAGCGTGTAGTTGGCGACGAGATTCAGCCGCTCGGCCACGTTGCCTTGAAGATGCAGCGCCAAGGCGTTGTAACTGGAACGATTGTCGGTGCGAAATACGGAGACGTTTCCGAAATCATAACGCCGGTAGCCATGCATGCCGGTCTCCAGCGTGTAGTCCGCGCTCAAAATCCAGTTGGCGTTGAAGGCGTGCTGAATGCCGGCGGTGGTGTGCCATGCGTAGGGGGTGTGGTAATGCGCATCGATGAGCGCAGGCGGGCTGGAAGCATTCTGGATGTTGAAATTGTTGACGGCCGTGAAGGCCTGGACCCAGCCGTTTTGCGCCAGGTCGTTAAAGTATAGGCCGGCACCGCCGCGCAGGACGGTACTTCCGGATCCGAGACCATAGGCGACCCCCAGCCGCGGAGCAAAGGCTTTGCGGTAATCGTGAGGAATGCCGGAGACAATGTCATTGCCGGCCAGGGCGGGATTCGCGCTTTGGTCGTGGCCGGAAGCGATGAAAAGACCAAAAGTGGTGTCGTAGCGCAGACCGTAGTTGATGGTCAGGTGCGGAGTGACGCGCCAGGAGTCCTGGGCGTAAATTCCCAGGCGCTGGACGTTTTGCCGAAAGCTACCGTCACCGGCGGGCGTAAAGGTGCTGAAGGGACACGGGGAATTGGGGGGCTGGTTTTGAGGATCGTTGGGATTGCAGGACAGGATGGCCGCAAGCTGGCCCGGAGTAGAAAGATAGAAGCTCGGATCCTGCGGCGGAGAGTAGACATACTCGGCGGTGGCGGCCAGGGCGCCGCTGAGCACCGGTTCGTGAATAAAGTTGACGCCCCAGCGCGGCGCGTGTCGTTCCTGGGCGTGACTGAGGTCATAGCGGATCTGGTATTTTTCCTGGTTGCGCAAAACCGGGAAAGCGGTAATCGGCGTGAAGAATTGATTGTCGCCGAAAGTCTCCACGCCGGAGATGGTGCTCAAGGTGGAGGTAAACGGGAACGCCAAGGCAAAGCCCAAGTTGGCATTGCGCGTCGCGGTCAGATGCAGTCCGCTGGCGTTGAAAACAAAAGAGCCAACCCAGTTTGGCCCAAACACGTATTGGTGGCCCACGACCAGGCTCATGTAGTTGTCATGAGAGGTCGCGCCGGTCGAGGGCAGCGCCGCCTGCTGCACCAGGGCGTTACGCGTCAAGTAATTGTCGACCGCCGCGCGAAGAAACCACTGCGAACTTGGCGATGGCGCCCAGTCCAGACGCGCCATGGCCAGATAGTCGCGGAACGGAACGGGGACGCTGCTGGGCACCTCCATCGAATTGACGGCACCGACCGGTGTGCTGATCAAGCCTTCTCGGGCCAGCTGCGCCAGCGCGTTGAACTCGGCCTGGCTGGACGGGCTGTAGGCGATGCTCGAGTTTTCATGGACGTATTCAAGGGAAGAGAAAAACCACAGCCGTTCCTTGACGATAGGACCGCCGAGCGTGCCGACGTAATTCTGCCGCGAGAACGGCTGCTTGGGATCGGGAGCTGGGTTGTCAATCGGGAAGCGCGCATTCAAAGCGGCGGCGCGGCCGTAAAACGCTCCCGAACCGTGCCACTCGTTGGTGCCGTGCTTGGTGGTGATCACCACGGAGGCGGCCGTGGTGCCGCCGGTGTCCGCGTCTTCCTGCGCCGTGCGCAGGGCAAATTCCTGGATGGCGTCGGGCGAGAAGTTCTGCAGGAATCCGCCGATCCAGTCATCTGAATTGTCGCCCCCATCGACGGAAATTTCATTGTTCAAGCCGGAGCTGCCGCCCGTGGAAACCGCCGTGATACGCGCCTTGGTGGGATCAGAGGGCTCCAGCGGCTCCGTTCCGGGAGCCAGATAAGCGATATTTGCGAAGCTACGGGCGGCGAGAGGAATGGTCTCCAGGTCGTGAGCAGTGATGATGGCTTGATGCACCGCACTGGCGGTATCGATCGATTGCCTGGTAATCGAAGAAGCTGAACCTTCTACGTTCACCGTCTGCTGGATCGATGGTGGCTTCATGGTGACGATGATTTCGCTGACGGAGCTGACGACTACGCCCACCTCGGCACTGGCTTCTCGAAACCCCCGAGCCTCGACATGCAATCGATAGGTGCCGGGCAGTAAGTCGTCCAAACGAAATTCTCCACGACTATCGCCGGAGGCCTCGCGCCGGAGAGAAGATCCGGCCGCCTGCACCACGATTTTCGCGGCGGGCACGCGGCCACCGCTGGCATCCTGGACAACACCGCGAAGCGTTCCGCGCGGGTTTTGCGCCAGCAGCGCGAATGGCAGGAACGCCACAGAGACGAATAGGAAGAGCGCGGTTCTGAAGAAGCCAAGACGCTTCCGGATCGCATGGTTGCTCATCTTGACGGATAGGCTAAAGGAAAGCGGCGGTCTACTACCACAGGTCGTAGCTGTGCCGCCCTCGCTAGCAACGCCAGGGATGCGGCCAAGCCTTAGCGAAAGGCCTCAAAAACTAGCGAAGGAAGAGTTCCAGGAGCCGATGCACGCTCAAGAGAGTTGCGGGCCACGCCAGGAAAACGGTAATGCCCGCAGCCGTCCCGAGACTTGCGCCGAAGGCCAGACATCGCGCCCGCGACAGCGGTTTTGCTGCAGGCGGCCGGAGGGTGAGCAAACGCTCGACACGCGCACAGAGATGGTGGTCACCAGCGCAGAGAGAAGTGTGGAGAAACGACAGACGCGGAGCCGTCCCCATTCGCGCCACACAGAGGAGCGCCGCGGCGAGCGCCAGCGCCCGCTGAGAATCTCCGCGCACGGCTTCATCGTCGGCAGCCCACTCGGAGAACTTTGCCCAACACTGCTCGAGGGAAGTGCCACCGCCGAGGAAGGGAATGGGAGCCGGCGCAAGAAGGAGAAAGAGCCGCTTGAGATTGTCGCGCGAGAGGCCATGAGCATTTTCGTGCTGCCAGGCCAGGTCGAGTTGCTCGGCGGAAAGAGAACGAATCACTGTCTCAGAAACGACCAAGCGTGGACGGAAGACACCGACGAGGGCCACGAGCGGAGCGCCTTTTTTGACCATCACCACCGCCCTCCCGGATGCACCGGGCAGGAGAGTTTCCGAGCCCGCCTGTTGCCACCTGCGGTTCAAACGCACGGAAGCGGCCAGGGCCCACGCGGCTCGCGCGAGGGAGCCAAACCAAGTCGCAGCTCCCACTAGGGCCAGCGTCAGACAAGCCCAGCCGACGCGCTCGGAAGAGGCTGGCGGCTCAAGCCATAGATAACTGGGCACGCACAGTCCCAGCACCGCACCGGCGCCCAGCGCGCACGCCAGCATGCGGGCGGCGAATAAAAAACGAGCGGCGGAGCGTGGGCGCATGGTTTCCGCCATTCGCACGGCCGCGCGCGACAGCAAGGCGGTGGTCAAACCCACGGCTGCATTTACGAGGAAAAAGGAAGCCAGGCAGAGGCACAAGAGTCTCAAAACGTAGTTCATGACCGGCCTCGCCGCAAAAGCTCCCGGCGCTTCCTGCGAATTTTCTTTTCAAGCTCGTCGAGGAGCACGGCATCGTGCTCGCCGACGGCGTCCAGGAAGGAAGAGAGCAACAACTCACGCGAGGGGTGGGACCCCGCAAGAAAAGCGACCAGCAGGTTTTCCGCCCGCTGGCGTCCCCATTCCTGGCTCGACAAACGCGCGGAATAAAGAAATGCGCGATCGGGCATACGCCGATCCAGCAAACCCTTTTTGTGAAGTCTGTCGAGTGTGGTCATGACCGTGGTGTAAGCGAGCGGACGCTTCAACTGCTGAACCACGTCGCGGACGTTGCTCTCGCCTCGCGACCAGAGAATCTGCATGAGATCAAACTCCAGGCGGCCGAGGGTCAATTGCTGGGCGACCTGGCTGGGACGCACGATGCTATGCTTGAGAAAGCGGATCATCTTCGAAACAAAACCACTCCACAAACGCCCTTGAGCGGCCAAGGGCATTCTACGCTTTTCGCGAGTTCAGGAAAAATCCCCACCTTACCGCCCAGGCGCGGACCCGCGCGGCAGTGTAGTCCTGATTTTTTGCCGGCCCCGTCGAAAAACGCCACACACGAAAATGAAGGCCAACACCCGGTTGAACATAGAGACGCGCCCAGGGCCGCTCGGGTTACAGCCCGAAGATGGTGTGAGAGTCGAGGGGCGGACCGGACGACCCGCCCATGCGGTTGAAGGTTAGCTCTTGGGCGCCCAAGCTGAAGCGATCAGCTCCTCGGAGAAGGCCGGCGGCACCTGCTTAAAGCAGGCATAGCGATAGAGCGCCGCGTTGAAGATGCCTCCCACCGCGGACATGAAAACCGACAGCACGAGGAAATAGAGCACCATCAAAATCAAGCCTACCATCATGCCGTTGATACCCGCTAGAAACGCGGCGGCCATCGGCAAGCCGATGCCGGGAAGCATGAGCACCAGAGAAACCATGCTGAGGCTGAAACCGCCGATGACCTTCTCTCCCCAAGTATCGCGGAACAGCTTCGAGGAGCGCTTCAGGGCATCGATGGGGGTAAGGTCTTCGAAGGCCAGCACGGGGACCACGAAGTAGCAGGCCAGCGTCCAGGCGATTCCGATAATCCTCATGATCAAGCGGCCGATCAAGCCCAGGCGCTCTTCGAGAGTGCGCAGCACGACGCCGACGGTCGCGGCCACCAGCGCCCACTTGAGAATCGTGCCCTTGCGCTCCCAGGCCAGCTCCAGGCCGTCCTTAAACGTCCAGGTGCCGCCCATCAAGCGGCTATGGGCGACGCCGACCAGCGCAACGTTGAAGAATACGATCACAAAATAGTTCACCACGTATAGAGTGAACATGCCGAGCAAAAACATGGGCGACTGGTTCGGATTGAACCGCTCGCCTGCGGCGATAGCCGCGGCTCTCGCCGGCAGCAACAGGAACGCGCCGCCGGTCGAAATAGCGGCGGTGACCACAAAACAGGAAACCGCCGAGAGCACCGGAAACAGCATCAATTGTTTGTCGGAACGAAGAATGGCGAAGCTCTGCTTGACGAGCTCCCAACTGCGGGAAAACTTACCCATGGCACCCTCCCACGTCATGGCCAACCACGGAACTGCCACCGGGGACAGGTTGGCCGAAGGGCGTGTCGATTCCCATAGTACGTTCGATGCACTCCCTCCGAACAGGTAACGCCTCCGACAACGTTTATCATCTTTCAAATCTGCGGGGCTCAGCGAAGATGGGAGTCGAACCAGGCCACGGTGCGGCGGATGCGCTCGCGTTGGTGCTGCGGCTTCGCGAACAGATGGCCTTCGTGTTCGAAGACCACCAATTGTGTTTCAACACCAAGCGTTTTCAGGGCGTGCCAGAATTCGTAGGACTGCGGCGTGGGACATTCGCCGTCGCTGTCGCCCACGATCACCAGGGTTGGAGTCTTCACGTTCTTGATAAAATTGATCGCCGAGCTTTTCGCGTAGACCTCCGGATCATCGTAGACCGACTTGCCAAAGAACGGAATCATCCACTGGTCGATTTTATTTTCGCCGTAGTAGCTGAGCCAATTGGCGATGCCGGCGCCGGCCATGGCGGCTTTGAAGCGGTTGGTTTGCGTGACTCCCCACATGGTCATGAAGCCGCCGTAGCTCCAGCCGGTAAGGCCGAGGCGGTCCGGGTCGATGGGAGCGACGCCCAGGGCTTGGTCGACGCCGGCGAGGATGTCGCGAAAATCTCCGTAGCCGAAATCCCTGACGTTGGCGCGCGTAAAGGCTTCGCCCTGGCCATAGCTGCCGCGCGGATTGGCTTGAAGAACAAAGTAACCGGCGCCCGCGAGGGCCATCACGAAGTTCCCCGAATCCGGCCATTTCGACTGCACCGCGGCCCCCGGACCGCCGTGAACTGCCACGACCATGGGGTATTTTTTCGAGGGATCGAAATTGCGGGGATAGATGAGCCAGCCCTGCACGTTGTAGCCATCGTTTTTCCAGTGGATGCTTTTGGCTTCGCCCCAAGCGGGTTTTACTTCGGTGTTGCGATGCGTGACTGGCCGCCAGTAGCCGATGGGGCCGGCCCAGATTTCCGGCGGGTCACTGAGAGAGCTGCGGATGATGGCGGACGTTTTTCCATCGCGCGCGAGAGAAATGTTGGTGCCCCAGAGGCCCGCGGAAACTTGTTCCTGGCCGCGCCAGAGAGAATCGATCGGACCACCGTCGGGATCGACCATGGCCACCCCCGAGTCGCCTTCGACGGTTTCCCCAAAGACGATTTTTCCTTGGCCCGTCCAAGCAAGCCAGTTTGCCGTCGTTGGCATTTCCGGCGTGACGTTCTTGGCTTCGCCTCCGGCCGCGGCAATCGTGTAGATATCACCGCCGACGGAAGGCTCATCGCTCATCAGGCCAGCGATGAAAGCGATTCTCTTGCCGTCCGGCGACCATGCCGGATTCGCCATTTGGAGAGGCGGCTTGTAAATCGCCTTCATCAGGCCGGGAGGTCCGGCGTCGAGAAGGTAAAGGTTGGCGACGTACCAGTTGTTGTCGCCGTTGCCGGGCGCAGCGATCACCGCGAAACGCGCACTGTCTGGCGACCAATCGTATTCGTAGACGTACATGTCGGCGGGAGAGATTTGCCGGAAGTCGCCGGTCGCCAGGTCAACGAGAGCGAGGCGTTGTTCGAAAAAGGCGTCTTTTATTTCGCCGGTCTCGGGAGTTTCCGCTACCAGTGGGCCGGCCGCGCGTGTGGCGTTTTCGGTCGAAAGCAGGGCGATGGTCTTGCCATCGGGCGACCAGCGAGGCGTGGCCAGGAGGCCCTTGGCGCTGGTCAGCTTCTTGGCCGGGCCACCCGAAGCGCTCACCACATACAACTGGAGCTGGCCGGGTTTCACGGCATCGGAGAGGAACGCCATCTGCCGGCTGTCCGGTGACCAATCAAGACTGCCTTCAGCGCGGGCCACCTGCAGTGCCGCGGCAGTGACGCGTTTCGGTGCGCCACCGGATTCGCGGTCGGCGACGTAGATCGCGGTATGGCCATCGGGCGCGCCGTCTCGGCCAAGAAGGGTTTCCACCCAGGCGACTTTTTTGCCGTCAGGGGCAACCGCGGCCTGCTCGAAGGTGTGAGCGGCATAAAGCGCTTTCATGACGCTATCGAGCGGCGCGCCCGTTTTCGGTTTGGCCGCTTCCTTCGCGCCGGTCTTGACTGCCGGTTTGCTGCTTTGCTCTTGGGAGAACAGCGGGCACGAACTGCAAATCGAAAATGTGAACATGGCCGAAACGATCCATTTCGAAAAGCGCATGTGTACCAACCTTTTCCTACCGGGAGTGACGCCCGAGAAAGATAGACCGACGCGCACGCCGCTGCAAGTCGGGAGGGTGTCGTAATGACGGTTGTGAACGGCGGACTTCCCGCGTAGAATCCGCGCAACTCACTCTGTGGAGGTATTTTATGTTCGACCGCCGTGGCTTCCTGTCTTCGATTGCAGGCCTTGCCGGTGCTGCCAGCACGCTCGGCTGGCCGCCGCTTCTCGAACAGGAACCGCGGAAACTTCCCGATAGCGCGCTTTATGGTTCGAACGAAGAAGCCTATTGGGAGGAATTGCGCAAACAGTTTCTGATTCCTGCCGACGAGGTTTACCTCAACAACGGGACGGTGGGATCTTCGCCCATGCCCGTGCTGCGCGCCGTTTTCGACGGCTACAACGAAACGGAAAAGATGGCCCAGAGCGATCCTGAAGACTATCCCATCTGGGGTTACGGCGCGTGGAACGAGTTTCGTGACCCCCTTGCGGAGTTTGTCGGTTGCAAGCGCGATGAGCTCGCGCTGGTGCGCAACGCGACGGAAGCCAACAGCTATATCGCCAACGGCCTGGACATGAAACCGGGTGACGAAGTGCTGATGACCGATCAGGAGCATCCGGGCGGTGAACAGCCCTGGAATCTGCGCGCCAAGCGATACGGCATTGTGGTGAGAAAGATCACCCTGCCGAAGCCCCTGCCGAATGCGGCGGCGGTGTTGAATCTGATCAATGATGCAATCACGCCGCGGACACGCGTGCTGTTCTTCAGCCACATCACCACGGTCACCGGCGTGGTTCTGCCCGCCCGGGAACTCTGCGCGTTGGCGCGTTCGAAGGGAATTCTCTCCGCCGTGGACGGCGCGCACGTCGTCGGAATGATGCGCTTGAACCTGCACGAGCTGGGCTGCGACATGTACACCTCGAGCCCGCACAAATGGCTGCAAGCGCCCAAGGGCAGCGGGTTTCTGTATCTACGAGACGAGGTGGTCGACCGGCTGTGGAACACCATCGTCACCGCCGGTTGGGACGAACCGAAACTGCGCGCGGAGCGCTTCCAGCGCATTGGCAGCTCCAACGTGCCCGCACTCTGGGGCATGCGCGCGGCGGTCGAACTGGCAAACCAGATCGGGATGGAGCGCATCGAACGGCGTCACCGGCAAATGGCGGATCAAATTTTGAAAGAGATGGTCCAGCGCGGCGCGGAGTCCTGGACGTCGCCTGATCCGCTGCTGCGCTGCGCCATTGCCACGGTCAACGTCGCGCCGATTCAGATCACGGAGATCGAAAACTGGATGTGGAAGACCAAGAAGATCCGCATCCGAGGTGGAGCACCGTCCAAGATCCGGCTGTCGACGCCGTACTATTTATTGCGGAAGGATGTGGACCGCTACCTAGCGGCGTTTGACGAATACCGCCAGACAAAGAATAGCGCCTGACCTCCGTCAGGCCCCCATCGGCTTGCCGCTCTGTTCAAGACCAGCTCGAAGCAAGCCATACGTACTATCGGCCGGCGCGTCGAAAGTCAAGACTTCGAGGGCGCTGAGAACTGTTAGCGAGCTGCGCCGTAAGCCGGGGTGATCCCTTCTTTTCGCTGCCATAGCGCAATTCGGCGGCAACCATGATGCTTGTGCAGACGCGCGCCTCGCCAACCTTTTGGGATACGCTGTGTTATGCGTCCGTGAGGATTGCGCACGAGGTCGGAGACGATGTTGGTATCAAGCAGATAGCGCACTATAGGTCAACCGGTTCGGTTGCCAGTTCAGCAATAGTAGGAAATTTTTCTTGGATGGGACTCGGCTTATCGAGCACGGCGAGAAGAGACTTTGGAGGAGCAGGCTCGATGATCAGCCTCTTGCCTTCCCTTCGCATGATGGCCTCATTTCCGGGTAGCTCGAACTCCCGAGGAATGCGCACAGCCTGATTTCTTCCATTCCTGAACAGCTTCACATGTTGCTCTCGTATTACGGATCGGCGCTTGACTGGCATATGCCTAAGCATCTGTTACTGTGGGAACTTCTGTCAATCAAGCAAACGGAGCGCCTAGCCAGCTCGATAGAGGCCGATGGCTTGCAAGTCTTCGTCGCTGTGAATCCAACCTTCTTTGCCGTCGATGCGGACTTCTACCCAGATGTCGTCGGCTACTCCCAGCCCGATTCCGTCTTTCCCTTCTTCCCACGTCACCAGGACCTTTGCGGCGAGGATTTCGACTCGGGACTCTCTCTTAACCACAACGTGCGCCGGCGTGCCGATTTGCTCGTTGGATTCACTAAACATCCGCACGAAAGTCAGCTCCTGTTCGCCCGGATGTCGCTCGACTCCTTCGACGGGCATCTCGCAGCCGCCCTCGGCCATCCCGTGACCGGTTTGATAGAAACAGTGCTGGGCCAACGCCAGCTTGCCTTCCATCCAGTTCACCCGAACCTTCACGGAGACGAAAAAATAGCCGGTGAACAGGCGGATCTTCAGTTCGTCGGCCAGAATCTGGGTGAGGTTGCCCATATGACTGACCTTGCCGGGAACGAAATCGCCCATTTCGCCTTCCGCGTAGAGGGGCTTTCCGATAGGAGCGAGCTTTCCGTTCACTATCCCGAAGATCTGCCAGGGGCCGCCGCTCATCGGTGCGGACGGCAGGCATCCAGTGTCAAGTAGCAGGCCTGCGCCGTTGCTTCCGGCAACCGGAGTGACACGCACCGAGCAGGTCTCGGTGAACTCGCCGTTTTCGACGGCATGCGGAAACTCTTCGTGATGCAGGACCGCTCCGGCGGCATCGGCAATATCCAATGACGCGAGCGCCTGCGCAAACTCGCCGAGCTTGCCAGGCACGCGCTTGTTGTGTGCCAGAACGGTGAACGTCTGGCCGCCGAACGTGAACGGCCCTTTGCGTTCCTCGACCTCTTGAAGTTCCGGCTCTCGAGACGAATGCGTCGGCGTCTGGCTCATTTGTTGAGTATTTGGCGGTGGCGATTCACGCTGCGGCAAGGAAGCTTCTGCCGCCACGGATGCGCTGGCGGCCACTGCGCGCGCGGGTTCTTGCGGCATGGCACTCTGCCGTGGCGCTTGCCTACAGCTTACCGAGAAGGCCGCGGACAGGAGAAGAACTGCCGAGACACTACGAATCGAAAACATAGGTCGTGAGCCACGGAATGATGAAGCTCTTCTGTTCATTCAAGGTGGCCTGCGCCACCCGCGCCACAAGCACGCGCGGAAGCGCAGCGCAAGAGGTACGATGCCCTGCGACATTCACGAGTGCACACGGCGGGAAGCGCCCAACGTATTTTCGACATGGTCGGGGATTTCGTGAAGCGAAGGAATTTATTGTGGGTAGAATCATGATCCAACGGAAGGGATTTCAAGGTCCGCTTGAAGCAGCCGGAATAACACCGGCATAAGCTGTGGGATTCAAGGCGTCTGAAGGGTGTGCGTGATGAATTGAAGTGCGCTGTGCGTTTATTGCCGGGAGGGCGCAGCCAACTGCTCTCTGGATTTCGATAACTCCTGGATCGGCTACTCTTCCCTTACCGGATTATGGAAGCGTTGTGCGTGACCCGACCGTGGATCGTGGACCACGAGGCTTCGTGCCCAGCCTCTCGACTGACCACGCATGACTCGGGGTCGGTGTGGCTCGCTAGACCTTCACCGTACGGCTGTTTCATCCGCTCCTCCACGCCGGTTTATCCCGACGCCCCTATTCGTGCCTCAGCGCCACCATCGGGTCCACGCGCATAGCCCGTCGCGCCGGGATGTAGCTGGCCAGGGCCGCCACGCCGATCAGCAGCGTCGCGACACTGAAAAGGGTCGTGGGGTCGTTAGCGCCAACTCCATACAGCATGCTGGAAAGGTAGCGTGTCAACAGCAACGCTCCGACTGTTCCTAACACCACTCCGACGATCGCTAGCATCATTCCGTGTCGCACCACCAGATGCAGGATTTCCCCACGCTTTGCGCCCAGTGCCATACGGATGCCAATCTCGTGCGTGCGCTGGTTGACCGTATAGGACATAAGCCCGTAAATGCCAATCGCCGCCAGCCCCAAGGCAATCGTGGCAAAAACAGCCAGCAGTGACATCTGGAATCGCCGACCCGCTACCGAATCCTCCACCACCTGTTCCATGGTTTTAATCCCAGACAAAGGCTGATCTTTGTCGACCGCCATCACCGCGTGCCGCACCGCCACAGTGAGCGCCGTCGGTCCTACCCGTGTCCGCACGGCCAGGGCCAAGTAGGGCACGGGCACCTGCAGCAGCGGAGCGTAGACTTCGGGGCGCGCTGCTTCAACGACGCTGTCCTGCCGCACATCCCCTACTATGCCGATTACCTGCCTCCAGACCG
>QHYZ01000001.1 GCA_003225295.1 Acidobacteriota bacterium | reverse complement strand
GACCCCGCTCTTCGAACCCGCGAATCCAATATTCGACAGTTCTCGGCGCATCGCCTAACAATGCCGCCACCTCTGGACAGGTCCTACCGTGGGCCACCAGCAGTAGACCGTGCAGCCGATGGTCATAACGCGATTCTTCACTTCGTCGAATTTCATCTTGCAATGCCAGAATGATGGTTTCGGAATCTGCAACGGTGAGTGGTTTCATTCTCCTAGGAAACCATAGATCATCCACATACGCAATTACTTATGACGCCGTGTAGTCTAGGAAGCTCGCCGCCCGGCAAATTCCGGAAAGCTCATCTGGCCGAGGCGGGATAAACAGTATGTTTGTGAAGTATTCATAAACGAGCCTCCCGTTGTCAGCTCCCGCGCAGGAGCATCCCACATACCAGGTGGGGCCGCAGGCCGATGGAAGCTTTGTAACTCCCACAAATCAAGTCGTCACCCCGCCGGAACGCAAGTCAAGTTCAACGGACGGCCAGTGGCCGTTGCTGTAAGGCCGGACCAGAAAACTGCCGCGGCGTTGGTCACCGGGGGAGGCTATCCCTTACCCACCTTGCCCATCGTCATCGTCGACTTAACTACCGGGACAGTGAAGCAGCAGTTCAATCGGGGCAAAACCAATGGCGCTTACGACGGTGTGCTGTACTCCAAAGACGGCACACAGCTGTACTCTTCGCAGGACAACGGGCGGGTCGTGGTCGCCAATGTGGCCCCCGACGGCACACTTTCTGTCAATACCACCATTCTGCTTCCAACTACGTCAGGCGCGGTCAATAACGGTAGTCTGGCTCTTGCTGCCGATGGCAAAACTCTTTATGTCGTTCTGAACATGAGGAATTCGGTCGGCGTCCGTGCGTAGTCTCGTAGTCTTCAGCGGCACGAGTGACAACCGGACCTGAGAGGCAGAAAAATATTCTTGCCGCCGAGACGATTCCTTGGCTAAAAGCTTCAGGAAAGTGAACTCATCGGCGCATATCCAAACACTGCGATCCCCGGAGGAGTAGCTAACAGGATTGGCCGAGAGGAGACGTCTAGAACTTCCAAAGTGGCTCTCATTTCGTGCCCGTGCCCGTCACGATAAATCGATGGGGGCTACCTGCGGCATTATCTGTGACAACAACCATGGCGCGACGGAAGCCGGTTTTCACAGGCCTAAACTTGACCTGAATCATGCAGGCGGATCCACCCACAAGGAAGACTCCACAATTGTTCGTCTGGCTAAATTCTTCGTGATTGGGTCCCGTAACGTCAATCCGATGAATCTCGAGCGTTGCGCTGCCTGCGTTCGACATGGCAATTGCTGCCGCTGTCCCCGTCAAATTACCAACGGGCTGACTGCCGAAGTCCCTTGCATCGGTTCCCAACGTCACCGTGGGAGCCTGCAAGAGTACGGACACTGTCGCCGGACCAGCAAAGTTTGTAAGGGCTAGGTCCAGCCTTCCGTCACCATTGAAGTCGCCTGCCACGAGAGAGGAAGGGTTCACGCCGGCGCTGAAGGAGGTCGGCCGCTGAAACGTCCCGTCACCGTTGCCAAAAAGGATGCTGACGGTTCCGACGAAGCCATTCACCACAGCCAAATCCAGCTTGCCGTCTCCGTCAAAATCCCCGATGATCACTGGCCGCGGGTAATAGGTCACGTTGTAGCTAACAGGGGTTAAAAAGGTTCCGTCACCCTTGCCAAGTAGCACGCTGAGGGCATTCGTGTCGCGGTTGGCTATCACCAGATCCGGCTTCCCATCTCCGTTCAAATCTGCAACAGCGATCGACGAAGGAGAGTCACCCGCGGCGGAGTTGATCGCGGACTGGAATGTGCCGTCACCATTCCCAAGGAGCATGCCAACGGATGCGGATCCGGAATTTGCGACAACAAGATCGAGTTTATCGTCCACATTGAAGTCACCTACCTGTACCGCGTCGGGATTCACAAACCCACCGTACTTGACGGCAGCGCGGAATGTGCCATCACCATTCCCCAACAATATGCTAACCGTTCCCTCGCCGCTATTGGCCACCGCCAGATCGGGAGCGCCGTCACAGTTAAAGTCGCCGACTGCGACGAAGGTTGGCTCCAAGCCGCTGGTGTATGTCTTCGCTGGTCGGAATGTTCCATCGCCGTTGCCCAGGAGCACGCTGATTGTGCGGTCGTCGCTATTGGCAGTGACGATGTCGGGCTTGCCATCGCGGTTGAAGTCCGCAACCGCGACAGCGACCGGCCACGGCCCGACTTCGTAGCTTGTCGCCTTTTGGAAAGTCCCATTCCCGTTGCCCAATAGTACGCTCACGGTGCCAGCTTCTCGATCCGCGCTGACCAGATCCAGATTGCCGTCTCGATTGAAGTCGCCGACCGCCAGGTTGTAGGCCAAATTGCCCACGGTGTAGGCGGTCCTCGTGAAGAAAAGGCCAGGCGTTGGCTTGGTGACTGGCAGGAAGTTCATATTAGACGCCGCGGAGTCCTCTGAAGCAGTTCCGACAGTGATCCACGCCGTGCCTGGTTTGGTGACGATCGCTGCCGGAACGGCCACCATCAGGCGTGTGCGTGAAATGAATTTTGTTGGAATAGGATATCCATTCCAGCGAACGACCGACGCTGGTCCAAAGCCGGCACCATTGACAGTCAAAGCAAAACCCGATCCGCCGGGGACAATCGACGGTGGAACAAGCGGTTGGAAAATCTCAGGCACGGGCTTCAGTCCCGCGATCACTTCGCCGACAGAATGCGCTCGCGCAGCAGCAGACCGAACGTGGCTTTGATACCCCCATCTGTAAACACTGAGTCCGACTAGAAGCGAGGCCACAACGGCTGACAACAAGATAGTCGAAGTGAAGCGTTTTCCCGCAGGAGGCCTTGGTGCAATCTGAGCTTGTGCATCAGGCCTCGCCGAAACGGGCCTGCTTGGTCCTGCCAGTACCGTCCCAAAAGCCTCTGCAGCCTCGCGCGCGCTTTGAAACCGTTCGGACGAGTCCGTTCTCAGACATCGCATGATGGCTTGCTCGCAGTTGGGATCAAGTTCGGACCAATACATACGGGGAGAGGGTGCTTGTTCTTTGAGTCGCAGTAAGGCACCGGCCAAGGGGGCATGCTCAGGGAAAGGTGTATTGCCTGTCAGCATTTCGTACACTACCAGCCCGAGGGCATAGACATCGGTTGCCGGAGTTGGCTCACGACCTTCCAATTGTTCTGGCGCCATGTAGGCCAGCGTTCCAATGACCTGGCCCGTCATTGAAAAGGGCCCAAGCAGGCTGTGGCCAACAGAGGCAGAGCTGGCCACCGCGCGAGCCAAGCCAAAGTCCGTTACAACCGTACGCGTTTGGATGCGAGCATCTGCCAGAATGACATTCGAAGGTTTGAAGTCCCGGTGGATGACGCCTGCTTCGTGCGCAGCTTGCAGCGCTTCCGCCATTTGCTGGATGATCGGCCAGGCTTCCACCAGATCGAATCGATGTTGACGGCGTAGTCGGTCGGACAAGGACTCTCCTTCCAACAACTCCATCGTGAGAAATACTCGATCGAGATTGGAATCTCCACCTTCCCCCGCGACGTGATGCCGGGCGATGTCGAACATTCGGCAAACATTGGGGTGAGTCACGCGCCGTGCAAGCTGGACCTCCTGCTTGAAGCGGTTGAGCGCCCTGGAGTCAGCAGATATTTCAGGCCGGAGGGTCTTCAGAGCTACGCGCGCGCCGAGCTCGAGATCTTTTGCCTCATACACCTCTCCCATTCCGCCGTGGCCGATGAAACGCACAATCTGAAAGCGTCCCGAAAGCATATCACCTGGGGAGAATGTAGGATCGATTGACCTTGAGGCAACCGAAGCGTGGAGGTCCTGAGCAGGACTGCCTTCAAGAAAACTCCCCGCATGCTGATGGTGTTCGAGCAGAGCTTCGACTTCTCCACGCAGCGCCGCGTCATCTTCGCAGATTTTCGCGAGGAACGAGAGTCGGCGTTCGGGCGAAAGCTCTAGTGCGGCCTCAACGATATCCTTCATCCGCTCCCATCTTTGTTGGTCCATGGCCTGTGTCCCGGTATAGCAATTCGGATCCGCCGCGAAAGACTCATTCTTGCTCTTTCATCGCTTAATTTCCTTATGGAGCCATGCGCGTGCTACCGTCCAGTCGCGCCTAACCGTCCTAGGAGAAAGCTTCAGGACTTCGGCGATATCCTCAATGCTAAGGCCCCCGAAGAACTTCATCTCCACGATCTGGCTCTGGCGTTCGTCCTGTTGTGCCAGGCGGTCGAGGGCCTGATCGAGCGCGAGCAACTCGGCTGATTTCTCCTGAACGAAAACAAGAGTGTCCTCAAGAGGAACTATTTCGCGAGACCCTCCGCGCTTGAGCGTTCGGTGGTGGCGAGCGTGGTCAACTAGAATTTGACGCATCAGCCGGGCAGAAATGGCAATGAAGTGGGCACGATTCTGCCATTCAGGCTGACCTCCACTTGCCATGCGCAAAAACGCTTCGTGAACCAGCGCTGTCGGCTGGAGGGTGTGGTCGCACCGTTCCCCGCTGAGGTAATGAGCAGCCAAACGCCGAAGCTCCGCATAAACCAGGGGTACCAGCTGGGATTCTGCCTCGCGATCCCCCGCTCGAAAGCGAGCCAGAAGTTGAATGACCTCTCCATCCTCAGGCTGCACCCTATGGATTCCTCCGTGTTGTTACCTCCGCTATGCCTATCGCACGCATAATACCACCGGACCCTCGTGGGGACTGGTGAATTCGGGGTTCTCATATTCCTCCTCGATACAATCACATAGGTCTTCCCCAGGCATCCAAGTTTACAAAAACTTGCATACATCCCGGCATTACTCGGATGCGCCTGCCAATTCGAAACAAGCTTTGTCCCTTTTTGTCCCCATTTTTCGCATTACATAGTAGAGCGGAAGTAAAAGGCACTACCTCGACAAGAAGCGTTTAATTGAACATTTCGTGCACTTAGCGCCTTCCTTGGCACTCTCGCGCACCCCGGCGTGTCTGAAACGGGCCCGATTGTGCAGATAAAAGGCTGGCGCCACCTGGTGCAGTTTTTTGGAGAAAAGATGAAACCCAGCAGAGCAAGTATTTCCGCAGTCACGTCAATCTTAGTGAAGCGCTTTGTAATTTTTTCTGTTGCCCTAACTCTGCTGTTGCTCTCCGCGACTGCGACATCTGCCCAAGTAACGCTCACTTCTATTTCGGTTTCGCCAAGCAGTCCCAGCATTCCGGTGCGTTTGACGCAGCAGTTCACGGCTACGGGGCACCTTAGCGACGGCAGTTCGCGAGACCTAACCCAATTAGTGACCTGGAAATCCTCGTCGACAACAGTTGCGACGGTCAGCAACACGTCTGGAACTCAGGGCCTTGCGACCGCGAAAGCACCTGGTGCGACAACAATCAGCGCGACAGTTGTTGGTGTAACGGGATCGGCGACGCTAACCGTGAACGGTGCCACTGTGACATCGATGGTCCTCCAGCCTTTGAACCCCTCACTTGCGGCTAGCTACAGGATGCAATTCGCTTCCACGGGTAACTACAGCAATGGGACTTCTTTCGACATCACCGCGATCACCGCGTGGTCTTCTTCAAATACCGCCATTGCCACGATCAGTAACGCCACTGGAACAAAGGGGTTAGCGACTGCCCTAACCGCTGGTACCACCAAGATAACTGCAACGATTGCGGGAGCGACTCCGGTCTCAACAAATTTAACCGTAAAATCGGTGACGCTGACCAGCGTATCGATTTCACCCGGCAATCCCACCGTTCCGCTTGGCACTACTCAGCAGTTCGCAGCAACTGGTACGTTCAGCGACGGTAGTACGGCTGACATTTCCGGGTCGGTTGTCTGGAAATCGAGTAACACACCCGTGGCCTCGATTAGCAGCAGTGGATTAGCCAGTACGGCGGCAGCCGGCACAACCACGATTACCGCTTCTTCATCAGGGAAGTCCAATTCCACCTTGTTGAGCGTTACTCCATTTTTGGTTTCCATTTCTGTTGCCCCGTTGAGCCCTTCCATCCCACTGGGCAGAAGCCAGCAATTCACGGCTACCGGGCATTACTCCGATGGAAGCACGCAAGTTCTGACGAATCTCGCGACATGGAGTTCCTCAAACACATCGGCCGCCACGATTAGCAATTCGTCCGGGACGCAGGGATTCGCAACTAGTAAGACCATAGGATCGACGAATATATCCGCAGCTTATGCCGGCACGGTGAGCTCGCCCGATACCCTGGCCGTCACTTCGCCCGTGCTGGTGTCGATAGCGGTTAGTCCAACCGGCCCGTCAATTCCAAAAGGCAGGACCCAGCAATTCGCGGCGACGGGTACGTACACCGACGGCAGCACCCAGAATCTGACTAGCACTGTAGCGTGGAGTTCTTCATCCACAAACGTGGGCACGATCAGCACGACCGGACTCGCCACTACTGCAGCGCAAGGGAGCACGACAATCACGGCCACGTCGGGATCAATCAGCAGCTCAACAACGCTCACGGTTACAGCGCCCGTGTTGGTTTCGATCGCGGTGACACCACTGTCTCCCACGATTCCGCTTGGACTGACGCAGCAGTTTGCGGCAATGGGGACATACACCGACAACAGTACACAGAACCTGACGAGCACGGCGACATGGAATTCTTCGGTGCCAGCGGTAGTCACGATCAGCATGGCAGGTCTGGCGACAAGCGTCGCCACGGGATCGACCACGATCAAAGCGGTATCAGGGAGTGTGACGAGCAACAATGCTGCGCTGACGGTGACGGCGGCCACGCTGGTATCGATTGCAGTGACGCCAGCTAATCTCTCGATTGCAGTCGGCAACACACAGCAGTTCACGGCGACAGGTACCTACACCGACAGCAGCACGCAGAATTTGAGCGCGACGGCGGCGTGGAGTTCCTCAGCTGCGGGCCTGGCCAGGATCAGCGGCACGGGTCTGGCGAGCGCCATCGGCCAGGGTCCAACCACCATTCAGGCATCCTCGGGCGCAATCTACGGTTCGACTACGTTAACCGTTACCGGAGGCTTTGTTTCGACCGGCAGCCTGACTACGGGGCGCTCCCAGCACACTGCAACGCTACTGAACAACGGAATGGTGCTGATTGTGGGTGGCCACTATGGCAGCGGCACAGCGGCCTTAGCCAGCACCGAGCTGTTCAATCCCGCGACCGGGACCTTCACGCCCACGGGCAGCCTGAACACCGCCCGCTATGTGCGCACGGCGACGCTGCTGAACAACGGCTTGGTGTTGATTGCGGGTGGGGGCGACAATAACGGTATTGCCTTAGCCAGCGCGGAGCTGTTCAATCCCGCGACCGGGACCTTTGCGCTTACCGGCAGCCTGAACACGGCGCGCTACCTTCCCACGGCGACACTGCTGAACAACGGCTTGGTGTTGATTGCAGGTGGCTATAACAACGGCACGGGGAGCGTAACCAGCGCGGAGCTGTACAATCCCGCGACCGGGACCTTTGCGCTTACCGGCAGCCTGAACACCGCGCGCTACGTGCACGCGGCGACGTTGTTGAATAACGGCATGGTGCTGATTGCAGGCGGCACCGACAATAGCGGTAATGCCTTAACCAGTGCGGAGCTGTACGATCCCGCGACCGGGACCTTCACGCCGACAGGTAGTCTGACTACGGGGCGCTATTATCATACGGCGACGTTGCTAAACAACGGCATCGCGCTGCTGGCAGGCGGCGACGGGTCCAGCGGTGTCTTAGCCAGCGCGGAGCTGTTCAATCCTGCGACCGGGACGTTTGTGCCCACGGGCAGCCTGAATACCTCCCGCTACGTGCACACGGCGACGCTGCTGAATAACGGCATAGTGCTGCTGGCGGGCGGCAACGGGTCCAGCGGCGTGTTAACCAGTGCGGAGCTGTACGATCCCGCGACTGGGACGTTTACACCCACGGGCAGCCTGAACACCTCCCGCTACGTGCACACGGCGACGCTGCTGAATAACGGCATGGTGTTGATTGCAGGCGGCACCGACAATAGCGGTAATGCGTTAGCCAGTGCGGAGCTGTATGAACAGGGCACGCAGACTCCGGCGAACCTTGTTTCCATTGCGGTGAGTCCTGCTACTCCCACCGTTCCCCTCGACACCGCGCAGCGGCTGATCGCTATCGGCACATTCAGCGACAGCAGCACGCAGACCCTGGAGTCGGTGACTTGGAGTTCTTCCAATAACGCGGTGGCGACGATCACCGATGATGCCAGCAACCTTGGAGCCGCCTATGCCGTTGCCTCGGGCACGGCAACCATTAACGCGTGCGCCGGCTCATTGTGCGGTTCGACACTTCTCACAGTCGGAGCGCCGGCACTGGTTTCAATCGCGGTCAGTCCGGAGAATGGAATTACTCCACCCGGGTCGGCGGTGCAATTCCGTGCCACGGGCACCTACAGCGACGGAAGCAGGCAGGACTTAACGTCGTCGGTGACCTGGAGCTCGTCGAATACTACAGTCGCCATAATCAGCAACATTGGAATGGCAAGCGCCGTTGCCACAGGTACGAGCAACATCAGCGCAAGCCTGTACGGAATAACCAGCAACTCCTCGACGCTGACCGTAGCCTCTGCTTTGGTTTCCATTGTGGTCAGTCCGGCGAACGTATCGGTTCCGGCGGGTTCGTCGGTGCAGTTCCTTGCCATGGGAAGATACATCGATGGCAGTGCGCAGGATTTGACGAGCTTGGTAGCGTGGAACTCCTCCGTTCCTCTTGTGGCGACGATCAACTCGATGGGCGTGGCCAGCGGCTTCACCGCGGGTGGCACGACGATTACGGCCGCTTCTGGCGCGGTGCAAGGCATGACGACGCTTACGGTGACACCACCAATGTTGGTTTCCATTGTGGTGAGCCCGCCGAATGCTTCAATTCCGGCTGGAAGCAGCCAGGCTTTCTCTGCAATTGGGAGGTATAGCGACGGCAGCGCTCAACCTCTGCCCAACCCTTCTAGCCCTAGGGTCACGTGGCAGTCTAGTGGGCCAAAGGTAGCGACGATTGATCAGGGCGGCTATGCGATAGCAGTGGCGCCGGGGCAGACAGTCATAACCGCAGTAGCATCCGATCTTCATGGAAACGCTTTGCAAGCTTCGGTCGCATTGACCGTCACAGCAGGTTTTGTTTTGACCGGCAGCCTGAACACCACGCGCTTGGGTCACACGGCGACGCTGCTGAACAATGGAATGGTGCTCATCGCCGGAGGATATAACGGGTCAAATAGTTATTTGGCCACTGCGGAGTTGTACAATCCCGCCACGGGGACCTTCACCGCCACGGGCACCTTGAACACTGCCCGCGAACTGCACACGGCGACGCTGCTGAACAACGGCATGGTGCTGATTGCGGGTGGCTACAACGGCGGTGTCATAGCCAGTGCGGAGCTGTACGATCCCGCGACCGGCACCTTCACCTCCACCGGCAGCCTGATCGACGCCCGCTACTATCACACGGCGACCCTGCGGAATAACGGCATGGTGCTGGTTACGGGTGGCGTTGCAGCCGGTGGCCTCCTGGCCAGTGCCGAGTTGTATGATCCCACGACAGGGACCTTCACCGCCACTGGCAGCCTGATCAACGCCCGCGAATATTTCGCAGCGACGCTGCTCAACAACGGTACGGCGTTGATTGCGGGTGGTGCGGGCCTTATAGGGGATGGTTACTTATCTGAAGCAGAACTCTACAATCCCACGACCGGAACCTTCACCGCCACCAGCAGCCTGAACACCGCTCGCGAACTGCCCGCGGCCACGCTGCTGAACCACGGAGAGGTGCTGATTGCCGGAGGCTTCCACGGCGGGGGTTACTTGGCGAGCGCCGAGCTGTACGATCCTGCGACTGGGACCTTCAACCCTACAGGTAGCCTGAACACGGCGCGTCTCGGGCCAACAGCGACGCTGCTGAACAACGGCATGGTGCTGATTGCGGCCGGCCAGCTCTCCCAAATGTTTTTAGCCACTGCGGAGCTGTACGATCCCGCGACCGGAACCTTCACTTCCACCGGCAGCCTCACCAATGGCCGGCAATATCACACGGCGACGTTGCTGAACAACGGCATGGTGCTAATTGCCGGAGGCTACAATGGCAGAAGTTACTTAGCGAGTGCGGAGCTGTATGAACCGGCCACGATGACTCCGCCGAACCTTGTGTCGATTGCCGTCACGCCTGGAACGTCCACGCTATCACCAGGGACAACGCAGCAGTTCATTGCCACGGGCACGTTCAGCGACAGCAGCACACAGCAGCTTGCCTCAGTGACTTGGAGTTCGTCGGACGCGACGCTGGCGCAGATCAGCAACGATGCGGGCAATCATGGATTGGCCCTGGCTGTTGCGGCAGGGACCGTGACCGTCACCGCCACCGCCGGAAGCGTCAGCGGCTCCACCACTCTGACCGTCAGGCCCACTGGCTTCGTCTCGACTGGCAGGCTTGGTGCTGCGCGCTACTACCATACGGCGACGCTACTGAACAATGGAATGGTGCTGATTGCGGGAGGTATCGGCTCAAACGGTAGCAGCTTTTATAGCCTAAACTCTGCGGAGTTGTACGATCCCGCGACGGGGACCTTCACCCCCACCGGCTACCTCAACAACGCGCGCGACCAGCACACCGCGACGCTGCTGAGCAACGGAATGGTTCTAATTGTGGGAGGCGAGCGCTCGAGCGGTAGCTCCTCCACCCTCTTAGCCACTGCGGAGCTGTACGATCCTGCGACCGGGACCTTCACCTCCGCCGGCAGCATGGATACTGCGCGCTACCAGCACACAACAACGCTGCTGAACAATGGAATGGTACTGATTGCCGGAGGCAGCAACGCAAACATCTATTTAGCCAGTGCGGAGCTGTACGATCCCGCGACCGGAACCTTCACCCCCACCGGCAGCATGAACATTGCGCGTTACCAGCACACGGCGACGCTGATGGACAATGGAATTGTCCTGATAACGGGAGGCTTTGGCTCTAGCTCCAGTATCTTCGCCAGTGCGGAGCTGTATAGCCCCACAACTGGAATCTTTACCGTCACCGGCAGCATGAACATCGCCCGCGGGCAGCATACGGCGACGCTGCTGCACAATGGAATGGTTCTTATAGCGGGAGGCTTTGGCTCCAGCGGTGACGTGGCCAGTGCTGAGCTCTATGATCCCGCTAGCGCGACTTTCACCACCACCGGTACCCTCAATACCAGCCGCGTGTTCGACACCGCTACCCTGTTGAACAATGGAATGGTGCTGATTGTCGGAGGCGTTAGCCCCTCCAATGCTAGCCTAGCCAGTGCGGAGTTGTACGATCCCGCCACCGGGACCTTCGTCGCCACGGGCAGCCTGACCACGGCGCGCACCGTTTATACGGCGACACTGCTGAACAACGGCATGGTGCTGATTGCGGGAGGCGCTAACGGTAGTGACCTGGCCAGCGCCGAGCTGTATTAGCCGAGCGCACTGAGCAGCGAACGTCATTGTAAGTGATCTGATGCCGGCTTTCGGGGGGAAGTCTGGCTAAACTGTCGATCTTCAGAAAAGGAGAGACCAGACTATGAAACACATGTTCGTAATTCTTCTTCTCACCGGCACGCTGTGGGCGGCGCAAGACTCTGTAAAGCAAGTCACGGCTAAACCCTGGGAGAAAATCTTGGGTGCCTGGAGGCGGGTTCCCGGACCTGATGACCCTACCATGCTGAAGATCGAGCCGGAAGGCGGCGGCATCAAAATGAGTTTCGGTTGCAAGCAAGACGGTTCATGTCCGGACATCATCATCGTCAGTTATGATGGGAAGCCGTACAAGGCTGTGGGGAGCCCGACTTGGGAGGCGAGCTTCCGAAAGACGGGCAATCAAACCATGCAAGAGGATGGTTATTCGAGTGGCAAGCCGAGCATCAAGGTCACGTGGCAACTCTCGCCAGATGAGACGACGCTAACGAGAACCTACCGCTACATTAACCCTCCGGGATCTAAGGATAAGGATGTCGCCTTTGTGTATGACCGAAGTGGAGGACCCGTCTCCAAGGACGATCCATTTATCGGGTTTTGGAAGCGCGACTGGAACAAGTCCGACTTACTCATTAGCACGTACACGAGCAACGGCGACGTATTTACGGTTACGGGCCCCGACGGAGTCACGAGCGAAAGAAATTGCGATGGCAAAGATCATCCCAACGCCGCCGACACAACAATTCTATACAGTTGCCATTTCACTGATCCGCATACCGACGAGGTGGCATTTAAGAAAAACGGAAAACTTCTTATGACTAGAACCAACAAGATTTCCGAGGATGGCAAGAATATGGTTTCGACTCTAAGAAATGCTGACGGGAAGACCACCTCGGAAGAAACGTTCGAAAAGGCAAATAGGCCTAGATCCCAATTGTAGCGGTTTTGCACATCGCTTCGAGTGAGGGAAAGAGACGATGGTTGATCGTTTCCTCGTCCTTGAGAAATTCGCCGTTCATCTCGCAAGAAGCGAAACCAGTGTGATGGGGGGTCCTTCACCGCTCGACGGCGACAGGTTCTTGGACAATTTCGGATTTAGAAAGAGCCTCACGGGCCGCTTCCCTCATCTGGCGAGCCTGTCCACTCCTAGGGCCATTTGGCTCGAGCTTGAGATAGGTATTCAACTCGTCCAGCAGCGTTCCATAGTCGCGCCTGCGGAGATGGATTTTCGCCAACAACAAGTAGCTCAAAGGAAAATCAGGCCGCCGTAGAATGGCTTCATGAGCGCTTTTCTCAGCCTCTTCTAAGCGGTTCTGGGAATAAACAGCCACGGCCAAGTAATAATGGCCGGTCCAGGAAGCCCCATCCAGTTCCAGTCCTCTACGGATAATTCTCTCCGCGTCAGCAAATTCTCTTCGCTGGCAGAAGAGCATACCCAAGGCATATTGGGCCGGAGGGTAGTGGCCCGCACTCAAATCAATTGCCGTTTGGAGGGCACGCTCGGCCTCCTCGTTCCGGCCCAGCTGCATGTCCGCCACGCCCATGTGATAGTAAGCCTCATAATAGTTCGGAAATGCTGCAGCGGCTTGCGCAAAGCGCGCCAGACTACCGGCCGGGTCATTCTTCTTCAGTTGTTCCAATCCTTTGTCGAAAGCTTGATGCGCCTTGGCCGGTATCTTCAGCTCTCGCACCGAAACACTGGAACCTGTTTGACTGGTGCGAAATGCCTGGGCTCTTTTCAAGTAAAGCAACAAATCGGGCGAGAACCCGCCTAGCTGCACTGTTTCTTCGACCGGCTCGAAGCCCCGCTCTTCGATAACCAGGTTATAGGACCCGGAGCCCAGGCCGAAGACCTGAAAGCGGCCGAATGCGTCGGTGACAGCCGTGGCGGCCAATCCGCCAGCGAATGACTTCACTTGCACGCGCAACCCTCCGGCCGGACGATTTTCTTCCGCAACGAGCACGGTGCCGGAAATGGTTCCAGACGAGTGGGGAAAGGGAGAAAGCAATTGAGCTCGGGCTACTGGCGGCCAAAACAGAAAGATGAGGAGGAGCGAAGCTGTGGAGAGAATTAGGTTCGCAGATTCAAGCCACTCGCAGGATTTTCGGGCCCGTTGTTGGTTTGCCGTGGACGACATGGAATGCTCCTTCTGTTGCGGATCAGCCCTTGGTCTTCCACTCGAGTCATTCCCCAACTCCCCTGATGAGCTCCGTGGGGTCCCCTCCCCAGTTCCAGTTAGTCCGTTGGCCGCAGCGCTCTTCAAACTTGAGGAGATCGCCGTCGACGAAAAGGTGCGAAGGAGAATGACCTCCGCTGGCGAGGCGCGTGTCTTCGCCCAGGCACTCCGGCGAGCGTGGCTCCACGGGTTTCTGAACGGCGACGGCATCAGCGTCCAGCGAGATTTACTCCGTGCGAACGCCAGCCGCGGCCCGATCCGTGTCAGGGGCCCCGGACTCATGGTCGTCAAGCTCTTGCCAGTCCGGCGCTTTGTTGACCGCCCTCAAACTGACAAAGAGCTCGATGAAGAAGGCTGCAACGACGGTACCAACGACCAACCAAGACAGATCTGAAAGGATCCGCATATTGTCTCCTTAGGGATATGATTTCTTCTGCCGAGGCTGGTTCTACTGAAAAACTGCGCCAGCGTCTGCAGTCGAGTCATCGATTTCACTTTTCAAATCACCGATGGCTGCGTATCTTTTGCGTCTGAAGGGAACAATCTTGTTGCCGCGGGCCGGGGGATGATTGCCGGGCGGCACAGCCCCGAAGGTAAAGCAATTGGCAGAGCGGGTTTTTCCTGGCGAACCGTTGCTTTGGCCTTTCTGAGACAGTTCAGGGAGCCGCCGGCTTTTGCGCGGTTGCGACTTTGAAGTGCCCGTCGAGCGCCCGCGCCTATCGGCAATCTCCTTGTGTGCGTAGCCTTCCTTGTCGTAGAGCACAAACCGCGGCTTGAATCCGGGGGGCAACTGATCGATAGCCGTCTGGAGACCGTGGCGGTCAATGGTGTTGTTGAAGTACAGGTCGGCATCGCCCAACTCCACACCACAGGCTTCAGTTTCTTCCGTCCTGTCTGTGGTTTCCTCCCGAGACGTTTCGGCGACCATCTTGTTGTGAATGTGCATGAGCACGACAGTCACGGTTACGAGATGCAGCCAAGTGGAAAATGAGGTTTCGCCGCGAAACGCCCGAATCTTGCGGAAGACAGTCAGAAAGGTTTCCTGGGTCAAGTCTTCGGCTTCCGCCGAGTTTGCCAGCATGCGAACACACAGAGTAAAGACTCGGCGGCGGTGCAACCGATAGAGCCTTTCAAATGCCGTAACATTGCCTTGCAGCGCGAGTCGAATGGCCTCGGCTTCAGGCATGTCGTTAGCCTCAGATTGTGGCAGTTCTCTCACAAAATCCTTCCTTCCACACCCGTGAGCAGTTCTTTGAAACGTTCCCTTGCGTTGATGGCGGTTAGCCCCTTGGCTAACTGCGGGGAGCCCGAAAGAAGTCACCGACGCTTGCAGTGGGGCAAGTCTGCTGCCACGTTAGACACTTTTTGATAAGCGCTTGGACTGCGGCAACTTAGTAGGGACTTTCCCACTCCGTCATCCGGTTATTCATCGGTACTAGGCCATGAAAAGTAT
>QHYZ01000246.1 GCA_003225295.1 Acidobacteriota bacterium | reverse complement strand
AGCGAGCCGTGGTCGTCGATGCAGCGGGTCAAAGGAAGCGAACAAGACCACTCGCAGGAGTGAATGGTGAAGTGTGCAAAGAAAAAAGAAAGAAGCTGTGGAAAGAAAGAAAAAAAGACTTGACACGGGCCAGCATTGTTAGAGATGGACGAGTAGCTGACTGACGTTCTAGATTCTCTTCCTATTGACATTCTATATGTAGGCGAGTAGCATCCCTATAGAGCCTCTATAGGAGAGAATAGCTTGCCCTCCGAACCGACAACCCTTTTGCAAGGCACTTTGGACCTGCTGATCTTAAAATCGCTAGTCGCAGGCGAAATGCACGGGCTGGGAGTCTCCCGGAGAATCCAGCAGATTACAGGCGGCACTTTTGTGGTTAAGCCAGGCTCGCTCTTTCCCGCACTACACCGAATGGAAGAAGAAGGTTGGATTTCCTCCTTTTGGGGGGAATCCGAAAACAACCGCCGCGCGAAATACTATCGCCTGACCAGGGCTGGACAGCGACAACTCGAGGCCGAAACCAAACGCTGGGGCCGCATTTCTTTGGCCATCGGTCAGGCTTTGGAAGCGTCGTAGAGGTACCTAACATGCCGACTTTTCTGAAGGTCCGAAGTTTCCTGCGGAATCTTTTCTCAATTCGACGTGTGGAGGTGGACCTCGACGAGGAGGTTCGTTCCCACCTGGAATTGCTAACCGAAGAAAACATTCGCGCGGGAATGTCGCCAAAAGAAGCGCAACGTGCCGCGCGCATCGAACTTGGTGGTATCGAGCAGGTAAAAGAACTGGTTCGAGAGGAACGGATTGGCAATTGGCTCCACTCAGTGATGTCTGATTGCCACTTTGGTGTTCGGCAACTCCGCAAGAATCCCGGCTTCACCGCTGTTGCCATCCTTACCCTTGCGCTTGGCATAGGCGCGAATACGGCCGTCTTTAGTGTAGTCGAAAGTGTGCTGTTGCGGCCCTTGCCCTTTCAGGACTCCGAGCGCCTCTTTGCGATATGGGCCAAGCAGAAGGGTCAAGCAGATAGAACTGGCGCTTCCATGCCGGAGTTTGAAGACTACAAAGATCAAAGCCATTCCTTCGAATATATGGCCAATATGTTGTCGGGCTGGACCTACACATGGACTGGGCAGGGCGAAGCACGCACCGTGAACTGCACTGGCATATCCTATGATTTCTTTCCGATGCTCGGGGTGACGCCCTACCTGGGACGCCTGTACAGGCCCGAGGAGTATCACGTGGATGGCGTACAGGTGGTCATTTCGCATCGCTTCTGGAAAGAACAGCTCGGTAGCGATCCTCATGTGATTGGTCGCGTCCTAAACCTGGACGGCACGGCCCAAACGGTTATCGGTGTAATGCCGCCCGTCTCGGATCTCTTTCCGGAGACAGATGTTTGGGCAAAGATGGTTCCTGACTTCCGATGGATGCGGATGAGAGGGAACAAGTTCTTGGATCTTGTGGGACGGCTCAAACCTGGTGTCACACGCGAGCAAGCCGAGCAGGAATTAACTACGATCTTGCGCCGAGGACCGGGAGAATCACCGGACATTTCAGTGCATCTCTCGCCTCTCAAGGATGAACTCACGCGAAATGTGCGATCGCAACTTCAGATCACGATGGCTGCGGTCGCACTGGTTCTTCTAATCGCGTGCGCGAACGTCGCATACCTCTTGCTTGCCAGAAGCCAAAAGAGACAATCGGAGATTGCCGTGCGCGTCAGTCTCGGAGCAGGCAAAGGCCGCCTGATGAGGCAATTCATCACGGAAAACCTCATTCTCGCAACTCTCGGCGGCACCACAGGACTGGTACTTGCGGTGGGTAGTGTCAAGCTGTTCGACCGCATGAGCACGCTTCCGCGAAGTGCGTCAATCGACGTCGACGTCTCCGCCTTGTTTTTCGCTTTGTTCATCACGGTCCTCACAGGTTTGCTCGTTGCGCTCGCGCCATTCACCGCGTTTTCTAAGCTCGATCTCATCGCCAGAATGAAGACACGGCGGCAAGAAGCCGTAAGTGTTGGAGGGTCGCGTTCCCGTCTGTTGCTGGTTTCGGAAATTTCCCTGGCAGTTGTCCTAGCCGTTGCCGCCGGCTTGCTTCTGCGAAGCTTCCAGCAGGCAGAACATGTCGACCCTGGCTTCCGCTCCGACCATGTCCTGGCGACGTATTTGCGCAATAACGATTCGCGCGCCGGCCGGTTCTTCTTCCCCGAGTTGGTCGAGCGGACATCTCAACTTCCGGGAGTGAGCGCTGCAGCGCTAGGGAAGTGCATGCCCGGCGTATATTCGCCCTCGGCCACGCTGGTTTTCAGTGATCGGCCGAATGACCCATTGAACGTTCCTATTGTGGAGGCTTGCTGGATCAGCTCAGATTTCTTCAACGCGATTGGGGCCCGCCTCGTGAATGGGCGGTTCTTCACACTACACGATGATGCGAACGCGCCTGCCGTCGTGATCGTGAATCAAGCATTAGCGGAATCCTATTGGCCCGGACAGAATCCGATCGGCATGCAGATTGGTGTGGATTATGTCGGAGCAGGACGCAACGTCACTGATGCGCCCCGCTTTCGCGAGGTCGTCGGGATCGTGGCAAATGTAAAACAGAAGGGGCTCGACCTGCCTGTTGAACCAGGCCTCTACACACCTTATCTGCAGGATGAAACGAATCATGCCTTTGCAGGCTTTAATCTATTCATCAAAACCGTCGGCCCGGCCACCTCGCTTGCGGGAACTGTTCGCGAACTTGTCCATTCGCTTCGTACCGAGCAACCGATTGATGTGATGCAGACAATGAACGATGCCTTATTCCGAGCACTAGCGCCACGACGGCTCAGTCTCCTTCTGGTCGGATCGTTCGCCGGTTTGGCCCTACTGTTATCAGCGATTGGCATCTTCGGAATGGTTGCCTATGCCGTCAGCCAGCGTACCCACGAGTTTGGTTTGCGGATGGCTTTAGGTGCGCAACGTCAGGACGTGCTGCAGCTGGTCCTTGGCGACGGCTTCAAGATCGTAGCGACCGGCGTTTTTGTTGGCATCGGTGCCTCGTTGGCCCTGACGCGGTTCATGCGCAGCTTGCTTTATGCCGTGGGTCCTAATGATCCGTTGACGTTCGCCGTCATTCCGCTATTGTTCGCGCTCGTCGCACTCGCCGCCTGCTACATGCCGGCGCGGCGCGCCGCGCATGTCGATCCCATGGTTGCGCTGCGCTATGAGTAAGAGGTAGAGGGTTCCAAAATGCCGCTCTTCGGCGAGTTCGGCTAGCTTCGACTGGTCAAACTGGGTTCGTGGGTTTGTTTTGGATTCGCGGATTTTCGCCACCGGAATGTCCTCGAATCGAGGAAATCACAGGCGGTACTGCTTTCACTTCACTTGCCACCATCGTTGTGCTCATTTCTTTTCTTCTCCTGTGCGCCGGCTAAACCGGCGAGGTGTAGTGAATGCAAAATTCATACGAATGTGAACTAGCGACCCACATCGGCCCCGAGTCATGCGGAGCCGCTCGCAAGAGCGGCGTCGAAGCGTTGACAGGGGAACGTGCGGGCCGGGTATTCAGCCGCGTAAGAAACTCACTCCGGGACGCCGACGCTGTAGGAGAAAGCGGAAGGCAACATCTGGTGCACCGATATCGCGAGGTGCACCAGAGTCCCGCGCGGTCAGAGACCCCGTGCACGTACGGAGACACCTCGCGCGGGAACCGGGAGAGCCTATGTTTATCCGCCAGATGTCGGGCGGATCGCGTCAGCAAGTCCAAGGACGTAATCTGACGATGCACGAACATAGGCAGTCGTACAGAGTCGTAGTACCCGCGAAGTCTCCGAACAAGACGGGACAGCCAACCGTCGCGGAGGGGATGGAGGGAAGGGCTCTGGTCAAAGGGAACGAGTTCCAGCGAAACACGAACCGGGCTCAGTACCGGCGTATCGTGTCCCGTGAGTTGGAACGCGTGTGGGCGATGGTTATAGAGGGTGCTCATGAGATCCTCTGTCTGTCCCCATTCTCCCTGCGATAAGAACCGGATGCGTTAATTGCGCCCGTCCGGGTCCGTGCGGGGGGCGGGGAGCAATCCCCGTCCCTACCGCGACTTTCTAGAAATCGTTCGGATTAATATTCTTCGGGCAACAAAAGCGTGGTCACTGAGCGGTCTGATTCGGTGATAATCCACAGCTTGTCGCCAGACTGTGTGCGGTAAGCGCTCAAGAACCGGAACCCGTGCTCCAGGCTGTAGTCGTTTTCCCTGCGGTCCTCTTCGGACAAATCACTCGCGGTTGACATGGCGCGTGAGGAACTCGTCCGGCTGTTGTCCTGCCTTCTTAAGCGCGACCAAAGCGCCTGGCGTTGCGACGATCTGACCAAGTTCGAAAGCAGGTTGTTTGCTGAGTTGTTGCATTGGAAATACTCCCTTCGTTGGTTTTGTTTTTGCTTCTTAGAGGCACCGCAGAGACCGGTGCATTAAAAGCAAATGCC
>QHYZ01000245.1 GCA_003225295.1 Acidobacteriota bacterium | reverse complement strand
CTACCCCCCACTCTAAAAGTCAAAACGGAAACCGAACTGCCATCTCCTCATTTGAGCCAGCGCGGCAAGGCCGGTGATCTTGCCACCTGACGGCGAGTCCACAAGCGTGTTTGGCTGTCCAAGATTCACGTGATTGAAAACATTGAATAACTCCGCTCGGAATTGACCACTGAGGTTTTCGGTTATTGCGAAACGCTTGCTTAAGGAGGCGTCGGCATTGAAAAAGTGGGGTCCGAAAAACGAATTGCGAGCCACAGTTCCGAATGTTCCGCGTTGCGGTCGAGTCCAGGGACCACGGGTGCAGCCATTAGCGTCTAACCGCATCGTTGAGGTCGTGCAGCCTGACGCAGCTCCGGACGTCGTAGTTGCGAACCATCCGAAGCGCCCGGGATCTGAAACGTGGGCATCACCGACCAGAGTGGCGCGGCACGGCCCGGTGTCTCTATCAGAACCACAGTCGAGATAAGAGGGCGTGAACGGCAGGCCAGATTGCCACGTCCAAATTCCGGCGAGCTGCCAGCCCCCAATCACATAATCCACAGGTCGCGAAACGTCACGAAAGAAGGTGCGGCCTCGGCCAAACGGAAGTTCATACGTATGGTTCAGGTTAAAAACGTGGAGGCGTACACCATCCGCCCGGCCATACCCGACACGAGGATTCCAGAAGAAATAGCTGTTTTCGAAATCGAAGGCGCTGCCCCAAGTGTAATTTCCCTGAAAGGTCATGCCGTTCGAGAAGCGTTTTTCCGCGCGAAGCTGCAGGGAATTGAATTTTACGCTGGCGTCGTCACTGAAATATTTTATGGACTGAGTCCAGCCAAGCTGTCCGGACGGACATGTCGGGCAAGGTTTGGTAAAGAAAAATCTGCGCTGGTTGGTGCTGAGAGTTCCGAAACCCACAACGGTTGGCTGGTTGATGTTGTAATTCGTGCCTCCAGGGGTTACGTGCTCGCCCTTGTTTCCAACGTATGCAGCAGAAACGATAAGTGTGGGAGTGAGCTGTCGCTCCACCGTGAGGTTCCAGGCATCCACGGTGGGCAGTCTCATGGTGTTGTCGCTGGTCAGAGGCAAGACATTGGGATTGATCTTATCGGGCAAGATTGGGTTTCCATTGGGTCCCTTCGGCTGCGCCGCCAGAATCGTGGACGGGTTGAGTGGCGGAGGGCCCTGCGCTAAGGTGAAAACGGACTGCCAGGGTTGGCCGGGATTCAATGACTGATTAGCGAGTACCGGCAGGTTCTGGGTAACGTTGTGCCCGAATGACACGCCGAAGACGCCTACGTCAAACGACCTTCCGTAACCCATACGCACAACTGTCTTTGGTGTGACCTGGTAGGCCACCCCCAGGCGTGGCGCAAAATGCGTCAAAGCAGTATTGATGTTCCCATTGAGGTCCGCGCCGTTTTGCCCGGCAATCAGTACCTCGCCTGTGCTCAGGTTCTGGAAGCCGCCATTACTGGAGCCGTTCACATATTGGGGGTAGTAAATCTCCCAGCGCAGCCCGTAACTTACGGTCAACTTTCGCCCGACTCTCCAGGTGTCCTGAGCGTAGGTAAAGAAACGATTCTGCCTCTCCGCCGCGCTCGTGGAATTGCTAACGTACCGCGCGAACGATTGCACCTGGCCCAAAAGAAACGACGCCAAGGACAGTCCCCCTCCGCTGGGACCCGACGTAGTTACCGGGTCAAAGAACAGTTCGCCAGAACGGTGGGAGTCGCTCGGGACTCGTAAATTCTGGGCGTGACGGAAATCCGCCCCGACCTTAAGCGCATGATTCCCGAACGTGCGTGTCACGTTACCGACCCACTGAAACTCGTTCTCCTGCTCATTCAACGGGCAGTTGCACTGGTTGCCCATATTGTTTCGGTTCAGGGAGTATCCGAAAAAAAAGCCTCCGGTACCGTTCAAAAAGAAAGCCGGCATGCCGGACGTGTAATAGCTGTCGAGGTTCAAGCCCGGAAGACCCGCATCCTTGGCCGGAGACGTGCCTAGCCCGTTGGGATTCACGAGCACCCGATAGCGGAAAAAGCCGAAACGGAAATCTCCGACCCAATTCGGTGTCGGCGAATAATCCACACCATAAGCCAAGCTTTGATTGCGGAGCGAGGAGGTGCCGGCGAAATTCGCTGTGGGGAAGTTTTGGCCTCCAGCCGCAAACCCGAAAGCGCCGGGAGCCGCTTGAGCGTACTGGAGGAGGCTGTACCTCCCGAACATGTGCAGCTTCTCCGTTTGGTAGCGATCCGCCCGCACGTTGAAGGAGTCGCTGTTCACGATCCCGCTTCCAGAGCCAACGTAGTTAGGATCTGTTGGGAGAGCGCCGGGGAAATTGGGAAGCGGTATGAATTGCAGCAAGGCTTGCGCTTGCGGTGAAAGCAAAGTACCAGAAATAATGCCTCCGGCAAACTGCTGTCGGCTGGCCGGCGGCACGTTACATCCCGTGGCGTCGCATGGATTGAAAATCGGCACGCCTAAACCGCTCAGATTGCCAGAACGCTCCGCTGCGGTGGGCACGCGGACCAGCACCGAATCTCCATTCTTCTGTCGGCTTCCCTGGTAATCGCCAAAGACGAATGTCTTATCTTTCTGAATGGGCCCGCCAAGGGAGCCACCGAATTGATTCCAGAGCGTCCCGGGTATAAATCGGCCATTCGGGCCCGGCCGTGATTCTTTGAAGGGGTCGCGGGCGCTCAGATTATTGTCACGCCGGTACCAAAACGCGCTGCCATGGAAGGAATTCGTGCCTGACTTAGTCTGCATGGAAATGACCGCCTGACTCGCCTGGCCAAACTCCGCGTCGTAGGCTGTCGTAGTGATCTTCAATTCCGAAACGGCATCAAAGTTCGGTGTGATGATGGGTTCACCCAAAACGGAGTCGCGGTTGTCCGTGCCATCCAGTTGAAATGCAATGCCGCCCCAGTACTGGCCGCCAATTTTGGGGCGATAAACGTCATGGGGCTGCTCGCTAGCGGCCGTGGTGCCGCTGGCCTGAACGCCGGGTATAAGAAAATAAAGGCGGCTCATATCGCGCTGCAGCACCGGC
>QHYZ01000244.1 GCA_003225295.1 Acidobacteriota bacterium | reverse complement strand
GTATTGTAGGAGACGCCCTTTCCTGCATCGATGATGATGACCTTGGCGCCCGGAATTCCCGCTCCCGAGGGATCGGTCACGCTCCCGGAAATACTTCCGAAAACAGCCTGTCCAAAAAGCGTTGGAGGGAAAGCTGCTAAAACCACAAACAAGAAAACCACAGACAAAGAGAGTGGAAGAGCACGAAAGGCGCTGTTCATGGCACACTCCAATGGCTTCACACCCCATGCCGATGCGGCCATCCTTAACCCAATCCTCCGCGGCTGTCAATAGGGTGAAATCCTTGCCCTCCCCCAGTGATTTGGGCGCTCTCGCGGAGTATTCATGCGACCACCAGTCTCTTCCGCACGGAAACTGACGTAGTGTTGAGGCATTCTCGGAAACCAGTACAGCGCCAAACAGATAGCAACGAGAATTAAAATAGCGGCGTTCGAGGAGGTCACGAACTACAGGCACTCACGCCACGTTTCCCCCAACGGGCTCGTTTCGCCAGATTCTCATCTACGAGATACCGCGTTAAAGCACTGACGTTAATTCGGCGTTAGAAAGCCACCGGCCATCGCCTGCGCACCAACAGGTGTCGTCAGGGTGTGAATTGCGGCGTAGCGACCGCACGTTTCGGGAATCACCCCGCTCGAATGCGACAGACAACTTCTGTGCAGTCTCCTCATCGCGCGCTCCAAAGCAGGGGATAAACGTCGCGGAGCAAACGAATCGCGCATCAAAGCGATCGCTGCCAGTGCGTGTTACAAGAAGCATGCCTCCCCCACCAGGCATTCCTCCGGGCCCATCGGCCGGCGTCAGGGGAAATAGCAAGCGACCATTCAGTTGCAGGGCGTCTAGCCAAACGTCCAATGGCGCTGTCGCCCCCGCATTTACATATATCGCGTCGCCAACGGGCAACGGTGCTTCTGAACCCGAGCGTTCCTGCACGGTGACATTTGAAAAATCGCTGAGGTTTTGGATGGCGTTAAGCGCTAGGTCATGCTCGACCTCATATGCCACAACCGTCCCTGTCGCCCCGGTAAGCCTCGCCAGCACTGCGGTGTAATAACCGGTCCCGGCCCCCACATGGAGGACCTTCTCCCCTTGCTTCACATTGAGCGCCGCAAGATTAATTGCGTGAAGAACGGGCTGCCCGTTGTTGATTCGCCGTTCCGGTGCAAGACCCACGACGACGTCTTGGTAGAGGAACACAGGGTCGTCTGTGGGAGTCTCGACGTAATTGCCCCCGGCAAATACTTTCCACGGTCCGGTACCTGCAAAGCGCTCTCTCGGCGTCGACGCAAACGCATCTTTAAGCCGTTCGTTCTT
>QHYZ01000243.1 GCA_003225295.1 Acidobacteriota bacterium | reverse complement strand
ATCGGTCAGAGAGTGAGAGTCGAGCACGGACCCCTTTGCGGGCTCGAGGGAATCTTGCTGTACGTCAAAGGGCAGCGTCGCCTGGTGTTGTCGGTGACCCTCTCCAGCGATCAGTTGCCGTCGAGGTGGACGATGCCTGGATCGTCCCCACTCCCCAACAGGATCGAGTTTGCACTGAACGACATGTGTAGCGCTAGAGGGAGCTTGCTTTAACATTCGCGCATAATTAAAGGGACAAAAGGTTCAACAAAAAGGGGCCAGATAGGAACTGATTAGTTGTGGGTGTGACTGCATCTCTCCGAAGACACGCGTCAGGGTGGCGAACAGGGCGTCCACGCCACCAAAGAATCGATTGTGAGTCCCCGTCTTGCGCGTGTGCTGCCACAGCCGTTCCGTGGGATTCAACTCTGGCGAGTAGGGCGGCAACTGATGCACCTCCAGCCAATGCCGGTTGGATTTGAACCAGCTCCACACCTCGGCATCCTTATGGTAGGAGGCGTTGTCCTGAATCACGAGGGCCCCCTGGCGGCGATATCGCCGGGCCAGTTGTTCCAGCAAGCCGAGATAGGTGCCGGCGTTGAAGGCGGTGTCCTGCCGATAATCGAACCGCGTGCGCCAAAGTTCGATGGCGCCGAGAATCTTCACGCTCTTGCGCTCTCCGGTAACCGGAACTTCTGGAGGGCAACCCACGCGGCTCCAGGTGGCGTGCAGGGTCGAGTCCTGCCGGAAGCTGGCTTCGTCCGTGAAGATCAGCGCCCAGTGCCGCGCTTGGGCTTTTTTTTAAGGTTCGGATAGATGCGGCGGCGCCAGCGGTTCTGCGCCGCGACATCGGCGCGGGCCAGAATACGGCGCGGACGTTGCACCGAAAATCCCCACGCATGCAGCCACTTGCGTACATGACCGGGATGATACTGGATGCCGAACTCCTCCTCGATCACCTAGGCGATGTCCAGATGCCGTTGTCCAGTCCGTAAGCCACCGGACCGCTGTCCAGAATATCTCCCAACTGTTGCTGCTGCTGGTCCGTCAGTTCCGAGGGCCGGCCCGACCGATAGCCCTCCAGCAGGCCGTCGACTCCATGGATCTGATAGCGCTGGAGCCACTCGGACACCTTCGATCGCGGTGCCTTGAGAATTCTCGCCAACTCACCGCTGGTTTGGCCTTCCGAGTTCAGCACGACCGCCTGCGGTCGTTTCGACACGCGATAGGCTCCGTCGCGTTCGGCCTCTTTGCTGAGTCGTACTAACCGCTTCCATGTGCTCGGGTGCAATCGCTGTAGTCGTGCAAGCATGGCAACTCCTTCCTAATGAGTATACCACACTTGTTGGATTCATGTCCCTTTAATTATGCGCGTGCCGGAGTCGCTGCTCCAAGACGTACCCAGGCTTCCAGACGCACCCAGGCTTATGGACCGTCCGCTTCCCTTTGAATTGGCCGAGACTTCTGCGCCTGCATGTGTACAGGGCGGATCTTAAGAATAAAGCTTCAGCACCTCAGGAAAAGCTTCAGCACTTCGATGATAAAGAGCACCTCGATGATAAAGATGGGTTCGATCCTCCAAGACTCCCCAAGGTTCCCTTCGCGGCAGTTGGTTTCTTTGGACGAGTACCGTCCCGAGATTCTTGCTGAGGACGTGTTCCGGAGAATTCTGTGTTGGGAACGGAAGAGAGCGGAGCGTTCTGGCAGGTGCTTTCTGCTCATGCTGGTCAACCTGGAAAGCGTTCTCCAGGCGAATCAACGCGAAAGAACGCTGTCCGAAATACTGTCGGCACTTTACCGTTCCACCCGAGAAACGGACATTGCCGGGTGGTATCGAGAGGGCGCGATACTCGGCGTCATGTTCGCCGAGATCCATAAAACGGATAGGAGCGCGCTGGGAAACTTGATTTGCGGCAAGGTGACGGGCGCACTGCGTGCAAGGTTGGATGCAAGACAGGTCCATCGGATCCAGCTCTCATTTCACTTCTTTCCAGAGGATCGCGACCAAGCGAACGTTGGGCGATTGACTGACGCAGAGCTTTATCCGGACCTGTGCGAGCGGGATGAGGCGCGTAAAGTGGCTTATTTCATGAAGAGATCGATGGATATTGTAGGAAGCATCGTAGCTCTGATCCTTTGCTGTCCTCTATTCGTGGTCATTGCGCTTGCCATCAAACTCACTTCCAAGGGATCAATCGTATTCAAGCAGGAAAGGGTGGGTCGATACGGCTTGCGGTTCAAGCTCTTGAAATTCAGATCTATGAAGTGCGTGAACGATCGGAGCATTCACCAGGAATATGTCAGGCGGTTCATCGCTGGAGAAGCGGACTCGGCGCGAGTTGACCATAACCAAAATGTTGTTTACAAAATACAAGACGATGCGCGTGTCACCCGCGTGGGGAAGTTTCTGCGCAAAACCAGCCTGGACGAACTTCCTCAGTTCATCAACGTGCTAAAAGGCGAGATGTCTCTGGTCGGGCCACGCCCCCCGATCCCTTACGAGCTGGAGGCGTACCAGATCTGGCACCGGCGTCGTGTGCTGGAGGCGAAGCCTGGAATCACGGGCCTCTGGCAGGTGAACGGTCGCAGCAGGATCACGTTCAACGAAATGGTACGTCTGGACCTCCAATATGCAAAGACGTGGTCGCTTTGGTTGGATATCAAGATTCTTCTACAAACGCCACGGGCCGTGCTTTTCGGCGAAGGTGCCTACTGAGCCGTTCTTCATCCTGCGAGTAGTTCTCGAGAAAAGTACTTTATGGCTAGCGCCGCAAATTACGTTTACGACACCTGTCAACCAGGACCTGCCGCAGAGCTACGTATTGGGGTCATCGGTTACGGCTATTGGGGTCCGAACGTGGTCAGGAATCTCCAGGGTCTCGAAAATTGCCAGCTCGTAGCCATCTGCGACAGCAATCCTGCCAATCTCCAAGGCGCAAGACAGGCTCGTCCCGACGTCGAGCTGACAAGGGACTGCTCCGAGCTCCTGACCTCGACGCAAATCGATGCCATCGCGGTGGTCACTCCGGTCTGGACGCATTTCGACCTGGCGAAATCTGCGCTGCAAAATGGAAAGCACGTCTTCGTCGAAAAACCCTTCACTTCGACGACGCAACAGGCCGAGGAGCTCATCGAGCTAGCGACCCGGAATAGGCTCAAGATCATGGTGGATCACACATTTCTCTTCACCGGCGCAGTGAGGAAAATCCGGCAGCTCGTGGATAACGGTACGTTAGGCAAACTCTACTATTATGACTCGACGCGGGTGAATCTGGGTCTCTTCCAACACGACATCAACGTCGTGTGGGATCTTGCGCCTCACGATTTGTCGATCATGGACTACATCATCCCGAAGAAGCCAGAGGCCATCGTTGCCACCGGGGAGAGGCACTTGAACGGTCACGTGGACGTGGCTTTTATCACGATCTATTTTCCCGGCAACGTCATTGCTCACATCAACGTCAACTGGCTGTCTCCGGTTAAGGTCTGCACCACTCTGATCGGCGGAGAGAAAAGGATGCTGGTTTGGAACGACCTCGAGGCCGACGAAAAACTCAAGGTCTACGACAAGGGCGTTCAAATGAGGACCGGGCATGAGATCTATGAATTACTTGTGAGTTATCGTTCCGGAGACATGTGGGCACCCAAAGTCGAACCGACCGAGGCTTTGAAGGCCGAACTAGCATACTTCATTGATTGCATACTGAATGATCGAACCCCCATCAATGACGGTCCCGCGGGTTTGCGTGTCGTCAAGATGCTCGAAGCTGCTGACCAATCGTTGAAAAAGAGAGGAACAACCATCCGGCTATGAATCTGTATCAGTGCATCGCCCCTGATGTCCAATTAGGCAAGGAGGTGAAGCTGTCTAAGTTCATCAATCTCTATTGCTGCGCAATCGGCGACGGCACCAAAATAGGCGCCTTTGTGGAAATTCAAAAGAACGCCAGGGTCGGCAAAAATTGCAAGATCTCGAGCCATACTAAGCGTTATGCCTAGCTCGCCATGCAAAGGGCATACTACTCAGACCACTCTTAACGGTGTCGGTACGGAAGTATCTACAATGCAACAGGCAACCGTGAACCTTCTTGCAGACATGGGTGTTCAGCCGGTGACGCTGCAAAGCGGTCTCCTGTCAGCAACTCCTTCCACGGATACTATCCCACCTAGTTCAGTCATCATCCCGCTTGCACCTGGAAGCACAGTGACTGCAGGTTCTGTATGTGGCCTCCTACCACACCGATGAGGGGCACTTCAGTGCGGACCAGAATTACTTCGCGACCTCCGGCGTGGACAACGCCCCCCTGCATGTCCCAGCGGATGGCGGCAGTGCGAACGGCGTTTACGCATACGCCAGCACCAGCGCTTTTCCTACGAATACATACAACTCCATGAACTTCTGGGTGGACGTCGTCTTCAACTTCAATGTTGGGTCGACTCTCCCCCTCTCAGTCAGCACGACCTCACTCCCAAACGGCACCCAATCCGCACCGTATAACCAGAGCCTCGCGGCTGTCGGCGGCACCACCCCGTATACTTGGTCGCTGCTTTCAGGAACTCTGCCATCAGGCTTGACTCTGTCCACCAGCGGACAGATCTCCGGCACGCCGACCACTGTGGGGGCCAGCAACTTCACCGTTCAAGTGACCGACTCGGGTGACGGGCACGGTGACCCTGAGCGGGCCGGGGGTGACCAAGTCACGCTTTCCAGCAGCAATACAGCAGTGGCCAGCGTGCCTTCCAGCGCCACCGTTCCGGCCGGAGCCACCAGCGCAACCTTCACGGTGACGACCTCTCTAGTTCTCCTCTCAACTTCCGTCAATCGGCTTCCTCTAACGGAGCGTCTCGGAACGGCAATTCTTGCAGTGATCTTCTAATAACATGAAGACGTTGGCTTAGGTCACGATCATGGCTGTGACAGTCGCCCGGGATCCAGGAGCAGCATGCCCCAGACTACAGAGCCGTTTATGGGCTCTGCGCAGGAATCCGACGGGCTGGCTGATTGACGGGTTTTCCGTTACACTACGCAGTTTGAGGAACAACGACTGGACGAGGATTCTGGGGTGGCCGGGCTACCGGGTGTATCGGAGCGAGATCAATGAAGAAGTGAAAACGCTGAGATTGTGGGTACGCCGCAAATCGGGTGAGCGGAAGCTGGTTTGCTCCGGTTGTGGACGACGCGTGAGCAAGATCGCCGAGGTTTGCGAACGGGAGATCCGTGATCTGCCGTGCTTTGAGTACCGGACGACAGTGGTGATCGAGTTGTGCCGGTTGCGCTGTCTGGATTGCGGGGTGAAGACCGAGAAGGTCGTGCAACTGCCGAGCAAGGCTCCTTCAGCAAACGGTTCGAGGACGCGGTGGGGGAAGCCTGCGAGAGCGCGGCGGCGCACGCGGGGTGGCCAAGCAGGTGGGGCTGGCGGCGAGCACAGTGCGATCTATCGACCTGCGTTATCTGGAAGGCAGGGCGGCGGAAATCGGCTGGGGCAACTGGGCGTAAATGAAATCTACCTGGGCAAGAAAACAGAAACTCCTGACCGTGGCTAGCAACCTGGAGAGCGGCGAGCCGCTGTGGTTTGGGCGGGAGCGGAAGAAGGAGACCTTGGACGAGTTCTTCCAGGACGAGTTGAGCGCCCGGCAGCGGAGAGGCATCGACGCGGCGTGCGTGGACATGTGGGAGCCCTACCGGCAGAGCATCGAACAATGGGCGCTGCGACTCACGGTAGCGCAAGCAGCCCCATGTCGCCTAAGCTGGGAGAAGGAGGGACCGATGGTACACCAGATGATCGAAGGCGCATTTCGGCAAACCAACTTGTCGAACGAATCTGGGGAGTACCTTGCGAAGCGCGAGGAACTCCGTCTCGCGGAAATCGACCTGATGAAGCAGCGGGA
>QHYZ01000242.1 GCA_003225295.1 Acidobacteriota bacterium | reverse complement strand
TCTGTTTCGCATTGGGTGTTGCCTCCTAGCCGGGAGTCTGCCACCGGCGTGAGGGCGAGAGCATCCCTTTTAGCGACGAAAGGCAATAGTCCCCGACCGCAGGTCGTCAGAGACAGACGAACCGTGACGGTGAATGCCGCTTGAACTTATGCCGGCTTTCGGCAAGCTCAATGGGAGCCGAGTAGACGGACCGCATCTGGGCGTATCGTCGGCAACCCTTACCTAATCGCGTTACGTCAGAGTTGCCCGTGATCCGCCCGATAGCCATGAACCGGCGTCACTAATCGTGAGTTATCGCGTCGCTCGTCCGCCGGTCAGTGCTAGCGGGCTCCACGCTCTAGTAGCAATTGCGAGATTCCATTCTTGCGACAATTGATTGCGCGTTGTAGAGGCGTGTCACCTTTGCGGTCCCGCGCAATCACTGCCGCACCGGAATCGAGCAACGCTCGCGTGATCTCCACATGTCCCCGCAGGGCCGCCATATGAAGCGCTGTCGCCCGCGTTACGCCGCCACACGCGTTGACGTCCGCGCCGGCTCGCGCCAGCGCACGGACTACCTCGGGGCCCGTCTCCGACGCGCATTCGTTCGCGACGCAATAGAGCGGCATATGGTCGCCGCGACCCTGGATGTTCGGGTCCACACCAAGCAGCAGCAATAATGCCACCACTTCCAAGCAACCTGCGCCGGCCGCGAAATGCAAGAGAGTGGTCCCGGCAAAACGCCGCGTCGCGAGTGTGGGGTCGCGCTCCGCGGCATCGATGACGAAGTGGATTAGCTTCGCGCGGCCGGATTGAACCATCCGTGCCCGTAATCCCACAAACACCGATGGGCGGGAGGCAAAGCGTGGTGCGAGAGCGAGCGTTTCATCGTCTCGGCCTTCCACAATGGCTGCGATAACGCTATCCAAAACCCGCTGCTCGCTCCAACGCGCAGCCAACTCTTCATGATCCGACTCGGCAGTATCCCTTCCAATGACATAGGCGGAACTGCACGAGAAAAAGTGACGAAGCGCATTTCTCGTTGCATCATCCAGCGGGGCGGCATCGAGCGTTGCCTCCATTTGCCTCAACCAAGCGCGTCGTGCGTTGGGGCCAATCTGGAAGCGTGCATGTGATTCGCGCAAGCTCAGCCACCATCGGTACTGAGTTTGCTTTTCATCTCCGCCCAGGAATTGAATGAGGAAAGCGGCAAACTCTTCGGTAGCACACCTTAGACTCTTGCCTGGGAAGAACGGGCGAAGAACTGGGTCCTTGGCAACGCGCGCGTAAAACGCTGCGGACAACCTCCTGCAACCCTCTTCACCACCAAGTACTTCCAGCAATGCACTAGGAGCACGCATGGAAGCGATTGTACCCTCCGGCGTTACTCGCCGGAAGCGCGGCAGCGATCACTCAGGGGTTCCGAGTGGATCGGCAACACGGAAGCAATGGCGTGATCAGGTCTTCGGGAGTCACTTCCGGTTAGGCCGTTAGGACGCGCATGGCTGACGAATTGTTAAAGCCGCTGATTCTTCTCACGAACTGGAGCGAAGCAGCTTGAATCCCTTCGGTAGTGGCGGGGGTATCGCCCTGTGCATTTCAGTCGGCGCGAAGAGCCTGTATGACGTCGATGCGCGCGGCGCGGGCGGCCGGGAGCCAGGACGCGACGACTGCGGCGGCGAGCAGCACGAACGCAGAGAGGATCACGGGCAGGGCGCCCGGCATTTTCACTTCGAAGAAATAGCTGCCCGCCAAACGCGCCGCGACGTACCCGAATGCCGCGCCTGCGAGGACACCGGCCACAGCCATCACGGCGCCTTCCGTGACGACGCCTTTCAAAAGACGCTGCGGCTGCGATCCAAGGGCGAGCCGGATACCGAATTCGCGCGTCCGCGCGCTGACCGAAAATGCCAGCACGCCCGCGACGCCAACCAACGCAATCGTCAACGCGACCGCTGCAAACACTCCGAACACCAGCGAGTTCAAACGGTCCGGCGTGAGCACCTCCGCGCGGACGTCTTCGAGAGTGGCAGCATGTTCAATAGGCTGATCGGCGGACATGTCGCGGATAAGGCGCGTGACCGGCGTGACGAGCGAATAAGGATTTGCGCTGGTGTGGATGAAAAGGTGGCCGCCAAACACGGGACCCTCTTCAGAGGAGCTATACACGGTGAGGATGGGCCCAGGAATGAGGTGTTGGTCGTCAATATCGGCAGTGACGCCGATGATGCGGTGAGGCGCGCCGCTAATGCCGGGAGCGAATCTCAGCACGGGATCCGTCCAGAAGACGTGGCGATTGACGGCATCCTGATTGGGGAAGATGCGCTTTGCGAGAGTCTCACTGACGATAACGACGGGCTCTTTCCCTTTTTGGCCGTCGAGATCGTCGAAATCACGGCCGGCGATGATGGGAACGCCGAGTGAAGCAAAGAATCCGGGAGAAATGACGCGCCACTGCGCGCGAGGATCCTCTTCGCCAGCGGCATGAACGCGACCGTCGGCGGAGAATTGGAGGCCGAAACCACCATCGCGCCAGGGAACAGCCATCCCGAAAGCGGTCTTGCTGACGCCGGGCAGCGCGTCAATACGACGAATGCATTCCTTATAGAAATCGACCACTTGCTGAGGAGATTTTCCGTAGGACATAACGGGAACGTTGACAGTGAGGACGTGGCGTGTATCGAGGCCCGTCTGCGCCATTTGCAGCGCGATCAGCGTGGTGATGACTGTACTTGCGCCGGTCAGCAGCACGAAGGATGCAGCGATTTGTACCACCGCGAAGATTCTTTGGCGGCGGCTCGTGCTGCCGGTGATCCGGAGGCTGCCGCTCGACAGGTTGAGGCCATTGGACGTGCCGGCCGACGGCAAGCGGGGGACAAACGCCAAAATCACCGCGGCGACGACGGCCAGCGCCGCTCCGACCCAGAGCAGGCTGGAATCAACCGTCAAATCGAGCGCACGGACCGAGAAGCGTGAGGCGTAGCGAGCCAGGACGGCCACCAGCGGCTGGGCGCTCCATACACCGACCGCGGCCCCAGCGCCGCAGAGCAAAAGGCTTTCGGCCAGCAGCATGCGGCGCAGCGCGCCTGTGCTTGCGCCGAGCGCCGCGCGGATCCCCAGCTCGCCTTCGCGGCGAACCGTGCGTGTAAGAATCAGGTTGGCGACGTTGGAACACGCGATGATGAAGACCAGCGCTGATGCTGCGAGCAGCACCAGCAGCACGGTTCGGGCGCCCGAGGTGACCTGGTCGCGAAGCAGCTTGGCCCCGATCTGGTAGTTCGCTTTGGGCGAATAGTCGCCGGGATGGTCTTTGGTCATGGCTCCGTAGACGGTGCGCAATTCGACGCGGGATTGCTCGAGTGTGACACCGGGAGCGAGACGGCCAAAGAGCTCGGTCATGCGATGGACGCGGCCGGTGACCATGGTGGCGGAAAGGTGATGCGGGCTGGTGACGACGTTGGCGATGATTTCGGTGTCTTGGGGATATGGGACGGAGGGTTCGAGCACGCCGATGATGGTGGCAGACCGATCGCCCAACATACCGCTATCGAGGCGAACGGTTTTGCCGAGGACGGAAGGATCTTTCCCAAGAGTGGCCGTCCAGAAACGATACGTGAGAACGACGACTCCGACAGCTTTGGGACCATCATCCTGAGGTCCGATGAGCCGGCCGAGTACAGGGTGGAGGCCCATGACTTCGAAATAGTTGCCACTGACGACGCCGGCTTGAACCACGCGAGGCTCCCCCAGGCCGATCATCGTGAATTCGGTGGTCGAAAAATCGCCGAACGCGCTCAGGGTTCTAACACTGGCGCGCAAATCCTGGATTTCAGGCACGGAGAACGTGGGGTTGTCGTCGCCAATGCCCGGGGCGCTCTGGCGGATATAGATGAGTCGGTCCTCGTCGCGGTTGGCAAGAGGTTTGAGGAGCACTCCGCGCACCAGCGTGAAGATGGCAGCGTTGGCGCCGATGCCCAGGGCCAGCGTTAGGATTACGGTGATCGCAAGCCCCTGAGTTCGCATGAGCGAGTAGAACGCAACTCTCAGATTGTTAACGAATGACATAATCTTGCTCTTCCTTCCCGGAAGTCCGTCTCCCAAGCGATAGAAGCAGCCACTAGCATTGCCGGCGTTTTCCCTCATCTTAGCGAACTGATATTGAAGATAGGGATGCAATTCGCAATCCACCGTACCGATCAATCTAAGCTCTTTCCTGTGAACATATTACTCCAATACGCCAGGCCGTCTTATCCCTCGCATTGGGCGATTTCGGGATGCTTTGTCCAGATTCGGACAGCCTCGATCGTGCAAGCAGCCGAGCATGTGCTTCGAGAATTCAACCCTTTGTCAAGCAATCAGCGAACTGGTCCAGCCTTGCGGTGAAGCCCTGCAGCATGGATTTGAACCGCTCCTCGAAAAGTCTTGCGCTCCGACTCGGTCGCATTCATCGGTCGCATTGATTGGATGCCAGCGCGGTGTGAACTTCTTGCCGCCTTGGTGCTCGGCGAATCCCTCGATACTGGACGAGTGGCAATCCGGAAGTAATCCAGTTGGGCATCGTGCGGATCAGTACAAGTCGGCATAGCTGAAGTGATCTGTTAGGGCTTCCCGGATCGTTCCGATTGGGGAAGCGATGTGTTGGACCGATGAGATTCGATGAAAACGTAGGAC
>QHYZ01000046.1 GCA_003225295.1 Acidobacteriota bacterium | reverse complement strand
GGCGACAGTCGGTCCGACCACAGGTCTTTTGCCGTTGTTTGAGCCGCGGATGGGGATAAAACCAACGACGACAGAAAGGACACCTCCGCCTCGGGGGCATACGTTTCTCCTCCAGCGAACAGCTTGAGGAGAAAGAAACCGAAGAGGCGCGGAAGAAAAACGGAAAAAGCAAAAGGGAAAGGCTATTAAAACTGAACTGAGCAAGAAGGAAAGAGAATCAGAAGCCGGAAGAACAAGCCATATCCGAGAACAAGCCTTTTTCCGAAGATTGGCCAGTTAAGTGATTAAAATACTCTGCTGGCTGTTAACCGAAGGGTTGCTAGTTCGAATCTAGCCCGGGGAGCCAAATTCTCCTTCTTCAATTAGTTACAGACAGCCTTCGCTCCTTCCTTTTTCGCATAGGGCCGAACGTCATAAAAGCATCGGCCATATGCTTTTCGTTCGTCTTCTCAACAGCTTGCCGCACTTGATCCGTCATACCGAGTTGGTAGCGGCGCTTAGTTTCCGGGGTTGTGTCCCGCCTCGCACGCTGCACAACAGCGTCGGCTGCGACACCACTCCAGCGAGTACAAAAACGTGCCGTAGGTTGTAAATCGGAAAGTGCGGTACGCCTGCCCGTCTGAGCGTGGACCTCCAAGCGGTCTTAACTGTGGAGATCGGCTGGTCGAGTCGCCGCGGTCTCGGAAAGACAAACGGACTCTTCGATGCTTGTTCCTTGTTTCAAGCCTGTAAGACCTCGCATGCGTACTCGGACAAGGAACGGGTTATTGAACGCCGGCCAGCCTGCATGCCACTGCATGCCAGGCGAGCATTGACTTTTTCGGAAGAAAAGCTGATTGTTGCATCCCCGGTGAAAGATCGGTTCCCGAGTCATCACCTTTCAACTCTGCTGCGACTTGTGGAATGAGGTCAAGGAGGCCGAGATGGTCATGCGCTCGATGCGAAGGACCACAATCTTTCTGGTTGGTATTCTGGGTTTCACGGCGTTGCCAAGTGTTGGGCAACAGGCGGCTGCGGGTAACAAGGTTGTGCAAATCACAGGTCTGGTGGGCGTGAGAACAAACGCAAGCGGGAATCTGACACTCGAAAACGGGAGCCTTCAATTTGCAAGCTCCGGGACAAAAGTTAGTGTGCCTATCCATTCCGTCGAGGATGTCATCACCGAGAATGACAGCCAGCGCGTGTTTCGAGGGACCTTCGGAACGCTCACAATGTTCGCGCCGTACGGAGGAGGCCGATTCTTGAGTCTGTTCCGCTCGAAAATCGATACGCTCACGATTCAGTATCGCGACACGGATGGGGGATTGCATGGCGCGATCTTCACCATGCCGCTAGGCAAAGCGGACCGATTCAAGAAGGACCTTGTCGCGCAAGGAGCGCGCACAAGCATTCCGATGCAGGACGATTCGGGTAGCCCTAATTCGAAGCCGGACGCGGCAAAGGAGAAGAAGCCATGAAGCGCATTCCCTACTCCGCGACTCTCGCTTTTTTGCTTCTCAGTGCCCACGCTGCGCCGGCAAGGCTCCACGCCCAGGCTGCTCCGCCGCCAGCAAAGAAGGCGTCGGCGATTCAAGTTCTCATGATTCAATCGGACGAGATCAAGATGCCTGCGGAATTCCAGATTTCAATTTACGAAAATTTGATCCAGCAGCTGGAGAAGCAAGGCGGATTCCAGCACGTGTATCGAGAGGGCGACCACAATGCTGACGGAGCAGCGGACCTGGTCGTGCTCCACAGTAACGTGCGAGGTTTCAAGAAGGGTAGCGAGATGGCCCGGAATGTGACTACGGTCTCCGGCAAGACCTCGATTGACATTCATTGCCAGTTTACAGACAGGGACGGAAAGAGTGTCCTGGAGCGCGACCTGAATGGCAAAGTGCAGTTTTTCGGGGGAAATCTCCGAGCTACTTTTGACTTTGCCAAAAAAGCCGCGAAGCTGGCGCATGACAATTTCGCTGCAAATTCAGTTTCCTGAGGACGGGTGGCCGGTAGTCAACAGTAGACGTATCACGGAGGGACGGCTAACCCCGTGAGTCGGGAGCTCGAGTCTCCCCGAGCGCGCCACTGCATTTTCTTTTCAATGGTTGCGCGAGAAGGGGATCCCAACCGACCGTCTGCCTTTTCAGCAGTGGGCTCTTCCAACTGAGCCACGCGCCCGCGCGGTGTAACCATTACACCTTCAAGCATTTATAGTCAGTACTTCAACATCAGCAACTTCGTTTTTCGGTCCATTCGGTCCAACAATGGTTCGATCCCACAATTGCGGCCGGCTTTTGTCAGCTAATGAACCAAATATAAGGGGGATGAATAGAAGGACAAAATTGCGCATCGCAGAATCGGCATGGGTGTCCCTTAGCTGACTAGTCTCTCGTCAGACAATGCTGTAAACCTCGGGTTAAAAGCTATGGGCGAGGCCTATCAGAAATTCCGGGCCGACTATCCGGAGTTCCATGTGTTGAGATACGCGCCCAACATCAAAGATGTCCAAATCACTGATGGCTGGGCAATTGAGGTGATCTATGGTGAAAGCACTTACAAGTTGTCTGCAAAGGACAAGCCGGTCACTGTGGAAGGCAAAAGCATGCGTGTGCTGAAGCGGCAGAGCGATGGCTCATGGAAATTCGCCCTCGTCGGCCTCAAATGACTGAAGGAAGAAGCGTGCCGTGACTCGCCATCCAGCAAATGTTGGTTAATCATTTCTGGTTCTCCGATTCTTGCCAAAATATAGTTGCATCGGCCTCCGCCAAGAGCGATTGCCCCTCTGCTTCCGCTCGCACTTCCGCGCGCGCCGTGGCAATCCTACGGCGCTGGTCAATGGTCCAAGCTTTGATCACGACTCGCATCCCGATGGGAATGGGCCAGCGGAAGCGGGTATCAATCCTTGCGGTGACTCCATACAGGCCCTGGAAATGAACGGCCCAGCCTAGAGCCTCATCCATCAGGGAGAAGGTCACGCCGCCGTGCAGCAGTCCAGGCCAGCCCTCATGCTCGGGGCGCGCGGTGTAAAGCGCGCGGCTGCCGTGAGCGCCATCCGCCAAGAAAGCCACCTGCAAGCCGCGGGCATTGTCCGGGCCACAGACGTAACAGGTTCTTGCGTTCTTGGGTCTCAGGCGAATGGATAATTCGAGATCCGCTTTCATGCTCATCGCTGCGCTTCTAGACACTGAACGTACGGTTATGGATTGAATTGGGCTGTGCTCATTTCGTGGTGGTTCGTTCCAAGGAGTGTCCATGTAAACGCTAGCGACTTATGCGAGCCATGGTCATACTCTTGGCTTCGCCGAGCAGGGCTGTGAGTGTGAGCGACCGATTGGCAAGAGATTGCTGGGTGGCACCGGACAGGTTGCCGAGAGTCATGTGGGCTGTGACCATGGAATCCAAATCGTTGCGGAACACACCTTGCACTTTGCCGTCGTCGATGATTTTCCCGATAAACCGGCCTGTTTGCGCAAAAACGCGGCCAACTTGGGGCGAGAACTCTTTGTGACCTTCGAGCAAAATACGCTGAAGAAAGAGGCAAATCTCGGGGGCTTCGGCGAATAGTTTGGAGTAGCAGTCAAACAGCGCCTCTAGTCGCGATACCGGTGCCGTTTCTTTCGAGAGCGGTTGCTGCACCGTTTCTACCCACCGGGCGCGAATCTCTTCGAGAATTGATTGAAAGAGTTCCTCCTTATTTACGAAATGCCAGTAGACGGCGCCCTTGGTAATTCCGGCTGCACGGGCAATGTCGTCGATAGAGGTCGTGGAAAAGCCGTACTTAGCGAATAGCTTGAGACCCGAGGTCAGGATCGCCTTGCGGGTCACCGCGCTTTGCTGAGCTTTTAAGGAAACCGATACCATCATTACATACCAACCGTTCAGTATAGTAATTCAGTCGACCGGCAATGTCAATCCACGTGAGCACTTGCGTCATTTGTAGTTCGAAGTTAGGGCCGAATAGTGGCCCGTACGAACAGGCAAGCTTCCATATGTCATACAAAGGGCTATCTGTAGTACAATTCGTGCATGCGATTCGCAATTCAAGCCAGGCTGGATGACCGATCCCGGAAGAGGCTCGCAGTTCTGGTACGAGAATTGGGCTGGACTCCTTCGCAGGTTGTACGCGAAGGGTTGCGTGTTTTGGAAGCGAGTCATTTGCGGCGCAAGAAGCCAGGCATCATCGGCCTGGGTAAGTTCAAATCCGGTGTGCCGGACCTGGGATCGAACAAAAAACATCTAAGGAATTTTGGACGATGAAGCCGGTCCTGCTTGACACAGGTTTCATCGTTGCGCTCTTGGACCGCAGCGAGAGTTTTCACAAGATGTGCGCTCGGACGGTTCGAGAGGTGGCGGCGCCGCTAGTCACTTGCGAGGCCGTGATTACAGAGAGCTGCTATTTGTTGCGGAACTTGTCGGGCGCGTCGGAAGCGGTGATCGAGAACATCGCCGCCGGGATCTTCCAGGTTCCTTTTCAGCTTTCTCGAGAGACTGCTAGTGTCAAGCAAGTACTGCGAAAATACAAGGACCGGCAAATTGATCTTGCGGATGCCTGCCTGATTCGCTTGGCGGACGAGTTTGGGACCGCAGATATTTTGACGCTGGATCGGGATTTCGCAATCTACCGCTGGGGCAAAAACAAACCATTTCGAATGCTGCCGAGCGCGGACCTACAGAGGCCAAGAAAAAGACCTTAAGCCATCGCGCCGGTAAAGAAGCACCCCAGTTCGCGCTTTGGCTCGGCCCGGCTCTTTGTCGCTGCTTCGCACCGGTTCGAGTCTCGCGTCCCTTGCTGAGGCGGCGATCCGAAAACCCCGACTGTCACAAGAATGTCACGCTAATCGCGGTAAATGCTGACAAATTGTGAATAAAAGATGAGTGGAGAAGGAGAAAAGCACTTGCTCGGTTTCATCACAACTAGCTGATGGTTTTCGATTAAGCCCAATTCCGGCAAGTTTTGATTAAATCACTCTGCTGGCTGTTAACCGAAGGGTTGCTAGTTCGAACCTAGCCCGGGGAGTCAACTCCCTTGTCATGCAGTGAATTGCGAGCATTGTCAGGGAACTCTGCCCTTCCAAGATGAAATGTAGAGTGCGCGAATCGCGATTAATCTCGGACGAAGGAAAGTCAACCGGGGCAGGCGTTTCTGCGGTTTATCAGGTCAATCGCGCTCAAACCAAGCACTCGGCTCGCAACCGAATGCTTGCCAACTCGCATGCAGGTAGGGGGCCTGCCTCCAACCTGGAAGTTAGCCAGACCACTCAATACAAGGGCGTTTCTAAGTACACATGCCTCCGGCTGAAATAGCCGTCGCGTCTTCACCTCGCGCAACTGCGATAGCCTAGATGCAGCTCATATCAGGTCGACGTTGTAGTCGATCAGCAGTTGGTTGAGAAGCGCTCTGTTTGAGGAGGCCGTCAATGAACCGAGTGAAGTCACACTGAAAGTGGTCTCGGTCCGATACAACCGAACAGCCAATCGCCTGAGGCATGCGCTGGGGTACGGACCATCTATACGGCGCAGATTTAATTTTGATGACCGACAACTCTTTCCAGCGCTCCCGCATCGGCGTCAGATGGCTCTGCGCTGCTGCGACGTGCCGGAAAGTCTCAAACCATGCGCGTCAAAGTCAGCTTGCGGTGTGGCTACTTAGCGGGGAGCGTAGACCCACCAGGTTAGTGCCGTCAACCCGTAGCTCACAAGGAATTTTCAAGTAGCTTAGCTTACAAAGAAATTACGTCGTGTTTGTTCTCTCGCATTCCAAGCACCTCCTGAATAGTCCATATCACTGTAGAAGCGGGCCGACTTGGCCCGACCTAAATTAAGCAAAACCAGAAATCTCACATGCGACGAAAGAACGAGCAACCCAATCCTGACGAGGAGATGCGCAGAACGGCTAATGATCTTATCCAAGTCGCCATTCAAGCGTTTATGAAAATGCACGGCGTTGACCGGACAGTGGCGCAGCAGTGGATAGCGAGCGCAGTCGTGACCGCCGCGGAAGATCGGAAGAAAACTCCCAAGTCTTTGTAGCCTTATGCTTACGCCACAGGCCAGCAAGCAACTTCACGGACAGGGGTTCTCACACAAACCGAGTATGCTTGCCCGGAACCGGATTGCGGCGTCTGCTACGCACCCTCAAACGGATATTTCATGCCCCTCAGCATGGACAGCTTAAATCATACCTGACGCCCCGCGTCACGTGTCCCCGCGGCGGTCAACCCATGTATCTTGCGGAAACTAAACCGGAGAAAAGGGCCTTCCGCTTGTGGCGATGCCCGCAATGCGATTCGAGCCGGACTAACGAAGAAGGCTTAGTCAGCGACATTCCCTAACAACGCTAAAGCTTCGGTGGCTTCTGCCTCTGCCACTTCTCAACGCGAACGTCAAGCTGAAGGCCAACAGCAAATTTTCCTTCGTACAGACGTTGACAGTAAACTCACAAGCGCTACCGGAGCAACGACTTAGATTAGAAAGCAGAAGGCTAGGTTCGGTTTCGGCAGAAATGACCGGCGGCAAGATCACTCGGGTGTCACACAGGGAACCACTTGGCGGCTGTGGCGCCGGTAAACTCGGAAATCTTGGTCGGTCGTGAGGAGGATGGGATCAGCCAGCGTTTCGGTCATGCGAACGAGGCAAGCATCGGCGAAGCCCATGGGAACGTTGGAGTACTTCTCGATCAGCTTCGCGACTGGCTCCACGTTCTCGGTAAGTGTGAAGGCGACCTGCAAAGCGCCGCGACGAAGTAGTGCGCCGAGATGGGGGGTACCAAGCTCTCCGATAAGGTGGAAAGCCTCGGACAGAACGGCTTCGCACGTGGACCAAGGCGGAGGCAGTTCGGAGGCTTGCACCACGGCCCATTGGTGGTGAGCGTCGCGACTGCTAAGCAACGCTACAACAAATCCAGCGTCAACGAGGACGTTTCTGGCCATAGCCCGTGGTGTGCAAATATTCCTTCTTCCGCGCAGTTAGGTCGCTCGGTAGGCCATCCACCGATCCGATAAGGTCGGCGATGGCCGTGAGGGAGGCAGTGCGGCGCCGCTGGCGGGGTGCACGCTCTAGCCGTTCGCGAACTACATCCGACTTCGAGATCTTCCGTCCGCGCGATTCCGCCTCAATGTCCGCCACCAGTGGCTCGGGCAATCGTACAGTGAGACTCTTCATGAAGTAATTGTATTACATCTCCGGCAGGTGTGCAAGACAAGCGAAAAGCGAGACAGGTCAGAACGAATGGGCTTTGTTCCAGAAGCTTGCTGGCAGCCAGACGCCTTCGGTGCCTATCTTGAGGAGCCTTGAGGAGCCTTGAGGAGCCTTGAGGAGCCTTCTTCTCATGGAAAATTAGGAAAAACCTGCATAGAATATCCTGAGAGTTTTATCGAGCGGGGCATGAGTCTTTCCAGCAAGCTGGCAGGGAATTTCACCAAGAATGTTCGTAAGCGCGGCGACGACTACTATTGTAAGGGCCGCGTCATGATCCACGAAGGTTCCCAATCCGAGCTTACTGCCTGCGTGCGCGGTTCCGGCTTTTACGAGGTGCAATTCGCCTGGAGAAACAACAAGCTTGCAGTTTGGTGTGACTGCCCCCATTTTGTGGAGCAGGGCGTTCCCTGCAAGCACGTGTGGGCCACCACCCTTGCCGCTGACCAACATCAATATTTGACCGCAGCCGCCTCGGCAGACAAGTTGATCCTGGACTTGGATGCTCTGGGTGCGGATGGTCTTGACGGCGGTGACTACTACGATGGCGATGAAGAACTCTATGAGGAAGACGGGACCGCGCCGGTCCTTTCATCGCGTTCTCCTGCGGTTGTTTGGAATCCGGCAAAGCCGCAACCACCGGACTGGCGGAAACAACTCGGTGAGGTCTTTCCACCTCGGGATCGCGCGACTTGGCCGTCCAAGATGGAGATCCTGTATGTCGTGGATGTCGCGAAAAATATGCACGGCGGCGGTTTGGTTCTCTCACTGCAATCGCGCAACCAGAACGCCAATGGCAGTTTCTCGCGACCCAAAGTTCTTTCCATGAGCCAAGGCCAGATCGCCCAGCTCCCGCTGTCAGAGGATCGCGAAATTCTGTCCGCTCTGCCGGGAGGTCAATCGTATAGCTACGGCTACGCGGGAACCTATCTGCCGATCCCCGAATCCGCTCTGCTCTCGCCCGCTTTGGCCAGGATGCTCATGCCCTTGGTGGCGCGCACGGGACGTTGCTTCCTGCGGCCACTGAACGAAGCGGACAACCTACTTCCGCTTGCGTGGGACGAAGGCGGTCCCTGGAATTTCCTCCTTGAGCTGCACCGCCTTGGCGAAACGGCATGTACCCTCGTCGGCTTTTTCGAGCGCGGAGAAGAGCGCAGGGAAACAACATTTCCGGCCCTGGCCACGGGAGGTCTGGTAATCACGAGAGACCGCGTGGCACCTCTCGTCCGCGATACCTCGACAGAATGGATCATCGCTCTTCGCAAACAGGGCTCGATCTCGGTTTCCGAAAAGGAACGCGATGAATTCCTGGCGACTTTGCTGTGCTGTCCGAACTTGCCGCCGCTGCGGGTACCAGAGGAGTTACGATACGAGGAGGTTGTGCTGCCAGCCCATCCTCATTTGACAATTTCCAAAGCCCGCGTCCCGTGCCAGCACGAACGCCTGGATGCGAAACTGTGTTTTGCTTACGAGGGCCACATGTTTGCGGCGTTCGATCCGGCGCGAGGTTTTTTCGACGCCGCAGGACGGCGTTTTATACGGCGGGATTCCAATGCGGAGAAGGCCGCCTTCGCGTTTCTCGATCAGCTTGGCCTGAAGCAGCGCGCTCCCACCTACCCGGATTCCACGCCGAGGTGGGAGTTGGCGCCGAGCAAGCTGCCTCGCATCGTGCGCTCACTTGTGGAGGCAGGCTGGGACATCGAAGCCGAAGGAAAGATATTCCGGCGCCCAGGCGCATTCCGCATCGAAGTTTCGAGTGGCGTGGATTGGTTCGAGCTGCACGGTGAGGTAGGGTACGGGAACACCACAGCGCGCCTTCTCGAGTTGCTCGAAGCCCTGCGTCGCGGGGACAAGATGGTGCGGCTGGATGATGGAACCTATGGCGTGCTGCCGGAAGAGTGGCTGCGCCGTATTGCCCCGCTGGCTGGAATGGGTGAGCCGGAGCAAGGTCATATGCGCTTTCGTCAGAGCCAAGCGGGATTGCTTGACGCTCTAGTGGCGGCGCAACCAGAAGCCAGCTGTGATGAGACCTTCGCACGCGTGCGCGAGGAGCTGCAACGGTTTCACAGCGTCGAACCTGCGGCACAGCCGGCTGGGTTTGTGGGTCGCCTTCGTGATTATCAAAGCGAAGGCTTGGGTTGGATGCACTTCCTGCAGCGTTTCTCCTTCGGTGGCTGCCTGGCGGACGACATGGGTGTGGGCAAGACCGCGCAGGTGCTGGCGCTGCTCGAATCCCGCCGCGAGCTGCGCGCCGCGGGCGAGCCCGTCGGTCCCTCCCTGGTGGTCGTTCCGAAGTCGCTCGTATTCAACTGGAAGGAGGAAGCGGCACGCTTCACTCCGCAGCTGCGCGTGCTCGATCATACGGGCTTAGAGCGCAACGGCAATGACTTCGCCGCTTACGACCTGGTGCTCACCACCTACGGCACGCTGCGCAGGGACGCCTGGCGCTTCAAAGACGCCGAGTTTGATTACGTCGTGCTCGACGAGGCGCAGGTGGTCAAGAATGCGGAAACCGAATCGTCGAAGGCCGCACGGCTTCTGCGCGGACGATACCGCCTGGCGGTGAGCGGCACCCCGGTGGAAAACCACCTCGGTGAGCTGTGGACTCTGTTCGAGTTTCTCAACCCTGGAATGCTTGGCGCTGCCAATGCCTTCAAGGTCTCGGGCCGGTCGATGCGCAATCCGGACGAAGAAACGCGCCGCCTGCTGGGTCAAGCGTTGCGGCCGTTTGTCTTGCGCCGAACCAAGGAGCAGGTGGCGCGTGAACTGCCGTCCAAAACCGAGCAAACAGTGTATTGCGTGCTCGAACCTGAGCAACGGAAGCTCTATGACGAATTGCGCCAGCACTACCGCGATTCGTTGCTCAGGCGGATCGAAGCCGCCGGCTTGGCGAAATCCAAGATTCAGGTCCTGGAGGCATTGTTGCGCCTGCGGCAAGCTGCTTGCCATCCCGGCTTGCTCGATTCGAAACGCTCCAGTGATTCCAGCGCCAAGCTGGACGTGCTGCTCGAGCAACTGCGTGAAGTCCTCGACGAGGGACACAAGGCGCTGGTGTTCTCGCAGTTCACCAGCTTGCTGAAGATTCTCCGCGCCCGCCTGAATCGGGATGGTATATTTTACGAATACCTAGACGGCGCCACCGGTGATCGCCAGACCCGAGTGGAGCGCTTTCAGAATGATAAAGACTGCCGGCTCTTCCTCATCAGCCTGAAGGCTGGCGGTCTGGGCTTGAATCTCACCGCCGCCGAGTATGTATTCATCCTCGATCCTTGGTGGAACCCCGCGGTTGAAGCGCAGGCCGTAGACCGCGCGCATCGCATTGGACAGACCCGACCCATCTTCACCTATCGACTGATTGCCCGCGACACCGTTGAGGAGAAAGTCCTGGAGTTGCAGAAAACTAAGCGCGACCTTGCCGCCGCGATAATCGGCGCCGAGAACAGCATGATTCGAGACCTACGCTCTGAAGACCTGGAATTGCTGCTGTCATAGCGATGAAAACGTAGTATCAGTTGTGGTGAATGGAAGCAAAAAGCCGATAAAGGGTGAATGAAAGCTGAGGAAGTGACGCTCCGGATTTCATTGCAATTCATTAGCCTTCCTCGGTTTAGCTTAGCTCCGGCGAATTGTGATTAAAATACTCTGCTGGCTGTTAACCGAAGGGTTGCTAGTTCGGCCGGGGAGCCAAACCTCTTTAGCCTCAATTAATTACAGAGTCTGGGTAGAGCATTCGGCTCGCGACCGAATGCTTGGGCATGCGAAGTGAAATCGCCATTGCGCAAGTTGCTGAACCAAAATCTCTTTTCGAATCGCGCGTCGAAGATCAACAAGCGCTGTCATAAAAAGTCCTTTCGGGTTCCCGAGTCGCACAATCGTTCTTCTTGGTCGCATAGGCTGAGACTCCCGGTAGGGCTGATTTTGTCGTCGATAGTCGCGATGCTCATTCCCGCACTGCGAGCAACCAGGGCAAATCCTGTCCATGCTTTGCGCGAAGAGTGATTTGCCGGACGACCAGGATAGAAAGCGCCTTGTTTGACGATGCGGCGCGACGGTCGTCCGTCTACTCGAGCAGTAAGCGGAAACAGGTTCCGGCCCACAAACGGGGTTCGAGGAGGTCACTGACTAGCTACGCTAGCTATGTCCTCGAACCGGACGCGCTTGGCGCGACTGCATGTGCGGTTAATTTGAGAAATCGTTCGAGTTAGTCGTCTTCGTACCAGTCGTATTGGACGACTTTGTCTTCGAGGCGCCAACGCGCCGGAGTCATTGTATCGAGCCAATCCAGGGGGATTCCTGGTTGGCGCCTTTGAGCTGCGGTGACGAGCGCGGATGCAAGCGCGGTCTTTTGGCCGGATTGCACAGCGTCTGGATCCACGGAAACAAAAAGTGCGGTACCACTTCGGGTCACCAAATCGAGCCATTGCCGTGTGAGATTCCAGGGAATTTCGCGCGTCACCGGCACGCAGTCAGGATCCGTAGAAAAAAAAGTGTTGTGTTGTGGCAGACGGAACGCCAGGGCGTTCACGCCCATTTTCCGAGTGCGGGACCAATCGCGCCCGCTGGTGTCGTCGCCGATTCGCTGCACTTCGACGAGACCAGCCGAGAGATGGCCGATGGTGTTGCACCCGATAAGTGAGGCACCCTCGGCGGCTTTGCGAATCGCTCGATAGAGTTCCGTAATGACTTCGGCGGTCGTTTTTGATCGGTCGTGGAAATGCCAGCCCTCCTCGGTGAGGCCCGCGCCCATCTCAAAACCCCAACGCCCAAGAAGATCGAACGTTGAGAAATCGTGTTTGATCAGTTCGTAGCCCCATTCCCGAAGGATGTGCACATTTTCCGACATGTAGTTCAGCGCTTCCGGAATCGTGGGATCCATAACGATGAGATCGCCCTGAGGGCGGCCACCGGCCGGAGGGAGACGCCACGTCTCTGCTTTCTTTTCTACCGTGAGCGTAGGCCGAGTCCATATGCCCGGGCGGACTCCGAGATCTCGCATTTTTGCAGCAAGGCCGGGCATGTCTGGGTAGGAACCGTTTGTCTGTTTAGCAGGACCGGCACCGTTACGCGCGGCGTGCCAACCCATATCGATGATGCAGAAGGGGCGGTTTGAGACACTTGGTGAAACGAGTTCCGCGAGGAGTTCAGCATCGCGAATACTGGCCTTTGCGGAAGTGTTGTTCCCATACATGTAATACCAATTGTTACTGCCGTAGATGGGTTTCGGAACAAAGAGCGGGCGCTCGCACATCGCTCGGCAAAAAGTGGTCGCTACATCGAAGCAGGATTCGCCGGGCTCTCCAGTGCGCATGATGACGGTGGCAGCGAGCAAACGGCGGCTGCCGAGATGAACGCCCAATCCACCATTGCTGATGTCGAGCCAGAGGTTGACTCCCGCTGCATCGACCTGCCAATAGCAGATAGCGGAAGCGCCGGTCTTCACACCACAAGCGCGTGTGACGTTGGCATCCGAAGCGAGAAAATACCAGGGCATGAGGCGGTCGCCTGCGACTCCTCGGAATTCCAGATCGCCGTAGGAACGTTCCCAGTGATCGCCCAAGTATCGCCAACCGGAAGGGAAAGCACCATGCCAGCGCAAACGGACACGAGTCAGAGCAGTATTCGGTGCACTTACAAGAATGGCAGCCTCGAGACCGGATTTTCTCTCCCGGAGTTCGGTGACCACCTCGAGATCTTTACCCTGCCAGCTATCGCCCGTGCGCGTGAGATTGATCTGGGCCGACTTGCCTTCGCCAAAAAGAGAAACACGGTCCGGGACGCGCAGTACGTCGGGAAGAGACAAAGCGGGAGCGGCAGAGGCAGAGCCTCGACTAACCAGTGTCTTTGCTGCCGCTACAGCGCCAAGTCCCAGGAGGAAAGAGCGCCGGGCCGGTTCGGCAGGGTCATCGGAAATGAGTTTTCTAATGGATTCTTGCCGTTTCACCATGCGAGCGAGTATAGTTTTCATGTTGGACCGACATTCCTTCTTTGACATCGAACGCGTTGCTGGCATGCCAACTCCTGATAATCGGACATGGGCCCGTCGTGCCGCGCGTGTAGACGAACTGGCTACTTTGCTTCGAATCACCCGGCCCTGCGACCTAAGTCTCGCAGGGATTTTCGCAGCAGAATAGTCGAACCTTACTTCAGAACTTGATCCGGTAGCCAGTCTTTCGCACGGTGATGATGTGACGAGGCGAGGACGGATTCTCCTCAAGCTTGCGGCGCAACTCGGCGATATGTGTGTCTACGGTCCGGCTAACGACCGACGCAGAGTATCCCCAAACCTCCCTCATCACTTGCAGGCGGGAGACCACAGCTCCCCTCGCTCGCAAAAGTGCAAGCAGCAAATCGAGTTCCTTCGGAGCCAATTCGACGGTTTGCGATGCGCGGCGTACGGTGCGCGAAGCGGGGTCAACTTCGATGACGCCAAAGCGATGGACCTTCCTCACATCTCCCGCGGCGGTGCCTTCCCCGTGCATGCGGCGAAGCAACGCCTCGACTCTGGCCAGCAACTCCAGGAGCCCGAACGGCCTTGTCACGTAATCGTCCGCTCCCATCCGCAGCCCTCTAACCTTGTCAGCCTCTTCTCCCTTCGCTGTCAGGAGGAGGACCGGCGTTGCGTGTCCGCCTTGGCGCAATGATCGCAATACACGGAACCCGTCCAATTCCGGCAGCATCAGGTCCAGAATCACGAGGTCGGGATTCACCTTCGCGAATGCCTTCAGGCCAGCCACTCCATCCTCGGCCGTCTCGACTTCGTAGCCTTCGATTTCCAGTGCGCCGTGAAGAAAGGCGCCGATCCATAGTGGAGTGAAAGTCTCCACCCGGGAACTGGTTCGCTCCACCCGGTAGCAATCGGAGCGGCAGTGGAGGTGACGAAGCTGCTGGAGCACTCTGATGTAGAGGGTCGTTAAGCGACTTGGCGAGCCTACAGGCCGTAACGTGAGTGAACGCTGAGCAGGCCCCGAAACAGGCAACGCAGGAGCCAAACCGTCTGGAATCGAGGGAGGCCGATGCTGATGGGACAGCGAGCGAACAGTTCCATCGGTCCTGCCGGAGTAGTGGCGACGGCAAGTAGGCGACGTGGATCGGACGCAACACGGGAAGTCCCAGCGGAGACGGCAGTAGGGGTCAACTGGCAGCTCGCGAGAGCCAGGCCGGGCCGTATGGGATGGCGGAGAGGCTCGTAGTACCGATGAAGCCGTTAATTCCGGTGGAGGGAAGGGGCCTCAGTTGAAAGACGACGCAAGAAGCAGCGAGGGACAGGAGGATTGGCGATGAGTCTAGTAACCCCATCAAGCGTTCAGAAGCTGCAGACGGCGTTACACGCGAAAGCGAAGGAATCGCCCAACTTTCGTTTCTACGCGTTGTACGACAAGGTGTACCGGAAGGACGTTTTGGATTTTGCCTATCACCGCTGCAAAGCCAATGGCGGAGCAGCGGGCGTAGACGGCCAGACGTTCGAGGACATCGAGGCGTACGGTGAAGAGCGATGGCTGGACGAATTGGCGCAAGAGCTGAAAAGCCGAACCTATCAACCTCTTCCTGTGCGGAGGGTGTATATACCCAAGCCGGACGGGAAACAGCGGCCGTTAGGAGTGCCCGCTATCCGTGACCGGACGGCGGAGATGGCAGCAGTTTTAGTTCTCGAGCCTATTTTCGAGGCTGATCTGCAGCCGGAACAGTACGCTTATCGGTCAGACCGCAGCGCACTGGACGCAGTGAAACACGTCCACAAGCTGATCAACACCGGCCATGAAGAAATTGTTGACGCAGATCTCAGCGGGTATTTTGATTCTATTCCACACCCCCACCTTCTAAAGTCGGTGGCTCGACGGATCGTCGACGGAGCAATGCTGCATTTAATCAAGATGTGGCTGGAAGCTCCGGTTGAAGAGACCGACGAGAAAGGGAATAAACATCGGAGTACGCGCAATCGGGATGACGGACGGGGAACTCCGCAAGGAGCTCCGCTTAGCCCGCTGCTGAGCAATATCTACATGCGACGGTTCGTGCTGGGGTGGAGGAAGCTCGGGCACGAGAAGCGCCTTCAAGCGCGCATTGTCAACTACGCGGACGACTTCGTGATCTGCTGTCGTGGGAAAGCTGCAGAGGCTCGGGCCACGATGCAGGGCATGATGGTCAGGCTGAGATTGACGGTGAACGAGACGAAGACGCGGGTCTGCAAGCTGCCGGAAGAGAAGTTCGACTTTCTGGGCTATACGTTTGGTCGATGCTACTCGCCGAAGACGGGACGGGCCTATCTGGGCACGGTCCCATCGAAGAAGCGAGTGATGCGCATCTGTCAGGCCATCAGGGCGGAGACCCGGCGCAGTCAGACCCAGCGGAAGCCGCAGGAGGTAACGGGGCAGCTCAACCAGATGATCAATGGGTGGGCCAACTACTTCTGCCTGGGACCGGTCAGCCACGCCTACCGGGCGATTGAGCAACACGCTCGTAAGAGGCTGCGCCAGTGGCTGTGCGCCAAACACCAAGTGTCGTGGCCGGCGGTCAAGCAGTTTTCGGACGCTGCCTTGCACGACAAGTTTGGTTTGGTCCGGCTTACCCAGCGGACCGGCAACTTTCCGTGGGCGAAAGCGTGATTCTTTCTCCGAGAGCTGGATGCCCGAAATGGGCCCGTCCAGTTCGATGAGCGGGATGTGGAAACGGAAGCATGGCGCGGTTAATGAGGCACCGGCAGACGAAAGGGCCGGCAACGGATAGACCGCACCTAAACCACCGCGCCACATCTCGACTCTACAGTTGTTTCGCAAACCGAACGCCAGATCGCGATTGTCCTCAATCAGCAGGATTCGGCTCAAGGCGATTCCTCCAGCTGCTCCTTACGGGCGCCTTCCTGTCCTTTGGAAAGCGGTAGCTCGACGACAAACTTCGCTCCTTCGCGGTCACCTGTAGTCACTGAACACCGGCCGCCATGACGGGTCACCAAATCCTGTACCACGGATAGACCGATCCCTGTGCCCGCAATCGCTGATTGCCGATCGCGCTCCAGTCTCTGAAATCGGTCGAATATGCGCTTTCGATCGGCCAAAGGAACGCCGGGTCCTTCGTCATCTACGAAGAGACATGCCATGCCGTCACAAGCCTCAAGTCCCACGATAACCTGCTGTTTCTTTCTTCCATACTTCACGGCATTATCCAGAAGGTTGATCACGATCTGCCGCAGAGCGTCGGGGTCCACGTTTGCGATCAGGCCAAAGGACAAACGAACTTCGATCTGAGTTTCACTGCCATTCATTACTGATTCAAAGTCCTCCACGATTTCCTGAATCAGGGGCGCGAGTTCACGATTCTCCTTCGAGAGTGAGTCAATTGTTCTCTCCATTCGGGAGAATTGCAGAACATTTTCGACCAGTTGCGTAAGGCGGCGAGCCTCGCGGTCGATGATTTCGAGCGACCGTCGATGCTCCTCGGTGGAACGGATGCGATCCAGCAACAGGGTTTCCGCAAACATCCGAATCTGCGTCAGCGGTGTCCGAAGCTCGTGAGAGACGCTGGAAACGAACTCGTCCCGCAGTTGCTGGAAAGCCATTTCCCGGCGCAGTTGCAGAATGGCCGTCACGATTAGGCCCGCATTCAATGCCAGGAGCGCGAGAAAGAACGGCAGCCGGGAGCGAGGCAGTCCCCCAATGACGATTTGTCGGGAAATCTGCGGATCGATGGAGGCTTCTACCGTGAAACCTAAGAAAACTCCTTGGTACGTATCACCAAAAGACTTTATGACTGCCAATTTTGGCGCTGACTCTTCTCCCAGCTGGAAGCGTTCCACTCCCCCGTGGTCGCGAATGCTGACATGCAGAAACTCGTTCGTCACTTGTCCGTGACCCAGGGATGGCGGCACGAGGGGCTGACGGTTCAAAACGGTTCCAAACCATTGCCTCAGAACCGGGAGCTCAACTTCGAAGCCAGCCTCTATCTCTCGGCCTTGCGGTCCTCGCGTGGAGCCTGCGACAAATGTCCGCGGAGCGCCTCCGATTTGAGCGTTCAAGACTTGATATGCAGTGTCGCTGTGCTGCGCGAAGACTCGTACTAGATTCTCCCTTAGCCAGCCAGCCACTTCGTCAGGAGCCGGCTCATTGAGAAAGCTCAACCGCCCAGTGGATGGATCCAACCTCGTAGTAGCCTTTCGCCAAGCCCGAGGCGCGCTTCACGCGCGGATCCGTTGCGGAGAGCAACGTTGCTCTTATCGTTGAAGGCAGCTTTCCCGATGACTGGATTTCGTGGAGCACAGCCGCCACTAGCGGGTAATAGCCGTAATAACCAATCTCCGCACTCGATCTGCGGATGACTTCGTCGGCAACTAGTGAGGAATAGTCGTGGAGGACGCTCTCAACAGTGGCCCGCTGCGAAGCATTTGCGTATTGGGCCTGCAGCACGATCAAGCTTGCGGTTGCCAGGCTCACCAACAAGAGCAAGACAATCAGGGCTGTCCGAGTCCTTCGGGAATGCCAGGATAACGAAATTGCCATTCAGAATTGCGAGTATAGCACTCGTAGTATCGGCCATCCGTCTTTGAATGTTGGAATTTACATTTCCTGGACACCTTCCTGAAAGATTCCGGACAAAAAATTGAACTTCTCCCCACCACAACTGGCGGACAAATCGCTACCCTATGCATACTGCATTCAGTCGAGTAGCAAGCGCAGAGGGAGGCGAGCGATGTTCTACAGATTTCGCATAGCAAGTTTGCCCGCAACAACAGTGATGTTGCTGTCCTTGGCGGCTCTCGCCGCCGAGGCTCAAATGCCCGACAAATTCACCAATTTGCAATACTTTCCGAAAACCATTTCACGTCAAGAGCTCATGGGAAATATGCGCGGATTTTCCTTCAGCTTGGGCGTCCGCTGCCAATTCTGCCATGCGGGAAAAGATGGCAACAAACGCGAACAAATGGATTTTGCTTCCGATGGAAAAGACACCAAGAAAACCGCACGCGCCATGTTACGCATGGTCGATGCCATCAACCAGGAATACATCGCCAAGATGGGGCGGACCGCACCCATCCGCGTGGAGTGTGTGACCTGTCACCACCAGCTTAGCATCCCGAAAACCATGAACGCGCTTCTCGCGGAAACGATCGATAAGAAAGATATTCAGGCAGCGCTCGCTCTCTATCGCGATCTCAGGAAAAACGGGCTTGGAAACGGCCAATACGACTTCGGAGAAACGTCGCTGAACATTTTGACGGAGAGTTTGCTCAAACAGGATAAGGCCAAGGAAGCCGTGGCCATCATGGAGCTCAACGTCGAAGTCAACACTCCGCCCTCGGGTTGGGCGTACAACCTTTTGGCAATGTCCCACGTGGCAAACAAGCAAGTGGAGAAAGCCAGGGCGGATTACCAGAAGATTCTCGAACTGAATCCCCAGGACGAGTGGGCCAAAAAGCAGCTTGAGCAATTGAACGGCAGCAAGCCATAGAGTCGAACCACCACGCGACAACTTCCGGCTACCCAGAAGTTAATCTGGGGACTACGGTCCAGAAAGGGCGATCTCAGAAACTTGCCAGCCATTCGTCGCCTGTTCCTTGTGGTGCTTGTTGGCAACACGCTCAGCTAACGCTTTGCCGATTACCGACCGACTCCAGGCGTGGAGCGCCTGGCGAGCGGAGGGTGCGGATATCGCGCATGGGTGGTTGGCCGAAGAGACGGCTGTATTCGCGATTGAATTGAGTGGCGCTCTCGTATCCGACTTCAAAGGCGGCACTGGCGGCATGCAGACCATCCATGAGCATGCGTTCGCGAGCTGCCTGCAAGCGAAGTTGCTTTTGATACTGAAGAGGACTCATGGCGGTGAGCGCACGAAAATGGTGGTGCAGTGTCGAGACGCCCATCCCCGCGATGTTGGCGAGATCTTCCACGCGGAGGGGCTTCGCGAAGTTCGCCTTGACCCAGGCGATGGCCTTTGCCGTGCGGTGGCTCTGATCTCCTAGCGTTGCGATTGAACGGAGACGCGCGCCCTCTGGTCCGCGAAGAATTCGGTAGATGATCTCGCGTTGAATCAGGCCGGAAAGAAATGGAATGTCCTGAGGCGCGTTCAGCAGGTCCACGAGCCGGCAGCAAGCATCTAGTAACTCGGGCGTGGTTTCACCGGTGGCCATGGCAGGCTCGTCCGACGGCGCCTCGGGCGCCTGAATCTCCTCGCGGGTCAGGAGTTCGCGGACTGCGGGCATTTCGAGCTTGAGCACGAAACAGAGATAGGGCACCTGCTCACTTGCCTCGATCACATTGCAGATGACAGGCAAATCGAGCGACGTCAGCAGGTATCGCGACTGGTCGAAGATGAAGTTGGTTCCGCCGAGGTTTGCTTGCTTGCGGCCTTGCGCGACGACGGCGAGGCTGGGCTCGTAGGTAGCGGAGGCCGGTGCTGTTGGAGCGGTCCGGCGGCTCAACAGCAAGCCGGGAACGTCGGTTATCAGCCTCTCTCTGGACCCAACGAAAAAGGCAATCTCACCAGCCAGCTCTTTGAGTAATTCCTGGGCTCGGCCCTGCGGCCGAGTAAGGTCTTTGCCGAGGTTTTTCATGTATTCCTGTCCTTGTGCCTAGCCTTAAGATAGCCGCGCTGCTCCAGGAACGCCAATGATTTCTCAAGGAACAAGAGGAATAGGCAATAAATCGGAAGGATCGGGCTACCGCTGGGGTGGCGTTTCATCCTAACCTCGGAATGAGAGAAACGGTTAAGGGAGGCAACAATGGAAACGCGCAAACTTGGAAAAAGCGGCTTGGAAGTCTCAGCTCTTGGGCTGGGCTGCATGGGTCTGAGTTTCGGCTACGGACCGGCGGTGGACAAGAAGGAAGGAATCACGCTGATTCGAGCGGCAGTCGAACGCGGCGTCACATTCTTCGATACTGCGGAAGTCTATGGCCCGTTCACGAACGAAGAACTGGTCGGTGAAGCGCTCGCGCCGTTTCGTGACGGAGTGAAAATTGCGACGAAGTTCGGATTCAAAATTGATCCGAGCACTGGCAAGCAGGCCGGGTTGGACAGTCGGCCGGAGCACATCAAAGAAGTCGCGGAGGCCTCGCTGAAGCGACTCAAGACGGATGTAATAGATCTGTTCTATCAGCACCGCGTTGACCCGAACCTGCCGATTGAAGAGGTGGCGGGAGCGGTGAAGGAATTAATTCAGCAAGGCAAGGTGAAGCACTTCGGACTTTCGGAAGCGGGAGTGCAAACGATCCGTCGCGCGCACGCGGTTCAGCCTGTGACTGCGCTACAAAGCGAATATTCGTTGTGGTGGAGAGAACCTGAAGCGGAACTAATACCGACGCTGGAAGAGCTCGGAATTGGGTTCGTGCCATTCAGTCCGCTGGGGAAAGGCTTCCTTACCGGGAAGATCGACGAGAAGACTACGTTCGACAGTTCCGATTTCCGCAACATCGTGCCGCGTTTCTCGCCCGAGGCGCGGAAAGCAAATCAGGCGGTAGTGGATCTGCTGGGCAGAATCGCAGAACAGAAGGAGGCGACACCGGCGCAGATCGCGCTGGCATGGCTGCTGGCGCAGAAGCCATGGATAGTTCCGATTCCCGGCACGACCAAGGTATCGCGGCTGGAGGAGAACCTGGAGGCGGTAAACATCAAACTCACAGCAGACGATTTGCGCGAAATCGACAGTGCGGCTTCGAAAATCAAGGTTGAGGGTGCGCGGTATCCGGAGCACCTGCAGAAAATGGTTGGCCGTTAAGCGACTTACCGCAAATGCTCGCAACTGAGATTGAACTCCCTATAGCGGTTTGTTTCCTTATCATTTGAATACCTCGGAAATCATTGGCAGCAGTTCGCGTTGGGTGCAGTTGGGTGCAATTACGGTCGATCTTGCTGGATGTCGCGGGACTCCTCGCGCGTTGTGGTTTGACGTTGCGAGAACGGTACCGTAGAACCCACGCAAATGTAATCCTGATTTTCTCCGTCCGTTCCAGAGGCGGAGGCGCTATCGTGGAGCAGTCTGATATAGCGTTCGGGCGTTAGGACGTGACAGGATCAGAAGTTATTGAGAGCGTCCGGGCAATTGGTCTTTGTGAAGTGTCAGACGCGAAAACGGCGGAAGATGTTGAGGGCCCCTTTGTTTCGAGTTCGACAACCACAACGAATGTCGTACTCTAGTGAGTGCAGGCGGAATCAAATGAGCCAATCCCTACATCAGGGCGACCAACGCAGAAATGGCCTCTTGCGTAACACAAAACGAGTAGTCATTAAGTTGGGAACCAGCACGGTCACGGGCTCCCAGGGCGAGCTCTCCTTGGAACGGATCGAACCGATTGTGCAGGCAATCGCCACCCTCCAAACGAACCGCCGCCAAGTCGTCCTGGTGTCGTCCGGCGCCGTCGGACTCGGTCGCGGATGGCTGGGACTCCACCCATCTCGCCTGAAAGACATGGTAACCAAGCAGGCTTGCGCCGCCGTTGGTCAGGGCTTGCTGATGGAAGCATATAAGAGGCTGTTTGGTGCGTACGACGTAAAGATTGCTCAAGTGCTGCTGACCGAAGAAGATTTCAGCAACTGGCGGCGTTATTCAAACCTGCGCCGAACGATGGAAAAACTGATTGGATTTGGTGTTTTGCCCATCGTCAACGAAAACGACACAGTGTCGACAGCGGAACTTGAAACCGTTGGCGACAGTCCTCGTTCGGTAGCTTTCAGTGATAATGACCGGCTGGCTGCACTTGTCATGAGCGGCTTGGAAGCAGATGCGCTCATCCTTCTCACGAATGTCGATGGTCTCTTAGGTACACAGGGTTCTACGAAACACACACGCGCAGGATTAGGAAGTCGCACGCAAGTGATCCCGCTGATTTCGAAGGTGACACCAGAGTTGAGAGCTCTCGCGAGCGGGCCTTCGCATTTCGGGCGCGGCGGCATGCGGACGAAGCTTGAAGCAGCCGAAATTGCCATGAATTGTGGTGGGGTGGCCGTGATCGCCAATGGTAGTCGGGCAGAAACACTTCCACGCATCTTTGCGGGAGAATCCGAAGGGACTGTTTTTCTGCCTTCCAGCCGAATGAAGGGCAAACGCCGCTGGCTTGCTTACGCGGCCGGGGTCCGTGGCCGCGTCGTCGTTGACGCGGGGGCGCAGCGTGCCATAACGTGCGGCAAGGCCAGTTTGCTCTCATCGGGTGTCGTTCGCGTTGAAAAGCAATTTGGTCCGATGGATGTAGTAAGCATCGCGGACGTCGAGGGCCACGAATTTGCAAGAGGGATTGCCAACTGCGCTAGCGAAGCGGCAGCGACTGCTCGTATCCTCTTCACTCGCGACAACATTGTTCTCCTGGAGCGCGAAGCTTGAGCAAGACGCTTAGCACGAGACCACTCGCTGATGTCGCTTCCATTGCGCGCTCGGCGAGGGAGGCGTCCCGAAAACTTGCACTCCTCTCGGGCGAAACCCGAAACGCCGCTCTCCTGACAATTGCGGACGCACTCGAAGGAAATGGCGGGCGGGTTCTAGCGGCCAATGCAAGGGACTGCGCCGCCGCGGAGACGCTCGCATCTACAGGAGAGATGACGCCAGCCATGCTTTCACGGCTGCGGATCAACGAGAGTGGTATCACCGAGATGGCCGCCCGCATCCGAGAGGTCGCAAATCTGCCTGACCCCCTGGGAAAACGGCTGGCAGCCACCGAGCTCGACCAAGGCCTGATCTTGCACAAAGAATCCTGCCCGCTTGGTGTGATTGCGGTGGTATTTGAATCTCGGCCCGATGTCGTTCCGCAGGTCGCTTCGCTGGCGCTCAAGTCCGGCAACGCGGTTCTGCTCAAAGGTGGCGCCGAAGCCGCAAATAGCAACGAAAGCATTGTAGCCGTCTGGAGAGAGGCGCTTTGCAGGTTTCCCGATGTACCTCAGGAGTCCATCCACCTACTGCAATCTCGTTCGGATGTGCTGGAACTCTTGCGTCTCCGGGGTGAAGTCGATCTGTTGATCCCGCGCGGTTCGAAGGAGTTCGTTGCCTTCATGGAACAGAATAGCCGTATCCCTGTCGTGGGCCACGGTGAGGGAATCTGTCATGTGTTCGTCGATCGCGCTGCGGATCTGAACAGAGCCGTGACAGTCACGTTAGACTCTAAGGTTCAGTACCCTGCGGCTTGCAACTCCGTCGAAACTCTTCTTGTGCACAAGGATGTTGCCGCCGCATTCCTGCCTAGAGTAGTCGCAGAATTAAATAGAGCAAGTGTGGAAGTTCGTGGCTGTCCCCGTGTTCTGGCACTGCTTCCTGAGGCCCAACTGGTCCCTGCGATCGAAAAGGATTGGTCAACCGAGTACTCCGACCTCATCCTCTCGGTGAAGATTGTGGATACGGTGGAACAGGCGCTGGAACACATTCAAAGGTACGGCTCGAAGCACACTGAATGCATTGTTACCGAAGACCAAGCAGTCGCTGAGCGTTTTTTGCAGGAAGTCGACGCCGCCGGCGTATTTCACAATGCTTCGACACGTTTTGCGGATGGCTACCGTTACGGCCTCGGCGCAGAGTTGGGGATAAGCAACGGCAAACTACATGCGCGAGGTCCGATGGGCATTGAAGGATTAACCACCTACAAGTACAAGCTCCGCGGGAACGGGCACATCGCAGCCGAATACAGCAGCGGCGTCCGACATTTCACACACAAACCTCTCGGATAAGAGAAATAGCCTGCCCTCAGCGCCGAGTACTCGCGCGTTCTACGATTTGGCGGACAGCGGTACCGTAGAGCCTCGCCTCTTGCGTTTCCGGATCGCAGGGCAGATTCAAATACTGCGCGTCCATCGAACATCCTCACGCGCCCAGTCTATCTCATCGGAGCATCGCTTCGCTCATCGCCCTCTGTCGTCCTCCATGAGCGCGAGCTCCATTTCCCCATAATGGCCCCTCTGCGAAGTTCAATCTCCGAGTACTTTGGATTCTCGTGTGCCGCCGTTGTGTGCTTGACGAATAAGATCACGTCAAAGCTGTGGGGAGACACGAGACCGAAATATGCCTCCGGCGCACTATCGCTGTAAATCGCCCCGATACTTCTCATTGGTTGTGGGGTATTCAACCACTCGGCAACCGCTCCGCTCGATGGCGCGGCACGCAGATCAACGGCAAACAGGGGAATTCCCGCGGCTGCCAGGGCGGCATCCAGCGAACCCGGAATTGCTGGACCTACGGTGAATTGCCGAAGCCCTTTGCCTCTCTGCAGCGCTTGAAAAGAACCCTGGTCAAAAGAAAACCCACACACCACCATTTTCTCCCCGTAAGTCTTCCGCAGGACCGTGCCCATGGACTCGCCGTCTCCGAGCGGCGCCGTGGACACATGTCCGTTGTGTGCCCATAGCATGATTTTTGACTCCGGTCCCTCCTGGTCAAGAATCCATTCTACGTTCGCCGCCATGGCCTGGTCGCGAGGCGAAAAATTGCCCGACCGGTCCACTGAATGCATTTCCACAGCCTGTCGCACGATCTCCAAATTGTGTCGAGCCAATGTCCACTCTTTCAGCGAGGATGCCTCCACGTACACTTTCTTCCGGAGTTCCAGCCACTCCAACAAGGATTCAATCATCTCCCCGGTCTTCTGCCAGAAATACCTCGATTTGCTTGCAGATTCGCGTTCTCGGTCGGCATCACTCAAAGGAGCAAGTACCGTCGAGGCCACTTTGGCTTCTCCGGGGTCAACCTTTTCCAGGTACCTCTCCGCATTTCTCACTGCCACGTGCGCCACTTGCATGTCGAACCCAAAAAACTTTACCTTGTTCGTATGCTTCGGGTCTTGGTTGTACTTGCGCATCCATCGGATCATGTCCAGCACTTCATCCGTGTTCCAGGTCCAAAAATACAAACTGTCGAGCGCCTCCGTAGCATCGCCGGTACCGTTCAACACAAAATCGTTGATCGCCAGGGATTCCGGCCAGTTCGCCTCAATTCCGAAAACCGTGAAGCCTTTTTTTTCGACGAGAAACTCCAGCATGCGGTGCTTCAGTTGGAAGAATTCCCGAGTGCCATGTGTGGCCTCTCCCATGGCGACTATGCGCGCATTCCCAATGGTTGACTCCATCCGGCGCAGGTCGTCCCACCCGCTCTCGGGACTCGTGCTGTCCAGAGGTATTGCCGCGCTTTTAAACCACGACGTGACTTCGCTTGGAACGGAAATCGAAGAGGGAGATTTAGTCGCCTGGCCCGGCAGGGTCGGACAAACAACCAGTTCGAGAACAAGACTCCCGAGTGCCAAATAGCGTCTTATCGAAACGTCGTGGGCCATTCTTCTCTCCGCCACCCAGCTTCAATTCTAGAACAAGTGAGCCGTTGGCAAGGAGAGGAGTTTTTCCCAGCCGCGGTTGGATATCAGGCGTTGAGGCGGGGCTGCAGACAGCCGGGTTTTTGTGTGCTGGCATCCATGGGGAATCGGCCGCGAGCGCCGCGGCCAAACGAGACGTGGAAGTGATTCCACTAAGCCGGTACAACCGAGGACGGGTGGCACGAGAAGGACTGCAGATGGGCTTTGCCGCGGTGGACGCGCGTGAAATCCGGCGCGGCGTCCAAGATCTCGCGGTTGGGTTAGAAGGAGAGTCAAGAACCTGGCAACGACGAGAGGTTAGCGAGATCGCTGCAAAGCGCTGTTAACCGGAGAGCCAGCGAAGAAATGATGTCTCGAATCTACCGTCAACAATTCAGGCTACAGGAGCGGGCGTTTCCCGTGTACCTGCCACATGCCGGCAAGCAGGGAACGGCGTCATACCAGCGTTATGCGAATTGTAAAGAGTGGCGGCAAATGACAATGAAAGCTCAAAAGAGAAGGTGAATTTAAGGTAGCCCGATTTGATCAGGACTTGCTGATTTCCCTCGACGCGGCTCCGCCACATGGTGATTAAGTTGATTTCAAAGCTTACCAGCGCCCCGAAGCTTGTGTGGCCTCTGCAGAACTATGGCGCACTCCAAGTGCTGCTCTTGTGAAAACTGATGTTGAAAAGGCTTCGTTGGTTTTCAGCCGTCCGCCGAGATCGACGGTGCTACACGCCTGCTGCCACCACGCTACCTGGAGGCGCACTCCGCGCTTCGGGCTCGGCGAGCCCCTCTCGGAACCGCAAGTGCCGCATGCGCGTCAATTCGACCAGAGGTCGCCACACGGCGTGTACCAAGTGATGCTTGATGAGCAGGTGCCAGAACCTGTTGGAACGCTTGTACAGGTAGGACATCGCCAAATACGGTGCAGCCGCGCGCCAATCCTCGGGCCGACGTCGCCAAATCGAGGCGTGGGAGAAGAGCCGCTCGTAGATCCACGCGTAACCTTGCTCCAGTTCCTCCGGTGACATGTGCTTTGGACGGAACACGGCATGCGCCGTATCGTAAAGAGTCCAGTCGCGGTGCAGCAATCGCCCTTCCGCCTCCATTTGCTTGAACAGCGGAGTCGCCGGATACGGCGTGAGAATGTGAAACGTTGAGCATTCCAGGCGGTTCTCCTCGACCCATCCGGCCGTGCTAGCGAAAACATCCTTGCGGTCGTGATCAAATCCCAGCACGAACGAACCGTTCACTTGGATTCCATTCTCGTGGAGCATGCTCACGCGGCGCGCGTAATCGGCCGTCCTCGGCGTTTTCTTCCGTGCATCGGTGAGGTTTTCATCCGTCAGTGACTCGAAGCCGACGAATACGCCCGTACAGCCTGCAAGCGCCATGGTTCGGATTAGACCGGGATCGTCGGTGACATCGATCGAGACGGCGGCACTCCAGATCTTGTTCAGCGGTCTCAGCGCATGACACAGCTTGCGGAGATACTCCCTGTTCGAGCCCAGGTTATTGTCGATGAAGACGCCGTACGGCTGGTCATCGGCTTCAAACTCCCCGGCTATTTGCTGGGGATCTCGCATTCGATACGGCATGCGCAAGCCATCAGTTGCCAGGTAGCAGAACCCACACCGATTGTGACAACCGCGCGTAGCAATCAGACTGCTGGTCGTCAAAAAACTCTGTCGCGGTAGAATAGATCGCCTTGGCGCCGGATCCTCGCGATAGTTGTTTTCATAGGTTGCCACGTATTTTGACTGCAGCTGGCGCGACTCCACATCAGCCACGATGCGCGGCCACAGCTGCACTCCATCGCCTACGGCGAGCGCGTCTGCGTGTGGTGCGCACTCTTCGGGACACGACAGCACGTGCAGTCCTCCTAGGATGACCTTGCTTCCGCGGCTTCGGTACCAGTGGGCAAGCTCGAAAGCGCGCCTTGCGAAGGTCAGGTGGACCGTAATCCCCACTAGCTCCGGCATGGGCCGAAAGGGCGGCCGGCCGTCAAGCAGGTTTTCGTCCCAATATCGAACTTCCCAGTCTTCCGGTGTCGTCGCCGCGAAGCTGGTCAGAGCCAGTGTCGGAGTAAGCATGTGTTTCCCGAAGCTCGCGTTCGGGTCTTTCGGATAAAAGGGATTGATCAGCAGCGCGTACCGGCGCTGCAACGGTCCTGCCCAACTGGTGGGATCAAGGAGCGGCGGCCGGGTCATCTCCGGAGGACTCCAATGGTGTCGCGGGGGTCTCACAAAGGGCTCAGCAGGTACGCTCATGAAATAAAGTTTATGACACAAAGTACTTTATGTCAAGGACAGACGACCAGCTCCGTTAGATCAAGGCATTCGCACCAGACGGCGTTTCCGCTAGAGACAGGATGAATAGAACGAGCAGATTGCGCATCGTAGAATCCTAGCAGGACGGCGAATCTGAGGAATCATAGTCGGAAATAACAATTCGCCAAAGACAGGTCTTGAGCGTTGGCGGCCGGATCGCGTCTAGCTGGTTCGCACTCACCTGCCACGCCCAAGACCTGCCCAATCTTCCGGGTTCAGACCTAGCCGATCGGCGGATGTAGCCGGATACGCCTCTGTGGAATCTTCTTCATGGAGGATAGAACATGTCTAAAGAACTCATCGAGCTTTCAAACGCCTTGGCGCAAGCCACGGATCACGCTGCCGCTGGCGTGGTGGCCATTCACACGGAGAGACGCGGCTCTTCCAGCGGCGTCGTGTGGCGTCGCGGAGTGATCGTCACGTCCGAACACGCGCTGCGCCGGGATGAAGAAATTCAGGTGACGCTACCGAATGGCCGCGTCGTGTCAGCAACTCTTGCAGGCCGTGATCCCTCAACAGATATCGCGGTCCTGAAATGTGCCGAGGCCGATAACGCGGTGCCAGACTTCGGCGATGTGGCCACGCTAAAACCCGGTAGCCTGGCGCTGGTGGTGGGCCGCACGCGTGCAAGTGGGCCGGTAGCTGCCCTCGGAGTCGTCAGCCTTGTTGCGCCGGACCGCCGCACTTGGACCGGCGCGTCGCTCGCTCCATACATCCGGCTCGACGTCGGGCTGCAGCCCACCGCCATAGGCGGCGCGGTCATCGACGCGCACGGTGCTGCGGTCGGCGTAGCGACGCCGCGCTTTACGCGTTTCGGCGCCATTGCCGTTCCAGCTTCGGCCATAAATAAGATCACCGACACGCTTCTCAAAAAAGGGCGCATACCACGTGGATATCTTGGCGTCGGTTTGCAGCCGGTGAGCTTACCCGGTGCTCTTCGAGAAACGTTGCAGCGGAACGAGCAGACCGCCGCGATCGTTCTGGAAGTACACCCCGGCGGCCCCGCAGACAAGGCTGGCATCGTCATCGGCGACATTCTCGTCGCAATCGGTGGCCACCCCATCACTCGACTCGAAGACGTTCAGTCTGTTCTGGCCGGGGACGCAATCGGCAAATCACTCTCGCTCCAAATCGTTCGTGGCGGCTCCGTCCAAGAAAGGACCATCGTAGTCGGGGAACGCCCGCATGGAGGCGAATGAGATGGCGGTCACGGGATTCGGCGAAATCGCGGAGAAACTCCGTCGCTCGACAGTGGTCATCCACGCCAGGGGTCGCGGCAGCGGCTCCGGCGTGATCTGGTCGAGCGACGGCACCATCGTCACAAACGCCCATGTGGTGCGGAGTGCACAGGTTAGCCTTCAACTTTGGGACGGACGCGAGTTTGATGCCACGGTCGCGACACGCGATCCTCGCCGAGACCTCGCCGTACTGCGCATCGATGCGAGGAATCTCCCCTTGGCTCTCGTCGCCGACTCATCCCAGGTTCGCCCCGGCGAACTCGCCATTGCCATCGGAAATCCCTTGGGTTTCGTTGGCGCCCTGACCACCGGGGTGATCCATGCAGTCGGGCCGCTTCACGGCCTCGGCTCACGATCGTGGGTGCAAGCGGACGTCCGCCTGGCTCCTGGCAATTCCGGTGGGCCACTCGCCGACGCCCGCGGCCGGGTCATTGGAATCAACACCATGGTCGCGGGACGCCTCGCGCTTGCCATTCCGAGTGATGTGGTTCGAAATTTTCTTTCCGCTGGCCCATCAGACGCTTGGCTTGGCGTGACCGTTCGTCCAGTGCGAGTTCCCCGATCCAATGCGGCTCACGCGAGCAGCCACACCTTTGGTTTGATGGTCCTCGAAGTGGAGCCCCGCAGTCCGGCTTCCTCTGCTTCTCTTTTGCCGGGCGACATTTTACTGGGCACCGAACAAGAAGCCTTTACATTGCTCGCGGACCTCTGGCAAGTCCTCGAAGGCAGCGGTCCGCGACTCGTGAGGCTCGAATTTCTGCGCGGAGACTACTCGCGGGTCCGCTGCGTAACCGTTCAGTTAGGTGTTCTGAATGCATCGAGGAGTTTCGCGGCAGCGTGATTCGCGTGTTCATCGTCGCCGCTTCGCCGCTGGCTCGTGCAGGCCTGCAGAGTCTGCTCCCGACCCGGGATGTGGAACTCGTCGGCAGCGCCCCAAACTTCGAATCGCTCGCCGGTCAATGGCCGGACCTGGAAGCTGAGATCGTTCTCGTTGAGGCATCCGGCGAACAGTTCGAAGCGTTGATGGATTCTCTTGTCGCGTCCGAACTTGCTTCCGAAGCCACCATCGTGGTTCTCTCGGACCATTCTGAGCCCACCTGGCTCGCTGAAGCGCTGCGAGCAGGCGTCCGGGCAGTATTGCCCAGCGATATATCATCAGAGCAACTCGTCGCTGCTCTCGAGGCCGCGGCGGCAGGACTCATTGTCATGCATCCCGCGGAAGTCAGCGCCATGTTTCCGGCGACAGAGCCAGCATCGCACCCACTCGCAGAACTCATCGAGCCCCTTACCCCGCGCGAAAGCAAAGTGCTTGAAATGCTCGCGAGTGGCCTAACCAACAAGGAAATCGCCGCGAGGCTGGCAATCTCTGAGCACACCGCCAAATTTCACGTGGCGTCGATCCTCGGCAAGCTCGGCGCTGGAACCCGCACCGAAGCTGTCACTCTCGGCATTCGTCGCGGCCTTGTCCTTCTCTAACGTGCTTGAGAGATTTTGGTCAAGCCCCTAGGAAGAATTAGGTTTAAGAGTCCGCTGCTCTAACCGGGGGAGATCCGCCAGACATCCGGACGGTCCCCAGTATGTAAGGCTACCCTGCTGTTCCGGGGCCACGGTTGGCGCGAAAAGATGCTAGAACATCGAGCCCCACGATACCACGTCGGAGTCATGTTCTACCCTCCTCTCCAACCAAGCGCTTTGTCATCCAGTGGTTACACGAAGCTCCATTCACGCCGCATCTCCGGGCCGACCCTTCACGTGGACTTCAATTTCTCTTCGACATACAGCGAGAGCTCAATCATGCGCTCGGCCACTTGTTCGACCGGCAGACCCGCAAAGTTCTTGAGCACCAACTCCTTGACATAGAGCCGCACGAGATAACGCAGCTGGAGCGCGCGACTGCGCGTGGCGAAAACAAAATCGCGATGCCCGTTATTCACGACGATCAGGTTGCGCTCGGCATCGAACCGCGAGCGCCACAGTTCCCCGGCGGCCCGTTCAAAGGTGTAGCCCGGTAAGTCGCGCGCATTGACAACAGTTGGACCGATAGCTACATCAAGGTTGTCGGTGACGGTGATCAACGCCTCGGCACTGCAGCGCATGTCACCCTGTGAGACGGCGACGGACAAACGTACGAGAACGGGCGATGAGGGAGCCTCGAAGCTTACTTCTTGATCGGACGTGGACAAGAGCGTGCCACCCCCTTCGACGATCTCCCAGGAAAATGTCAAGTCCTGCTCGACTCGCCGGTGTGAGCGATCCCGGGGCAGCGCGCGAAGGCACCGGCTTTGGCTCACTGCCAATGTGCTTGCCGCTGGTGAAATCACCACGGTGTGCAAAGGCCCTGCATCGTCGAAGAATTGGCGCTGGGTAGCTTCGCCTCCGCTTGGTTCCGGAACGCCCGCCGCTTCCTCTGCACCTGAGGCCTCCGCACTTCGCTCCGGTGCCCCGCCGGCACCGGCAGCTTGCGGCGAGCGGGACTGGATGTCGAACCAGTCGTATTCCTCGCGCGGCAAGACCAGCATGGCCTCGCGAAACGCACGTTGGATGGAACGTAGGGACTCCCGGCTGGCCTGTTCTTCCTCGGCCCGGCGCTGTGCGTCGATAAGGCCATTGAGGTGCGCTTCCAGCGGCACTAGAGCTTCCACGAAGGCCCCATAGCGTTCATCGTGGACGATCCCGGAACGTGTGCCGGGTGTGAGGCTAAGGTAGGGCACGTCAATCAGGCCCTGCAGGTAACGAGAACTCCACGGCGGGCGCTCCAAACCGGGCAGCGTTCCGATATCCTCGATCACCCGCGTGCCATCTCTGGTGAGGGCGACCCGGCAGTCCTCGGCCGGTTCGGTGAGATACAGTTCGGCATACGCCTCGCCAAATGGCGACCGAACCGTGGGCAGCTGGTGGAGCAGGCGGCCTTCGAACTGTCGCGGCTCGACCTGGTACTGCTTGCGCGCAAGTTTATCGATCACCGTTACACGAACCTGCGTATTGCGAATACGATCGCGCAGCTCCGAGGCCAGATACCACTGGATCTTCTCGCCGCTCAATCCGCGGATGCCCTCGAGCAAGGGCCCGATCTTGAGTTCGGTGCCCCGCTCGGCAAAGAGCACCCGTCGAAGCTTTACGATGTAGCGCGGATCCCCTTTACTCATAACCATCTGATAGACTCGCTGATCGGCACCGGAAGAAGTGATCGTGAGCGTGTCGCCCACGGTCCAGAAGCTCAAAAGACCGATACCAAATCCCCTTGTACGCCGTCTCCGGCGCCGTCTGCTTTCAAGCGTCGCTTGACCGAGTCGCAGATATGGGTTGCGACGTACTTGAAGTCAGGCAGCCCGTTCGGATCGCGCGGGATGCCGTCGCCATCGTCCTTGACGGTTAGATAGTGCTCGCCTTGCTCGCGGCCGCGCGTGATGGCAATGGTCTTGGCATGCGCATCGATGCTGTTCTCGACCAACTCCGCGATGGCCTTGAGCGGATTGCTTTGCGACAGTGCGATGATGCGGATGGCATTCCAATCATCGCCGATCCGCAATTTACCGCTCTCTGATTCCTTCGACTTGGCCGCGCTCGTCTTCGCCACAGTGATATTGAACTCCCAGCGGTTGAGTGTTGAGTGCAAGGCAGGGATGATCTGCCGTCAACCACCACTATATCGGGGGCCTTGGCCGCCGGGCAAGATCGGCTCTAGAGCGGGCACCGGAGAGCAAGCAAATAAGAATGTGCTCCAGTTCAGTTAGGGTGACTTCGCCGTTCCTCGATTTGCCTCCCGGGTGATCTCTGCCACCTGCCAGACAATCGGGAGTTCCGGATCTGACGTGTATTTTGGACCACCCTACTGCGTAGCGGGGGTGATCTTCTGAACGTGAAGCGTCTTCTTCGCGGAATCGAATTTGCCCTCCAGCACCACATGCGCAGCAGGGAAGTTCCTAACGGCTTCGGAGTTCTCGACGATCCAAATTCCTTGATCATCATCTGCTACAAAGACGGCTCGTTGGGGTTTCCATTCCGGGTGCCCCACCGAAGCGCCTCCACGCCAGCATTTCTGCACGCAATCCGCGCCGCCAGCCTTCGTGTGTTTGGCCCCACAACCCTCGTCGCTGATCCGGCCGGCCCGAGGTGCGTGCTCTTGCTGCGCCGAAAGCGAGCCGAGGGCCACCAGACCGCCAACGAGCAAGAAAACAAAAACAATCCGGCCCCTGGTCATGCTTTCCTCCTTCTGCCCCGCCACGCTTGTCAAAAGTCCAGAGATTTAGAAACGTCTACCACAAATGCGGATAATTGTTAACCTCGCCGATTGCGGGACATATTTCTCGAGACAGTAAAGGAGAATTGAATCGTGCTCTGGTACAAGGCCTGGCTTGAGACTCGCTCTAGATTTCTGACGTGTCTGGCAACTCTTACGATCTTCTGCGCGGTTTTCGTCCATCATGCTCAAGGACTGCTACGGCCTGAATGGACGACAGACTACAACCGTCTGTTGCTTGTCGCTCAGCAATTCATTGTCATCATGTGGGTTTTGGCTGTGGTCCTCTTGGGAATGGGGGGAATCGTTCGCGAAAAGGCAAACGGGACGTCAGCACTGTCACTGACTCTCCCGGTAAGTTGCGCGCATCTGCTGGGCGTCCGGATCGCGGTGGGCGTCCTGGAGGCAATCGCCTTGGGAGTCGGGCCCTGGGTGACCATTTTCTTCGTTTCGTCTGCTGCAGGAATGCCCGTCCTGCTGCGGCAGGTTGAGTTCTATGTTCTGCTGTTGGTCGGAGGCGGCTTGGCGTATTTCGCAATGGCGATATTGGTTTCATCCTTAGTCGAAGGTGAATACACGGCTCCGACTGTGGCCTTTGGACTGGTACTAGTCTCGGCGATCATATTTGATGCTTGGCTGCGACCCTACAACCTTTGGCGGCTAGTGAGTGGCGACTATTACATTGATCGGCAGACTTATCTTCTCTCGGGGTTCCCGTGGTTGGGCACACTGGCCAGCGTATCTGTGGCAGCCTTGATGCTGCTCGTGTCGTTCAAGGTGATACAAAGACGAGAGTTCTAGCTGCCCACGCCGCTGAAGGCCACCACTCCGAGTCAACCGTCCACAACGACGTCGCTGCCTATGAAAAAGTACTTTCCGCATGCGGATACAATCCCGCGAAGTGACGCTAACCGTCGGTCGAGGAGGTCACGCCGGCGCGGCCCGGTGGCTCTGGTTAGCCACGGAGGCGCTGCACCTGCTTTGATTCCATTCTGACCCTCTCAACGCAATGGCGGTGTTCGCCAATCGTTGGTCGCCAATCGTTGGGTTGACACCTTACCCAAATACCTGATAGACAGGTTATATGTCTACCCAAGAAGCCAGAGAACGGCTCGAGCTGCTGCAGGGCACGCTGGGACTGCTCATCCTGCGCACACTTGTTTTTGGTCCGCAGCACGGACAGGGCATCGCGCGATCCATTCAGCAAACATCGGAAGAAGCACTGCTGGTGGAACACGGCGCGCTCTATCCCGCGCTGCAGCGCCTGGAGGCGCAAGGGTGGATTGCCGCCCGCTGGGGAACTTCGGCGAACAACCGGAGAGCTCGCTTCTATACTCTGACCCAGGCTGGGCGAAAACAGCTTGTCAAAGAAAGCACCCGCTGGAGGCGGCTGGTGACGGCTATCGGAAGGATTCTCGGACCGGAGGCCAAGGAGGGCTAGAGTTATGTTCGGACGCAAGCGGCCAGCGAGCGACTTCCATGCTGAAATTGAGGCCCATCTGCAGCTTGAGATCGAGCGGTTGCAGGAAGAGGGCTTGAATGAGGAGGAGGCGCGGGCCGCCGCGCGCTGCGCCTTCGGCAACGTGACGCAAGCCCAGGAACGCTTTTACGAATCCGGTCTCTGGCTTTGGTGGGATCGCCTCCGGCAGGACGTTCGCTTCGGCCTGCGGATGCTGGCCAAAAGTCCCGGCTTCACCACTGTTGCCGTGCTTACTTTGGCGCTGGCCATCGGCGCGAACACAGCGATTTTCAGTGTGGTTGATGCGGTCTTGCTGCGGCCATTGCCGTTTAGGGATCCGGCTAGACTGGTGTGGGCCACGGAGCATTTTGCGTTTGGTCCCTCAACGGTGGTCAGCGCGGACTTTCCGGCGTGGAAGGATCGCAACAACGTTTTCGAGGAAATCGCCGCTTTCGGCGGGACCTCCGGTGCAAACCTGACCGGCACCGGCCAGCCGGCGCGTGTAACCGTCACGAACGTCACGACCGGGCTTTTTTCAATGTTAGGAGTTCAGCCGGTCGCTGGCCGGGCATTCTTAGCTGAAGAGGGGAAGCAAGGCCGAGAGCACGTGGCAGTTCTGAGTGAGACATTGTGGCGCAACAGCTTTGGCGCCGATCCACGGATCATTGGAGAGACGATTCGTCTGGACGGCGCTGGCTACCTCGTGGTCGGAGTGATGCCGGCCAGCTTGCGTCCGCAAGCGGATGTGTGGACGCCGCTCGCGCTTGATGCGGAAATTTTCTCGCCGCACTCTCCACGCTGGATGATGCTGGCGGCCATCGGACGCCTCAAACCTGGGATTGCTATCAGCAAGGCGCAAGCGGACCTGCAGCTCCTCGCTCAGGAGATGGACAAGGAATACCCGCCGCAAGCCGCGCAGTTCCGCGCACACGAAACAGTGGAAGTGATCCCGCTGCATGACATGCTGGGTGCAGAATGTGCGTTCCCTTCTCCTCATCCTATTGGGTACCGTCGGCTTCGTTCTATTGATCGCGTGCGCCAACGTTGCCAATTTGCTGCTTTCGCGTAGCGTTGTTCGCGGCAGGGAGATAGCTGTCCGGGCGGCGCTGGGAGCCGGGCGTCTCCGGCTGGCGCGGCAATTGCTCACCGAGGGTTTGCTGCTGGCTGCGATCGGTGGCGTGCTCGGGTCGATAACGGGCCTTTGGGCAACGAAAATTCTGGGGGACCTGATTCCTGCGACCCTTCCGGCCAGCGTTCGCCTTGACCCGCGAATCTTTGGTTTTTCCGCCGCCATTATCACTCTGGCATCATTTCTGTTCGGCCTTATCCCTGCCTTGATTACCTCGCGCGCGGATGTGAATGAAGCGCTTAAGGAGGGTGGACTGCGCTTGGGCGCAAGCGCTGGAACGCATCGCCTGCGCGGGGTGATGTCCGCGGGCGAAATTGGTCTATCGCTGATTCTGCTGGTTGGCGCTGGTCTCCTGGTCAGAAGTTTTTTGCGTCTCACCGAAGTCGATCTCGGTTTCGATCCGCAAAGCCTGCTGGTCGCGACGGTCGAGAGGCCCTTGACTGCGGCCTTTGACTCCCAACAGCACTCGGCGTTTTTCCAGGCCTCTCTCGAGCGCATCCGCAACCTGCCCGGCGTCAAAGAGGCGGCATTGACGCAGCGCTACCCGCTGGGTCCGCCCCATAATGCCACCATGATGCTGCGTATCCAGGGCGCCGAAAACGTCCGGCCGCCGCAGCCCATCTCGGTCACGGAGATCAGCCCGGATTATTTCCACGTGATGAGGATTCGGTTGCTCAAGGGTCGCACCTTCAGCGCCAGTGATGTTGCAGGTGCTCAGGAGGTTGTCACCGTTAACGAGTCACTCGCGCGAATGCTGTTCGGAGCGCACGACGCGATTGGTCAACACATCAGCTTTGGGGGGCCATCCGCTCCGTGGAAAGAAGTGGTCGGCGTAGTCGCGAACGTAAGAGAAGATGCCCTCGAGAAGGAGCCGGTTCCGGAAATCTTCGTGCCCTACCTCCAGCAGCCGTCTTTCTCCATGGCGTTCGTGCTGCGAACCGAATCCAGCCCGCTGATACTTGCAGGAGCGGTCCGAGAGGCCGTCCAGAGCATTGACAAGAATCAGCCGCTGTCCGGCGCCACAACGATGGACGAGGTCATCGCCAAGTCCGTGGCGCCTCGGCGTTTCAGAATGTTGCTGCTGGGACTTTTTGCGTTGCTTGCGCTGTTGCTTGCCGTAATCGGGGTATATGGCGTGATGGCGTATTCCTCGACCCAGCGGACTCATGAATTCGGTGTTCGGATTGCCCTGGGGGCGGATCGCCAGGACATTCTCAAGCTCGTTGTGCGGCAAGGATTCAAGTTAGCGCTGCTTGGCGTCAGTATCGGTGTTGGCGGCGCTCTCCTATTGACCCGTGTCTTGTCAAGCCTGCTCTATGAGGTGAGTGCGCACGACCCGCTGACGTTCTCCGCAGTGGCGGCTTTGCTGATGCTCGTCGCCCTAGCGGCGAGCTACATCCCGGCGAGGCGAGCGATGAAGGTCGATCCGATTGTTGCTTTGCGGTACGAATAGCTCATGGACAACTATCCGGAAACGGTGTCCCAGGAGGCTAGGCTTCCAATTTTCAAAACCATGTGGTTCCGAATCACCTCGTCAGCGATATGAGTCCTTCCGCCAATGCGCTGCGCCAGTGGACCGGTTCGTGCGATCCACCGACCTCTTCGTAAGTCGTCGGATATCTCAACGAAGCGTCGATTGGCGGCCAGGCCAGTGGGTCCGTCTCTCGAGACATCCTCTAGTAGCAGTCCCTCTTCTATGAATAACTTCAACGAGAGCTTCGGACTTGCTTTGTATTTAACAGTGCATAGGTGTGAGATAGACTCCCCACGGAGCGTCCATGGGCGGAACCGACCGGTCGCACTTTGACAACCGGGACGCCAGCGATAGATTTCCTCGCGCAGCCCAGACTTTTTCTAGTCCGTGATTCTAGCGCTGTTTGCAAATATCATCTGAATGCATTCAACTGATGCCTGCTGGTGTTACGGACGCTCCTGGGCGCATAGTGCAGGGCTACAAACTACCCGCTAGGCGGCACATTCGACTGGATGCCAAATCGATCGTCATCCTATAGGCTGTGATATAAGAACTCTTTCAATGAACCTGCTCTAGAGCACCGGCTTCATTATCCACACGGAGGAAATCACAGCGTGATTGCAAGAGTCTTTGAAGACAAGCGCTCTCTCAGCAACGCCGCCGCCGAACAAGCGTCCGCTGCCGTGAGCAGTGCGATCCTCGATCGCGGCCGCGCCCGCATCATCGTCGCAACGGGAACGTCCCAGTTGGACTTTCTCGATGCGCTGACCAACACGAAAAACATAGACTGGCAGCAAGTCGAGATGTTTCACCTCGATGAGTACGTCGGGCTGCCTCTCAATCATCCTGCCAGCTTTCGCAAGTATCTTCTCGAGCGCTTGATTCATAAGGTGGGGATCACGCGGTATCACTTGCTTGACGGAAACGGTGATCCTACTGAAGCTGTCCGCCGCGTTGGCGAGGCCCTTCGATCAGCGCCCGTCGATGTTGCTTTTGCCGGCATCGGAGAAAACGGTCATCTGGCGTTCAACGATCCTCCGGCGGATTTCCAAACGGAGGACGCTTATCTCGTTGTCACTCTCGATGAAGCCTGCCGCCGCCAGCAAGTGGGTGAAGGCTGGTTCGCGGACATTTCGGAAGTTCCCCGGCAGGCCATTTCCATGTCTGTGCGCCAAATCCTCAAGTCCAAAGAAATCATTGCTGTCGTTCCGGATGCGCGGAAAGCGCAAGCGGTAAAGCTCTGCTTCGAGGGAGAAATCAGTCCGATGACGCCAGCTTCAATCTTGCGCACTCATCCGGCTACAACGCTTTATCTCGATAGAGAATCCGCCAGTTTGCTTAGCCCGGCAACTCTTACAGCGTTCGCCGGTAGCGGATAAATTGTGATCACTTTGGCTTTCACCAGCGCTTTTGGAACAAACGAGGCTGCGGAATTGACATGGCGGTAGCGGACAAATGAATTCGGCCCAGCCTCGCTCCATTCCCTCCCTACGCTGGTGGATTGGCGGAATTCTGTTCGCTTCGACGGTGATCAATTACGTTGACCGCCAAACACTTTCCATTCTGGCGCCCTATCTGAAGCAGGACTATCGCTGGACCAATGTGGACTACGCCAATATCGCTATCGCTTTTCGCATTGCCTATTCCTTCGGGCAAACTGTGTGCGGACGGCTGATGGACCGAGTCGGCACGCGGCGCGGCCTCACCATAAGCGTGACGTGGTACTCGGTCGTTTCTCTTATGACTTCGCTCGCGAATGGACTTTGGAGCTTTGCTCTATTTCGTTTTCTGCTCGGCGCGGGTGAGTCCGCCAACTGGCCTGGCGCGAGCAAGGCCGTTTCCGAATGGTTTCCTAAGCGCGAGCGCGGCCTAGCGGCTGCGTTTTACGATAGTGGCTCATCGGTCGGGGGTGCGGTCGCGCCCTTCTTGATCCTGCCGGTGTACTTTCGCTGGGGATGGCGGGTCGCCTTCATCATTCCGGGCCTGCTTGGATTCTTGTGGTTGATCGTGTGGCGCTGGCTGTATCACCTTCCTAAAGATCACCCGCGCATCAGCGCTGCCGAGCGAAGCATGATTCTTGCCGAGACCCTCGAAGCACAGACCGCAGGAAAACCGCGGCTGCGATGGCGCGACCTCTTGAAGCTGCCCCAGACCTGGGGAACCATCATCTCCAAGGGCCTTACCGATCCCGTTTGGTTTTTCGTTACCGACTGGTTTCCCATCTACCTGGTTGCCAAGGGGATTTCTCTCAAGAGCGGTTTGCTGGCCGTGTGGGTTCCCTTTCTCGCTGCGGACTTGGGCAATTTTTTCGGCGGTGGTGTTTCTGGGTACCTGATTCGGCGAGGCTGGTCGCTCGGTGTGGCCCGAAAAGCGCTGGTTGTGTTTGGCGGGGTCGGGGTATTGCTTCTCATCCCGACAATTTTCACCGTGAATCTGTACCTGATCGCGCTGCTCTTCGGGCTCGCTACGTTCTCCTACGCCTCCTTTTCGACGATTGCCAACGTGCTGCCGACCGATCTCTACAGAAGCGATTCCGTTGCTTCGGTGAGCGGCCTGAGCGGCACTGGAGCAGGGATCGGGACCATCATCGCATTCGAATTAATCGGCCACCTTTCCGATGCGCGCCAGGCCTCGGGAACTCATTCTTTCGACCCCATCGTGATCGTCGCCGGGGTTATTCCATTCATCGGTATGATGCTGGTCTTGTTACTCGTGCGCAACACGCGCGCAACCGATCAGGGCCTGGTGCGACGCATATGAACTGCAGGTAACAGGCAGCACCGTGCTTCCGGAAGAGCATGAGAAAAGTGACAGCACACGCGCGCTGGTCGCGGTCCAGGAAGAGACTCCACGCTCAGAAGTTCCCGTCGGCGATTTCCGTAAACACCAAAAGCTTCGCTTATGTCATTGTGCTTTCGCGCAGCGCTGTAGAAACATCTCACGGTGCTGGCGATCGCGAAACGCTTCGGTGCCGCCGGCGCGCGTGGTTGAGAGGCCAGCACTCACATTGCCATATTCAAGGCAGTCCTGAAGGTCAGCTCCGCGAATGAATTTGTGCAGGAAACCTGCGTTGAAACTATCGCCTGCCCCAACCGTGTCGACGGGCTGAGCGGAGAGCGAAGCAGCATGAAAGCGCTCGTTTCCGCGTTTGGCCAGTACGCCTTGCGCACCACACTTGATGACAATGATGGGAACGAGATGTGCCAAGGCGTCGAGCGCGCCATCAACGTCGCCCGTGCCTGCAACTTGGCAAGCTTCGTGCTCGTTTGGCAGAAACACATCGACGCTCTTGAGCACGGCCTTAACATCACCGGCCCAAAGATTATCCGGGTCGTCGTTGGTGTCGAGTGACGTGGTGAGACCAGCCTGCTTCATTTGAAAGAAGAGCTCAGGCAATCGGGGACGCAGTGCGCGCAGAAGGAAAAAGGATGAAAGATGAAAGTGTGCCGCGTCCCGGAGATAGTCCAAGTCAAGGTGCGTATGGTTCAAATCAAAAGTCGTGCCCGGATAAGTCAGAATTTGACGCTTCTCGGCGAGAGGAAGGATGACCGTCACGCCGGTATTCTTGCTCGGAAGGCTTTTCACGCCCGCAATGTCAACGCCGCTCTCCGACAAGCGCTCCACACAAAACTTGCCGAGCGGATCGCCTCCAATGCAAGAAGTAAAACCAACGCGGCTGCCGAGGAGAGAAATATTGTGGGCAAAAATTGCCGAAGAGCTCCCTAGAGTCAGCGCAAAGTCGTTGGCCAGGTGTTCTCTCTCTGGTTCAAGGACCGGAGGAAGACCGTACAGAATCAAATCACAATTCAGTTCACCCAGAACGCTGATGTCAAAACGCTTCACCCGAGTAGTCTCCTTCCACCTACAAGCGTTCTATGTGAACGCCCTGTTCAATGCGCGAAACATTTTGTCCCACAATACGACCAGGGAGTGCCGCTAGGCAATTCGCAGCCCCGCAAGCCACTGCGAGAGCTAGACTTTGCTCAAATGTAAGTTCCGCTGCGGCAGCGTAGGCTAATCCTGCAAGAGCCGAATCACCGCAGCCGACGCTAGATTTTGTATGCAGAGGAGTGGTCCAGGCGTGAATGGGCTGCTGATCGTGCTTTCGAACACCGACGAGGCCGCGAGCGCCGAGGCTGACGACGGCAGAGTTCGCGCCGAGTTCCAGTAACTTTTGAGCCGCTTGCACTGCCGAAACGGGATCACCTATGGCCACCTCGGTGACAAACTCTGCTTCTTCCCGATTGATCTTGACCAAGTCCGGTCCGGCCGCCAGCGCTTTGGAGAGTGGTAAGCCACTGGAATCGACGAATGCCAGACAATTCGCAGATTGCGCCGAGCTAACGAGGGCCGCACAGGCTTCGGCTGGAACGCCAGGAGGAACGCTTCCGGAGATCACCGCGATTCCTTTGTTGGCCGCCAGGTGAAAGGCGCCCGCGCACGCTTCTTGAAATTCCGACCATTCGGACCGAGTAATCGTTCCACCGGGCTCAAGGATCTCGGTGACTTCTCCTCCCGTGTCCAGGATTTCCAGATTGACGCGCGAAGCTTGACCGGTGGACACCGGCATCGTTGCAATTTCCAAAAGGCGGAGTCCCGCAAGCAACTCGCTGCCTGTGGCACCGCCAGAGAAGCCAATCCATGTCGGAGTTGCACCCAATCCTTGGAGCGCCATGGCGACATGGGCGGCCTTTCCTCCGGGTGTTCGATAAACTTCTGCGACGCGATTGACGCGGCCGGGAACAAATCCGTTCACAATAAGCCGTGTGTCGATCGCCGGATTCAAGCTCACGCAAAAGAAAGCGTTTGCGAGGTGATGGGAGTGGGCAGCTGGTTTATTCATCTGCCGGATAGTTTTCCCACCACGAAGTAGCAGCCTTGAGGCTTTCGTTGATGCTTCGCATGTTTTGCACACCCTGGTTTTCAAGCCATTCCTGAAGGGCATTCGCTCCGCCACGGACAAACACACCTACGCCTTCCTTCCAGGTTGCCCGTCCGCACAGGACACCGCAAAAATGGACACCTGCTTCTGAGGCCATCCGAAGAGCCTCATTGAACGCGCGATTGCTAACCCCAGCAGAGAGAAACAGAAACGGCTTGGTGGTTACCGCAGCGGCATTTCGAAAAAGGTCTAGAGCCTCCGCGCGAGTGTGTATAAATGTTCCTGATGAAGCCGAAGAGCCTTCAACATAGGCCATAGTTACCGGCACCCCAACTTTCAAAACATCAACGCCATAACGCTCCTTGGAGAATTCTTGCATCGCACTCATGAGAATAGCGGGCTTCGAACGGGCGAACCGGGGACTTTTTTCATCCATCCCACCTTCGTAAGGAACAATTTCCAGGAAGAAAGGAACGTCACAGCCAGCGCATTCCGAGCCAACGCGCTCAACCCAAACACGTTTGCGTTCCTGTATTTCAGGTGGGTCTGACAAGGCATAGTACAGCAGAACCTTTATGCTCTGAGCGCCGGCATCGACCAATCTGCGCACGGACCAATGTTCGAGCAGCCGAGGAAAGCGAAAGGGAACTGCAGGATCGTAGCCGCTTATTTCGTAGGCCATCAACAAACCTGAGGATGAAGCACGCTGAGCGGCAGCGTGCAAGCCGTACTCCGGCTCGAGTAGCACGGCGCTGGCGTGCGGAGAGAGGGCGCGAACGACGATGGACTTGAACTCCTCAAGGCGCTCGCGTGGAACCAAACTCTTTTCAATTTTCGATTCAGCGGAGAACAGGCTGCGCAGCGCGTCCCGCTGGTCGATCGCCAGCGCGCCAATCACACCGCGAGAGTCCGAGACGGCTTCGAGCCTCTTGCGCTTGCCTGGCGACAGTCTCACTCCCATCCTCCGCCCCATCGGGCGATTACCATCGAAGATGCCGAGTATAAAGGCGGTGCCTTCGGAGTGTTATAGTTCACGATTTCGACGCCAAGATTCCAAAAATCTGCCCATCATGCATATTTCCCCATGCAAAAAAAGGGGCGACGCCCGAGGCCGCCCCTCCTTTTCCCATCAATTGTTGCCGTGCTGCGAACTATAACGCAACCTCAACCGGGCAGTGGATCAGAAGTTCAGCCGCAATGCGAGTTGAATGACGCGCGGACCATTGTCTGGACTCATGATCAAACCGAATGTACCCCCATTAGACGGAAGCCCATCCGCGAGATCAGTGTCCGGATCACCTCGTCCGGTGCGATTGAACACGTTGAACATGTCCGCCCGGAACTGGAGTGAGGTTCGCTCGGTAAGGCGCGTATCCTTCACAATACCAAAATCCTCGTTGCTGTGCCGTGGACCGCGCGTGTGGGGCAGGAATCCGGGTGAGTTCCCGAAACGCGAGATGAACGAGTTAAGCGGTGATAAAGGTGATACGGGCGGGTCCGCAAACGCGGCGGGGTTCAAGTAAGGAGTGCCGTTAATTACGTCCAAACCGTGTGAGGAGACGGTTTGAGGCACCCCAGGAACAATGTCTGCCCGCACGCCGTTTATTTGTATGCCCGCGCTCAGCGAGTCATCAAAGATGACCAGCGGGTTGCCAGAGGAGTAGTTCTGAATTGCCGTAACCTGCCACCCAGAAACAGCGCGGTCGAATGGCCCGCCGGCGTTCAGCCACTTCCTGCCGTGACCGAACGGCAACTCATAGATCCAGGTGAGTTTCAGAACCTGGGGGTGGTCGAAGCTGGCAATGGCCTTCTCTGCCTTGCGGTTATAAAAATCTTGGACGATCTGACTGCCCGAGGCATATAGAGCGCTATCGGTGTCGGTGAGAGTCTTGGACCAGGTGTAGGCGCCGATGAAACTCAAGCCGTGCGCGGTCCTCTTACGGGCCATCAACTGAAGAGAATGATATGTGGAATTGCCAATTGTCGGATAATTGTTGACCAGGCCCGAATATTGCGGGAATGGCTGGAGTGCCGCAGCCACGGAGTTGTCGTAGTTGTTCAAGTCGAAATCAGGGTACGGCAGCTTGGTAATTCCGAAACTTGCCAGGATCGGCCCATTAACCGGGTCCGCCAGGTCGGTCGCCAAGTTGTCGGCGAGAATATCTCCCAGGGCCATGTATTTCGAAGGCACCTGGTTGTACCAAAAGCCAAAGTAGCCATTGAGAAGGCGGGTGCCCTTGGAGCCCACATAATCGGCCTGCAGCAGGACTTCGCGGGGCAATTGATACTGGAATCCGGCACTCCAATTCTGGGCATACGGCTGTGCGGCAGCATTCCTGGGCATGAAGTCGAGCGACTGGCCATTGGCAGATGCCGGGTCACGATTGGGAAGTGTTCCCGTAAATGCCGGGACACCGACTTGGGCCTTTGCCGGTAAGGAAGCGGACTTCAGGGTCGACAAATACGTAACGGGGTCCTGGGGGAATCCCGTTGGTGAAGTACCCTTGACCAGAAGCACTCCGCTGTTGAAGCCGAAAAGGTTCTGACTACCGAAGTTGTTCTCGATCGGAGGACCGTAAGAAATCCCGTAACCTCCGCGAAACACCAGGTTCTTGTAGAACTGGTAGGCCAGACCGATGCGCGGCCCGAATTCTTTGAAGTACCAGTCTTGGAAGGAGTTGCGGTGGATGCAAGTTTGGCAACTACCCAGGAAAACGAGCGCGCCGGGGATATTATCGGCGCCAGGATTCGGGACCGTCGGATCAAACCCCGACTCGCGATTCAAGACCTCTTTCTGAGGAAGAGGAATCTCCCAGCGCAATCCAAGGTTGAGTGTTAATTTGGGCGTGGCCTTAAAGTCATCCTGAGCGAAGAACGCGAACAAGCCAGCCCGGTAGCCCGGCGCAGTCGTGTAGACGGCGCGATTACCCTTATCCACGGCCCCCAGGATGAAGCTGGCAAAAGGATGGCCCGTCGTCGTGGTGAAACCGGGGAGAGAGGTCTCGCGGTCGGTGAAGGTGAAATCGCCTGATAGAGCACCGGGTTCATAAGTATTGTAACGATAGCGGCGGAACTCCCCACCGAACTTCAAGCCATGTTTGCCGCGCAAATAACTGAATGTGTCCTGATAAATGTAACTCTCGGACGGGTCAATGTTCTTGCATCCTACGCCGAAAAGGGGCGGAACAGGATTGTGGCCAGTAAAACGCAAAGGTGGGAAGCAGTCGTCCGGGACTCCGGGGATTCCTAGCTGAGGAGTGAATTTGGCGTTATCGGTGATGTTGTTCTTATTTTGAAAACGATTGTACCCCACAGAGAATTCATTGACGCTGCGACTGCTGATGGTCCAGGAGTGCGCGATGCGCACCTGGGGACCTCCCACGATCTGCCGCTTGACCGGGTTGATCGGCTGTCCGGGGAAAGGCTCGAACGTCCTGCTGTTGTTCCTGTTATACCGGTCCCGGTGATTCCAGGTAAACGACCCCCACAGCTTCTGCTTGCTGGTGAGCACGTGATCGATTTTGGCCGTGTATGCGTTGCGTGAGAGGATTGGGCAACAGCCGCTGAGTCTTAGGGTGTTGTTTGTGTTTTTGGCGATTTGCGGGTCCGGAATCAGCGGGAGAAGAACCGAAGACGCATTGCTGAACTCAGCGGCGGGAATGACGTTCAAGTTGCCGCCGGAATTAAAGGGATCGCGGATGATGGTGTCCGCATTCGCCGTTAGTCCAGTAACTGGGTCGACCTGTCCGGCGGTCACATTGCGCGTCGTTGTCGGGTCGTAGATCTCGTTCTTGAATACTGAGCGGCCCAGCGCGTCGGTGCCGACCTGCGCCCCCAACCAGGAGCCGAAATCGCCATTCTTCATGGCAGGCGTCGGCAACGTCATGAACCCAGCCAACGCAAAGCTCCGGAAGCGATCGCCTTCGTAGTTGAAGAAGAAGAAGGTGTGATCTTTTCTGATCGGGCCGCCGATGGTGCCTCCGAAGTTGTTCTCTTTCTCATTATCCTTGGGAGTGCCAGGATTCGCGTTTACAACCGTGCCCGCGGCGTTGAACACGGGATTCTTGTTGTATTCAAAAAGCGTGCCGTGAAACTGATTCGTGCCGGACTTATAAACGAAATTGGCGATGCCGCCGCCCGTCTCGCCGTATTCTGCCGAATAATTAGACATCTGCACCTTGAATTCGGCAATGGAATCCGTGCCCGGACTGAATTCATCAAGACTTCCGCCACTGAGGTCGTAGCGGCCAATCGTGACGCCGTCAATGAGGATTTCATGGCTGAACAGCTGCCCGCCATTAATCGACCCCGAAAATGTATCGCCGACAGTTCCGGGAAGACTGGTGAAGATGAAAGTTTGGAGCTGTCGTCCTCCATCACCCACCTCAATGGGCAGAGTCTCGAACTCCTGAGCGCTTACGGCAGAGCTCACTTCCGCCGTGGAAGGCGTGAGGAGCGGCGTCTGCGATGTGACTTCCACCCTTTGCGATTGGTTGCCAACTTGCAACGTGAGATCGACCGTCACCACCTGCGCGACTGGCACAAGAACACTTTCGGCTACTTCCGTCTTGAAACCCTGCTTCTCTGCCTCCAGGCGATATCTGCCGGGAGGCACTGCCACCCGGTAGTAGCCGGCACTGCTTGTTTTGGCCGTCCACTTCACGTTGGTTTCAACGTTCGTAATGGTGAGCGCGGCGTCGGGAACAACGGCACCACTCGTGTCCAGAACTGTACCGGTGATGGCACCGAGGTTGCCCTGCCCAGACGTCGGGCACGCCAGCAAAAGAACAGTGCAACCGAGCAGCATAATCACGCAGACCTTATGCATACCTACCTCCTCCGCAATGCCAAAATTCACCCGAGATCCGAAACACCCAGAGGCAAACGGGTTTCGAGACCTCTACCACAATAGGAAAGCAAACACAACGACAAATAAAGAATAAAATGGATAAAGAAAGAAGACGAAAGTATTTGCAGGTTCTATGGTTTCGTTTGTTTGACGCACCGGATGCCAGCAACCTATACTTGGCCTACGGAAACGGTCGATGACCCCCAAAGCTCGTCTGCTAACAGAACAGCGACGCCGGAGTGTGCTGGACCTCGTTGACCAGGAGGGTCAAGTAACCGTCGCGGATATGGTCAGGCGGTTCTCCATATCCGCCGTCACCGCCCGCAATGACCTCGATGCTCTTGCTTCCATCGGGGCAGTGGTTCGTTCGCACGGCGGTGCTGTGCGGCGCCTGGAAGCGACCCAGGATTACCCTCTTCGTACCAAAGAAACTCTGCATCGGGATGAAAAAATCAGGATCGGAAGGGCCGCGGCAGAATTGGTGCAACCGCGGGAAACCATTATTCTCGATTCAGGAACGACCACGGCAGAAGTGGCCCGACATTTGAAAAGGCTGAAAGTTCAATCGCTTACGGTTATTACGAACGCCCTGAACATAGCGGTCGAGCTCGCCGATGCTCCCGGCGTTTCCTTAATTATGATCGGTGGGCTGTTGCGTCCGATTGCCTGCTCCTTCGTAGGACCGCAGGCGGAAGCCATGATGAATGAGTTCCACGCCGACCGCCTTTTCCTGGCGGTCGACGGTTTCGATCTCGAGAACGGTCCTTCGACACCGGATTTGCTCGAAGCGCAGCTTAACAACGTGATGATTCGCTCTGCCAAAGAGGTCAATGTTGTCACGGATTTCAGCAAACTGGGTCGGAGAAGCGTCTCCAAGATTGGCCCCTTCGAAAGAATCCGGCGCCTGGTCACGGACAACCGCGCTCCTCAGGAATTCACCGAGGAACTTCGCAAGAAAGGCATTGAAGTTATCGAGGTGTAGCTCCTTCCATTGCCAGGCGGCTCAAGTGATAAGACATTCGGTTGTCGGGCAAGAGCAAGGATTCGCGGAGGGAAGCTTTGCCCTGAACTTCGTTACCAAGCGCCATCTGCAAGACCCCCACCAAGTAGGCCCACCAACCTTGATTGGCGCTGGTTAGTGCGTTGGACTCCGCTTGTGACAACGCTGAGGAAAGACGTTCCCGCCATAGGGCTGGATCATAGCTTCCCAGCTTCTTGGCCGACGCCCAAGCCCACACGGCGTCCGAAGTGTCGGTCGCTTGCGCCGAGAGTCGGTACCTGCGATCTGCCTCTTCTTTTTGGCCGCAAGTAGAAAGCGTTTCACCGACTAGGTAGTTGGTCCTGGTGGAATCCAGTAATGGTTTCAATCCGTCCTGCGTAAATGCAAGGCCTGGAACGGGCGAACCAAGTGTTTTCGCTGTGGCCAGCGCTTCTTCGCAGTGGCCGGTTCGAGCCAACCCAATGGCTTGTCGCAACTTCACTTCAACCCAGACCTGGCGAACGTTCGTTCCGCCTTCTTCGCTGCCGAAGAACCGGTTCGGGAACAAGTCAATCGCGCCTTTATAGTTCCCTTCCTCGGCGCGGTTCAAAGCCAGTTCATAAACCAAACTAGTTGGCATACGGTCTAGGTCGGGATAGCGCTCCAGTGTTTTCGCCCGCTCCGCTGCGGGTTTCCCCATTACCGCCATCGCCGAAACCGAACCGGAATAGTTCACCACGTTCGACGGATCATTTCTTATTCCTTCCGCGAATACATGGAGGGCACCCGCGAAATCCCTCTTCACGTGTAGCAACGCCAATCCGAGACTGGCTTCCAACACTGGTATTTGGGGATTGAGCTCTCGCGCTTTTTGCCATTCGCCGATGGCTTCTTCCGTCTTTGCGCGTGCAAAATACCACGTCCCCAGCAGGTAATGAGCGGTCGCGTCTTTCTCGTTTGTGCGAATGGCCGCTTTGAGGGCTTGCTGGTCTTCGATTGTGTTCGGAAATATATTTACAGTCGAGAGTCGGGAGGCTTGCAAATAGTCCGCTGCCCCTGACTCCCCGAGTTTCTCGCGACAGTACCCGCGAAAGTAGACAACCATCGGATTCTTCTGCGGGATAACCGCGCCAGGTTCGCCCTGGTCCGCCTCAGGGGACGGATAGTCGCGCGAGAGAACCTCCACGGCTCGACGGTATAGTCCCAACCGCGCGTATTCTGATGCAACATTTAGGACTCGATAGGGATCCGCGGCAAGATGCAAGATGTTCGTTTTTCCAAGTTCTTCCCGGAGAAAATCGCTCAACGGAAAGCGCGCCAGCCGTTCCCTTGCTATCTTTTCCGCGTCGGCAGTCCCTCCGAGCACGCGCGATACAGCTGCCAGCTCCTCCTCTGCACGCAGGTCTTCCGGCGCGGACTCGAGGCTTTTCCTCAGAAAATCTCTTGCCTCCTTCACGGCACCCCGCCGAGCCCGCAGTTCGGCAAGCCGCAATGCAGCGGCCGCACGATATGAGGGTATGCGCATCGCTTCCTCGTATGCGTCGACCGCGTCGTTCTCTCGTTCTACGCCCTCGTACGCGATTCCAAGATAATAGGAAATCTCCGCATCGGTAGTATTTCGGTCATGAGCGGTAGAGAGGTGAGATACCGCTTCTTCAAAGCGCTCTAGACATGTGTCGAGTCGTCCCGCCGCCTTCAACAATTCAAAGTCTGTGGGGAACTTCAGCAAGGCTTCTTTATAGGTTTCGAGGGCGGCTAACAGGTTGCCGTTCAACTCTTCCGTCTTGCCCTGCTCGAGCCAGTCGTCCTCGGTGCGACGACTCTCCTCCGGTACGTTGTAGGAAATTTGCGGGCCAACTTTAATTTCGGATTCGGGCGTCCAGTCATACTCCCCTTCCGTCTGCCTCAAAAGCGGGGCGCCCTCGCTATTTTTGAGTTCAAACGTATACTTCCTGGTAGCACTTGGAATCTGAATCTCTCTCTTCCACACTCGCTCCGGTACAACATCTCTTTTCTCGTTGAGCAAGGAAGCGTTTCCATCTAAGATCTGGATCGTAGCATCGGGCAACTTTCGGTTGGCATTGAAGAAGACCACCAAAATGCCGGTCTTGCGCTCCAGGTGAACCACCCCGGCAAGATTGGCGCGGGAAATCCCGTCCGTATCGCGGACCGGTATCCAGTATTCCGTGAAGGCAATCTTTTGTCGCGGTTCGAGGAATGCATAGGTCTCTTGATTTCGGAACAGGCCTGCTTGCAACTCGACATAGGCGCTATTGTTGTCGGAGAGCGCGTTGCGCCAATCAAGCCCATCCGCGTCAACACCCCAGGACCATATTTTCTTGGCTGGTAGCTCGGCATAGTCGGCAAAATGCGCCGTCCCAGTGTTTGTTCGGGGATGCCAGACGCCCATGAAGTCTTCGCGGCTTCCATGGACGAACATGGATACTGGTCCGTCGCTCTGGTTATGGATGACGCTGAGATCCTTACCCTGTGGATCGACCGGCCATCTCTGCACTTCCGCAAACCCATGCGCTGCGGCATAGCGCATGGGGTATTGAATCTGAGAATCGTCCCAAACCTGGACGGCGGCATTGTTCCACCAATAGAAACGATGGCGTACATCGCTTCGATTACTCAGCGTGACATGCTGTTCGAGAACCGTAGAGCCCGGCCGCAGAGTTAATTCGACGGACCATTCCATTCCATAAACTCTGTCGATATTCCCAACGGTTACCGATGCACTGCTATCCTCGTGGCTCGCGTAAGCGAAATCCACCGGGGACATGGAGACCCAATTGTGAGAAACGGGAAAGTTAAACTCGACCCCGAACGCGGCCCAGGCTCCGCGATAACCGATCCGGGCCTTCTTAATGGAAGGGTTGGCGTAGAATATCGGCTGCCCGCTGAGTTTGTCGATGCACGTATAAATATGCCCGCCCAAATCCGGTAGCACTGAACATTTCAGATATTCATTTTCAAGATAGATCGCACGCCACCGGTGCTCCGTCCGCTGGTTGGTGATTTCTTTCCGCATAGTATAGGGATAATTGAATCGACCGATGGCGAACTGGTCGAAAGGAGGATTGGGGTCGGGCACTCCCTCTTCGTATGCCGGAAGATTCAGAACTCCTTCCCACACGCGTACCTGACCTTGAGCGGTTACGGCGTTGACAGCCAGAAACAAGAACAGCACCGTCCATCGCATGGGCATGGCCTCGCGGAGCAACATCGCTAACGCCGTTTCAAGTAGTTCTGCTCGATCATGGATTAATACAGGCTTCCCGGCTTATTCGTCCGCTTGAGAGAGTTTGCGGCTGACGGCCATTCACGAAGGCGTGTGAAGAGGAAACTTCTCCACCACACGGTTGATAATCCCTCCTTCAGACGGTGAATCCGGCCGAAGTCCCTCTTCGAGGCAACGAAAAAAAGCCAGAAGTTGGGCGACAACCACATACACGGTGGGGGTCTCTTGGTCTCCGAGTTCAGTCAATCCCTGGCACGCGATGACCTGATCGCCCTCTCTAACCGCAGAATCTGGAATATTCTCTCCGACAATAACTTTGCATAATCCAAGTTTCTTGCGGTCCAATTCGTGCAATAGATCCAACTCATACGCGCGAATCGTGGAATCGCACGACAAATTGCAAACGATGAGAGTGTCGTCCTGCACGTAGCTCATGGGGCCATGCCGAAAACCAAGATACGATTCGCAAAGTGTAGTAACGCGACCCGAGGTCAGCTCCAACATCTTCAGCGCCGCTTCGCGTGAGGCAGCGAAATGCGGTCCACTGCCAAGAAATACGGCACGGCGGAAATCCGCGGCCGCAATCTTTGCTAGGATATCGAAGTTAGATCCGATCAGTCCCCCAGTGATTTGGCTTAGCCTCTCGCACAATTTTCGATATCCATCTGGTCTTCCGAGCATGCCCATGAAGCGCGCCGCCAGCAGCAAGTTGGTGAAACTGCTGGTCATGACCAAGCTCTTGTCATGAGTCTCGGCGGGAAGCGTGATGACGTGTACCTTCTCATGAAGGCGCGAATCTCTGGCCAGGCTTCCCTGCTCATTGCAGGTCACCACCACGTGTCGAAACTGTGGCTCGGTGTCCAGTATCAATTCTAGGGCCCCCCTGCTCTCGGGGCTGTCTCCGGATCTCGCCAAAGAAACGAGCAAGCCAGGCCTTCCGAGAGGCAACGCTTTTCCGCCGTACATTAACAGCGATCCGCCGCTGATCGATTCCGCCGAGATCCCCAGGTCATTTTGCAGTGGGAAGCACACGCATTCGGCGGCATATTCTGAGCTCCCGGATCCTGTAAGCGCGAGGCTTCGAATTCCTGCCACATCCTTTCTCAGGCTATCGCGAGCAGCGATCATGCGATCCGCAGTCTGCAGCCACGTCCAAGGCTGCTGGCAGATCTCCTGCAGCGTGTGAAAGTAGCCAAGCCGTTTTTGCTCCGCCTCTGACCGGCCAAAAAATTCTGCCGCCCGCGCTTGCTGGTTCATCAGCGCACGTTGCCAGTCCGCCTGCGTCAACAAGGAGGCACTTTCCATAGGCTCTTTTTGCCTCTTTTCTGCCAGGAGATTCCTGCGCTACCGTCCCGGCTGAAGCTCAGGCGTAACGATGTCCAATGGACGATCTTCCCCATCCACGGAGCCATGCCAAACGCCCCCGCCAAAGGTTGTGATGTAAACTTTTTTGGGATCTTCGGGATCGGGAATGACGCGATGTCCCCATTTAAAGTTAAACCCGGGTACGCGCGTCCAGTTTTCCCCGCGGTCGCTTGATTTCCATGCGGAGGACTCGAACCCGCAAGCGTAGAGGATTTTCGCGTCGCGCGGATCTATGGTGACATCGTAGACGTGGCGATCACGATCCAGCACTCGCGTCCAAGTCATTCCTCGATTCGTCGACAAGTAGATGCCGCCACCCTCACCGCGTTCTCCCTTGTCCCTGGCCCACGCCGCGAGATAGAGTCGATCCGGTTCGCGGGGATCAACGGCCAGCCCATTCGGACCGTTGCTTCCCTCGGGCATGGTCACCGGGCTCCAGTTCTCCGCTCCATCGGTGGATTTGTAAATCGCGCCGTCGCCCTCTGTTCCTATGCTCCCATCCTCGGAACGACGCGCCACCAGCACGTAGAGTGTCCCCCGGGTATCCCTGACAATTCTCCAGGCAAAAGGTTCTTTCTGGGTAATGCCAGCGTTTTTCAGCTTCCAGCTCTTGCCTCCATCCGCGCTCTTGTATACGCCTTGCCCGAAGGCGGCAACGTAGAGCACGCGCGCCGCAGGCGGACTCGCGGGGTCCAATAGGATGTGCGTCGCTGCAGTTTCCGCCATTCCGTCATTCGACTTTGTCCAGGTCTTTCCCCCGTCCTCGGTGCGGCATACGCCCCCCCGATAACCCCGAATCCCACTCCTTCTCCACATCTTTGGTCGCGGTAAATCATGCGTCCAACTATTCACGCTCCAGATACGCCCCTTCACCTGGGGGTCGAATTCAATCCAGTAGGTGGTGTTCGTCCACTCCTTCGGCACACCTCGAGTGGAACTAATCCAGGATTGCCCGCCATCTTCGCTGCGGAAAAGACCAATATCTGTCGTAGTGATAAATTGCCGATGGTGATCAAAGGGATCAAAGTGGTAGCCATAGGTGGTCGTCACATCAAGACCCGTGCTGACCCATCCGTTTTCGCCGGATTTTCTTGAATAAACTGCCACCCAACTTGCACCTCCGTCCGTCGTGCGCATCACTCTTCCCAAATCCGTCCCGTAACCTATATTGGCGTCCGCGTCGGCCACGGCCAGCGCCAAGGGATTTTCACCCCAATCCGATCCAAATCGTTCGGTGATCCACGCATCGTGAATATTTGTGGCGGGGTTAGCCGCAGGATTGCTGTCCTCTTTCCAAACCGGTCGCCAATGGCGTCCCCCATCCGTGGTCTTGGCAACTCCTAGCCATTTGATGCCGCGCTCTTCCAGGTCTCGATAGGAGACATAGGCCGTCTCTGGATTGCGCAAGCTGGTCGAGATGGCTCGCACTTTCGCACCCCCCTCACCCAAGCTGGCCTTTCGCCAAGTGGTCCCTTCGTCATCCGACGTATAGGCCGATGCGTCACCGATAACATAAATGATCGGCTGGCCATCCTTCCTGAATCCGGCAGAGAAATCTGTGAAAGTCTTTGCCGAGGGGCCGGATAGCCCCTGCATGCCGGAGGAGGTTTTCTTTTCAATGAAATGTGAACCGGCAATGAGAACCATCCGAGCACCGCTAGGTGAGTGAGAATTGACCCACATCTTGTAGGCCCGTCCGGGTAAGTTCTCCTCTCTAATCCAATTCTGGCCCCCGTCACGCGAGATAAAGAGGGCAAACGACTCTTTTTTTCTATCGCCTGCGGCAACATAGAGGGTTTTGGAATCGGAGGGATCGATGGCCATTGCCGTTATGTTGCCGAGAGGATTCGGTTCCGCAATTAGATCTTCGTCCGAGTGATCCGAACTCATTTTGATGCTCTTCACCGAGGACGGGCCCGGATAAACCAGGCGCCAGGTCTCACCTTCGTCCCGACTGCGCCACAATCCGTTAGATTGCGCATAAATCACCTTGCGATCGAGCGGATCGAAAACGAAGAACTCCACGACTCCTCGTAGATTAAACATGCGCCAAGACTTGCCGGCATCATGGGTGATATAGGACCCCGTCATATCGCAACTGACCAGCACGGTCTGCGGGTCGTGAGGACTGATACTGGGATGGAACGTTGCCCCACCACCGCCTGGGCCAATGATCCTAAAATCACCGGGACGAGAGTCGCCACCGTCAGCCAAGAGCAGCGCGGCCACGACAAGGCGAAAGAGGAAAAAGATCATCTATTTCTTTCCTTTACTTTCGTTATCATTGTTTCGGTTTCTTTTTTGGCAGAAACTACTTGCTTTGTCAATCCCCTTGAAGAACCGCTAGGTCTTGAATCGCAAAAGTCGGGCAGCATTTTCGAAATAAACTTTCTTGAGTATGCCGTCGGGTAAACCGAGGCCGTAGATCCGCCAGCGCCCCTGCGGGGGGACCGGTGCGGGCGCATAATCGAAGTATTCGTCTTCGGTTTCCAGAAAGCGGTAGTAAATCTCGTACAGCTCGTCGTTGCAGATTTGCTGAGGCGTGTCGCTACCATGGGGAACGGCATCCGTTCCAAAGAGAATTCGATCCTGATATTTCTCGAAGAGCTTTTTGGCCATCCGTGGCTGGCGTCCTAACTCCCCAATCCGCGCACCAAGTTCCACATGCATATTGGGGAAGCGGTCCAGACATTCGCCGACGTAGGGAAGATTCTCAGCGTCATTGCCCACATGAAGCACAATGAATTGGGTCTTGGGGTGGCGAGCCAAAACGCGGTTACGTGCCTCCAGCAATTCCGCGTTGCTGGGAAAATCGCCGCCGTGAAAGGACCAATCAGGATGCTTATTCAATTCCTCGAAGCGCTCATTGAAACGATCGATGGGAAGGAAGAACGCCTCCGGATCCGAAACGTGAATCGCTACCGGCATCCCCAGTGATCCGCATGTTTCCCACATGGCGTCGAAGCGTGGATCGTCAATTCTTACCAATGGGCCTTTCGAGATCTCCTCCCGCAAATAAAGACCCAGCGTCTTCAGAATCTTGAGTCCGCGCGCGCCTGCCTGTTGCGCCCGAACAATCTCATCGGCTTGAAATTTGCTATATCCGAGTTGATTGCTGCGTTCCCACCACGGTTCCGTGAAGGTTACGAAGCGTTCCGGATATGGCTGCTGAAACTTTCGAATGGTCTGCTCTAGTCCTTTGCCAACTCCGCCGGTCAGGTTGACCATCACACGGATGTTCTTTCGATCCATCAGCGGCAGCAGCTCCTCGACAGGGGCGGGATATTCCATCGCCTCTCCTAGGCCTACTCCGTTGGCTGACTTCGCGGTGAACGACAGATGCGTATGAATATCTATGACTGGATGTCGTGAGCGAAGCACCTTTGTCTCCGGGACGTGTAGCATGCTGCGCGGTTGGAAGTCCGCGAGCTGCAGTGGTTTTCCCGCTCCCTCCGGAGCGACTGGCGACGACCTTATCGGTAATCTGCCTGCAAAGAAAGACATCCCCATGCTTTCCAACCAGCGTCTCCGGCCCATTCCACTCATGAATCCTCCCGTCTTCAAATCTAGGGATTCCCGTTTTCATGCGACTTCTTCTATATCGTTTACTTTCCCTTGTCAAAGTGGGATAACTCTCGGGGGTTCGGCTTCCCTAAAGGTGAATGCCAACGTCCACGATGCACCTCGACCTTGAACAGAGCGAGCCGGCCGAGAACCCAGGGACGCGCTGATGGTTAATTGGAAAATGGCGGTTTTGATTGGTGCTCTTGCCGGGGCAGCGTTCACTTTGCTTCCCTTTTCGAGTACCGGCCAGATCGCTACGATAGGGCAGCAAGCCTATACCAGTGACGCAGAACTCCAGGCCAAACGATCGCCTGTGGATTTCGTGGCGGATGGCGATGCTACTAAGCCTTCCTGGCGGCAGGCCAAATCGGTGGAATTTGACAACGACGCTTCGGGCAAGCCCCACTACCCGGACATTCCCACTCAGGTTGCATCCGTTTGGACCGAAACTCATGTTTACTTTTTCTTCTGGTGCCGCTACGACTCGCTGAATGTGTATCAAGGAGAAGACGCGGCCGTTGAACGATGGCAGCTTTGGGATCGCGACGTGGCCGAAGTTTTCCTGAACCCTCAGCCAGAGCGAGTGAATCACTACTACGAGTTTGAGATAGCCCCCAATAACCAGTGGATAGACCTTGAAATCGATAAGACCAAAGAGCCTTTTAATGATGCGTCTTGGAATTCAGGCTTTGAGCACGCCACCCGCATCGACGCCCAGAATCACATTTGGACCGCGGAAATGCGCATACCGATCTCGTCGATGAATATCAGCGCGATTCATCCGGGTGCTCAATGGCGAGCGAATTTCTTTCGGGCAGCAGGAAAGGGCGGTGATGATCACCGTAAGTTTCTGGCCTGGAGCATCATTCCTGAAGGGAAAACATTTCACGTGCCAACTCGGTTTGGAATCTTACGGCTGGTGAATTAGTTCTGACCTTCCGACAATCGACTGGCCGTAAGTGGTACCAAGGACGCCGGACAAAGCAGTAAGCCTAATGAATATAGGCTCCCGATGGCAGTAGATACTGTATTGGCCAAATCTCCTGTTTCTGCTCCACGATTTCAGACCATTTCAAGACTTTCGCGTCTGGCTGGGGCAAGAGCTCAATGCGGGGCAGCGTCTCGGCAATGGCGCTCGCGAGCGTGTACCCACCATCTGGGGCGGTTACAGCTACTCCTTTGGCGCCCAGCTTCTCACGGGCGAATCGACCGGCGATTTCTGCGTCCTCGATCATTTGCAGAAAATACGGCCTGCCGGTCAACAGAGAGTTGTATACATGATTGGCCAACACGCCTGAAATGGAATTGACATAAGCATGATCAAAATCCAAGGCACCCAAGGTCGGATCATCCGGAGAGACCGCTGTGTATGGCATGCGCGTCTCGCCGAGGCCGCGGAAATCAAACGAGACAACATCGTAGCCCTGCTCCACATATTTCTTGATGTCAGGCCAGTCTGCCGCCGTCGCTTTGCCGCCTTCGCGGAACCACAAGAGAACTGTTCGTTTACCGGCGGCGGACTTATGAATGTGCAGCAAAGGCATTTCGAGCAGTTTGCTGTGACGCAGTAGATACCGGTCAATCGACACGCCGGCTGCTTCTGAGCTCCCCACGTCTTCCCAGGTAATCTGCCCCGGCACGGCCGTGGCGCCGGAATATTCGCTTACCTGCCACTGTTTCACTCCGCCGTATTTGTCACCGTAATACTCCTTCAGAAGGTGGTGCCCCGGTGCGGTTCTGTGTTCCTCGTAAAACTCTCGGATTACCTCCATCAGAGATTTTGCATCGCGGTAGTCGAGCGCAACCTGGCCTGTTCGAGTGCACAGCAAAGCTTTATCAGCGAGTTCCTTAACCGCAGGAAGTCCATGTCGAACTGGCATTTGATTGAAGCGGTCGAGAAAGTCGAGCGCGGCTTCCTGATTCTCCGATGAAAATTGATGCCCGTGATAGCCTTCAACCAGCGCAATCCGCTCTCCGCGGTCGAAACGCTCGTACAGGCTGCGCACTTCGCGGACAGTCTTGCGCGTGCCTTCAATGGGGAAAAAATCGAGTACTGCCGCGGCCACCATCACCGGCCGCGGATAGATCATCAGCAGCAGTCCGGGATGGTCCACCCCATTGGAAATCATGCCAGACAAATCTTGCTCGGGATCGCTGTCGGGGTCGGCAAAAATGCGGTTATACATCCTCATGGGCAACGCGCTGATATAGCACGAAGGCACGGCCACCTTGATGCGCTCATCGAGAGCGGCAATCAAAGTAGCCTGAAACCCGCCGCCGCTTGTGCCGGTAATGCTGATTCGCTGGCTGTCAACTTCAGGGCGTGTGAGCAGATAATCCACCGCGCGGATACCATCCCATATCTCCCATCTGGCAAGATTCGCCCCGGCCAGATAGGCCAGGTTCCCCATTGCCGCGTGTTCGCCGCAAACCAAGTTATAGCGACTCTTACCTGCCGCCAAATCCCAGAACTGGCTGCGTTCCCCCTGCCCCACGGGATCCCAGGAAATGACGACATACCCCCGCCCCACTAGCCTTTGACTCAACGACTGATAGTGGAATTTTCCATCGGCTGCATGACCCGCAGGCACCAGCACAGCGGGATGTTTCTTGGAGTGATCAGCCGGCACGTATAGGAGCGCGGTGACATAGACACCTGGCAAACTCTGGAAGATCAGTTTTTCAACAGAGAACCCATCCATCTCAATCCTGCCGGTGACGCGCGCCTGCAGATCCGTTTTTGCCGCCGGCAAGCCGCCGATCATTTGCAGAAGCTTTCTTCGCGCTTGGTCTTGCGTCCTAAGCAATTCTCTCTCGTTATGGATGCCGTCCCAGGCTCTTTGGCGATCGTTGTCCTCGCGCCACGCTTGCTCCGCCTGATATTGCAAGAAAGGTGTTATTCGTGGCCCCGGCGACAAAGGCTGTTCGCGGACACGGAAAGCTTCGGGTGGGGGTGCATCGTCCGCGGCTAGCGCGCACACAGCAATCGCTCCAGCCAGCACCGCCATGACGCATGGCCGGATCATCCTGCCTCTTTGCAGCTGTCTGGGGCCCCCAACCGGCCGCCCTGTTTCGCATCCGCACCGCACCGTAAAATGACTCACTGTGTTTTTACCGTGACTGAACCCATGTTATACCAGCCGTCGTCTTGACGGCCCTCAATGGCGAGGCGAATGGCCGGTTGCTCGGTTCTTCGATCCAGCATCGCAACGCGGAAATCGTAACTGCCTGCTGCCAAATTTTCCGGAACATACAACGTGCCGTCGAATACCGCGTCTCCGGGAAGCCATTTTCGAATGTCCACTGGTATGGGAATGACGGTCGTGGTCTTGGAAGATCTTAGTTCAACGGCCAGCGAAAACTCTCTGTAAATGGGAGCGACTCCCGCGTTCAGCCACCACATATGAATCGGCATCATCGAGCCGGCGCCAACCGTCTTCGGATATTCCAGGCGCCGCAAAATAAAACGGTAGCCCATCTTCTTCTGAAAGCTCTCGAATTGACTCTTCCAGTCAGACGGAATCGGTGCGGATTTTATGTTCACCGAGCTCACATGCCAGCGCAGCGCTTGATCGAGAATGTAGTCAACGTCGTAGCCCCTCTCCTTCCAGCCGGCAACCGTGAAACAAACTTCCAGTGAGACTGGTTTGTGTTGCCAAACGTCCTGAATTCCCGCGCGCACCACTTGCTGTGGGTAGATCTCCAGCATCTCTGCAGGAAAGTAGGGACTAGTGGAACTGGTCCGCATGTCCCCCAGACAATCCAGCCTCCATCCCGCGCCATGTTCCGTGCCATAGGTGAGCGCCTGTTGCTCGTCAAAATTCATCAGCAACGGCGTGCGCTGAAAAGCATTCAGCCATATATCGATTAGCTCCTTTTGATAGGGGAATGGGGGCATATAGGGGCTCCAACCCTCTCCCCAATACCCCACCGACGAGATATCTACGCTCTCCAAATACGGATTCCCGTCGTATCGTTTTCCAGCCTCTAGAACGAGTTCACCCCAGTGCTTGAGAAATAGCGGATCGCTAAAATCCGGCTGCCAGATCTCTCCGTCCTTGTCTGTCGGTTTGTTGGCACGCCGCGCGCCCGAGTTCCGATACCAACCCGGGAGCGGATCCTGGTTGGAATATGGCATCAGGCGAATAGCAAGACTTTGTCCATGCGTTCTGGCCTCCTCCAATGCGAGATCCACAATTTCCCAATGAAACTTTCCAGGCTCCGTCTCAAGGACGTTCCAGTACCAGCGGCAATACGAGATAGAGGCCTCCGGAAAATCCGGCTTCGTGGGCGCTTGCCCCAGCTTCGTAACTGGCCCGACTTCGGACCACTTCAAAGGAGCATTTGGCTCTTGCCCGTTGAATCTTTGAAACGTGGTAATGCCCATTCCTGGATTTACCAATACGTCGTGGATTTCTCTCGGGCGAATCACAACCACATTTGACTGCGCAAAACCTTGGTACAGGCTCGCCAGTAGCACAAGCGTTGCAAAGCAACAATTCCCCATCATCAATCGAGCGCACCTGCTGGATAATTTTGGTGACCGCAACATCTTGGAGTTCTCCGTTCCCAGCTAGCCGTTCGGCAATGCTGCCTGGCGCGAAAAACGTACTTCAAATTACGCTTGCCGGGTTCGACTAATCCGGTAGCGCAAATGCCACCAGCACATCGGATACCTTCCCGATGAAATAACCGCCTCCCCCAGCGGCAATCACAACGAACTGCTTGCCGGTCTTCTTGCCCATGTAAGTCATTGGAGTGGCGTACGCGCTGGCCTCCAGGTCGCCGACCCATAATTGCTCCCCGGTCCGCGCATCGAATGCGCGAAAACGGCTATCTGTCGTCGCCCCGATAAACACCACTCCACCGTCGGTCACAATCGAGCCGCCAAGGTTGGGCGTGCCCGTTGTCGTCTTCAGCCCGTCTACAACTCCAATGGGCACCTTCCAGACGATCTCTCCCTTGTTCACGTCCACGGCGTTGAGGGTTCCCCAAGGGGGCTTTTGGCATGGCCATTGGTGCTGGTCCCAGAAGCGGGCATACTCCCCGTCTTTCGAAGCTCGCCGGTATCGCACTGGTGCGTCAGCGGCCTGCGGTTCCATTGCTCCAACGGCGCCCACCTCATTCGCGTTAACAAACAGGTAGCCGGAAGCACGGTCAAAGGAAGCGCCCGACCAGTTCGCTCCGCCCAATGTGCCGGGTACCACTAATGTCAACTTGCGACCATAGGGTGTGTACATCCCGTGGCTCTCGAGCGAATGAAATAGTTGAGCGCAATAACGGTGGGATTCCGGTGTAACTGTGCTGAGGTCGCCTTCGCTGAATGACTGTCGAACAAGAGGCGGAGGCTTCACCGGAGATGGCTGCGTCGGCCAGGCGGCTTCGCTGGGCACGTCGCTGCTGGGAACCAGGCGCTCCTCCACCGGGAATAGCGGTTTTCCTGTAAGTCGGTCGAGGATAAACACAAATCCCATCTTAGTCAGCTGCGCAATCGCAGAAATATCCCGGGTATCGCGCCGCACGGTTATCAGCACGGGCTGCGCGGGCATATCGTAATCCCAAATATCGTGATGCACCATCTGGTAGTACCACACCAGTTGGCCGCTCGCGGCGTCAAGCGCCACCAAAGAGTTGCTGAACAGGTCCAGACCCTTTCGGTCTGCGCCGTAGAAATCATAGGAGGCCGAGCCAATGGGGAGAAAAACCAAACCGCGTTCTAAGTCCACACTCATGATCGACCAAACGTTCGCGCCCGTGCGCTCCTTCCAAGCATCTCCCTCCCAAGTCTCGTGCCCCACTTCTCCCGGTCGGGGAATGGTGTGAAAGGTCCACGCGAGTTTTCCCGAGCGAACGTCAAAAGCGCGCACCTGGCCACTGGGGCCTTTGGACGGATATTCAGGGACCGCCGCTCCGGTAATGACCAGGTCTTGATAGATGGCCGGCGGCGAGGTCACCGCATACTCCGCACCAGGATAAGCGTCGGCGATTCCTGCACGTAGATCGACCGTGCCGTCTTTTCCAAATTCGCGGCAAGGTTTTCCGGTTTTCGCATCCAGGGCGATCAAGCGCCCGTCGAAAGTGCCGTACAAAATTCGACCGTCGTCTCCGGTCTTACCATGCCAATAGGCTACGCCGCGGTGCTGGAAGAAGTGGCGAGGTCCGGCACGCCCAGCTTGCGGATCAAACCGCCAAATTTCCTTTCCCGTTTCCGCATCGAGGGCAATCACGCGGTTGGAAGGAGTGGAGAAGTAAAGCGCTCCATCAATCACGATTGGCGTGGATTCGAATGGCACAACGTGATGCCGGCCCGTTTCATTGTTTTCGCGGTCCAGCTCTCCCATGTGATACGTCCACGCCCTTCGCAGCCTTCCAACGTTCTGGCGATTGATTTGTTTGAGCGGTGATGATCGCGTTCCGCCAGCGTCACCACCGTAGGATTGCCACTCTTGCGCGGAGACCGCGGGGGAGAGCGCCAGTATAAAGAGAATCCGGCTTACAGCAGTTGGGCTCAGTGTCCACATTTTTGTTGGCACCCGGGCACCACTCTGATTACCAGTGGGCGGCAACTCTCACACTTCCCCGAGTCGCATCTCCTCTGCCAAATGTTCGCTGGCGCGAAGAGCTAAAGCCATAATCGTGAGCGTCACCGACTTCTCCGGATGAGAGGTGAAACATGCGGCGTCCACCACCAGCAAATTCTTGATGTCGTGGCAACAATTCCATCGGTCCAGCACGGAAGTCTTGGGATCGTCTCCCATGCGCGCGCCACCCGCTTCATGGGTCACGCTTCCGAGCGGATACGGATTCCTCTTCTCGTAAGGAAGGACCTCCGCGCCGGAGGCCTTCAAGATCTCCTCCATCTGACCGTACATCTCATCCCGCATGGCAAATGAATGATCGTATTCTGCGTTGGTGTGAAAACGAACCTGAGGAATCCGGTAACGGTCGGTCAGTCCGTCGGGATCAATTTCCACGTAGTTCCAGTCAAATGGCAGCCCTTCGCCGTACCCACCAATGCTCACAGCGGCTGGATACAGCTCCTTGATTCTCTTCTTGTACGCGGAACCGAAACCCGGCAGATGCGATCCTGGCCCGGGTCCCATGCCGCAACCCGTATAGAAAGTGAAGCGGTAGCCCCGCAGAAACTTGTCATTTTTCCTTCCGTAGTTATAGCGGGGGATGTACAGGCTATTGGCGCCCGGTCCATCGTCGTTGGTCGAGGGCTGGCCGGCAAGTTGCGGAAAAAATCCCTCAATGTCATTGAAGGCCACATGTTCCATGAGATATCGCCCGAGTGTGCCGCTTGAATTCGCCAGCCCCTGCGGGAACTCCCGGGTGCGTGAGTTAAAGAGAATCCGGATGGATTCCACCATGGATGCGCCCAGAACCACGGTTTTTCCGTACGCCTCGTACTCCAGTTTGTTGGTGGTATCGACAAAAGAAACTCCGCGCGCTTTACCAGTTGAAGCGTCAAGTAAGACGCGGTGCGCCACAGCATTGGTGCGCAGGGTAAAGTTGTTCATTTTTTGAAGCTTGGGAAAAAGCACTTCCAACGTGCTGAACCGAGAAGCTGTATCGCACCCAAAGTTGCATGCTCCGCAATAGTGGCAAGCAAGCCGATTATCATAGGGCTTACTGAGTACGGCCAGAGGGAATGCTACGGTCTTGATGCCGAGCTTGGCCGCGCCTTTCTTAATCAGCCACTCGCCGCAGCGTGGGCGAAACGCCGGAAGAATGTTCTTGTTGGCGGGCGAGTTGTAAACATCTTCTCCCCCTCCCGCTACTCCGATCAGTGCCTCAACCTTGTCGTAATAGGGCGCCAATTCTTCGTAGGTGATGGGCCAATCCTCGCCAAATCCGTCCTGCAAACTCCTGGGCTTGAAATCGAGCGGGCCGAAGCGTCCCGATTCCCGGCCCCACACCAGCGTCCGGCCGCCCACGGCGCGCAGTCTTGTCCAGGTGAACTTTGCCCCGGGCGCCAGTGCGTAGGGATCGTCCTGAGGCACGGTATAAAGATTCTCGGTCCACTCGTTGATTTTCCATTCCATTCCCTGCGGCAACTTGCCGTACTTCCCAGGTTTACCGGAGCCGCGGTACGGCCATTTGAAGGGGTACTTGTGGGTGTGGAAATCCCTATGAGGCTCAATCATTGGCCCTGCTTCCAGGCACAAGACTTGAAGTCCCTCGCTGGCAAGAGCGTAAGCAGCAACACCCCCTGAAGCTCCGGAGCCCACCACAACCGCATCATAGACCGTCTGCGTGCCCACTGCCGGTCTCCTTGCTACCCGTCAAATCAAATCAGGCGCTCGAATACTTACGGCATAAAACCTTGATTTTCTCCAGCAATTTTGGCACGCCTGTCATCGGATCTTCTTCACCTTCATATTCCGCGGACATGTATCCTTTGTATTCGCCCTGAGCGAAGAGCCGCCAAACGCGGTCCAAATCGATGGGCCGCTTTGTTGCGCCAAAAAGATCGCGGATGTGAGCGTGGGTTGCATAAGGGACACACGCTTGGATATCCGAATACATCTCGTCGTCCGACTTGCTTGCGAAGTTGGAGATATCAAGGTTAATTCCTGCGTACGGGGAATCCACTCGCCGGAGAATTTCCAAAGTTGTCGCCGCTCGAGCCGTCATGCCTCCGTGGTTTTCGATTCCCAGAGTAACGCCCCTCTTGGCCGCATAATCGCACGCCGGCTTCATCGTTTCCACTACCCACGCGATCCCCTGCTCTTCGGTAGCGCCACCGGGAAGATTCCCTGCGAATACGCGTATATGCGACGCCCCCAGCAGCCCGGCCGCGTCAACCCACTGCTGAAATTCTCTGAACTTCCTCGGCGCGGATGGCGCCGCCGGCCTGGCACATTTCCGTGCGAATCGCGATGCCAGAAAGAGACACGCCATTCTTAAAAGCCAGGTGCCGTAAAGAGACTAGCTATTCCGGCTCCACGGACTTCAGCCAGTACGTTGTAATGTCAACGCCATACACCTCAAGTTCGACAGCCCTGTGAATAAAACTCTCCATCGTCATGGAGCCCGCATTGAAATATTTGAAATAGGAATATGCGCAGCACCCCACGAAGAGCCTGGCCTGCTTGGCCGTTTGAATTGTCGCGGCCGCGCGCGGTCTGGCAAAAGCATTTCCTCCTGGGGGGGCGGCAACAGCTGCAGCGCCCGCAGCAACAAGAAATCGGCGGCGTAACATCGGTTTATCCATGCCAACCTCCGAGCCCAAACGCATCCACGTTCTATTTCCCGACCTTTGAATGCTACTTCGACTGGCCAAGCTAATGTTGATGCTCCGGGTGCGTGCAGCCGGGGAATTCGCTCATGTAATTCATGCCCTGAAAGTCCAACACATCGATCAAGCCAATCCGTGAGGTGTAAAACGCTTCTACCGTCATATTCTTGACCAGCCGGAAGAACCTGTAACCCTCGTGACGCGCTCCCGGATCGCGTTCTGGCAAACTCACATCGGTCAGCAAATCTACCCGCTCTGCCGTTGAGGCCATGCGGAACGCCTTCCCAAACTGTCTGTGGCTCTCACGATCGAGGAAAGCCAAGCCATCCATCCACTCCCGCTGCAGTGCAGGTTCGAACTCGCGCGCTGAAAAAACGACGAAATCGATGTAGCTCGCTACTTTGGCTTCTTTGGCGCCTGGTTTATCGTCAGTGGGGATGATCATCTCCGCCAGGAGTTCGACGGTCTTGAATTCCCCCGGCTTGAAAAACTGCGGTGCGTACGGCGCGGCGGGTTCCACTTCAGGCGGGTGGCTCATTCCCTGCAAGGTCACCAAACCGTTCCGTCCAGTTGCATAGGTGGCGGGTGAAGGAAGCCACGCAGCCAAAAATTGGCGGCCTGCGGCACTGGCGGCCAGCAGGCCCAGATATCTCAGTGCACCTCTTCTGGAAACCGCGCGGTCGTCCATCAATGGATGTTGCCTTGACTCTCGAATTGATGCTTTTTTATTACGGTCTATGTCAAATACTTTGTTTTTGCATTGCTGTCAAGCTTCCTAAATTGGCTTCCTAAATTGGCCTCCTAAATTTGGCTTCCCACGTGACAGTCAAACGCTTCCGTTGATCACCAAGCAGTCTCGTTTGGCGGCAAATCATCAAAGCTACGGGCAAAAAACCACTCTTGGTCCCTCTTCTTCGACCAGCACGTGAATTTCTATGCGCGCAACCTCATTGGGAGTAACAGGGCGAAATAACAATTCGCCAGAGACAGGTTCCCCCGGCGGATGGGGCACCCAGCAAGTCAGAACGGCTAGTTGTTTGGCAGCGGATCGTTGGGCATGCGCGCCCGCGTTTCCGCCGAGGTGCACAAGTAATTGCGATAGGAGCACAGATCGGCGAGCAGATCCTTTCCTTCGCCGAGGATTTTGTCTTTCTCGGTCTGGCCCACCAGCATGATGATCACGTCGTCGCGGCCCGGGCTCATGCTCAGAATGAAGGGGTACAGGCCGTACGGCTTTCCGCCGATGTCGGCGTCGGTGACGTTGGGAGCGTAAAACATGTAGTGCGGCATGTTCATGGTGCGAGGGCCGGGAAAGCCGCGCATGATCGGTGCCAGCATGTAGGAAACTCCCACGCGAGCCGGATTAGGATACGCGGCAGTGCCAAACCGCTTGGTGATTTCCTCGTGCGCTTGCTTCGAGTCCATCCCACGCGCGCGCAGCTCGGCGGCGGCGAGGTAGTCCTGCAGGAGCGTTTTCGAGCCTTCGGCGTCGTAGCACACGGCCCAGAAAATGTCGTCGCGGAACGCGTGATTCGTCCATTGCCAGTCGCTGCGGACCACGATGCAGCTCACACCATTGATTCCTTTGCGGTTGAGGACGTAGCCTTTCGCAGGGTCCAGCACGTAGACCGTCGCGGCATCGCGCAAATGCGGCGGCGCGGCGCTGAGCGCGAAGCGCACGTCGAGCGATTCGGGCATTCGTTCGAGCCCCGCGGGAAGGGACGAGGCGGTCTCTTCGGGTTTCTTCGTTTGCGCAAAACAACTGAAGGCCGGCAGCAGACTCAACACGCCAAGAAGCACCATCGATTTCATCCCTACCCCCGGACTGATTTTGACTCGAATTTCCGATTCGGACCACTGACCCGCGCATCTTACGCTTCCCCTGTCCTCGACACACAGCATCTTGCAGGGCCAATAGCGCGACGTTCTTTCTGAACTACTTTATCTCCTGCAGGAATCCCGGATTCACCGGCTGAGTCGGCATCGCCTTGAACGTCCTGCCTGCTAAGAGTTGGTCATCCACACTTTTCTCCCAGGTCCTAACTCTTACGCTCGAATGGTGCCCGTGTCTTTTTGGGGTTTCCTAAGTTATGCTCTCGCTTGATAAGGGCAAGCAAAATGACACCAAGGTCCACGGGCACCTCGGCCTGCGACACGGGAACACAACGCGAGTGCGGTCGCCCTTCCTCGCTGATAACCGTCCGAAGAATCACTCGCCTCTCGTTTCTCGCGCTGAGAACGAAGAGATTCCTCTGCGGATTCTTGCTATGCACATTAGCTCAGGCCTTAGCAGTAGCCCAAACCAAGCCTGAGGAGGTTGTGTTTTCAAGCGGTGGACCGGAGTTGCACGGATTTCTTTGGAAGCCGGAGGGTACTGGACCTTTTCCGGCAATCGTGTGGAATCATGGCAGCGAGAAATTGCCGGGTTCTCAGCCAGCCTTAACCAAGTTCTACACCGCGCATTCCTACGTCTTCTTTGTGCCGCATCGCCGAGGACAAGGACGCTCGCCGGGTAATTACATCCAGGACCTGGTCGCCCAGGCGCCTCCAGGCGAGCGTGCTCGGCGTATGGTCGAGCTTCAGCAAGCCGCAGTTGTCGATGTGATTGCCGGCCTCAATTATCTGAAATCTCGGCCCTTTGTTGACCCTGCCCGCATTGTCATTTCAGCGTGCTCCTACGGTGGCATCCAAACGCTACTCACTGGTGAACGTGACCTGGGCGTAAAGGCGCTGGTGCCGTTCGCTCCGGGCGCCATGTCGTGGGAGCAGAATGTGGCACTTCAAGATCGCCTAGTGCGTGCAGTGGATCTCGCCAAGGCACCTGTTTTTCTGCTCCAGGCGGCGAACGATTACAGCCTGGCTCCCAGCCGGGTCTTGAGCGAAGAAGCCAACAAAAAGAAGAAGGACTTTCAATCAAAGATCTATCCGGCTTTCGGCAGCACCCATCAGGATGGGCACTGGGGATTTTGTTCGTCGGCAACCGATGTCTGGGGAAACGATGTACTGGCCTTTCTGGAAACCCAGATGAAGGCCTCCCACTGAGATTTCGGCAAATGCATGGCGCTGGCACGCCAGTCCGGTAGCCCCGTCAGTCAGGATTTGGCGGAATCTAGACAAAGTTAAGAGGTGGCAGAACACCCTGGTCACGGAACGAGTTGAACGGGCCGGTCGTAGCCGGTCATTTCCAGATAGCCGGCGCCGCTGAGCGGTTGTGCTTTGCGCTGACCGGTGATGACCATGGCGCCCTCCCAATAGTTCGGAGCAAGTTTTGTTTGCCCGGTCAGTTCCTGGCATTCGAGCGGTGTTTTTGCTTCGAGTTCGATGGCTAATTTCGGAATCGCTGCCTTCCAGTGGATGGGATATTCGGCGCCGGTAAGGGGGCTCTTCCATTTTTCTCCGGTGGGCTGCAACTTGAAATCACTTGAGCGCAGGTGTGTCGTCTTTCCTTCTGCGTCAACGTAAGTGCCAGCCGAGTGCGGATCAATCGAACCATCCATCCGGCGAATGTGGAAGAGCATCAACTCCGTGCCGTCCTGGAGTTGGAGGCCCAGCCAATCCCAGCCTGTCTGGTTGGGTTCGAGCTGATGGGTAAAGAACTCGTGGTCCATCCAACTCGTTCCGTGCACTTCAAATTTTTTGTCACGGAGATCGATGTCACCCGAAGTAGCCAGCCGGGTTAGAGAAACATAGTGGGAGGCGTGGCCCGGACCCTCCGCCTTTTGACTGACGCCGTTCTCACCGTGAATGACAGCAGGTTTTTCCGGATGCAGCGTCAAGTGCAGTTGAAAGCGCTCACTGACCGCTTTTAGCTCCTGGTCGCTGCCGTGCCATTGAGTCTGCCAATTGCCATTCCAAATGCGACCGAGAGATTCACTCGCGGCGGCGACGCCGGGTCCGGATCGATTGATGCGTTCCAGGTGATAGAACTTCCCGCCATCCAGGTCGCTCAACGCCAGATGCGCGAGGTAGAGATCCCGCACCTCCCAGACGGTGTTCCTCGTGGGATCGCGGCTGACGGCTTGCCGGAAGAAGGTCAGTTCGAATCCGAACCGGTGGCCGTCAAGCGATTTCAGATTTCCGGTGTAGTACCACCATTCACTTTGAAAATCCGGGTGATTGAAATGATCCCGCGGGAATTCGTAACGGTATCCCGGCAAGGCGGTGCGATATTGCGGCGCAAGAGGCTGCTGGAGAAGCAGCGCGGCCGCGAGTCCTGCGAGCCTAGTCTTCATGGACGACCTCAATTGGATTCAAGCGCACGGCCACCTGCGCCGGGTAGAGGCCAGCAAGCACAGTGGCCCCATACACGACCGCAAGCGCGCCAAAAAGAATTTCCACCGGCCAGTGAAACCGGATCGTCCAGCCGAACGACTGTTTGTTGACCACATAGATGAGAATGAGCGACAGCACAAATCCCAGGGCGAGACCTGCAAGATTGGCCAAGAGTCCAAGCAAACTGGCCTCCATTAGAATCAGCTTTCGAACCTGCCAGGTGGCCGCACCGAGAAATCGAAGCAGTCCAAGTTCGCGGCGGCGGTCAATCACCAAAGCAAGAAGCGCTCCGGCAATGCCCATAACCGCGACGATGATCGCAACCGCTTCCAGGGCGTAGGTGATGGCAAACGTGCGGTCAAAGATGCGCATGGCTTCGGCGCGCAAGTCCCGATTCGAAAACAGTAAGACGCGATGGCCAGCGGTGGCTTTTTCGATTTCAGCTCGAACTATCTCCAATGGTGCGTCCGGAGAAACATAAATGGCGACATTCGAGGGTGCGGGATCAGGCAAGAACCGCAGCATGGTCTGGCGGTCCATCAGGATGCTGCCGCGCTCGCTGGAGTAATCGTAATAAACGTCAGCGATGCGGAATGACGCCTGGGTTGCCCCCAGTGAAAGGGTCAGGGAATCGCCGGCCTTCAGATGGTGCTTGTAAGTGAAGGGCTCACTGACGATGACGGCATTCGAATCGCGCAATTCGGCGAGGACTTGCTCGCTCGGGCGTCCGGAGAAAAAGTCGGAATTGCGATGGGAGCGCCGGACGTTCAGGTCGGCGGAAGCGAGCGTAGCAGGCATGTCTTCATAGCTGATTTCGTAAGCGCGCAGGCGTTCAACGGCTGCGACGCCCGGCAGTTTTGCTACTTCTTCCGCCACACCGGAAGAAATGGTGGGATGGCGGTCTGCGGCTGCAAAACCAGCGGGACGGAGATAGAGATCAGCGGGCAACTGGTCGCTCATCCAGAGCACGACCGTTTGGCGGAAACTCCCGACCATGATCCCGACCGCCGTCATCATCGCGATGGCGGTCGAAAGCGCGCCAACCAGGACAGAAGTTCGGCGCAAGGAGGCTCGCAGGGTGCGCGAGGCAAGCATTGCCTCCACACCGAAAACCTTGCCGAGAAGATTCGAAGAAACGGAGGTCAGCGCGTCGACGAAAGCGGGCATTGCCAACGCCGAGGCCGCTACGAGCAGGATCGCGGCGAGATACCCAAGAAGCGGTTTGCCGGCGACCGCCGGAGCGCGAGAGGCTGCGGCGGCCGCCAGACCGAGCACAAGAGCCAGCCACAAATCGCGGGCTTGGTGCACACGCACGTCATATTCGCGCCGGCCCCGCGCCATCGCCTCGACAGGAGAAACCTGGGAAGCCTCGCGCGCGGGCGAATAGGAGGAAGCAACCGCAACTCCAACGCCAATCGCCAGCGCAAGAAGTACGGATGCCCCGTTCAGCTCGATGATTCCTGGCCGGCTGCTGACATAAAGTGATTCCACGGTGGCGGCCATCAAGCGAACCGCACCAGTGGCCATGAGGCGGCCGAGAGGAAGCCCGATGAGAGCGCCTGCCAGACCCAGGCAGGCAGCTTCACCTAGGAATGCCGAGAGAATGACGCCGCGGCTGGCGCCGAGGCTGCGCGCGATTCCAATCTCCGGGCGGCGGCGGACGACCGAGACGGAGATGGTGTTGTAGATCAGGAATGCGCCGACAATGAGAGAAATGCAGCTCAAGAGGCGCAAGTTCCAGCGGAAAGCGGCAAGCATGCGGCGATTCTCGTTCGTGGCAGTGCCTCGCAATCGAACTTCCACTCCGGCAGGAAGCACGGTCCGTAAACGCTGCTGCCAGTCCCCCAGGCTGGGAGTCTCCGGCACTTTCAGCAGGATGCGATCGACGCGACCATAGCGCCCCAGTGCATGTTGGGCGGCGGCCAGGTCCATCACAATAGCGGACTCGTTGCCGTTCGAATCGGGGTACACGCCTCGCACCGTGTAAGTCCGGACTCGATCGTTGATGAGCAGTTCGACGCGGTCGCTCGTCCGGTAGCCCACACTCGACCCCACCCAAATGCCGTCGGCGTCTCCAAGCCGGTTGAACACCTGTTCCGAAGCGCTTTGCGTCTGGGACTCAGCAGTTTTTTGGAGTGCACTCTGCGCGTAAGCGCCACCTTCCGCAATAAGATCCAGTCCCATGAGAGGAAGTGACTTCTTGGTATCAGTGATCACCGCGTAGTCCTCGATGCGTGGTGAGACTCGAATTGAATAGGCCAGCGTTGCCAGCGTACCAACCACATATTCCGGCACACCTCCCGAGGTGACCACTTCCAGCTCGTTTTCGCCGGCCAGGGTTTCCATCGAACTACGGAACGAGCCGGTGGCGGCGTCGCTCGCAAGATCGATGGCCAGGACGACGGCGACGCCCAAGGCGATAGCCAAGATGGTCAGCAAGGTCCGCAGCGGTTCACGGAAGAGCGGGCGCACCATCAATCGGTAAAAGAGGAGAAAACGAGGCATGTTAGCGCCGGGTGATCTCTTCGATTTTTCCGTCACGCAGCCGCACGAGCGTGTTGGCAAGCGATGCGGCTTCAAGACTGTGAGTCGCCACAATGGTCGCGGTGTTTTGCTCCCGCGTGAGACGCCGGAGCAACTCAAGAATCACGTTGCCCGTCGTGGTGTCCAGGTTGCCGGTGGGCTCATCGGCCAGCAGGAGACTCGGTGAATGGATGAGCGCGCGTGCCACGGCGACACGCTGCATCTGGCCACCGGAGAGTTGGTGGGGATGACGATCGCCGAGGCCCTCGAGTTCCACCCAGGCAAGCCGTTCCCGGGCCGCTTCGCGAGGGTTGTGTTTCCCGGCGAGGAGCAGTGGCAGTTCGACGTTTTCAAAAACCGTCAACGTGTGCAGCAATTGAAACGACTGAAAAATGAAGCCAACCCTCTCGCGCCGCAGTTGGGTCAGGCCGTTGTCTTTCAGGGACGACGTCGAAACTCCGTCCAGAAGCACCTTGCCCGTGGTCGGAAAATCCATGGCTCCGGCAAGATTGAGCAGCGTGGACTTTCCGCAGCCGCTGCGCCCCACCAACGCCACAAACTCGCCGCGCTTTACGTTCAGCGAAAGACCTTTGAGCGCATGCACTGGCTGGCCATCCGTCAAATAGTCTTTCGAAACGTCTTCGAACGAGAGTATGGGCATGGGGATTGCTGGGCCAGTAGCGATTTTTGCATGTTCGGCCGTCGGCCGCAGCTCGCGTGATTTTCGCGTCGGAGTGACCGCCCGACAGATCGAGCCGGGCGTGCGGCGCTCAGGATTTGAGCGATGCCAGCGTCTTTTCGATGGCCGACGTCACCTGCGGCGAATCCGGCGTCACCTCGGGCTCGAAGCGCGTAATGACGTGCCCGTCGGGGCCAATTAGAAACTTGGTGAAATTCCATTGAATCTCTCCGCCCGTTTGCGGATTCATGGCTTTGTCGGTCAGGAACTGATAGAGCGCGGTGATGTCTTGGCCTTTCACGGACACCTTGGCCATCATTGGGAAGGTCACGTGATATTTCGAGGAGCAAAAGGTCTTGATCTCCTGATTTGTGCCGGGTTCCTGCGCGCCGAAATTATTCGCGGGGATGCCCACGATGACCAAGCCGCGGTCCTTGTACTTCTCATAGGTCGACTCCAGTGCGGTATACTGCGGCGTAAAACCGCAACGGCTGGCAACGTTGACCAGGAGAACGACTTTGCCCCGGTAGGCCGCGAGCGGCGCAGGCTGGCCATCGATCGAATTCAAAGTGAAGTCATACACCGTCTTATCCGCAGCCATCACCGCGGCCGCGCAGAACAGCAAACAAAGCACTGCTTTCATCATGTTCCTCTCCCTGTGTCTCTTTTTACTCTGTTCCGTGCCCAGTGGCAATCCGAAACAGACCGATGACTGGTGCACTTGAGCATACCGTTCGTGCCCCTCGCTTATTCCATGGTAACGGGAACGGCAAGAAAATACGCCGCCGCTCGAATAGCATTGAGCCTGGATGGGGCCTGTTATAAACTTCGCAGTCCAAATCTTCGCGCCCATTTGTAAGGCCCGTTGCTGTCGAAGTCGAGTGACATGATTCTAGCAGGGGTAGCCACGTTCATTTCCTGCGCGTGGTTGAATTGTCCGGCGCGCTTCTCCCCTGCCGGACGCCAAGGAGGGATGGATGCTCTTCGCATCTTCGGTCGCGGTTAGCCACCGGACCCTGGAAACCGTTGATCTCGTCATCATTGGGATCTACTTCGCCATCGTGTTCGGCATCGGTTTCTACTTTTCCAAGAAAGAGCGTACCTCCGAGGACTATTTTCTAGCCAGCCGTAATATCGGCTGGTTCGCGATCGGAGCCTCCCTCTTCGTCTCCAACATCTCCACCGAGCATTTCATTGGCTTGGCTGGTTCGGGAGCGACGTCGGGTCTGGCCGTTGGCCATTTCGAATGGCTGGCCTGCCTGATGCTGCTCCTGCTCGGCTGGGTTTTCGTACCGTTCTATCTGCGTTCGAACGTTTTCACCATGCCGGAGTTTCTAGAACGGCGCTTCAATCGCAACTGCGCGACCTATCTGGCAAGCATCTCGGTCATCGCCTACATCTTCACGAAGATTTCGGTGCACTTGTACGCGGCTGCCATCGTGCTGGAGCGCGTGGTGGGCTGGAGTCCATTGACTGCCGCGGTCATCCTGGTTGTGGCGACGGGAGTCTATACCATCGCGGGCGGACTCGCCGCCGTGATCTACACCGATCTGGTGCAGACCTTGATCCTGCTCGCCGGCGCGATTGCCTTGACGATCATCGGCCTGGACAAGGTGGGCGGATTTGCCGGATTGCGCGCCGCGGTGCCGGTTGATTATTTTCACATGATGAAGCCGGCCACCGACGGCGAGTTCCCATGGACAGGCATTTTCTTTGGAGCTCCGATCCTGGGTATCTGGTACTGGTGTACGGACCAGGTGATCGTGCAGCGCGTTCTCTCCGCAAAAGACGAAGGCCACGCCAAAGCGGGCACCATCTTCGCAGGATTTCTGAAAATTCTCCCGGTCTTCGTGCTCGTCCTGCCCGGGCTGATCGCCTTGGGCTTGTATCCGGAGTTGTTCCACGTGGTGGATGGGAAAATCACCAACGGCGACATTGCTTACCCGACCATGATCGTGAACTTGCTTCCACGCGGGCTGGTGGGATTAATGATCGCCGCGCTACTTGCTGCGCTAATGGGGGCGATGAGCTCGGTCTTCAATTCCGCATCCACGATGGTGACGCTCGATTTTTACAAGAAGTTCCGCCCGGCGGCGACCGAATCTCAATTGGTATTTTTCGGACGGATCGCTACGGGGGTCATGGTTGTCCTCGGTCTTCTCTGGGTGCCGTTCATTCACTTGCTCAGTGCCCAGCTGTATATCTATCTACAGAGCGTGCAGGCTTACATCAGCCCGCCGATTGCGGTGTGCTTTATTTTCGGGATTCTCTGGCCGCGCCTGAACGGGCAGGGCGCCATCAGTTCGCTTCTGGTGGGTTTTGCCCTCGGTTCCGTGCGCTTCATCTTCGAAGTGCTGGATAAGACCCGCCATTATGATTCCGGCGCCATCCGCTGGCTCGTGGACATGAACTTTTTGCACTACGCCATTTTGATGTTCGTCGTCTGCGCGGCCGTGCTGATCGTCGTTAGCATGATGTATCCGGCCCCCGAGCGGAAAAAGATCGCCGGACTGACGTTTGCGACGGTGGGCGAGAAACTCGAGACCACGGATGTGAGTACGCCGCACCTCCAGCGAGAAACGCGAACGGAACATTTGTTCAACCTGGCGTTTACGGGGGTCCTGATCGCCACAGTGGTGGGCTTGTGGGTCTATTTCCGCTAGCAGCAGCTTTGGCGAACGAATCATGGACATGCCTGCCATTCGAACCCTGAAACCGAACGTCACCCAGAGGGAAGCCGTCCGGGCTTTCTCCGCGCCGGGCTTTTCGGCGCTGTACTGGCGCCTGCGCATCGGCCCGTTGCAAAAGATTGCGGACGCTTACGTGCCCTTCTGGCTCTATCGCGTCCGTTACCAGCTCGGCAGAACGCCCCACGCTCGGTTGTTCGCGCTCGATGCTGTAGATGGTTCGCTCGACCTATTTGAATGGCCACGAATCCCCAAACACCGTGAACTCATTTCTGTTGATAGCCGCAACCGCATGCTTCCGTCGCTCACCGGGGAACGCGCCGAGGAAATTCTGCGAGAGAAGGTGTTGCGCGTCGTCTTCCAGCAAGGATTCTTCAAGCTTCGCGAAGCCCGTCTCGATATCGCGCGGGAGCAGGGCGAAGTGTATCTTCCCTATTGGCTCGGTTTTTACGGCCGCAACGGATTGGTGCGCTGCCGCGTGATGGATGCGTTGCGGCGCCGAGTCGAAGGCGCAAAGGCGTCAGCGTTTTTCGAACAGTGGCTGGTAGCTTGATAATACCGGAAGGCCCCGGATCGTTTCTGCGCAAGTGGGAAACACACCTGATGGTTCTTCACTTGTCGTCGCGCCCGGGAGGATGGACATGACAGGAATTGTTCCACGCATCGGAACTGCGCTGCTGGCCGCCGTTCTCGGTTGTGCAATTGCAGTTGCGCAAGGCTGGCAGCATCTTGGCAAGCTCCAGCGCGTCGAGAAGCTGAAAGATGGCGTTGAGTTAACGGCGGGTGCCGCAAAGGTGCGCGTCACGGTCTTCCGCGATGGCGTGTTCCGCGTGCGCCTCGCCCCGAACGGTGCTTTTCCCAAGGATTCTTCGTGGGCGCTGATCCAGTCGCCCGAACCGCCGGCCTTCAACATCGAAGAGAATCCGAAGGAGATACGAATCACTGCGGGAAACGTGGTGGCTACCGTTCAGCGGTCACCGCTGCTGATCAATTTCTCTGATGTTGCTGGAAATGTATTTCTCGCCGACGAGCCGAGCTTGCCGATGGCCTGGAATGGCCAGGGGGTTCACGTCTGGAAGAAAATGCCGCTAGAGGAAAACTACTACGGACTGGGTGACAAAGCCGGACCCATGAATCGCCGGAATCGCTCGTTCACCAACTGGAACACGGATGCGTTCGGCTGGCAGGAATCCACCGACCCTCTTTACAAGACCATTCCTTTTTTTGTGGGACTTCGCAAGGGCGTGGCCTACGGCCTGTTCTTTGACAACACCTACCGCAGCAGTTTCGATTTCGGGAAAGAGTCCGCGGACTATTTTTCTTTCGGAGCGGAAGGCGGGGAACTGAATTATTACTTTATTGCCGGGCGGGGACCAAAAAAAATCATCGAGCAGTACACCGCGCTCACCGGGCGCCCGCCCCTGCCACCGCTTTGGATACTCGGTTACCAGCAGTGCCGCTATAGCTACTATCCCGAGGCCCGCGTGCGGGAAATCGCGCGGCTCCTGCGCGAAAAGAAAATTCCTGCCGACACCATCTATCTGGATATTGACTATCAGGAAGGTTACGCCCCGTTCACCATCAATAGGCAATATTTCCCGCATTTTGAAAAAATGATCGCCGACCTGCGCGAGCAGGGCTTCCACATCATCTTGATCACGGACATGCACATCAAGAGAAATCCCGACCGGGGTTACGCGCCATTCGATTCGGGAATCAAGAGCGATGTTTTCGTCAAGAATCCGGACGGATCCGTTTACGTGGGACCGGTATGGCCCGGTGAAAGTGTATTTCCTGATTTCACGCTCACTCGGGCGCGCGATTGGTGGGGCCACTTATACAAGGATTTCGTGGACATGGGTGCAGCCGGCTTTTGGAATGACATGAATGAACCGGCGGTATTCCGCTACCCCCAGAAGACCATGCCACTCGACGTCAGGCATCGTTTGGATGACGGCACAAGCGTCGACCACCGCGCGGCGCATAACATCATGGGCATGCAGAACGCCCGGGCGACGTATGACGGCCTGCGCAAACTGCAAGGGGACGAGCGGCCCTTCGTGCTCACGAGAGCGGCCTACTCCGGTACCCAACGCTTCGCCGGTACGTGGACAGGGGACAATCTCGCAACGTGGAACCACATCTCCATGAGCACGCCGATGCTCATGAGCATGGGGCTTTCAGGCTATGCGCTCGTGGGAGACGATATCGGAGGCTTTGGGAGTTCCCCCCCGCCGGATTTGCTGACCCGCTGGTATGAACTCGGTGCTTTCAATCCCATCTACCGAGATCACGCCGCGAAAGGCACGGCGGATCACGAGCCGTGGGTGAACGGCCCAGAACAGGAAGAGATTCGACGCAAATACATTGGGCTTCGTTACCAGCTGCTGCCTTATATCTATACGATTACAGAAGAAAGCACGCGGACGGGAATGCCTCTGATGCGACCCATCTTCCTTGAATATCCCCAGGCTCAAGAATTTTACGGCGACGATCGTGATTTTCTCTTTGGGCCTGATTTTTTTGTGGCCCCGGTCGTCACCGAAACAGTCGATGCCCATGGAGTGTTTCTACCGCCGGGGGAATGGTACGACTATTGGACAGCGGAGAAACACACCAACAAAGACCAGATCAACCTGCATCCTCGTCTGGACGAATTGCCGCTCTATGTTCGGGCCGGCGCCATTGTGCCCATGCAACCCGTCGTGCAGTACTCTGGCGAGAAGCCAAATGGGCCGTTCGAATTGCGCGTCTATCTTCCTTCCAGCACGTCGGGCAGTGATTGTCGGGGCGCGCTCTATCAGGACGACGGCCACACCTTCGCTTATCAGAGGGGTGAGATTCTGCGCGTCAACTATGCGTGTCAGGTTTCGCAAGACTCCGTGACGGTGGCAAGCACCATCGAGAAGAATGCCTTTCAGCCCTGGTGGAAGACCGCGGAGGTGACGTTGTACGGCGCCGCGGCTGCGCCCAAAGAAGTTCGCATCGGGGATGAACTCATCCACGAATGGCGCTACGACAGCCTGGCGCATGCCGTCACGCTGACGGTGCCCGATGCCGCAAAGAATTGGAGCGTCCGCCTCACGTTCTAACGGCCACACCCGCCCCGGGCTAGTTCAGAGTAAAAATCGAAAGAGATTGCGCGGGCATGGTTATGCGAATTTCGCTACCAGCCAGTGTCGCCTTGGCTGGGCCGAAAAGAAGTGCCATCTCCATTGCCTTCTGGGCCGGCGTGTCGGCCAGCGGAATCTGAACTTCTCGCGACTGATCGGCGTTGTTGAAGGCGACGACAACACGTTCTTCTTCTGATTCGCGCGCAAAGACATAAGATGATTCATCCGAGGCCAGATGCCATAACTGGCCGGTGCGCAGGGCGGGGTGTTGGCGGCGAAGCTTGAGCAGCGCCTGGACGTAAGAAAAAATCTCCTGTTGGCCACGCGTACGGCCCGACTCCGTAAACGCGTCGTTCGCATCTCCAATCCATCCGCCGGGGAAATCGCGCCGGTTGTCAGGATCGCCGCCTCCCGGCATTCCGATCTCGTCGCCGTAGTAAATCTCAGGAATGCCCCGCAGCGCGAGGATGAGTCCGAACGCCAGCTTCAGCTTCGCCGGAGAGCTGCCTTGGGCGCTCGCAAAACGCGGCACGTCATGATTCGCGAAGAACGGAACGAGCACCTCGGGTCGCGGATATGAGGAATCCTGCCTCAGAACATCAGCAATGCGGCCCGTGGATGCGCCCCGCAGCAAGACATCCCGCAACGTGAAGAACATCGGAAAATCGAAGACCGTGGAGAGCCCGCTATCGATGCCGTCGTAGCGCCGCACTCCTCCGGCGAAAAACGAAGTCACACTCGGATCGGGATGAAACACTTCGCCGATCGTAGTTAGAAAGGGATAGAGCCTGCGCAATCCCGTATGCCAGTTGGCCCAGAACTTCCGCCCGACATAGGGAAACGTGTCGACGCGGTAGCCGTCCAGCCCGGATATTTCCGCCCACCAGATGCTGTTTTGCAAAAGATATTGCTGGACCAGGGGATTCTCCGTGTTCATGTCCGGCAGAATCCCCAAGAACCAGCCTTCCGTGAGATTTCGTTTCATGCCCACCGGGACGTGGGGATCGATCAGCGATTCGAACAGATCGTTTCCGACGGCCTGACCGCCTGCCTTGCCGTAGAAACTGCCCTTGAGCGGGGAAAACGAATCGATGTGATGTTGTCCCGTGCCGTGAAACCAATCGGGCAGCGGCGGATTCGAAAGCCAGGGATGTTTCGGGCCGACATGATTCGGAACGACGTCGAAAACAATCTTCATTCCTTGCTGGTGCGCAGCCGCGACCAGATTCTGATAATCCTGCAGTGCCCCGAGATGTGGGTCCACGGCATAAAGGTCCACGGCGCCGTACCCGTGATAGTCCTCCGTAGCCCCGTTCTTCACCATGGGTGTTAGCCAAAGGGTGTTCACACCGAGATCCTTCAGATACGGCAAGTGGTTCTGAATCCCGAGCAGGTCCCCGCCGTGGTAGGCACGAGGTTTCGAACGGTCCTGGGAACCCGGCGATCCCGCGGGTTCATCATTCGTGGGATCGCCGTTCGCGAAGCGGTCCGGCATGATGAGATACATCACATCATTCTGCGAAAGTCCTTGAAACTTTCCCAGCGTCGGGGCGCGGACAGCCAGAGGCAGTTCGAAAGCCGTCGCTCCCTTCGGCGCGGTAATTCGGCAGACCGCAGTACCAGACTTGGTGCCCGCCCCGATCTGCATCCAGATGAAGAGATAGTTCCCGCCCGCCGCGGCTTGCGTGCGCGAGACGCGCAGCGTTGGTAGATTGCACCCCACGTGGGTGGCTTCCAGATCGTGCCCGCTAAGCAAAAGCATCACCTCCGCCGTAAGTCCCACCCACCAGCCCGGAGGTTCGACTTTTGTGACCGCCGGAGCAGGTTCGTTGGTTGTCTGCTGCGGACGGGCCCGCAGGGCCGAACCGCCGCAGGCGAATGCGACCGTGTGTAGAAACAAGAAAAAGGCTCGAGGAAAACACTCCGTCGTAAAATGGCGGAAATACCGGCGTCCACTATCCACGGGGAAAGCATAAGGAAAAAAAAGGAGGGATGCCAGCCTGGATCTTTCGCCCTACTCCGGCCAATGCGCTATTTTCTCGGCAGGTCGGATGATCGAAAGACCAATTCGCCAAACGCTTCCGGGACGTGGAAATTAGGTGCCGGTGTTCGCGTGGGCTGCCAAGCGGAATAAAATCGCGGTTCGGCAGCGCCTTCAACGCGGTAAAAATTCACTCTCCAGGTGGCCGCAGGATCGAAGCGGTCGACGACGCCTTTCATGGGCAAGGCAATCTCCGCGACCCAGGTTTTCGCGAGTTCGTTCAAAATAACGCGGCGCTGCAATCCACTCTTCAAGTCGTGTTTTTCGCCCGGCGCGATGTCCAGATCGATCCACCATCCGTTCGGGCTGACTTCGAATTCCTTGTAACGCCGGGGCTGCGACGGGTCGGGCTGCACGAAAACTTCCACGACGTCGCGGTCCCACAGCTGATCGCGGCGCCCATCGGGCCCGGCATCGGAGAACGCGGTGATGACCCGGTATTTGGCGCGGAATCGCAGATAGAGCGATTGCGGAGTCCAAAGTAACCGTACTTCGGTTTCTCTTTCGGGATCCGCGTTCTCGCCTCGCCAATCAGAGTTGAATCGTACGGGCGCGGCCAGTGCCCAGGAAGACGGGGTAGGGAATCCATAGGCATCGGGCAGTGCGGGCATTCGAACGGCCACCGCTGTTCGTTCAGTGGACATAATGTCGTGTCCAAACATCCTTATGAATGGCTTCGGAGCGTTCCCCGGCGCTTCCATTACCGGGGAACTCCCAGAATAACCAATGCCCGGAGATGCACAAGAAAAAAGCTGAATAACAAGGCGAGCAGTTTTCCATGGCCATCGCTTCAGCGTCTTTCATCAACCCTGTCCCCCCGGCCCGCGAACTTTTTGCGCACTATCGACTGCGCACTTCCCGGATAGTTGATCATGCCGTGCTAGCATCAGATTTGGCTTGTTCTAATGATTTCTTCAAGTCAAAAAAGGCAATTGATGCCCAGGAGCGCGGGAAATGATTGAGCCTGTCAACACCCAAGATTTCACCTCGCAACCGGAACGGCGCAAACCGGAAGAATTTAAGCATGTGCAGTTCCGCATCGAAGCCGGCGTCGCGAGAATGACCCTCAGCCGTCCGGAACATAATCTTCTCAATGAAGCCATGCTCCGCGAAATCGCCGGGGGAATCACTCTTGCCGGTGAGCGCAACGACGTAAAACTGATAGTTCTCGATTCCGCTTGCAAAGTCTTCTGCGGCGGAATCGACGTTGGTGAGTACACGTCGCAGCGCGTTTTTCAGATGCTTGACGCGTTTCACGCAGCATTCGCGGGAATGTTGGAAGTTGGCAAGCCCGTCGTTTGCGTAGTGAACGGACCGGCGATCGGCGGCGGCGCTGAGCTGGCGGCCTTCGGCGACCTAGTGATTGCCACTCCCAAGGCGCGATTTGCCCAGCCGGAAATCAGCATCGGCATCTTCCCGCCGCTGGCAGCCACAATTCTGCCATACCTCGTCGGACCTAAGATCGCGCTTGAGCTTGTTCTGACGGGCGAACCGGTAACGGCGGAGCGCGCCTTGGAACTCGGCATGGTGAATCGCCTCGTGCCGGAACCTCAACTGGAACAAGCGGTGAAAGATCTGGTTACCCGCATTAGCGGCCATTCGGGTCCGGTGCTGGCGATGGCGAAGAAAGCCATTCTAGGCGGCATGGGCTTGTCGCTGCGCGAGGGCCTCAAGCAGTCGATGAACATTTTCTTGCATGAGCTTTACCGTCTTGAGGATTCGCAGGAAGGTCTGCGCGCCATGGTGGAAAAGCGCAAGCCCAACTGGAAGAACCGCTGACCCCCGCGGCGTTTTTTCAGTCGCGCCCTTTGCAGTCCCGCATTGACACCCCCGCGAGTGCGGCATAGACTCGAAATTTAATTTGCAGGCCAGGGAAGCGGGGAAGGCCGTGTGAATCGGCCGCGGTCCCGCCACTGTGATCGGCTAAAGAGCCGTAAGCCAGGCCACCCTCCCATGCCGCAGAAGGCCACGCTCTTCGCGAGAAGGAGCGATGCCGGAAGCCCCAAGATGTCTCGTGGGGCTTTTTTCTTGCTAGAGAGAGACGCCTCGACCGGTGAGATTCTTGAAAGAGTTCGCTTCCCAGCGATTCCGAATTGCGCTCTGTGGCGCGATTGCCATCCTATTGTCATGGGCAGCCACGACCTGCGCACAGAGTGGCTCTTCCATTCCGGCGGCCCCGCCGGTGTTTCGGGAGGTCACCGACGAGGCGGGCCGCACCGTGCGGATTCCTCAGCCAGTGCGGCGCATCGTTTCTCTCGCGCCAAGTCTGACGGAGACGGTGTACGCGCTCGGATTAGAGGATCATCTGGTCGGGGACACGGATTACTGTGACTACCCCCCGGAGGCCCAAAAAAAAACAAAGGTGGGCGGCGGAATCAACCCTAGTTTAGAAGAGATCGCCAGTCTTCATCCCGATATCGTGCTGGTGACCAAGAAGTTCAACCGCCTCGAGACGGTACACGCCCTGGAAACGCTGGGGATTTCTTCTTACGCTACAGACCCTCACACCGTGGATGAAATCATCGCTTCGTCGAAAAGACTTGCGGATGTGCTCGGCGCTCCGGAAGCCGGCGCTTCGATTGCCGAAGTCATGCAGCAACACCTTTCGAATTTGCAGGAACATATTGGTGCGCTACCGCCAAAGCGTGTCCTGTTCGTTGTCTGGAGTCAGCCACTCATCTCCGTTGGCAAGGGCACTTTTATCGCGGATGCCCTGCGCAGGGCAGGGGCCGTTTCCGTCGTGGACTCCGAACAAGACTGGCCGCAGGTCAGCCTCGAAGAAGTCGCCCGGTTGCAGCCCGACTTCCTGGTTTTCGCGGATTCGCATTCCGACTCTGCTTCCCCTGCCGTCGAAGCGCTCGCCACCCTTCCAGGCTGGAGCATCGTGGATGCCGTCGGCCATCGCCGCTTTGCGGTGATCAGTGAGGCTGTTAATCGGCCCGCGCCGCGGATCGTCTCGGCAATCGAAGATCTCGCCCGGCAGCTTCACCCCGATGCCTTCGGTGAAAAACCAAAGAATAGCAAGGGCAAGATGGAGAAAGAGAATTCCCCGCCGAGCCAGCGCCGCGCATCGCATGATTCTTATTCTCCTCATGCGCTAGAAGGCTACCTGACAATTCCTGGAGGCCAGGCATGCGCCCACTGACGCTTCGACGCCTTCTCCTCCAATGTTCGATGCTGGCGGTGATTTTATTTGTAGTTGTGGTCATTGCTTTGAAGTTCGGGGCGGTGCCCGTTTCGCTCTACGCCCTGGGGCGCGACTTGCTGCGGGTTGTTTTCGGGCAGAGCAGCCAAATTTCCAGCGATTACGGCCTGATCGTCGTGAATATCCGCTTGCCACGCATTCTTCTCGGCATCACCGTGGGAGCATCGCTGTCCGTAGCGGGAACCAGCTTTCAAGCGCTGCTTCGAAATCCCCTGGCGGATCCTTACGTGCTCGGCGTCTCCATGGGTGCGTCGCTGGGTTCCATTCTCGCGCTGATCGCAGAGCCGCACCTTACGATTTCCCCTCTGTTCGCCGCATTATTGACCCCCTTGGGTGCCTTCCTGGGAGCCGCTGCGACCATCACCGCGGTCTATTTTCTGGGGCGCCGTGAGGGCCAGATCGATAGCGCCACCTTGCTTCTCGGGGGCGTTATCATCTCCTCCTTCCTCTCGGCCATCATCATGTTCCTGATGAACACCCTCAGCGGCAATCTCCGCGGTCTATCGTTCTGGCTGATGGGTGATCTCTCCACGCCCCTGCAGAAAAGCGCCTATTGGTTCCTGGGCATCGGGTTCCTGTTGGCCACCGGGGCGATCTACACCACCGCGGCGGATTTGAATATGCTCCTCGCCGGGGAAAAAGAGGCTATGCATCTTGGCGTGGACGTGCCGCGCGTGCGGCTGGTCGTTTACATTGCCGCGTCTGTGCTGACCGGATTGGCAGTCTCCGTGAGCGGCGCCATCGGCTACGTCGGCCTGATTGTGCCTCATGTCATGCGCTTCATTTTCGGATCGGACCATCGCACTTTGCTGCCCACCGCTGCGCTCGGAGGGGCCATCGCCTTGGTCTTTGCGGACACCCTGGCGCGCACGGTAGTTGCCCCCACGGAAGTTTCCGTCGGGGCGGTCACCGCCGTCGTGGGCGCACCTCTGTTCATCTACCTCCTGCGCCGGAGACTCCCATGAGCAGCGGCTCAGCCCTCGCGCGCAATCCTGCCGAATCGGCCCGCTTGGCCAGTGAAGTCCGCCTCAGTGTGGAGCAGGTCAGCTATGCCTATTCTGCCAACCCGACGCAAGCCCCGCTCTTCACCGTGGAAGCCACAAGTTTTCAGGCCAGGCGCGGCGAAATCGTCGCCATCCTCGGACCAAACGCCAGCGGCAAATCCACCCTGCTGAAGTTGATCTCCGGCGCCCTCGCTCCGCTTTCCGGACGGATCCTGCTCAACGGATTCGTCATCCACACGCTTACGCCGCGCACCCGCGCGCAGCGCATTGCCGTGGTCCAGCAGGAGAGCCCTTTGCTCTTCCCCGCGCGCGCCTGGGAATTCGTCCTGCAAGGCCGCCATGCACATGGCCACTCGCTGCGATTTGAATCGGAAGAAGATGTCTTGATCGCGAACAACGCCCTTGCCCAGGTCGGCGCCGCTGAGCTGAGCGACCGCTGGATGGATCAGATCTCCGGCGGGGAAAAGCAGCGCGTGATCCTCGCGCGCGCGTTGGCTCAACAGCCGCTGCTTCTGTTGCTCGATGAGCCTACTCTCCATCTCGATATCGCCGCGCAGATCGGCTTGCTGGATGCTCTTCGGCGGCTCGCGGCGGAGAACCGCTACACCGTTGTTGTGGTGACGCACGAATTGAACCTTGCTGCGGAATATGCCGATCAAGTCGTCTTGATGCAACGCGGCAGGTGTTTGCGCGTTGGTCCTCCCGCAAACATTTATCAGCGCGAGTTGCTCGAACAAGTTTTCCAGACGCCGCTGTCGGTGGAATTCGGTTCCTCCGGTCGGCCGCGTGTCACCGTTTTGCCTGGAACGTAGTTGTTGGAATTTGTTTTCGTTAACCTCAACCCTGCGGCCGCACGCTGCAGATCACATTCACCGCGAACTTCGTGCTCGGGAAGACGGATTGGTGATCCTGGTCTGTTGGGGACCGCCAAGATGGAAGCCGTCGCCGCCGCGCGACTGTAAGGCGGATTAAGTGTATGCGCAGGCCACTGCGGCCAGTCGCTCCATCGCTGGGCGACCCGCGGGAAGGTCCCGCAACGGTCCTGATTCGAAAAGGCCGGAGCTACCGCCAAGCCAGGAGACCGGCGAAGTTCGCAGCCGTGCGATTCACACGGATCGCACCGGACAACCTTCAACTCCCGCGCGAGAGGGAGCGGAGGATAAAATGAAAACAGCTGTCCTTGCTACTGCCTTTCTCTTCATGGCGGGCTCTGTACTTTCCCTTTCATCACCAGCACAAAGCAATTCATCCGATGCCCATCTCTACGGGACGCTCATCGATGCCAGTGGCGCCGGCGTCGGCGGCGTCCAAGTGACCGCTCGTCCGGAAGGGTCACCAAATGCACGGACTTGGTCGGCCTTATCCACGGCCACCGGCGAATATTCCTTCTCGGTTCCAGCGGGCCGCTACCACGTGCAATTCAACCGGACCCCCTTTGTATCTCGTGATTTCATTCTCGACCTTGCTGCGGGCCAGTCGCGCACGCTCAGTTTCCGGCTCGATCTCGAGCGTCTTTCCTCTAATGTCGTTGTTACTGCGCAGGCCGAACCATCTCTGGCACCGCAGACGACCGCGCCGGTGACGGTTATCAGCCGGGATGAGATCGCCGCGCGGCAAACGGTCTCGCTTCCGGACTTGCTGCTATTCGCGCCCGGCATTTCGATTGGCCGGACGGGTGCCGAAGGCGGGACAACTTCCATTTTCCTCAACGGCGGGAATTCCAATTTTGTCAAAGTGCTTGTTGATGGGACGCCCATAAATCCGCCCGGCGGCGCCGTGGACTTCTCGAACCTCACCCTTGATAACATCGACAAAATCGAAATTGTCCGCGGTGCAGAGAGCGCCATCTACGGCACCGACGCAGTCTCCGGAGTAATTCAGCTTTTCACCCATCGCGGAACCACTCGCGTTCCCGAGTTCAGCGCTTTTGGTGAAGGCGGTAGCTTCTCTTCCGCGCGCGGCGGCGGGCAGCTCAGCGGCTTGTTGGGCGCTTTCGATTATTCCGGCGCGGCCTCCTACGTGCAAACTGCGGGGCAGGGTCCCAATGATGACTTCCTCAACCGCACGCTCTCCGGAAACGTCGGGTATGCCTTCCGCGATCAAAACCAGCTTCGCCTCTCGCTGCGCAACAACACCAGCGAAGCGGGAATTCCCGGCGAAACCGTCTTCGAGCCTGCCAGCCGCTACCAGCGCTATGCACTTCATGTTTTCGATTCGAGCGCCCACTGGGACTTCACGACCGGTACGCATTGGCATCACCAAATCAGCGGCGGTGAATCTTACTACCGCCAGCACAGTTTTAATCCCCAACAAAGTTTCTACGCCACCGACCCAAACGCCTTCTGTCCTCAAGCCAATCCGGCATCCCTTCCCACGCCGGAATTCTGCGATTTCACCTCCGACAACCACTATGAGTACGACCGCGCAAATCTGAGCGCACAGGCGAGCTATCTTCTGCCGAAGTTTGGCGCCACCGCCGGCTATCAATACGAAGTAGAGAATGCCTCGATACCTTCCCTGGATGTCGGACATGTTCGCCGCAACAATCAGGGTGGATTCCTGGACTTCCAGTACCTGCCCCGTCCGCGCGTGTTCCTGGATTTCGGTGCACGCGCCGAAGCCAACGCCAATTTCGGCACGCGTGTGGTCCCGCGGGTCGGCGCATCCGTCGCCTGGCGCTACGGAAAAGGATTTTGGGGAGATACACGCTATCGCGTCTTCTACGGACAGGGCATCAAAGAGCCGCGTTTCGACCAGCTTTATGACGACCAGTTTGGCGATTTCGGGAATCCCTCGCTCAAGCCCGAAGCCAGTAAAAATTGGAGCACCGGCATCGAGCAAAAGCTGGCAAACGAGCAGGTCAAAATTTCCGGCGAGTACTTCTCGAATCGCTTCTACAATATCATCAGCTTCGCCTTCTGCTCGGCCTTAGCGCCTCCCTCGACCTCCAACACATGCGGGATCAGCTTCCCCAACGCGCCGTCCAGTTTTGGATATTTCTTCAACACCGATCGCGCCCGCGCTCGGGGAACAAACATCGCCGCGGAAGTCCGTCCCCTTCATTGGCTGATGGTCATGGGCAACTATTCCTACGTCGATAGTCTGGTCATCAGCGCGCCAAACGCATTCGACCCCTCGGAGCAACCTGGCAGCCGCCTGATCCGCAGGCCGCCCCATTCCGGCTCACTGACGATGAATGCAGCCCTCCGTCACCTCAGCGTCTCGCTTGCTGGCTATTTCACCGGCGTGCGCACCGACAGCGATTTCCTGGGTCTCAATATCACACGAAATCCCGGCTACGCCCGCTTCGATTTGGCCACCCGCTACGAATTCGCGCGCGGGGTCTCCTTGTATGCGCGGTCGACAAATCTTTTCGACAAGAAATATCAGGACGTTGTCGGCTTTCCTGCGCTCGGTCGCGATGTCCGCGTGGGCATGAACTACCGTTTCAGCGGCCACAACTGAGGTTGCCGCGAGACTTCCATAATCTCTGTTGACGAAACACGGACCACGGAAACCATGCAAACGAACACACGCGAACCTATCCTGTTCTGCTGGAGCGGTGGCAAAGACAGCGCCATGGCGCTGTACACCCTGCAGCAACAGAGGCATTTCCGCGTCGTCGCGCTGCTCACCACCGTCACTGAAACTTATGAGCGCATCGCCATGCACGGCGTTCGTCGTGAACTTCTCAGGCGGCAGGCAGAATCTCTTGGTCTGCCGCTGCACGAAGTTTCGATCCCGCCTCAATGCGTCAATTCCGTCTACGAGGCGCGCCTGGAAGAAGCGCTCGGCCTCTTCTACCGCCAAGGTGTTCGAAAGGTCGCCTTCGGCGATATCTTCCTTGAAGACCTGCGCGCCTACCGCGAGAAAAACCTCGCCCGCATCGGCATGACCGCGCTCTTCCCCATCTGGAAACGCGACACTCGCGAGCTGATCCGGTTTTTTCACCAGCAGCGCTTTCGCGCCGTTGCCGCTTGCGTCGACCCCAAAGTTCTCGATCCCAGCTTCGCCGGTCGCGAACTGGACGAATCCTTCTTCCGCGATCTTCCGTTCGACGCCGACCCTTGCGGCGAAAACGGCGAGTTCCACAGCTTTGTCTTCGATGGCCCGATTTTCCAATCTCCCGTTCCCGTTCGAACGGGAGAAGTTGTCAATCGCGATGGCTTTGTGTTTTGCGATTTATTGCCGCAAATGGAGGAAGCAACAAAATGAACACGGAAATGTCTCAAAAGGAAAGTCTGCTCTGTCGCACGCTGTTCGCTCTGGCCCTGATTATGCTTGCCGCGGCCTTGCGCGTTGCACCGCATCCGTGGAATCTCACTCCCGTTGGAGCCATGGCGCTCTTCTCCGGCGCGGTGCTCAAGGACCGCCGAATCGCCTTGCTCGTCCCGCTTGTCGCCCTATTCGCGGGAGACGTCTTCATCGGCTTTCACAAGCTCATCCCCGTCGTCTACGCCAGCTTTCTCCTCAACGTGCTCATCGGCCGCTTCTTCGCGAATCGTCGAACCGTTCTTCGCATCGGAGCAGCCACGCTCCTGGGCTCCGCTCAATTTTTCCTGGTCACCAACTTTGCCGTCTGGTGGCTCTTGAATTCCTATGCAAAAACCGCCTCCGGCTTGGCCGCCTGCTACCTCGCCGGCCTGCCCTTCTTCTGGAATACGCTCGCCGGCGACGCCTGCTACGCTGCGCTTCTGTTTGGCGGATTCGCTTTAGCCGAGCAAGTTTTCCCCGCACTGCGGCAGCCCGCCTGCCAACACTAGCCTGCATGCACAGTTGGCCAGGCTTCTCGCTACTTTGTTACAGCCGGGTGGCCGTCCGGCTCTTAGAGTGGCGGTAGTGGCGGATCACCCTGGCCGTGTGTTGCCTGACGCCATGACCTTCCTTCCCGTGCGCCGCCCAACCCACTTCAGAAAAATCCTGGCACACCCGAGTAACGCTCAAAATTTCTTTTCCTGCTGAAAACCGACAACGAAGAACTGACAACCCCGCTCTGCTATAATCTTCGTCGGCTTATGCCGAAATCCACTCCAGAGGCAGCTTCGCTCGCGCCGGATGTGCTCGCGAAATACGAGCCGGTCATCGGCTTGGAAGTCCACGTCCAGCTGCTCACCAGAACGAAAATCTTTTGCGGCTGCTCGACGCGGTTCGGCGATCCGCCGAACACCAACGTCTGCCCGGTGTGCCTCGGCTTGCCGGGAACTCTCCCCGTCGTGAACAAGCGCGCCGTCGAAATGGCCATGCGTGCCGCGCTCGCCCTGAATTGCACGGTCCACGAACATTCGCGCTTCGCCCGAAAAAACTATTTCTACCCCGATCTGCCCAAGGGCTACCAGATCTCGCAATACGAATTGCCCCTCGCTACCGGTGGCTGGCTGGAAGTCGAAGTTGGCGGCGCCAAGAAACGGATTGGCATCACGCGGCTTCACCTGGAAGAAGACGCAGCGAAAAATCTCCACGAAGGTTTCTCGCAATCCGCCACCAAGGCGTACATCGACTACAACCGCTGTGGCACGCCCCTCAGCGAAATCGTCTCCGAACCGGACATGCGCACGCCCGAGGAGGCCTATGCCTACCTCACCGCACTCCGCCAGATCATGCTTTACACCGGCGTCAGCGATTGCAACATGGAAGAAGGCTCGCTTCGCTGCGACGCCAACGTAAGCGTGCGCCCGCGCGGAGCGAAAGAATTCGGCACCAAGGTCGAAGTAAAGAACCTGAACTCCTTCCGTTACCTGCAAAAAGCACTGCAGCACGAGATTGAACGCCACGTCGGGGTACTAGAATCCGGCGGAAGCATCTTGCAGGAGACGCGCCACTGGAACCAAGCCGAGAGCCGCACCGTCTCCATGCGTTCGAAAGAAAAGGCCCACGACTACCGTTATTTTCCCGAGCCCGACCTGCTTCCCGTCCACGTCAGTGCCGCTTGGCGCGGAGAAGTCCGCCGCACGCTCCCCGAACTGCCCGACGCTAAGCGCGAGCGCTTCGCCTCTTCCTATGGCATCACGCCGTATGACGCCGAAGTTTTGACTACCTCGCGCACGCTGGCCGATTATTTTGAAGCCGTTGTGGCAGCTGGAGCGCCCGGAAAGAGTTCTGCGAATTGGATACTAACCGAACTCCTCGGTCGGCTCTCCGACAGGGCATTCGCGGACAGCCACATGGAACCAGCTGCGCTGGCGGAACTCGTCCAGCTAGTCGAATCCGGCAAGATTACCGGCACGATCGGGAAGAAAGTTTTCGCCACGATGTTGGACTCCGGCCGCAGCGCCGCCGAGATCGTCGCCGCCGAAGGCCTCGGCGCCCAGGTGGGCGATAGCGCCATCGAACAAGCCGCGCGGGAAATCATCGCCAAGGAACCCGCGAACCTCGCCAAGTACAAAGCCGGCAACCAAGGCGTCTTCAAGTTCTTCGTGGGCCAGGTCATGAAGGCCACGCGCGGCCAGGCTAACCCGCAGGCCGTCAACGACATCCTGCGCAAGCTGCTGGCTTAGAGGCGCTAAGTTTTCTCAAGGATTTTCGGATCTAGCCCGAGGCTAAACCTGAGGGTGTCATTTTGAGGCGAACCGATGAGGATCGCCGACAATCGCAACGTATACTTCATGCCCGAGGTACCCCGACGAACGGTGCAGGGCGCCCGCCGCGCCCCCACCTAGCCGGGTGCGGTGCTTTAGAAAGAGGAACTTGAATGCTTAAAGTAGGTTCCCAAGCCCCCGGCTTCCGGCTCCAATCCGACGAAGGCAAGGAAATCGCGCTCCAAGACTTCGTCGGCCAGCGCGTCCTCCTCTTTTTCTTTCCCAAAGCAAATACTTCAGGTTGAGCCATCGAGGCGTCCGAGTTTCGTGACGCAAAAAAAGATTTCGACAAGCTCGGCGTGGCCGTTCTGGGCATGAGCGCCGACCCCGTCAAAGCTCAAGCCTCGTTCAAGGCCAAGCAAAATCTCAATTTCCCCCTGCTCAGCGATCCCCGCCACAAAACCATCCAAAAGTTCGGCGCGTGGCAGAAAAAACAATTCATGGGCCGCACCTTCATGGGTATCGTGCGCAGCTCCTTCCTGATCGGCAAAACCGGCAAAATCGAAGTGATCTGGCCCCTGGTCAAAGCCAAAGGCCACGCCGCTGAGGTCCTCAAACGCGTCTCCCCGAGCTAGCCCCGGGCGGCAATGCGCTCACAAATTGTGTGGGCCTCTCCCCTTCTTAGCCATCAGCAGCTGGCCCACTCTTTCCTTCTTTGGCGCCCGGTGCAGACCTGTAAGTCATTGTGTTTCATAACTTTGACCGCTCCTTGCCGTCATGAGCTTCCCCACGCTCTTCGAAAACAGGCGGGTGTGGGACGCTACCGCATGTTTAAAGATTTACTTGAAGAAGTTAGCCGAGGGGGGAAGGAGAGGAAAGAGCTTCCGCAGCAACTCGGCCTGCTTTCAGGAATTATGTCAGTTGATGGCTATGGCTGTCCGCGTTGTGAAAACCAGCTTTGTTTCGGCTGGAAGGTCGATCTCTTTCTTCCCGGTGGCCGCTGCGCCGGCGGTTCCCGCTCCCGCGCCAGCCGCTGCACCGATCGCTGCGCCCTTGCCGCCTCCAGCCAGCGCTCCAATAATCGCGCCGCCAGCTGCGCCGCCGCCGATGAACCCGGCATCCCGTTTACCCTTGCCGCCCTCGGCTCGGCCGGCGGAGCTTGTCGACAAGGTGTACGTCTTCCCGCCCACGGTCACCGTGCGCAGCCGCAAATACAGTTTTGCTGGCGTGGACAAGCGGCCCGAAGCCTGCACGCTGCTCACCGTCAATTTCGCTGCCGAGCCCCTGGGAATCACTACTTTGCCGCCAGACGCCACATCTTGCAAGACCGTGCCTGTTACCGTCTGCCCCATCTTGGCCGTCTTGGAGCTCACTGCTTGGTCGATAACCACCGAAATCTTCGTTCCTTCTGGAACCGTGCCTCCGGCCTGTGCCGGGGCAGGCCATAGCAGTGCTACGGCAAGAAAAATGGAAACCAGGCGAATTCGTGTATTCATCTCCGTCACCTCGGGTATGGATTAGGGGCTCGAAGAAAAGCCTAGCAGAAGGAATCAGCGAAAGCAGAATGAAAGCGCTCGAACGGCGCTAAAAGTGAAACACCAGTTCCTCGGAATTCGATGATTTCGGTTCTACAAACAGATTATCGATCAGCCGCGTCTTGCCGATGAAAACCGCGAGGAGAACATAGCAAGGTTTGCTCACACGAATCACCGGCTCGAATGATTCGGCGTCAACGATCTCCGCATAGTCCACCCTTGCCTGACGCTCCGCGCCGAGCGTGCCGTGGAGCACGGCCTGCAATTGCAGCGCATCGCGAACTCCCGCGGCAAGCTCGCTTTTCGCTGCTTGGAGCGCGCCATACAACACCGTGGCGGCCTTGCGTTCGTCCGCGCTCAAATAGATGTTTCGCGAGGAAAGCGCCAACCCATCCGGCTCGCGCACTGGCGGGCAAACCACGATTTCCGTATCCAGATTCAAGTCGCGCGTCATTTGCGTGATGAGCCGCGATTGCTGCGCATCCTTACGTCCGAAGTATGCATAGTTGGGCTGCACAATTTGCAGCAGCTTCATGACCACTGTCGTGACGCCGCGGAAGTGGCCGGGCCGTGATCGCCCTTCAAGTCTATCGCTCAAGCCGTCGACATTAACGTAGGTTGAAAATCCATGGGGATAGATGTCCGCTGGTTCCGGCGCAAAGAGCGAATCCACGCCTGCGCGCTGAAGTTTTTCGCTGTCGCTAACGAGCATGCGCGGATATTTTGCAAAATCCTCGTGGGGGCCGAACTGCTTCGGATTGACGAAGATAGACGCAATCACCGGCGAGCAATCGCGTCTGGCTCGTTCGACGAGCGACAAGTGCCCCGCGTGCAGCGCACCCATGGTCGGCACCAGCCCGATGATGCGGCTTTCCGCGCGTGCTTGCCGCGTGTGTTCCTTCATCCATGCAATCGTGCGGATGGTTTCCACGGTTGGTAGCACCGGCATCTTGCCGGCTTTCATTAGCTCGAAGTCGGAACGGTGCCCACAGGATAGGAGCTCGCTGCCGTGGCGCGTTCGCGATAGAAGTGCATCAGGTCTGTCGCGATGGGCTGTGCGCCTAGCTGTCGCAGCAGCGTGGTGACCTGTCCGCGGTGATAGGTCCCGTGATTGACCAGATGCTGCATGGACTCCCAAAGAGGATTGCTGTAAACGCCGAATTTCAGCGTCTTGTAACCAAAAACGCGGTTTAGGTCGGACTGCGCCAATCCGCGCACAAAACCAAGCAGGCGCGTTTCGTGTTCGCTCCAGCGCTCTTTCAGACTCCCCACGTCTTTGAATTGCGTCGTATCCGGGAGCGATGCAGGGGACCGCCCCTGAAAGCGTTCCAGCCAGATCCATTCGGCGCCGAAAACGTGCGCCAGAGTGTCGCGCACGGAACCGAAGCTGGAACCCATCGGCTGAACGAACTTGTCAGTCGAGAGGCTGGACGCCGCGTCTAGCGACCGATGATTGGCCCAGGCGTTGTAGTCGTACAGCATCCGCATCTCTTGGGGCGTCATGTCCGGCTCCTGTTCGCGTTTGCAGATTTGCGGACTGCTCAGCTCGCGATGAAAATCGTCTTGCGCCCTTTGGCCATCTGCGGGGCGTGGTAGGACTCCGCGTCGGAAGGGAATCCGCCGTTGCCTACGTCGGAGCAATATTGGCGCACCGCATGCGAGATCATTTCTCCGATATTGGCATACTGGCGCGCAAATTTCGGCGTGTGGTTGAATGTAAGACCCAGAAGATCATGAACGACGAGAATCTGCCCGTCGCAGTCCGGGCCGGCACCGATGCCGATCGTCGGAATACGCAATTCGCGCGTAATCTCGGCCGCCAGCTCACGAGGCACCGCCTCTAGAACAACCGCAAAAGCACCCGCCGCCTCCACCGCCCGCGCATCGCGCATCAACCGCTCGGCGGTATCTGCTGTCTTGCCCTGCACGCGATATCCGCCAAGGGCATTCACCGATTGCGGTGTCAGTCCGACATGACCCATGACCGGGATTTCAGCTTCTGTCAGCCGGGAGATCAACTCCAGGCGGCGTTCACCGCCCTCCACCTTCACGGCCTCGGCGCCAGCTTCCTTTACGAAACGCATGGCATTGTGCAGCGAATCCGCCATGTCCGCGTGATAGCTGCCGTAAGGCATGTCGGCCACAAGAAGCGCACGGCGCGTTCCGCGCCGCACGGCGCGAGTGTGGTGCAGCATCTCATCGACCGTTACTGCCAGCGTGCTCTCATGCCCCAACACGACCATGCCGAGCGAATCGCCGACAAGGATCAAATCCACACCGGCTTCGTCGAGCAGCCGCGCGGTCGGATAGTCATACGCCGTCAGGCAAGTGATTTTCTGGAAGTTGGAAGGTGAGTCTGCCGCTTGGCTCTTGCGCTGCAGGAGATCGGGCACGGTGATTTTGCCGTTCCCGGAATTGTGGAGAACGCTCATGGTGGCCTCCGGTGCCGCTCCCTGCCTTTCGTCAGAAGGTGGCCGCCGAGCGGCCAACGGGATACAGCCCTGTACTTCACCTTTCGAGAGGATAACAAATTTCGATGCGCAAAACCAGAAATTTAGATGCCGCGCGATGCGCATTAGTCTCTTCGCTGCGCTTGCGCGCGTCCCTTCCATTGGCCGCCACGGCCGAGCCAGTAGCGCACCGCCGAAACACACGTTGCGTAGCCGTAGAACACCGCCGCGAACGGCAACGTCAAAGCCCAGACCCAGGGGAGGCCGTAAAACCTGACGGCCGCTCCGTGCGTCGCCGTCATGATGGAAATGGCCGTGCTCGCCAGCAACCACCCCGGATCATCCAGGGTGAAAAAAGCAATCCAGGCCAGTAAGAAGATTACAAACAAGCCGATTAGCGCGGCGATAAGCAGCAGAAAGGAATAGCGCAGTTGGGTGAAAGCGGTGCGCGCAATCAGGTCGCGAATTTCCGCAAACGTTCCGTAGTTCCGCAAACTCACGCTGGTGCTGGTAAGTCCCATCCAGATTTGTCCACCGCTTTTCTTCACGGCGCGCGCCAGCGCACAGTCGTCAATCAGCTGTCCACGAATTGCGGCCATCCCACCGATGCGCTCGAGAGCGCTACGGCGCAACACCATGCAACCGCCCGCCGCTCCGGCCGTGCTGGCATGCGGGTCGGCGATCCAGCGCGGCGGATAAAGCATCAGGAAAAAATAGAGAAACGGCGGAATCAGAAGCCGTTCAGGAAGGGTCTTCGCTTGCAGGAGCACCATGAGCGACGCGAGGTCCAGCGAATCACTCTCCGCGCGGAAAACCAGGCAGCGCAACGTGTCTGGCGCATGCACCACATCCGCATCGGTGAACCAAAAGAATACCGGGGTTTTTTCCGCCGCCGCGAAGACTCCTTCGTTTAGCGCCCAGAGTTTTCCGGTCCAGCCTGGGACGAGTGGAGCCGCCGAGTGAATGTTCACGCGCTGCGGTGTGCCAGATTCATTGGCAGCTTGTTCGGCGAGCACAGCGGTGCCATCCTCGCTGTGGTCGTCAACAAGGATGATGGAGAATTCTCCGGGATAGTCCTGCTTCGCCAGCGAAAGAATTGATTGGGCAATGGTCTGGGCTTCATTGCGGGCTGGAACAATGACGGTGACGCGTGGCCAGTTTTCTAAAGGTTTCGGTTCGAGATGGTCCTCGCGGACACGCCAAAAATGTCCGCGCGCCAGCAGCAGATAAATCCAGATGAACAGAGGAACTGCGGCGATAAGAGTCGGTGGCAGAGGCACGCGCTATTCTGCAATGGGCCGGGAACGAAACGCTATGCCAGATCCTCGGCACGGATGGGCAACCGGCGAATTGGCTTGCCGGTGGCGGCGAAAATCGCGTTGCACACCGCAGGAGCGATCGGCGGAGTGCCGGGTTCGCCGGCGCCGCCCGGAGCTTCGTTGCTCGGCATGATGTGGACTTCGACCTGAGGCATGTCGTTCACGCGTAACAATTCATAGTCGTGAAAATTGCTTTGCTCAACGCGGCCCTTGTTGATGGTGATCTGCCCCTTCAGCGCGGCGCTCAAGCCGTAAACAATCGCGCCTTCCATCTGTGCCGCAACCGTGTCCGGGTTGACATGGCGGCCGCAGTCAACAGCGCAGACCACGCGATGGACGCGCACTTTGCCGGAGCTCCGGTTCACACTGACTTCCGCAACTTCGGCAACAAAGCTTCCAAACGACTCCACCACCGCGATGCCGCGCGTGCGACCTGCGGGCAGCGGCTTTCCCCATCCCGCTTTTTCGGCGGCAAGTTCCAGCACGCCACGGTGGCGCGGTGCATTGGCCAGAAGTTTCCGCCTGAATTCGAAGGGGTCCTTGCCGCCAGCTTTTGCCAGGTCGTCGACAAAGCTTTCCACTATGTAGCCGTTCTGCGAATTTCCCACCGAGCGCCAGAAGCCCACCGGCACTCCCGTATCCGTCAAAACGTATTCGCAGAGAAAATTCGGAATGCCGTACTTCATCTCAACGATGCCTTCGACCGAACTATTGTCGAGACCATTCTTCACGGAGCCAGGAAAGAACCGCGACATGATCGACGGGCTCACCACGCGGCTCTTCCATGCCACCGGCCACCCGTCGGCATCCAGCCCCGCCGTGATCGTGGTGTACGCCGCCGGCCGGTAGAAGTCATGCTGCATGTCGTCTTCGCGAGACCAGGTGACCAGCACCGGCGCGCCCCTAGCTTTCGAAATTTCGACTGCTTCGGCAATGAAGTCTTGCTCCGCGCGGCGTCCGAAGCCGCCGCCAACGTATGTGGTGTAAACGCGCACCTGTTCCGGCTTCAGCCCGGTGATTTTTCGACTGGTGTTTTGAGTGAAAGTCTGAAACTGCGTCGGGGCATAAATGTCGCAGCCATCGGTTCGAACGTCCGCGACGCAATTCATGGGCTCCATGGTGGCGTGCGCCAGGAAAGGAACCTCGTAGGCGGCCTCGACTTTTCTGGCGGCACCGGCGAGAGCGGCGTCGGCGTCGCCATCCTGGCGTGCGATAGCGCCGGGCTTTTCGGCAGCGGCAAGATAGAGCTTTCGAATGGCGTCGCTGGAAATGGCGGCGTTCGAACCCTCGTCCCAGGCGATTTCGAGCGCGCGGCGGCCTTCCATGGCGGACCACGTGTTGTCCGCGACCACGGCAACGCCGGTTGAGATTTCTAGAACTTGCTTTACACCGCGAATGCCTTTGGCTTTCGAATCATCAACACTCCTCACTTTACCGCCAAAGACGGGACAGCGCGCCACGACCGCGTACTGCATGTTGGGCAAACGGACGTCGATGCCAAAGCTGGCTTTGCCGGTGACCTTGGCAGGCGTGTCCAGGCGTTTGGTGGGCTTGCCGATATACTTGTAGTCCTTCGGATCTTTCCGCGCCGGATTGGCGGGGACCGGAAGTTTCGATGCTTCCACGGCCAATACACCGTAGCCTAACCGCTTGCTCGTGGCATCGTGCACCACGGCGCCGTTTTCCGCGTGGCACGCCGAGGGTTGCACGTACCACTGCTTCGCGGCGGTGGCGATCAGCATTTCGCGAGCGGCAGCGCCCGCTTTCGTCAATGGTTCCCAAGACGAACGAACGCTGGTGCTTCCCCCCGTGCCTTGGAGCCCGAAGAGCGGGTTGAAGTATTGAGGCGCTGCGGGAGCGAACTCGAATTTAATCTTCTTCCAGTCGAGCTCGAGCTCCTCAGCGAGCAACATTGCCAGCGAGGTGACGACCCCCTGGCCCATCTCGGACTTGTCGATAACCAGGGTGACCGCGTCATCGGGCGCGATGCGCACCCAGGCGTTCACTGCCGCGGGTTCAACGGGCGGCGCAGCGGCTGGCGCTTCGAATTTTCCCGGGAGATAAAAACCGATGACCAGCGCAGTTCCGCCGCTGGCGCTCTTTTTCAGGAATTCGCGGCGCAACAGCACGTGGGATGATGACACAACCACCTCCCTCAGGAAACATCGCGAAATGTCCGGGCCCGACAGATGACTGGGCTAGACCAAATCTTCGGATCGGATGGGCAAACGCCGGATGCGCTTCCCGGTCGCGGCGAAGATCGCGTTGCACATGGCCGGAGCAACTACCGGCAATCCGGGCTCGCCGATGCCGGTCGGCTCTTCCTTGCTCATGACCACATAGACTTCCGTTTTCGGAGTCTCGTTCATTCGCGGCATTTTGTAGTCGTGGAAATTCGACTGCTCGACTCGGCCACCGCTGATGGTGATGGCGTCATGCAAAGCAGCCGAGAGGCCATAAATGGCCGCGCTTTCGACTTGCGCGCGGACACCCTCCGGATTGATGGGCCGGCCGCAATCTACCGCGTAAACGATGCGATGCACTTTCACACCGCCGTTTTTAACGCTGGCTTCCACCACCGCCGCAGTGTAGCTTTCAAAGGAATAGTATCCGGCGATTCCGCGTGAAACACCCTTTGGCAGCGGCTTGCCCCAACCGGCTTTCTCTGCCGCGAGGCGCAACACATCCTTGAGGCGAGCGGTGTCCAGGGGCTTGCCCTCCTTCGGGTTGGTGAAATCGGGAATTTTGCGATCCTCTCCGATGAGGCGCAGGCGAAATTCCAGCGGATCGGCGCCGGCGGCCGCCGCAAGCTCGTCGACAAACGACTCGACCACGAAGCCGCTGGTGGAATGCTCGACGGAGCGCCACCAGGCGCGCGGCACCGACGACTTCGCGAGCGCGTATTCGATACGATAGTTCGGAGTTTGATAGGGGATGAACGCCGCGGTGGCAAATTCGGACTTTTCGGGGTTTTCTTCGCCCTTCGGACTCCACATCGCCTCGATCGAGGTAGAAGTCTGAAAGTGTTTCCAAGCGGCCAGCTGGCCCTTGGCGTCAAGCGCGCCAGCGAAATGATGATAAGAAGCGGGGCGATAGAAGCCATGCTGCATATCGTCTTCGCGGGTCCAAAATACCATGACCGGCTTGCCGCAAACCTTGGCCACTTGCGCTGCTTCCATCACGAAATCCGCCTGATAGCGCCGACCGAAGCCGCCACCCATCAGAGTGGTGTGAACAACCACGGATTCAGGAGGGAGTTTGGAAACGCCGGCGATGACGCCTTGTGCCCACTGCGGCGCTTGCGTGGGTATCCACGCTTCCGCGCCGTCGGGCCGGATGTGCACGGTGCAGTTCATCGGCTCCATGGTGGCGTGAGCCGCGAAGGGAAATTCGTAAAGGGCTTCGACCCTTTTCGCGGAGCTGTTGAGGGCGGCGTCCGCATCGCCCTCCTGGCGAACGACCTTGCCCGGCTTGGCGGCGTGGTCAAGAAACTGCTGGCGCAGCGAAGCGGAAGATTCCGATGCGGCTGGGCCTTCATCCCAGGTGATCTGAAGTGCTTTGCGGCCCTGGATGGCCGCCCAGGAATTATCCGCAAGAACGGCGACACCGCCGGCCGTGAAGGCCCCCTGGCCCACCGGATCGATGGCAAAGACGTCGCGGACGCCGGGTACCGCCTTGGTTTTTGCGGCGTCCAAGAATTTCAGTTTTCCGCCGAAAACGGGACAGCGGGCGACGACCGCGTAGAGCATGCCGGGCACGCGTGAATCGAGGCCGAAGATCGCGGCACCGGTAGCCTTGTCGCGGCCTTCAAAACGCCGCGTGTCATGGCCAACGATGGTGAAATCGTTGGAATTCTTGAGCGGGACGGTGTTGAAGTCCGGCACCGGGAGTTGCGCTGCGTCGGACACCAGTTCGCCATAGGTGAGGAAACTCTTGCGGGCCCCGTGGAGAATGCCTCCGTCCTGAGCTTTGCAGGTATCAGGACTCACCTTCCAGCGGGCCGCTGCGGCAGAAATAAGCATTTCACGCGCTGCTGCGCCCGCGCGGCGCAAAGGCAGCCAGGAGCCCGAGACGCTGCCGCTTCCGCCTGTTCCGTGGTCATAAAGCTTGGGATTGGTCGGCGCTTGCTCTATCTTGACATGTTTCCAATCCAGGCAGAGTTCTTCGGCCAGGATCATGGGAAGAGCGGTCATGATGCCCTGGCCCATTTCCGATTTGCCGAGAATGAGCGTCACGCGATTGTCGGGCGTGATGCGCACCCAGGCGTCGAAGGGGTTAGGGGGCTTCTTTTCCTGCTCCTGCGCTTGATCGGCAAAAGCGCGAGGAGAAAGATGGAAGCCGATGACTAGCGCCACACTTCCGGCGACGCCCGTCTTGAGAAAATCACGGCGATTTACAACTGGAGCTATTGCCATGGGACACCTCGCGATGTGTTGCGGCAACCGTGGTTGCTGAAGATAGCTTAAGCAGCGGACTTCGCTTTGCCCGCCTGCATGGATGCGGCGCGGTGGATGGCTTTGCGGATGCGTTGGTAAGTGCCGCAGCGGCAGATGTTGCCGCTCATGGCATCGTCGATATCGGAGTCGGTCGGGTTGGGTTTCTTGGAAAGCAGCGCCACTGCGGACATGATCTGTCCGGACTGGCAATAGCCGCACTGCGGAACGTCTTCTTCCATCCAGGCTTGCTGCACTGGGTGGCTGCCATCGGCAGAAAGACCTTCGATGGTAGTTATTTTCTTGCCGGCCACGCTGGAGACCGGAGTGATGCAGGAGCGCGTTGCTTCACCGTTAATGTGCACGGTGCAAGCCCCGCAGAGCGCCATGCCGCACCCAAACTTCGTGCCGGTCAGGTTCAGCGTGTCGCGCAAGACCCAGAGCAGCGGCATGTCCGGGCTGACGTCGACCGATTGTGCTTTGCCGTTCAAGGTGAAACTGATGGCCATGGGGACCTCCCTGTAGCAGACCGATATCCTACAACAACTACCGGTCAAGATGAAAATCCGCAGAACCTCGTTTTAAGCCGAGCCCAGGTCGGCAGCACGGATCGGCAGCCGCCGCACGCGTTTTCCCGTCGCCGCGAAAATGGCATTGGCAAGCGCCGGGGCAGCCGGGGGAACACCCGGTTCGCCGCAGCCGCCTGGCGGCTCGGAGCTGTCCACGATGTGGACTTCGATATTGGGCGGGGCATCGCTCATGCGCAGCACCTCGTAGTCGTGGAAGTTGCTTTGTTCCACTCGCCCGCCAGACACGGTGATGGCACTCTTCAGGGCTTGCGCCAAGCCGAAATTGATGGCCCCCTCCATTTGCGCCTTCACGCCGAGGGGATTCACGGCCGTCCCGCAATCCACGGCACAAACGACGCGATCAACGCGCAGTGCGCCTTTCTTGGCGTCACAGGTAACTTCGGCGACTTGCGCAACGTAACTGCCCCAGCCAAACGCGGCGGCGATGCCGCGGCCACGGCCCGCCGTCAGCGGTTTAGGCCAATCAGCTTTCTCCGCGGCAAGCTCGATGACCCTACGGCGGCGGCCGACATCGAGCGTCTCTCCATTTCCCACAGGAATCTTTCGCGCCGGGCCAAACGCGGCGAGCAGGAATTCAAGGGGATCGCGGGCAGCGGCATGCGCGGCTTCATCAAAGAAACTCGAGAGCACGAACTGGTTGCCAGAGGCATCCACGGAACGCCAATAGCCGAGGGGCATGCCTGATTCGGCGACCGTGAATTCGAGCCGGAAATTTGGAATGAAGTGAGCCGGAAAATCAAGGGAGTCGACCTGCGCCGCAGCTTGCGGTGATATGCCAGCGCCGTTATAAAAGGTTTCGATGGAGGGCGAAGATGCGCGGTGCCGCCAGGAGACCAATTGCCCCTGCGCGTCCAGTCCTGCCTGCAAGACGTGGCAGGCGGCCGGGCGGTAGAAATCGTGGCGGATGTCATCCTCGCGCGTCCAAACGACCTGCACTGGGGCGCCGGCGTCGCGCGAAATGAGCGCGGCTTCGACCGCGTAGTCCTGAATCAAGCGCCGGCCAAAGCCTCCTCCGATAAGCGTTACATGCACTTTGACGCGTTCGCGCGGAATGCCGAGGGCGCTAGCCACCGATGCGGCGGCTGCTCCGGGGATCTGCGTGGGCGCCCAGAGTTCGCAGGAATCGCCGCGAACATGGGCGGTGCAATTGACCGGTTCCATCGTGGCGTGTGCCAGGAAAGGCACTTCGTAGACAGCTTCGATTTTGTTCGCAGCGGCTCGATGAGCCTGGTCGAAGTCGCCGTCATTGCGGATAACGGTTCCAGACTCGGAAGCGAGCCGCAGCATTTTTTCGCTGAGGCGGGCGGAAGTTTCGGAGGCCGAAGGAGGTTCGTGCCATTCGACCTTGAGAAGCTTGCGGGCTTCGATGGCGGCCCAGGTGGAATCAGCGACCACGGCGACGCCCGCACAGGAGTAGTTGCGGCTGCCGGGACCGGAGGTATCGCCGAATTGATGGGTGAGATGAGCAGACTTCACTTCAAGAACAGCGCGGACGTACGGAGCGGATTTCACCTCGTCGGCGTTGAAACCGAGCGGCGTGCCGCCGTAAACGGGGCTGCGTTCCATGGAGGCGATGAGCATTCCCGGAAGCCGCGTGTCCAGACCGAACTTAGCGGCGCCGGTTGCTTTGGCGAGTGAGTCGGTGCGGCGTGTGGGCTTGCCGATGAGCGTAAAGTCCGAAGAATTCTTCAACGGCGGATCGGCTGGAGGCTGAAGAACAGAAGCCGCGGCGAGGAGGTGTTCAAAGCCCAGCTTGCGCTGAGTGGGTGCGTGGGTGACGAAGCTGGATTCCGCGCGACATTCGGAGCGGGACACGTTCCATTCAGCGGCCGCTGCGGAGATCAGCATTTCGCGGGCGGCAGCGCCGGCCTTGCGTAGGCTTTGATAGGAAGTCCGAACGCTCAGGCTTCCACCCGTGAGCTGTTCACCGTACTTCGGCTCCAGATCGGCCTGCGCGACCCGTACGCGGCGCCAATCGCAGGAAAGTTCCTCGGCCACGATCATCGGGAGTGCCGTGCGAACGCCTTGTCCCAGCTCGGATTTGCCGCACCAGATTTTTATATCGCCGTCCGGGGAAAGCTCCAGCCAGGCGTTGGGAGAAAACGGAGCAGTTGCCAAGGGACCTGAGTTTTTGGAATTGCCAGCATGCCCCGCAATATGGAAGGGCAAGAGCAGGCCGGCGCCGGCCGTGGCGGAAGTCTTCAGGAAGTTCCGGCGTGTGACGTTTGAGGACAAGCGTGCGGCACCCAACAAATCAGACGCCCGGCATCCCGGGGCGTGAGCAAACTCAGTTTCCCTCAGCCGGGGCGGGTTTTGGCCGGGTTTTGGGTGCTTGTGGCGGAGCTTCCGACTCAACGCCGCGCCAACCCACGGGACGGCCGCTCACAGCTTCCTTCACGGAGCGGAACAGCACCACGTACATCAACTGGCGGTAGTAGAAGCGCTGCAACAACACGGGGATTAGCAGCGTCCAGTCTTCTTTGTGTTCCAAGGCGAAGGCCACCATGCACGTGAGTATGTCGATGAGCAAAAAGCCCAGGAAGAAGAGGACCGATTTTTCCACATCCGAGGTGGTCCACAGTTGCGGCAGCCGGGTGACACGGAACTGTGCCAGGACCCACAGCAGCAGCGAGCCAAAGAACATGAGGTCGATGATCGGCGAAATCAGCGGCAACACCAGCTGAAATACAAAGATATTCGGCAGCGCGATCCAGCCGAGCGTTCCGTATTTTGGCCGGAGCAGCGTGTCCCCGTGCTTCCAGAAGGATTGCAACGTGCCGAAGGTCCAGCGGAAACGCTGGCGGATGAGCTGCCCGGCTGTTTCCGGAGCTTCCGTCCAGGCGATGGCCTCTTCGTCGTAGGTGACGCGCCAACCGAGGCGGCGGATGGCAATGGTCAGATCGGCGTCTTCGGCGACGGTGTCCGCGGTGATGCCGCCCGCGGCTTCAATGGCTTTTTTGCGCCATGCACCAAGCGCTCCGGGCACCACGGTAATGCAATTCAAGAGGTCAAACGCGCGCTTCTCCATGTTCTGGCTGGTGATGTACTCAAGCGCTTGCCAGCGCGTGAGCCAGCGCGAGCGGTTGCCGACCTTCACGTTGCCGGCGACCGCGCCAACCTGGGGATCCGAAAAGTGACGAATTAGCTTGTCGAGAGCATCCGACTCAATTTCTGTGTCCGCGTCGATGGTTACCACGATTTCGGTATCCGCCAGGGACATGGCTTGATTCAGGGCCGCCGCTTTTCCGCGATTCACCTGATGAATGATGCGGACGCGCGGCTCAAGCGAAAAGTTCGTATCCAGCAACTCGCCCGTTTTGTCCGTGGAGCCATCGTCCACAACGATGATCTGCAAGTCCTGGAGATCCGCGAGCAGGACCGAGGTGATGGTCTGCACGATGACGCGCTCTTCGTTGTGCGCCGGGATCAGTACGGTTACGCTCGGCGGAGGATCAGGCATCACGGAATGGTCCGGCCGCAGTTTCTCGATCAGCGCGAGCAGGCCGATGATCACGGCGCGCCCGCTCACTAGCACGATGCCGAGAATGAAGATCGTGCCAATGAGGAAACGAAGCCACTGGTACAATGTGAAGATAAATCCGTCGGCGCGTGCCTCGAAGCGCTCTTCGGGGGAGAGCGTCAGCATCACTTCGGCGCGCGTTTTTCCAATCAGGTCCGAAACGGAAACAAGCTGGTATCCACGTGCACGCAACGCGTCGATGATCTGCGGAAGAGCGATCACCGTCTGGGTACGATCGCCGCCACCATCATGCAGCAGTATGATGTTTCCTTTATCTGCTTGCTTCAGAACGCTGTCGACAATGTCCTTTGCAGGGATGGGCTTGCCACCGCGCAGGCTCCAATCGTCGGGGTCGATGCGCTGGCCCACAATCAAGTAACCCATCTCCTGAGCCAGGGGAAGCTGCGCCACTTCCTCTGCATACTCGGGCTGATGATCGATGCCGTAGGGGGGACGGAAGAGAATGGTCTTGACGCCGAGGGTGCTTTCAATCAGACGCTGTGTCAGATTCAATTCCCAGCGGATTTGCGTGTGTGAAATCTCGTCGAACTTCGGATGCGTAAAAGTGTGATTCCCGATTTCGTGACCCTCGGCGAATTCGCGTCTTAGGATATCCGGCCTTTTATTCGCCTCGTCGCCGATGACAAAGAACACGCCTGGTGCTTTCTTTTCTTCCAGTATGTCCAGGATCTTAGGGGTCCAGCGTGAATCGGGGCCGTCATCGAAGGAGATGGCAATCTTCTTGGTCGCCCAGCCCAGGCGATCGATGTTATAGGAGAGCGGAATCGCGTCGTACGACTCATCGGTGAATAGATCGCTGGCGGGGTCATATTGGAACGAGCGCTTGCCGTGCTTGGGGGTGTCCGTGATATGCCAGATGTCGCCGTCGCCTTCGAGGATTAGATCGGGACCGGGCGGCAGATCGGCGAGTTTTTGGCGAGCCCCATCATCGGCCCGTAGCGCGTCCCAGATCGGCCAGAGCGAAGTATCGGCTGACCCCAGCCGCCACAGCGCTGTGCCTTGAACTCCGAGCCTTTCGCTCGCGCGCAATTCGTTGTAGGCGGTTACGGCGTCGAGCAACCACACCTGATGCACGCGGTTGTGCTCGTCGAAATACGAGTAGTGAGGATTTAGAGAATCGCCGTCGAATTCGACGTCGGCATCCGATTCTTCGGCGTGCAGCAAAGCTTCCTGGATGCTCCACTCCTCCGCGGCCCCGTACTCTTTTTTCGGCGCGGCAGCCCAGTCGTAGGCATAGCTGGCAATCCCCACGACGATCTTTTGCGCGGGAACGACTTCACGCACTTGGCGCAGGTTTTCCACGAACCAGTCCTGTGCCGCGATGGGGCCCGGCTGGGAATACGGCCAGTGCTGGTCGTAATTCATCAGCACGATGGCGTCGCACTTCTTGCCAAAATATTCGTAGTCGTAAGAGTCGTCGCGCGCGGGCAAGGCGATCATTAATTTCAAGCCCTTGGAGTGGAGCGCGGGCGCCAACGCGCCGATGAGTGCGCGGAGGTGCGCTTGGCTGGCATCGGGAACCTCTTCAAGATCGACGACGATGCCTGCCTCGTGCGACTCTGCTGCGTATTCAGCAACGTCCCGCACCAGTCTCTGCCGCGCAGTGGGGCTCGCAAGCATTTGCGCCATTTCCTTGATGCGCCACTCCACGCCGTCGTAATTGTTCACCAGACCCATCATGGGGAGCTCGATCGGGGGATTGAACGATTTCATCCACTGGTGGAGCTTGTCGTCCTTCAGCAGGGTGATGGCTTCTGCGGGCGACGCCTTGACGGTATTCTGCCCGTGCTCATAATCCACGACCGTCAGCGCGCCATCCGCGGAGACAGCGTGCAGTTGCTCGGGAATCAGAAGGTCAATGTCCTTGTAGTGTTTTTTCAGCGACGCGAGACTGTTGGGATCCCAGCTCACAAAAAACGCCGCGCGCAACGGATCGTAACTCGCCGGCAAAGTTCCGATGTTGGCCACGCGGCGATGCCGGCCTTCCCGCGTGGGCCCTGGTTTCTTCTTGGACTTGAGCGCCTGATATTTGGGTTTTGTGTCCGGCAGCAGTCCCGCGGGCAATTCCACGCTGACGGCGATAGTCACGAAAAAATAGGCGAGCAAGAGGGTTAGCAGGACGCCGGTAACTTCCATTACGCGGCGGGTGCGGCGCCAGCGTACACGTTCCGCGTCATAGAATATGGGACCGCGTTCCTTCATTTCACCTTTCAACCCGGCGGCCCGGCAGGCAAAGATAGATCAGGCTGGGGCTCCAGTCCGTCTGCGCGATTCCGTCTGCTCTATTGTAAGATGCGTGGCATTGATGAAGCGAGTTTTCTCGAATCCCCTGGCCGCCTTAACTGCGGGCCTCTGCCTGCGGCTGTTTTTCGTGCTGAAGTTTCCCGCCAACTCCGGCGACACGGTTCTTTACGAGCAGATCGCCACAAACTGGTTGAAACACCACGTCTACGCGATGACCGTCGGCGGCCAGATCACCCCGGTTGATCTGCGCATGCCGGGTTATCCGGCGTTTCTAGTTATCATCTATCTTCTGACGGGACGCACCGGCGCGGACGCGCGCACGGGCGTGCTGCTGGCGCAGATCGGCGTGGATCTTCTTTCCTGCCTAGTAATCGCCAGGCTGGCGGCACTCTTGGCGTCGACCTCCCTAGACTCCGCGCCGAACAAACGTGCCTATTCCATGGCGCTCTGGCTCGCCGCTTTGTGTCCCTTCACCGCCAACTATACGGCAGTGCCGCTGACCGAAGTCTTTGCTTCTTGGTGGACGGGGCTGGCCTGTTGCCCTCTTGTGCTCGCTCTCCGGCGAGTCAAGAAGCCTGACTTTCTCGTCACCGAGTCGCATCTGCCCCGACCGAGGAGCGTGGAATACACCGCCCTGGTAGGCGGATTGACTGCCGGCGTGGGGACGCTATTTCGCCCGGAAACACCGATCTTGCTCTTCGCCGCGGCCATGGTGTTTGGTGGACTCTTCTTTCTCCGGAGTTTCCGGCGTTGGCTCTCGACTGGCCTGGCAATGGCGCTTGGTGGTTTCCTGGTGCTCTCTCCCTGGGCGTTGCGCAACTGGATGACCTTGGGCGAACCGCAATTCCTCGCTCCTAAGAACTCAAATCTGCCCGGGGAACTGGTTCCCAACGGCTTCATGGCCTGGGAAAAGACCTGGCTCTACCGTGTCCGCGATTGCTATTTGATGCCCTGGAAGCTGAATGAAGAAGCCATCTCCGTGGAGGACATCCCCACGCGCGCCTTTGACACGCCGGAGGAAAAACAGCACGTGGCCATGATTCTCGAGCAGTACAACAATGATCTGACGCTGACGCCGGACGAAGACGTCGCCTTTGCTCAACTGGCGCGCCAACGCGTGGCGCGCCATCCCTGGCGGACGTATCTGTGGTTGCCCGCGGCGCGTGCCGTCACCATCTGGTTTACCCCGCGCATTGAATTGCTGCCGGTTTCCGGACACGTTTTTCCCCTGGCGCAAATGCGCGAGGATGACCCCGTCGATCAGCAAGTCACCATCCTTTTTTTTGTGCTGAATTTGTTTTATGTGGGGCTAGGCGTGTGGGGCGCCCTGCGGCTTTGGCGCTCGAATCCGGCGGCCCGGCCGGTGGTGGCCTTCCTCGGGCTATTCATGGCACTTCGCACGGCCTTCCTGACTACCCTGGAAACGCCCGAGCCACGCTATGTTCTGGTTTGTTTTCCAGCGCTGATCGCGCTGGGCGCGCAGGTCTTGACTCGCCGTTCCGAGGTGCGGTAGCACAGGCTCTAACCTGTGCTGCTACTTTTCCTCGAATGGTTCGGGGTGAATTGTGACGCGATAGATTTGCGGAAACTTTTCCTTCACTCGGTCTTCCAACACCGCGGTCACATCATGAATTTGCGTGATGGGTAGGTCGCTCTTCATCGTGCAGTGGCACGAAACTAGAAGGTGGTGTTCCACCTGGCGCGCGCGTGCGTCGTGGCAATTCACCAGTTCGTCGAATTCCAGCGTCAGCTTGTTCAGAAACTCCTCGATGGCCCGCGAAAGCTGCTTCAACTCGCCAACACCCGTGTCCGGCGTGGCAATGTGCCGGCCCAGCGGCTCGATGTGGATATTGACTTCCACCTGGCCGTCGCGCAGCTCGCGAATTTTCTCTTCCAGCTCGGTGGATTGGCGATGCGCTTCGCCGAGGCTCAAATTCTCATCAACCTCCAGGTGCAACTCAATGAAGAGTCGCCCTTCCTGCTGGACGGCGGTCAAGTCATGAATCGCGAAGCCCAGGCTCTGGGCCGCCGCGCGAATCGCTTCGAATAAGTGCTCGCCTTGAGGTGCGCGAGGTTCGGCGTGCACCATCACGTCTGCGGGAACGATCTCGCCGATGCGTTTCTCGATGGCGTCGCTTAGAGCGTGGACCTGTTCGAGGCTCGCCGTCCGCGCCACACTCACGGTCGCGTCGACAAAGTGGCGATTGCCGGCGCGGCGCACGCGCACGCGATCGACATCCAGCACCCCATCCATGTGCGCCACGGCCTTGGCGATTTCCTGCTGCAAACCTTGCGGTGCCGCGTCCAACAAGGCATCCAGCGTGCGTCTGCCGAGCTGTGCGCCCACCCATAAGACGACCGCCGCCACGGTCAGCCCCGCCAAGGCATCGGCGTAGATCAGCCAGGGCAAATTCCACGTTTCACCGGCCCAGACCAGCCCGATGCCGACGATCACCACAACGGTGCTCCATACATCGGTCGAAAAATGCAGCGCGTCGGCCTCCAGGGCGTCGCTGGAATATTTTTGAGCCACACGTACCAGCGCCCGCGCCCGCGTTACATCGATCGACAAAGCCACCAGCAGCACCAGGATCGCGGTCATGCTCGGCTGGATGTGCACGCTGCGGAAGAACAGCCGGTGAAACGCCTCATAAACGATGTACAGAGCCGTGAGCGCGAGAAGCCCGGTCTCGACGAAGGCGGAGAAGTTCTCAAACTTTCCGTGCCCGTAGGGATGCCGCTCATCCGCCGGCTGGTCGGACATGCGCACGGAGAGAAATGTGATGATCGCGGCAAGCAAGTCGAGACCGGAATGCAATGCTTCGGAAAGGACACCCAAGCTTCCCGTCCGGACGACCAAAAACGTCTTGAGGGAGACTAACAGCAGAGCGGAGCCTACGCTCAGGAGCGCGGCCCGCTTCTTTTCCCGACCTTCCTCGGCCTGGTTGATCGCCAGCATGGTCCGCCTAGACTACCTCAATTCCCTCCATTCTCCCGAACGCGCGGCCCTTGCTCCGCCGGCTATGGCGGCCTCAAGTCTGGAGTTTCATCGCGCGGTACTTGCCTCCGAAGCCTACAGACGGTACTTTCTCGCAGGCACCGGGAGACCTCCTTATGATCCGCCGAGCTTTCCTCTCGATCGTTCTTCTATCCCTTTTTGCGACTTGCGAATATGCGCAGGCTCCCGCTTCCTCGCCTGCGGCCAGGGTATGGAATGCCCTGTCCACTCCAGTGATGGATCCCGCAAAGTCCGCCCATACCGAGAGCGTCGAGATCGTCCGGGATCGCCTGCACATCACGCTACTCGACGGCACGATTCAATTTGCCCAGCCGGCGAACGGCGTGACTTTCGGAGCCGCATTTCATGGGAAAGGGAGAGTCCAGGTAGAGCCGCCGAACCCCATCGAGGCGCAGCAACTGAAGCTGTTCGAGAAGCAAGACATGCTGGACATGTCGTTCACCGATGCCACCTTCAGTTTTACGGATGATTTGGCGGAAGACGTCGCTAAGCAGGTGAAGTGGCAAACTGCGGGCGCCACGAATGACGATTTCTACGCCAAGCGCCAGAAGGATCGCGAAGATCTTGGCGAGTCCGCCGTGCCGCGCCTGTGGCAGGGAGTTTTGTCGGCGGACCGCGTTCGAACCGCTTACTTTCTCGCGGATTTGAAGGTTGCGGGGAAGGACTGGGTGGAATTTCATGAGGACGCCCTGGACCCCGAAGAGATTGGTGTGGGCCGCTGGGTGGACGTTGGGCCTGTCAAACTCTTTGACGTGTGGATGAGTTTTCCCGCGGGCGCCAAGACGAGCGCCGAGGTTTGGAAGGATCCGCGGGCCAAAGAAGATTTCTCTATCCGCGGCTATCACATTGACGCCCAAGTTACTTCGGGCACCGAGCTGAACGCCACCACGCGGGTGGATATCGATCCTCGTCTCGCTGGCCAGAGCGTGCTTATCTTCGATCTGGACTCCAACCTCAGACTTGATTCAATCAAAAACTCGCAGGGAAACGCGCTGAGTTTTTATCAGTCTCGCGAAAACAAAGACCGCTTCCAGTCCTACGGCAACTATGTTGCCGTAGGACTCGCTCAACCCCTCCAACTCGGCGAGCCACAGTCGCTTGAATTTCGCTACGCGGGCAAACGTGCCATTCGCAAGGCCGGCAACGGTAATTACTTTTGTGAGACCTCCGGCTGGTATCCCGAGCGCCCCAACAGCTTCTCGGCGCGCGCCGACTTTGATCTGAAGTTTCACAGTCCGAAGAATGCCGTGTTGGTTGCCACGGGTGAAAAAACCAGCGAAACCGTGGACGGAAACACACGCGTCACCACTTGGAAGAGTGAGATACCACTCGCCGTCGCTGGCTTCGGCTACGGCGACTATAAGATCGCTAACGACAAGGCCGGCGAAGTCGCCGTGGATATTTACGCCAACAGAGAGCCCGACGACTTAATGGCTCAGGTGCAGCGGTTTTCGAAGCCGGGACCGTTCAAGGCGCGGTCGGCAATCTCACACCCTCGGCCATGGCCAAGACCATGGGTCAGGAGATGGCCAACACGATCCGCTTGTTTTCTCTCTATTTCGGTCCTTATCCTTACAAGCATCTCGCGGTCACCAGCCTGCCGATCAGCTATTCTTACGGTCAGGGTTGGCCTGGCCTGATTTACTTGTGGTCGGGTTCTTGTTTGGATGCGACTCAGCGCCACGAGATTGGTCTTCCCGACGGCGTTCAACTCACCGATTTTTTCCGAGCCCACGAAAGCTCCCACCAGTGGTGGGGCCACCGTGTGGGGTGGAAAAGCTATCACGATCAGTGGCTTTCGGAGGGTTTTGCCGACTTCTCTGGGATTCTTTACGTGCAGTATGGTCAAAACATGAAGGAAGCCCTGGCACGCTGGCGCAAAGAGAAAGAACTACTTCACAACAAAGACCTCCATGGCCACGTGATTGAATCGCTCGGGCCTATTTGGATGGGCGGGCGGATCACTTCTTCCGCAACCGGGCCCGGATCGTATCAGGACTTGAATACTCGAAGGGCGCCTATGTGTTGCACATGCTTCATTTGCAGCTTGTGGATCCGCGCAACCCCGATCCCGAGCATCTCTTCAAGGACATGATGCAGGACTACTGCAAGACGTTCGATAACCAGGCGGCCTCCACCGAAGACTTCAAAGCCATCGTCGAAAAGCACATGACCCGCGGCATGGATCTGGACGGCAACCACAAGATGGACTGGTTCTTCAACCAATATGTATATGGCACGGGGATCCCGCAGTACAGCTTCCACGCTTCGGTCGAGGCTACTCCCGACGGCAAGACCCACGTCAAGGGAGAACTGACTCGCTCTGGCGTGCCGGATACGTGGAAGGACGCGGTGCCGCTGTATGCACACATGGGTGACAAAACGGTCCGCTTGGGAACGCTCGGCGTAACGCATTCCAGCGAACCGGTTGACATTACCTTGGCAGGAAAAGTCGACCGCGTCTCCATCAACGACTATGAAGATCTGCTTGCGGATGTGAAGCAGTGAAAAACTTCGGGCGGAGCCACCTGTCCCCGGGGTTCGTCAGGGTTTTTCTGATGCGTTGGCTGGCCTGGGGATGAATCGCAGCGCCACGGAGTTCAGGCAGTAGCGCAGCCCGGTCGGCTGGGGTCCGTCGGTGAAGAGATGTCCCAAATGCGCGTCGCACAAGGTGCATTTGACTTCCGTTCGCAGCACGCCCGCGCGGAAGTCTTTTTTCTCACACACATTTGCGGTGGCGATTGCTTCCCAAAAGCTCGGCCAGCCTGTGCCGGAGTCGAATTTCGTCCTTGAATCGAAAAGCGCGTTGCCGCAATCAACGCAGCGGTAGAGTCCCGGCGCGTGCTCATCGTAGAGCGCACCGGAAAAGGCGAATTCCGTCGCCGCCCGCCGCGTTACTCGTATTCGAGCGGAGTGAGCCGCTTCTTCCATTCGGACTTGCTCTTCCGCACTTTCGCCAGGGTATAAATTCCCAGCCTCTCGCCATCGTCTGCGAATTTCACGATCTTGACCGGGCCCGGATCGTCTTGCGGGTCGGCGCTATCCGCGAAAGCCGAAAGGCAAACACGTTCCACGCCCACCAGCAAGCCGTACGCTGCCGCGGTGGCCATCCCGAAGATAAGTCCGCGGCGTGTAAATTCATTCATAACCGCGGTTTCTGAAAAGAACTCACTTCGTGGCGCTCATCGGCGGCGGAGGCAAGAGCGGCAGCCGCTTGGCTTCTCCGCGTGCCCCGCGCACTTCGAGTTCCTCGAACAGCAGCGCAGGCGCTACCAGCGAGGCCGGTAAGCCGCTGGTTGCCGAACCAAAGGCACCTAGCGCCGTGCCGGCAAATCCGTTGATCTGGCTCTGCATGTAGTTGTAAACGAAACTATCGTTGCCGATTCCGGAGAGGTTCCGCAACGCGCGCGAGTTCAATCCGATGATGCGCGAGCCACGGATCAACTCTTCCCGGCCGGTTTCCGGGTACACGCGGTAAACGACCAGGGGCAGGCGATCGCCCGTCCCGGCGCCGCCGCCGTAGCTGGCCAGCAGGTCGGTGAAATCTTCCTGGTGCAACAGGCTCAGGGCGGGGTTGTCCATCTCGCGTACGACCAGGCAAAAGGCCAGCTTTTCCGCGCGACAGGTGTCCAGAAATTTCTTCTTCAACTCTGCCGCGGAAAGAGTTTCCGCCGAAGAAAAGAACAGATTGCTCATCGTGGGCTTGGCGTCGTTCAAAAACGCAGCGCGACCGTGTCCGTTGGACTTATCGGCGTCCGGCCCGGGCCGGCGGGACATCAGCTCGGCCTTCAGGTTGCCATTTTCCACCAGCGTGACTTTCTGAGCGCGCACGCCCTCATTGTCCACGGCGTAGCCACCAATCAGAGACATGCCGCTGAAATCCTTTGCGCTTGGATCATCCACCACCGAAGCGCCGGACGGCAAAACGCGCGCGCCTAGCCGCGACACCCAGTCGCTCTTTCCCCCCAGTCCGCTGAGCATTTGTTCCATCACCGGGCTGAACGAAATCGGAGGCCGCGCGCCGTTGACCGCTGGTCCAAGCACCTGGGCCAGCATGGCCGCCGCCGCGCGCGCCTCGAAAAGGACCGGGCCAGTATAGTCCTGCGCGGGAGGCGCGACCCGCAGTGCCATGAGTTCGGTACAGGCAACATTCAATCCTTTGCGCACCGTTTCGACGCTCGGCAAGTCCGCCGGGCGCGTCGCGTACGTGGCATAAAAATGGTTGAGCGGCACGCCATCGTCGGCCAAAGCGCTCATTCCTGCTTCGATCGCAGCGAACCGGCGATTCTGGCGGATTTCCGTTCCTTCGCTGGTCAGCAGATATTCCGTCCCGTAGACCAGGTAATAGGTCACGCGCGATTCGTGAATCTCGGAAAACGCCCGCAGCGCGGACGAAGTGTCGCGCGCTTCCTGGTCCCAGTTGCGGCCGGTCCAATCCGGCGTCTCCAGCGGTTCAATGAGTTGCTCGGGCTCGGCTTTCGAGAAATCGTCGATGTCCGATTGCCGCGCCAGGCTGCTTAGATACGCTTGCTTTCGCGAATAGGTCTCCACCGCCTCCTTGAAGGCCTGATCGGTGGCGATCCACAGGTCCTGTCGCAGCGAATCGTAATCGCGGTCGATGCCCACCGAGCCGGTCGGTCCGATAAAGCCGCGGAAGCCGTCGTCGCTAACAAAATTCGAGCTATCCAGCTTGTAGCCGCCGACACGCGCTTCCACATCCATGTAGCGGTTCCGGGTATGCGTACTGGAGAGCAATGTGCCGAATTCGGCGACAACTTCGCGCACCTCAAGATCGACCAATCGATATTCGACATAGTACGGCCGCACCGGCTGGTCGATGTTCGGAATTTTCAATTCCAGGCGAGTCTTGGCGCGTGCCATCTCATCGCGCATGGCCTGCAGCGTGTGGTCGTTATCCTGCGGAACCTGGGCCCCCGCGGCCGCTCCGGACTCCATCGCCATCAGGAGCAGAATCAGTCCTGCCATTCTCTCGGCGTGCTTCACTGCAGGCCTCCGGTCTTGATTACATCGTGCGCGGGCGGCGGCAGGATGGGCGGTCGGTCCGTGGAACTCTCTTTTTTCTGCACTTCCAATTCCGAAGTCAAAATCGCGGGCGACGCGGCGGCAACGGGAACTGATCCCGATTCCGCACCACAGTAGCCGTTAAAAACTTCCGGTGTATCGCCGGTCGCGACAATCTTGGTCAGCGCCGCGAGCGGCGTGCCAACAATATCCACTCCCCGCACCAATTCGTCAGGCCGCCCGTCGGGATAAACCTTGTAGACCACCAGGGGCAGCACCTGGAACGCCTGCGGCTGCCCGCGCCCCGTGAACGTAAATCCGCCGGCAATGTCATCGATCAGCAACCCAAAGGGCTTGCCTTGCGCCTTGATCAATTCAATCAGCTTGACGCGCAGCTGAGCGTTGGTGACCGTCTTGCTGCTTTGCACAATCAGGTTGCCCTGCCGTGAAACCGGCGTTGCGCCGAGCTGCCGCCGGCCGTGCCCGTTCGAACGGGGAAACCCGACCAGCGGAGACCGCGACATTTCGAAATTCTTAAGCACTCCGTGATCCACCAGCGGCACGCGCTGCGCCGGCACACCTTCATCATCGAACTGGTAGTAGCCCAGTAGGTCCTGCTTTCCGAGCTTTTTCATGGTGGTGTCGTCGGTGATGCTCAGAAAAGCCGGCAAGATTTGCTCGCCCACCTTTTTCGAAAACGTTTGTCCTTCGGTTACGTCCTTTTGGCGATGACCTTCGGCGCGATGGCCGAAGACTTCGTGGAAAAACACCGCTGCGGCGCGTCCCGTCAGCAGGGCCGGCCCAACGGTCGGATCGTTGATGGGGGCGGCCACCAGCCCTTCCAATTCCTTGCGCATCGTCGCTTCTGCCGCATGGACCGCCCGGTCGTCCGGTGCGTCCTTGGCGTCGACCCAATCGAAATTGTAGTAGCGGTCGATGTCCATGCCGTCCGGCGCCTTGCCTTGGACGAACAACTCCAGCCGGTAGCGAATTTGCCCGAATTGCAGCTGCGTCCCTTCGCTAGTCACCTGATAGGCGTTTTGTGCTTGCGCCGAGAACGTGACGATGGAATTGATGATTGCCGGCGATTCCCGAAAGGCCTTGGTATAAGCGCGGACTCGTTCCTCCCACGGCTGGCGGTCCACGGCGATGGAAACCTGCGGCCCGATAAAGGTGTGCGCCTCTTCTCGCGAGAAATCCGGTGCGCGACCTTCCGCCGTTTCCACTTTTACTTCCTTGCCCGTCTTGATCTTGATCAGCGCTTCGGACGCGGCCCGGTACTGCCTGTCGGTCTCCAGCCAAATCGCGCGGCGCAGAACTTCGGCGTCGTCGTCGATGGGCACAGGCGCGCCCGGCCCGCCGCTGGCCATCTGCCGCTCACCAACCTTGTGCGAATTGTCCAGCTCGTACTTCCCCGTGCGCACCGAAACCTCCAGCCATCGGTTTCGCGCTTCGTTGCTGTTGAGCAGTGCCCCGTTTGAACCGGACACATCCGCGCGCTGCGTCTCCGTGATGGTATAGCCCATGTAGTAGGCCGGAGGGTCCAGCGCGCTCAACGTATTCATGGAGCGCTCCAGCTCTGCTTGTAGTGCCGCGAGCAGCGGGGAGCGCTTGGCCTGCGCATCAGGCGGCCCAGCGTGTGCCGCTTCGACCGTCAGAAGGGTCAGGGTTGCGAGTAAAATCACCCCGCAGAAGATGGCAACGAAGTGACTACGATTCGAATTGGTCAAAAGAGCCCTCACTTACAATTTGACGGCACCGCGAAACACTCAGTGTACGCCACCGAGTGCGGACGTACCAAGCCCCGGGCGCGTCATCGCCGTTCGGGTAACCCTTGTTGGACGGCTTCTTGCCTCGGTGCGTTGCATGCCAGGCGGGCCAGGTGCCGCCGCGGTGCCGAAAGACCAAAGGCCCCGGCTAGTGCGATCCGCCGGGGCCTTAGAAGCGCAATTCTGCTTGATGCGCTAAATATCAGCAGGCCGCTGGATTGTTCTGGCAGCCGCCTTTTCCTACTACCCGGGTTCCCCCTCCACCACGCGTCAACCCCACACCCAAACCGACTCCGACAGCTCCGGCAACAATTCCAACCGTCCCCCAAACACCAAGGTGCGGCCCCACACCAGGCATGCCCGACGGGGCTCCAGGATCCGTGTCCTTGCTGGAAGCTACCAGCAGGTCAAGGGTCGCCGGCTGCGGCGGCAGCGGCCCGGAGTTGTCCCCGCTGCGCACGCTGGTCATCTGCCCGGCCTTGACAAGCACGCAAACGCCGGACAGGTTGCAGACTTTTACCAGTCCCTCAAAAGCGATCACTTTCATCGTGTTGTCCACATATTCCACAAAAAAATCAGTTCCCACCACGCCGGCGACGCCTGCCGGTGTGCGCACCTCGAATTTCCCGTCCGGCTTGGCTATCTTTTGCGCCTGCGTCCGCAGCTTCCCGTAGGTCAACTCCAGCTCGGTCTGCTGCGCTGCGGCGTCGTGTTTGACAACCTTCATGGACGATTCCGAGCCCACACTCAACACCGAACCGTCGTCCAGCGCGATGCGCGCGCGCGCATTCACCTGGGTACTTACGAGGTCCAGCCAATCGACGGAGGTCTTCGCAGACGCGGTGATGGTTTTCCCGCTGCGAGCGATATTCACAGCCGGAATCACGCGGGAGACTTCACCGGCGCGCTGTACCGCCGACTGGGGCGCGGCCGCAACCTCCGTTGGGATCGCCACTAGCAACGAAAGCAGTAAGGCCAGCCCGAAGGCAAACCGGGACTTCATCTTCATCGAGGACTCTCCTGATTTTATAACCTGTACGAGTAGTGTCCCAACGTTCGAACAAAGTGGACGTTTTCTCTCGCCAGGGATTGATCCCATTAGCAGCGGCCTTCACCAACCCATGGAAATCGATACGGGGTTGACCATGCGAAAAGGTCTTGCCAAGCAAGGACGTCCAATCGTTTGCAACGACAACGTTGGGACGCTAGTGAGCCTGTATCTATCGTAGTTACTGGAGCGCGCCTGGCCTGTCAACGGCAAACGCGGACCTCTTTGCCCACTCTCTACATGCTTTTGTGGGCACACGCCGCCGGCACCGCTCAACCGCGAAGATGAACGGCGCCACAGCCTGTCCGAAGGGGGAGCGTTACACTGGAGGGAGAATTCGTGCGGCTGAGAGACAAGTGCGAAAATGGAGAGGTTGTTTCCTGCACACCTCGTTGCGCGCTTCTGTTGCGGTGGGCAACGGGTAAGGCCACAATTCTACTATGCGCTCTCTTGTTGGCGTTTTGATCGGTGCCGCGCTTCTCTTTGTCGTGTATTACTTCTATTTGAAGAAAATGCCGACCACGGACGAAGGTACCGCTCCGACGCAGGCCATCAGCCTGACCGGCGTTCGAAGCGACCTCCTGCAGATCGCCCAGGCGGAACGCGGCTACATTGCCACCAACGGCCATTGCGCCTCTCTCGACGAACTCATCTCCTCCAATTCTCTTTCCATGACGCGCACCGAGCGCGACGGTTATTCCTACATTCTGGAGTGCTCGGGCGGTGAATTCACCGCTGCGGCACGGCATCTGCCTGCGCCGGCCGGCTCCCCCATTCGCTATCCCAATCTCGCCATCGACAGCGCCATGCAAGTCCACGAAATCGAGTGATGCTTCAGCGAGGAAAGGCTATTTCCCGCGAGCGGGGGGCTCCCGGAGAGAGAGAGTTGCTCCTAAGTTCCGGGAACTTTTCCCAGCTGCTCCGCGTACTTCTTCTTGAAAGCGGTTCTCCCAATAAAACGCGCCTTGCCGGCGCCTCAAAGAAAGAAGGAGCACATCATGGGCGGAGAATTGATTGGATTAGTGGCCGTGATACTGGGGATGGGAGTCCCTCTCGGCGCGCTGTATACCTATTACCGGGTGCGCAAGCTGCGCAGCGAAGAGCGGCTCGCCGCGATTGCCCGCGGGGTCGACATTCCGCTGGAGCCGGAATTGAATCAGGCGGCGCGCTCCCGCCGAGCGGGCATCCTGCTCGTCAGCGGCGCGCTCGGCTACATGGCTGCTTTTGGCTTGATTGCGGGCATCCAAGCGGATCGTGACATCTGGACGGCTGCCGCGTTGGGCATCATTCCTCTTGCTGTCGGCATTGGATATTTTCTCGATTGGTCTTTCATCCGCCGCGAGGCGCACTCCTAGACGACTAGCGGCAAGGAATCCAGCCGGCGTTGAACAGAAAAACGCGGTTTCCCGCGAAGGCCGGTCCGGATTTCATTTGATTTCGAGTGGCGTAAACGTGTCTCCGTGCTTCACCGCCAGCCGGATCGGCCGCGGGGGGCCCTTTTCCGGTACCGTTACCTCGATCCATAATTCTTCACCCGGCTGGCGCCGGGACGGATCGATAGCGTGCTCCGGCAAAAAGAAAGCTACCGGCTCAGAGAGCGCCACGGCGAGGTCTCCGGTGCGCGTTCTCCAATTCGTCACGCGCAGGCCCGTTGGCTGTGTCGCGGTATATGCCACCAAATGCCCGCCCTCTGCGCGCAAACAGACATCACGTTGGTCGCTCCAGGAATTGACCGGGCTGCCTTTTGGCGGTTCCGCGCCGCCATAGACTTGATGCGCATCGACTCGCACTCGCACGCTTAAGTACCGGCCGCGAATCGGCAGATCGGGGTCGTAGGCCACGGTCTGCGCCCAAACCCGCGGCAAGCGCACGCGATCAAGCGCATATTTCGCTCCCAGGCTCGCGACGAGTGCCAACTGCAGCACCGCCAGGGTGATCCCCTTCCGCGACGGATTCATGGTGTTCCTCCCGCGACACGCGCGACCAGTTGTCGCCGCGCTCGCTCCAGGGCCCATCCACCGAACAAGAACAAGACGCCAAGCCCAATCAGGCTCGCCGCACGCCCCAGCTTATCCATGACGTCCGAGAAATAAAAAATGATCACCGTCAAAGCAAACCCCGCGACACACAGGTTGATGCGCTCGCTCCGCCGCTCTAGCAATCCCCAGCCCACCATGCCGAGCGCTCCGACTCCGGCCCAAAAGTAAGGCCCAAGCGAATTCCACGCAAATATCGACAGGTTGCCATGGTGTCCCCAGGCGTGACGCCGAATGTCCCAATCACCAGCACCCAGACCGCCGCGATTGCGTTTGTCCATGCCGCAGTCTTGCGCAGCACAAATGCCAGCCCGAGCGGTGCGCAGATCGCCATGGCCCAACCGATGACGTGCAGCAGAGGCGAAATCCCCGGCCGATTCTGCCAGCCCCACCCCCAGGATTCGCGCCCTTCGACAAACGCCACCACGCTGAGTGGCAATACTGCTAGGCCGCCAATCCAGGCGAGCGCTCGCCGCGCCGCAGAATCTTCTCCGTTCGTTCTTGCGCATAGGTAGGCAATCGCGGTCAGCAGCAGCCCTTCGGTGAGCAAGCGGTTGCTGACGGCAAAACCCACGGTGCGCACTTCCCATTCCCCGGCCAGCCAGGCAGGCACCAGCAGCGCCAGCAGCGCTGCCTGCGTCCAATGCCCCAAAAGAAGCCAGGCCGCAAGCGCGCCGATGGTCCACATCAGCATCCCGCTCGGCCAGTGCTCCTGCAGATGGAAGACTTGGGCGGTAAGAAAAATTCCCGCGCCAACGCAAATCGTTCCGATCGTGTAGAACGTCGTTGACAGCGCTGGAAACCGTTCCTCGGTCATAGCTCCGGCAATGGGAAACACCGCCACCAGGACAAGGACGAGGGTGAATCGCCAGGCCGGGGAGAGTTCGTCCCAATGGGCGGCCACAAACAGCAGCACGCCGGCACAAAGCAGCAGTCCACCTAGCGCCACCGCCAGCAGGACAGGCCAGCGCAAGCGTTCGCTCGACCCTTGCGATTGTTCGAGCGTTCGAATACGCGCGGCCGTGGCGGCATCGACAACGCCGGCAGAAACCCAGCGCTCCAGCTGCTTATCCAGGGGATTAGCCATGGGGGGCCCTTCTCGTCAGCTACTTCTCGCCGACACAGCGCCAAGGCGAAGCTTTTTCGACCGCCGGATATGGAAAGGATCGTGCTGCATGCTACCCCGTCACGGCGTGCGTTTTTGATCCACCACGAGTACTCCGCCCTCGGCGTAATTAGTCGATGGAACATCGTGAAATGACACGTGAACATTCTCGCGTTTGGCCTGACCATCTTCGATCAGCGCGGTCGTGACGCGTTCCGCGATTTTCCGTTTTTGCTCGGGTGTCCGCCCCTCCACCCAGGTAATTTGCACGTGCGGCATGTTCACTCCTCCTTAGAACGAGCAACTCCCAAAACCCTGGCATGCCAAAACGCAGGCATTCTATCCGCCGCCGCGGTTCTCGCAAAGCCCGGCGCGTGCCTGTGCTAGAATTGCTTCTACATGCATCCCGCTATTCCTCACTTGATTGAGCTGCAACGCGTTGACCACCAAATCGCCATGCTGCGGGCGGAACTGGAAGGATTTCCAAAACGGATTCGCGAAGCGGAAGCTAAACTTGGAAGCGCCCGTGCTGAGGTCACCTCCGCTAAAGAAGCCCACATCCGGGTGGTGGCGGAACGCAAGAAGTTTGAGTTCGACGGGCAGCAGTGGAAAGATCGCGCGCGTAAATACCGCGATCAGAGTGGCGCCGTAAAAACCAACGAAGCCTTCAAAGCATTGCAGCACGAAATCGCCAACGCCGAAGCTGAAGTTGCCAAGGCCGATGACCGCCAGCTCGAAGTGATGATGGCCGGGGAAGAAGTAGAACGCCGCGTGAAGATCGTGGAAGCGCGGCTGAAAGAAGCCGAGCAGGCTGTCGCTGGGGAACGAAAAGAGATTCAGGCGCAAGGGGCGGAGAAGAAGAAAAGGCTGGAAGCGGTCACCGCCGAGCGTGAAAAAATCATAGCTCCGGTGCCGGGAGACTTACGCGAACTCTACGCGCGCATTGCCAAGCGCCACAACGGCACAGCCATGGCCGAAGCCCGCGACGGGCAGTGCCGCGGTTGCGGCATGCGCGTCCTGCCGCATATTCTTCAGGAGTTGCGCACGGAAACCAACGAAGAGGTTTACCGTTGTGAGAGTTGCGGCCTGATCCTGTACACTCTCGAACCAATTCCGATCGCGAATCCGGCCGTTGGTTCCGCCAACACATCCTCCACGGCCTCGACAAATTCCTGATGCCGCGCCGCCCGCCAACTCCCCGTGGAAAAGGCCTCTTTGCCGATGCTCCCGCGGAGCCCAAGCCGGCTGCCGCGGCGCATCGCGCCAACATTGACGGCGGCTCTCGCGGCAATCCCGGACCGGCTGCTTACGGCGTAGTCATTCGCGATGGCCGCGGCGAAATCGTTGCCAAGCTGAAGAAATACATCGGCCGTATGACCAACAACGTCGCCGAGTATTATGGCCTGATTGCGGCGATGGACTACGCACAATCGCACAGTATTCGGGTACTGCACATCGAGAGCGATTCCGAACTCTTGGTGAAGCAGATGCGCGGGCAGTACAAAGTGAAGAGCGAGGACCTGCGTCCGCTTTTCGAGCGCGCCAAGAAAATGTCACAAGCGTTCGATTCCTTTCGGATCGAGCACGTCTATCGCGAGCAGAACCGCGAAGCCGACGCTCTGGCCAACGAAGCGCTGGATGAAACTGAGGGTCGCGCGCCAAGCCCGCCCGCGGCAAAGAAAACCGAACCGAGCGACTCCAAACTCGAACCTCGGCGGATCCAGGCCCGTTTTCGCGGCGGAGTGCTCTATCTGCTAGAAGATGTCGAACTGCCTGACGGCATGGTCGTCGATGTTTCGATTCACGTGCGTCCCAAGCCCTAGGGCTTCGCTTTCTGCTGTCGATGACCTTGCCGCGGGACTACTTCAGAGCATAACTGCGATAAAGTGTGTCGCGCTGGGCGGGGATGAAGCCGGCGTCGGAGATGATGCGGCGGAGTTCGCCTTCGTTGGTTCTGTTTTTCACTCCGGCAGCAAAGACAACGTTTTCTTCAATGAGAATGCTGCCGACATCGTCGGCGCCGAATTGCAAACCGATCTGGCAGACCTTGATTCCGGGGGTGAGCCAGCTTGACTGGATGTGGTCGATGTTGTCGAGATACAGGCGGCTGACCGCCAGCGTTTTCAGATAATCGACCGCCGTGGCTTCCTGGACTTTTTTCCCAAGCGCCGTATTTTCCGTGGCAAACATCCACGGAATGAAGGCTGTGAAGCCGCCCGTATCTTCTTGAATCCGCCGCAGCCTTTCGAGATGGTTGACGCGATGGCGCAACTCTTCGCCGCACCCAAACATCATCGTGGCGGTGGTACGTAGTCCCAGCGAATGGGCCACGCGGTGCATTTCTTCCCAGTCGTCACTGGTACATTTCAAGCGGGCAATCTTCGCGCGTACTTCATCGTCGAGAATTTCCGCGCCGCCGCCCGGAATGGATTGCAGTCCCGCGTCCATGAGCCGCTGAATCGTTTCGCGGACGCTGATTTCAGAGACTTCCGCGATGCACAGAATCTCGGGCGCCGAGAAGCAGTGCAAATGCACTTGCGGATAGCGCGCCTTCAGGGAGCGCAGCAGATTTTCGTAATAGCCGATCTGCAAGTCCGGGTGCAACCCGCCCTGCAGCAAAATTCCGGTGCCGCCAAGCTCTAGCATTTCGTCGATTTTCTTGTAGATCTCCTCGAACGAGAGCAGGTAGCCGTCTCTTGCGCCGAGCGGCCGGTAGAACGCGCAGAAGGAACAATACTCGGTGCAGAAATTCGTGTAGTTGATATTGCGGTCGATCTGGTAGGTGACCACGCGGGGATCGTTTTTCTTCAGGCGCAGCTGGTGCGCGGCCATGCCGAGACCCACGAGGTCATCGCATTCCAGCATGTCCAGAGCTTGTTGTTTCGTCAGTCCCAAGGTGTTTCCTCAGCGATCCTTTAGTTCCATGGTAACCACAGCCTCAGGCCATCTCGAAGGAGCAACCGAGAAGCACCCGCCGCGGCGCGTGCCCCTACAACTTCACGGCCTCCATTCTCGTGGCCGCCCATTCGAGCGGTTTCACTTGCGGGATCAGGCCAAGCTTTTCGGCGTAATCGAAGTACAACTCCAGCCCGCGACGATTTTCCGCGTCCAGTGAGAAATCAATATTGTGCCGCAGGTACGATTCGAGCGCCCGCTCCGGCAATTCCAGGTCGCGCGCCGCTCGGAAGCTGATTTCTCTGAGGCGCGACAAACCGAAATCCCGAGAGATGAGGAAATCGGCGGCCACTTCGGGAGTGGCGAGGTCTCGCCTGGCGGCCCAGACCGCCAGGACGGCAGGCAATCCGGTCAGACTTCGCCATTCGCCGACCACGTCATAGACGTAGAGAAATTCCGGGCCGGTAATCCCCAGCGTTGCCGCCTGGCACACCGTTTGTCCTGGGGCGCCGGGCCAACTATGTTTTTCGATCCCCACGGCAATTCGCAAGGCTGGATCACCAATCAACAGCGCCGCGTCTGCTTCGGCCAGCATAGCGCCCAGGTCCGGCGACGCCTCAAAGAACGCCGGTGCGGTCTTCCACTTTTCCGCGCACAGGATGCGCGTGAGCGTTTGCGTGCTGCGCGAACTGCCATCCAGCGCAAAGCTGTTTACCTCTTCGATGGGTTTCTTCGCAATGATCAGCAGGCTTCGCACCTGCTTCTTCGAGGCAATGGCCATGTCCGGCAGGATCGCCAAATCATCGATGCGCTGGTATTCAATGGCCGGGATAATCGCGACATCGGCGTTGCCGGTGCGCAACTGTTCGGCGCACTGCGAGGGCACGGTGAACGACAAATCATATTTGCCGCGCAGCGGGCCGTTGGTGAAGCCCCAGACGAGCGGCGCGGTGTTCAGGTATTGAACGATGGAGATGCGAAGTTTCGTGACCATTCTGGGTCTCGTTTGAAACTCACAGTATAGCAGACCGGAATTTCTTCCGCGGTCAACCCCATTTGTTGTAAAAGGATTCGTTACCTTTGGAGGCTTTGAACATGTCGAAGGTTTCGCGCTGGTTTTTCCTTGCTCTGCTGGGTTGCGGGGCGTCAGGCGCTGCCGCCGCGCGGCCCGAAACGCCCCAGACTGCCACCATCGCCGAGAAAACCGCGGGGGCGCAGAAGCTTCCCGGTTATTTCAATTTGTACTGGGACGCCAGGCAGGGCAAGCTGTGGCTTGAGATCGACAAGTGGGGCACGGAATTTCTTTACCAGAGCGGGCTTCCCGCGGGCATCGGTTCGAATGACATTGGACTGGACCGCGGCCAGCTTGGCGCGACGCGTATCGTGCGCTTCGAGCGTAGCGGCCCAAAGGTCCTGCTGGTCCAGGAAAATCTCGATTACCGCGCGGTGAGCAACGATCCCGACGAACGCCGTGCCGTCCGCGAATCTTTCGCGGAGTCCGTGTTGTGGGGCTTCACCGTGGTCGCGGAGGAGAAGGATCGCGCGCTGGTGGATGCTACGGATTTTTTCCTGCGCGATGCCCATGGCATTCCAGCCACGCTCCATCGTGTGAAGCAGGGCGCTTATCATCTGGACGCGTCGCGATGCGCCATTTACCTTCCGCAAACCAAGAATTTTCCCTTGAATACGGAAGTCGAGGCCACCCTGACATTTGCGGGAGAGGAGCCGGGCCGCTGGGTTCGCGACGTGACGCCTTCTCCTGAATCGATCACCGTCCGCGAGCATCACTCCTTCGTGCAGCTTCCGCCGCCGGGATATAAACCGCGCATCTACGATCCGCGGGCGAGTTTTTTCGGCGTGGATTACCTGGACTACGCCACGCCCATCAGCGAGCCGATCGTGAAGCGCTTCATCGCGCGGCATCGACTGGAGAAGAAAGATCCGAAGGCAGCGGTCAGCGAGGCGGTGCAGCCGATCGTGTACTACCTCGATCGCGGAGCGCCGGAGCCGATTCGCTCCGCGCTGCTAGAAGGAGCGCGCTGGTGGAACCAAGCGTTTGACACGGCGGGTTACAAGAACGCCTTCCGCGTCGAACTCATGCCCGAAGGCGCAGATTCGATGGACTTGCGCTACAACGTAATCCAGTGGGTGCATCGCGCGACGCGGGGCTGGTCCTACGGCGCGGCGGTGATTGATCCGCGAACGGGCGAAATCATCAAGGGCCACGTGACGCTCGGGTCCTTGCGCGTGCGGCAGGATTTTCTGATTGCCGAAAGTCTCCTGGCACCCTATGAAAAAGGCAAATCAGCCTCGCCGAAGATGCAGGAGATGGCGCTGGCGCGGCTGCGCCAGCTTGCGGCGCACGAAGTCGGGCACACGCTGGGCCTAATGCACAACTATTCTGCAAGCACGGTCAATCGATCTTCTGTGATGGATTATCCGGCGCCGTACGTGAAGCTGGGAGCGGACGGCACGCCGGACGTTACCTCCGCCTACGCGACGGGAATCGGCGAGTGGGACAAAGTATCCATCGCGTTTGGTTATCAGGATTTTGCTCCGGGGACGAACGAAGAAGCCGCACTGAGCAAAATCCTCCTGGACGCGTACGGCCGAGGGCTGCGCTACCTGACGGATCAAGACGCGCGTCCCGCAGGCTCGTCCAGCAGCGTAGCCCATCTATGGGATTCAGGCGCAAATGCCATCGACGAGCTGAATCGCCTCATGCAAGTTCGCGGCGCGGCGCTACAGCGCTTCGGCGAGAATAACATCCGTGAAGGAGCGCCGCTGGCTACACTCGAAGACGTGCTGGTGCCGCTTTACCTGGTGCATCGCTATCAGGTGGAGGCAACCAGCAAACTCGTCGGCGGAATGGACTACACGTTTGCGCTGCGCGGTGACGGACAAACGGCCACGCAAATCGTGGCCCCCGCGGAACAGCGGCGCGCTCTTGCGGCCGTGCTGGCAACGCTGAAGCCGGACGTCCTGGCCTTGCCCGAGCCGCTGCTGAAAATGATCCCGCCGCGTCCGCCCGATTATGAACGAGGCCGCGAGCACTTCAAGATTCATACCAGTCCGGTTTTTGATGCGCTCGCTCCCGCGGAAGCCGCGGCACAGCACACCTTGCAATTCCTTTTCAACCCCGAACGCGCGGCGCGGCTTGTGGAATTCCATGCCCTCAATGCGGAGAACCCGGCATTACAGGAAGTCCTGGAGAGCATACTTGCGGCCACATGGAAAACGCCGCACGGCGAAGGCTCAGGGGGGCAAATCGCCAATGTCGTGGATATGGTCGCGCTCTATGACCTGATGGCGCTTGCCGCCAACGATCATGCCGCGGATGAAGTACGCGCCATCGCCCGGCTCGAGCTAGATGAATTGCATGGATGGCTTAATGCCCCCCGGGCGGGTCGCCAGCCGATATCCGATCAGGCGCATATCTCCTTCGCCTCATGGCAAATCGAGCAGTTTGAGAAAGATCCGAAGCGGATGGAGCTCATGGCTCCTGCCGAGCCACCGGATGGGCCCCCCATCGGCACGGACGACGACTGGGATGGTTGGGACTGATTTTTCGGGTACATGGGAGGTGACTAAAGTCCTCCGCTGTCGTCTATAGCTGCTAGGAGGACCCCATGCCTCGACGCAGCTGGTATTTCCTGATTTCGGTTTCCGCTCTGCTGGCTCTCGGCTTCACCACCGCTCGAGCGAACCGGCATCACCACTCCGTGAACATTTCCGGCGGCCACCGACAGCCCGCCACTGATTGCTCCGATCTGCGCATCCGCTTTGACGACCGGGACGCCATGGTGCGTTCTGAAGAGCGCACCCTGACCAAGCACGAAGCCGCGGTGTTGCAGGTTCATCCCCACAGCAACGGCGGAGTGCAGGTGGTGGGCTGGGACCAAGAGACCTATGCGGTGACAGCGTGCAAGGCCGCGTCGGGTTCGGGTGCTGAGGCCGAACAAATCCTATCGCAGATCAAGATGTCCATCGAAAATGGTAAGGTGTCGACGAGCGGTCCTGGGGATGATGAGGAATGGACAGTCTATCTGCTCATTCGCGCGCCGAAATCCGCGTCCATCGACATGGACACGATGAACGGTCCCATCTCTCTCTACGACGTGGACGGTAAACTCACGGCCCACGCCAAGAATGGCCCAATTAGCTTGAAGAATTTTTCCGGCGACGCAGAGATCACCGCTGTGAACGGCCCGATCAGCCTGGACGGCGGCAGGGGAAGCGTGCGAATTCATACGGAGAATGGACCGATCTCTGTGGAATTGCAAGGGAAGACGTGGAGCGGAGAGGGCCTTTCGGCCGATGCCAAGAACGGCCCGGTGACCTTGATGGTTCCAAGCGGTTACCAGTCCAGTTTCGTGGTAGAGTCCACGAACTACGCGCCGGTCAGCTGCAAGGCGAGTATTTGCGAGAATGCGCGGAAGACCTGGGACGACGAGCACCGGCGCATCGAATATGGCAACGCGCCGGCGCTGATCCGGCTTTCGACGGTGAATGGGCCGGTTACGGTGCGCGACTCGAGAGAGAACCTTTAAGAGGCCAAAGTTCTCTCGTGGAGGGGCGGCCGGCGGAATCATTTGAGCGCTCTCTGGAATGGACGCGCTCCGGCACTTGCGGATAAGATTTGGCGCATGCTGCTGGAAGCCCGCGTAACTCAACCGACGACGGAAGCCCAAGCTGTTCGCTTGGCGCGCGAACTTTATGGGTTGGAGACTAGCGCGCGGGCGCTGCCGGGCGAGTACGACGATAACTTCCATTTGACTAGCGCAGCCGGACAGGCGTTCGTCCTCAAAGTAATGCATCCGGCCCGGGAGCATTCCTTTATCGATCTGCAGTGCCGGGCCCTGACGCATCTAGCGCAACGCGCGCCTCATTTGCCTCTGCCTCGCGTCAAACCAAATCGCAGCGGTGCACTGTTTACTTCGATGGCCGCCGCGGACGGTTCGGTGCGCCTTGTCTGGCTGCTTACTTTTGTGATTGGAACGGCTCTCGCCGAAGTCTGCCCGCACACGCCGGAGCTTTTCGGTGATCTCGGCCGTTTTCTTGGCGAGATGGACGCGGCGCTGCAATCGTTTACGCACGCCGCCGCCCATCGCGAAGTGAAATGGGATTCTTCGCGCGCCGCTTGGATCAGGGACTTTGTCAAACATATCGCGGACGCGCAGCGGCGCGCACTTGTCGAGAAGTTTCTGGCGCTCTATGAAGCGGAAGTCCTTCCCCTGTTGACGCGCCTGCGACGCAGCGTGATTTATGGCGATGCCAACGACCACAATGTGTTGGTCAGTAATTCTTGGCCCCCGCCGCGCAAGGTCGTAGGCGTGATTGATTTTGGCGACATGCATCACGGGCTCACGGTGTCTGAGCCGGCAATTGCCGCCGCTTACGCCATCCTCGGTAAGGAAGAGCCACTACCGGCAGCGGCGGCAATCGTCGCGGGATATCACCGAGCGTTTCCGCTCGATGACCTGGAGTTACGGGTTCTTTATGCTTTGATCGGCGCGCGGCTGGCCGTCAGCGTCACCAATTCCGCGCACCGCAAAACGATTAAGCCGGACGATCCGTACGTCACCGTCAGCGAAGCGCCCGCATGGGAGGCGCTGGAGCGGCTCGCAAAAATCCACCCGCGATTGGCCCACTACACTTTTCGTGCGGCTTGCGGGCTTCCGCCCGTTCCGCAAGGTGAGGAGATCAAGCGCTGGCTGGAAGTGCATGCCGGCTCGGCTGCTTCGATTTTGGATGTTGATGTGCGAACGGCCCAGTGCGTTGTTTTTGATTTGAGTGTTGGCAGTACGTTCCTGGGAGCCGATCCGTGCGCATCGGAAACGGCTATACTCAGTGAAAAGATATTCCGTGAAATGAAGCGTGCCGGCGCCTCCGTGGGTGTGGGCCGCTACGATGAGCCCCGGCTGCTTTACAGTTCACCGCTCTTTGGGTCCGCCGGCAATCCCACAAACGAGCGGCGCACAATCCATCTGGGAATCGATCTTTTTGCGGAACAAGGCACGATTTTGCATGCGCCGCTGGATGGCGTGGTCCATATCGTGGCGAACAATTCCTCTCCGCAAGACTACGGACCGTTGGTCATTCTGAGGCATGAAACCAGCGGCCGCGAGGAATTCTTCACACTTTACGGGCATCTCTCCAAAGATGCTCTCGACAGCCTCAAGGTGGGACAGCGCGTCGCTGGAGGTCAAGCATTCGCGCGCGTCGGTTCAGCACCAGAGAACGGCGGCTGGACGCCACACCTCCATTTTCAGATCATCCTCGACGTGCTTGAGCTGGGGGCCGAATTTCCGGGTGTCGCCTACGCTTCGCAACGTTCGGTATGGACGAGCCTCTCGCCTAATCCAAATCTGCTGCTCGGAATTCCGGCCCATCGATTTCCCGCGAAAGAGCCGGCGTTCTTGGAGACGCTTGCCGCGCGGCAAGCCCGGCTGGGAAGAAATCTGAGTGTCTCTTATCAGCATCCGCTGAAGATCGTGCGCGGCTGGATGCAGTATCTGTACGACGAAACCGGCCGGGCGTACCTCGACGTTTACAACAACGTGCCGCTCGTCGGGCACAGCCACCCCCGGGTGGTCCAGGCCGCGCAGGCGCAGCTCGCGCTGCTCAACACCAACACGCGTTATTTGCACGACAATGTGAACCGCTATGCCGAGCGTCTGACGGAGCTGTTGCCCGATCCGCTGCGCGTTTGTTTTTTTGTGAATTCCGGCAGCGAAGCCAACGAATTGGCGTTACGTCTGGCACGCACACATACGGCCAAAGAAGACTTCATCGTTCTCGAACACGCCTACCACGGCCACACCAGCACGCTCGTCGACATCAGCCCGTACAAATTTAACGGACCCGGGGGAAGCGGGAAGAAGCCGTGGGTGCATGTCGCGCCGCTGGCCGATGATTTTCGTGGCCCGTATCGCCGCGAAGACAAGCAAGCGGGCGCGAAGTACGCGCGTGATGTTGAGGAGATTCTTGATCGTGCCCGCGCCGAGGGTCGTGGAGTCGCGGCGTACATCGCTGAAACATTGCCCAGCGTCGGCGGCCAGATTGTTTTTCCACCGGACTATCTGGCGGAGGTTTATCGTCACGTGCGCCGGGCGGACGCGGTTTGCATCGCTGACGAAGTGCAGGTGGGATTCGGGCGTCTCGGAACGCATTTCTGGGGGTTCGAGACGCAAGGCGTCGTTCCGGACATCGTGGTTCTTGGCAAGCCGATCGGGAATGCATTTCCGCTCGCGGCAGTCGTCACCACGCCGGAAATTGCCAATTCGTTTAACAACGGGATGGAGTTTTTCAGCACGTTTGGCGGCAACCCAGTCGCTTGCGCAGCAGGCCTGGCAGTGCTGGATGTGCTTGAAGAAGAGAATTTACGGCAACACGCCTTGCGTCTCGGCGCACATCTCATGGAGGGCTTGAAGTCTTTGCAGGTCCGCCACGCTTTGATTGGCGACGTACGCGGCTCGGGATTGTTCCTCGGTATCGATTTTGTGCTCGACCGTGAAACGCGCGAGCCTGCTCCGTTGCAAGCTTCCTACGTCGTTAATCGCCTTCGCGATGGCGGCATACTCACCGGCACAGACGGGCCGCATCACAACGTCATCAAGCTGCGCCCGCCGCTGGTTTTCTCTGCAGTCGACGCCGAACTATTCCTCAAGAGGCTGGATGCTATCCTGCAGGAGGACGCGGCACAGCCGCGCTGAGGGGGAGTCTTCGGCGCGCGCGCCGGGAAAGCCGGGGGAGTTCGCGCCAAAACCAACTCATTCCCGCAGGGCGGCAAGCTGGTCACACGCGCCCGAGGGAAATCATCAAAGGGCTGCCCATGCCCTCCGTGCCACCCTCGCGCCGGGCGAAAAAGCTGAAGCCGGTTAGCGGTATCTATTGGCTGCGGCGGCCCTGAACGGCTCGGAGAACAAGCGCTAAGAAATAGACAGCGCCGAAAAACCGATGCACATGGGAGTGCTCGAGCTTGAACTCTTCCGAAGTTCTGGTACGCTCTTTGATCTGGAGATGAAAGCCATCATCTCTGGAAGCCGTTCAGCAAAGTCTTGCGCTAGAGGTAGATAGGGGCTTCGATCGTTGACCTGAGGCTGGCATCGAATAGTGAGGCGCATCCCCTAAGGCCCTTACCGCATCAAAATGGAGACCCCGTTGGGATCCGTGCCGGGCGCTTGCTTAAGGTAGCGAGAAGGACACACGCCGCGCGGTCCGCTCTTCCAGCACTACATTACGGAGTTACAAAGGCAACATGGCTCGTTCGCTCGTTATTGTCGAATCGCCTGCCAAGGCGAAAACGATTAACAAATATCTGGGGCGAAATTTCACCGTCAAAGCGTCCGTCGGCCACGTGATGGACCTGCCCAAGAAAACGATCGGCATTCGTCTGCCTGGCGAAGAAGAGGGCGGCAGAAAGAAGAAAAAGGGCAAAGCTAAGAAAGGAAGCAAGAGGGCAAAGGAAAAGCCCACCGGGAAGCTGATAACCCTGGATGACGAGAAAATCTTTGAGCCTACGCTTCAAATCATCGCGGGTAAAGGCAAAATTATCAATGAACTTCGCAAGGCTGCGCTCTCTGCGGATGCCATCTATCTGGCGGGCGACCCTGATCGCGAAGGCGAGGCAATTTCGGCGCACCTAGCCCTGGTTCTCTCCAAGCCTGCTAGGTTCACCGAGCAAGAACCCAGCGTTTCGAGATTTAAGAAGAAAGCGGCAACTCCCGAAGAGCTGGTTAAGAAAGAAGACCAGAGCGCTTCCAAAAAAGAAGTTGTTGCCATTGACCCTAAAAAGATCTTTCGGGTGACCTTCAATGAAATTACCCCTAAGGCCATTCGCGCGGCCTTCGATAAACCCCGGCAGGTAGATGCCAATTTAGTGGATGCGCAGCAGGCACGCCGCGTGCTCGATCGCATTGTGGGCTACAAGGTTTCTCCGATTCTCTGGGACAAAGTTCGCCGCGGCCTCTCCGCCGGGCGCGTCCAGACGGTGGCGCTGCGGCTCATCGTCGAGCGCGAAATGCAAATCCGCGCCTTCGTTCCGCAGGAGTACTGGACGATTCACGCGATGCTGGATGCCGGTCAGCCGCCGCTCTTCGAAGCCAAACTCTTCAAACACCAGGGCGAAGACATGGCCGTCTCGAACCAGGAGACCGCGGACAAGATTGTCGCTTCGGTTAGCAAGGCCAAGTGGCAGGTTACCAGCGTCGTGCAAAAAGAAAAGAAACGCAATCCTCCGCCGCCCTTTACGACTTCCAAATTGCAGCAAGCGGCCTACAACCGGCTGCGCTATACCGCCAAGCGCACCATGTCACTCGCGCAGAAGCTCTATGAAGGCGTGGAGCTTGGTGATGAAGGCTCGGTCGCCCTGATCACTTACATGCGTACCGATTCGGTGCACGTTTCTAACGACGCGCTGCTCCAGGTCCGCGAGTTGATCCCCGAACGCTTTGGCCCAAACTATCTTCCGGAGAAGCCCAACTATTACAAGTCGAAGAAGGATGCGCAGGAAGCCCATGAGGCGGTGCGTCCGACCGACGCCACGCGAGCGCCAGAAGACGTCCGCAAGTATCTCGACGAGGACCTTTTCAAGCTTTACCAACTTATCTGGCAGCGCTTTGTTGCCTCACAGATGCTCCCGGCGATCTTCGATCAAACGACTATCGACATTTCCGCTGGCGACTACACTTTCCGGGCTACCGGCTCGGTGCAAAAGTTCGACGGCTATCTGCGTGTCTATCAGATGCCCGCGTCGATCGCCGATCGCGAGGAAGACGAAAAAGATGACGAAGGCGAAGGCCGCGCACTTCCCCAGGTTACGGAGGGACAAACGCTCCGCTTGGACAAGATTCGTCCGGACCAGCACTTCACCGAACCGCCGCCGCGGTTCAACGACGCCACCTTGGTTAAGGAGCTCGAGGAAGACGGTATCGGGCGGCCCTCGACTTACGCTTCCATCATTTCAACCATCGTCGAGCGCGAATACGTCACCAAGAATCAGGGACGTTTTTCACCCACCATGCTCGGCGAGCGTGTCAGCGTGCTTCTGATCAAGAGTTTCGAAGACATCTTTGACGTCACGTTTACCGCCCGGCTCGAAGAAGAGCTCGACGAAATCGAGGAAGGCAAGCTGCCTTGGCGCGAAGCCGTTAAAGAGTTCTGGGAAAAATTCGTCATTGACCTCGACAAGGCCGACGATGAGATGCTTTCTTACAAGGCCGGCATCGCGACCGGGAAGAAGTGCGAAAAGTGTGGCCAGGGTGAACTGCTCGAGCGCATCAGCCGCCACGGCTTCTTTCTGGGCTGTTCGCGCTATCCCGAATGCGATTTCATTCAGGACCTCTCCCCGGAACTTTCCGAGGAGACCAGCGGCGAGCCTAAAATCGAGTATTGCGACAATTGCGGCAAGGAGATGGCCATCAAGCGCGGCCGCTTCGGCACCTTCCTCGCCTGCACCGGTTACCCGGACTGCAAGACCACCCGCCGCCTGGTCCAGGGCACGCGCATCGCGCACCAGCCCGATGAGCCTCTCGCTGAACTCTGCACCCTGTGCGGCAAGAATCTGGTGAAGAAAAGCGGCCGCTTTGGCGAATTCATCGGCTGTTCCGGCTACCCCAAGTGCAAGTACACACGCCCGATCACCATGGGCATCAAATGTCCGAAATGCCACGAAGGCGAATTCGTCCGCCGCGGCAGCGCCGGCAAAGGCGGCCGTGGACGCCCACGCGTGTTCTACGGTTGCTCCCGCTACCCGGATTGCGATTTCACCACCCCCCACATGCCCATCGCCGAACCGTGCCCGAAGTGCGGCGCGCCTTTCATCGTCGAGAAGCGCAGCAAGATCGGCGCCGTACACGCTTGCCTCAAAGAAGGTTGTGATTGGGAGCAGCTTGTCCCCGAAGCCCAGCCGCAAGCACAGCCGGAGGAAGCTCCGGTGCCTGTGGCGGCCAAGTCTTGACCTACCTGCTTCCAAAAGAAACAGCGCCTTGATTTCACTTCCCGCCGATTTATGCGCGCCTATACTGTACTTGGGGAGCTGTGGCGGCGAAATGAAAGAAGCGATGGCGAAGTATCTTGAATACCTTCACTCGGTGAAGAATGCCTCGCCGCATACGATTCTGAACTACCGCAGAGACCTCGAGCAATTTCTCGCGTATCTGTCGCCGCCAGGGGCACAGCCCCCTGCGCTTACTGGCGTTGCCCATCCCATGATTCGTGAGTTCGTCGCGCATCTCCACGATCACGGCCTAGCGAAGAGCTCCATCGCGCGGAAGCTCGCGGCCCTGCGCTCGTTCTTCAAATACTGCGTGCGCCAGGGCCGTTTGAAGGAAAACCCCGCGCGTCTCGTTCCCACACCGAAGTTGCCGAAGCGCATTCCTTCGGTGCTCTCAGCGGAAGAGATGAATGGCTTCCTCAATCAGCTGGCCGGGGCGGGACAATTCGCGCCAGGCGCCCGGGCGTCTTCCAAAAAGAGCGCATCGCGCCCGACACCATCATCCCCGGAACTGCAGGGCAGGCCGAGTCGTTCAGTGTCAACCGAAGAAGGCTTGCTCCTTCGCCGCGACCGAGCGCTCCTGGAACTTCTTTACGCCGCAGGCCTGCGCGTAAGCGAACTCACCGGCCTTAATCTTGCCGATATGGAGCAAAAGGAGCGCATTCTCCGCGTCCGTGGCAAGGGACGCAAGGAACGCATCGTTCCTTACGGTGCTAAGGCCCAGGATGCGCTGGAAAAATACTGGCCTCTGCGCGAACAGCTCCTGGAGCAAACGGTTCGGACAGGTGGCAGACCGGAGCCGCACGCCGAAGCGGTCTTCCTCAATTATTCCGGCCGCCGCCTTACGTCGCGCTCCGTCGGACGAATCCTCAAAAAATACGTTCGCATTGCCAACGTCAACTGGGACCTGCATCCGCATTCCTTGCGTCACGCGTTCGCCACGCATCTGCTCGCCGACGGGGCCGATCTTCGCGCCATTCAGGAACTTCTCGGCCATCAATCACTGTCCACCACACAGAAATACACCCACGCCTCCATCCGCCAGCTGATGGACGTTTACGACAAGGCGCACCCGCACGCCTGATTCCTGCATCTATTCGGTTTGCCAATCCGCAAGGCTAAGTTACCCTGGGGACCAAACTTTGAATATGCGACTGCCTACGGCACTCTCGATGGCCTCTTGTTTGCTCGGGTGCACGGTCTTGCCGCTGCCCGCAAACGCTCAAGGGAACTACGAAATCCAGGTGTATCCGTACGAAACCGTCGAGTCTCACCACACCATGGTGGAGCTCCACTCCAATTTCACGTTTCAGGGCTCCAAATCCACCGATGACGGCACGCTTCCCACCAACCACCAATGGCACGAAACCATCGAGATCACCCATGGATTTAACGGCTGGTTTGAAACCGGCTTCTACATTTTCACTTCCGCGAAGAACGGCCAGGGTTGGGACTACGTTGGCAGCCACATCCGCCCCCGCGTGCGCGTTCCTCCCCAGTGGCACTGGCCCGTCGGCATCAGCCTTTCGAATGAAATCGGGTGGCAGAACCGCCGGTACTCCGCGGATACCTGGACGTGGGAGATCCGCCCGATTGTGGATAAACAGCTCGGCCGGTGGTATCTCTCCTTCAATCCCACGTTTGACCGGTCTTTCCATGGCCCGGGCGTGAATCAGGGGCTGGTATTCTCTCCCAACTTCAAATTCAGCTACGATTTCACCAAGAAGATCGCGGGGGGCATCGAGTATTACGGCTCGCTGGGTCCGGTCACAGGCTTCGACCCGGTCAGCCAGCAGCAACAGCAAATTCTCCCCGCCATTGACCTGAATCTCTCGCCCAAATGGGAAGTCAATTTTGGGTTGGGTGTGGGTGTGACGCGTGCCACGGATCACCTGCTGGCAAAGATGATTCTCGGCTACCGTTTCGATTTCTAAAGCGTCTTTGAGCAGGAGCTCCTGGGGCCCGCTATGAACTACCATCTCGCGCAGATCAATATTTCCCGCCTTATTGCTCCGCTCGACGATCCGAAGATCGCTGAATTCGTCTCGCAACTTGAGCCGATCAATGCGCTCGCGGACAAAGCTGGGGGATTCGTCTGGCGGTTGCAGTCGGAATCCGGCAACGCCACGGACATTGCCTACAATGAGGACGCCTTGGTGATCGTGAATATGTCGGTTTGGGAGTCTATCGAAACGTTGCGCGAGTTTGCCTACAAGTCAAGTCATAGGGAAGTTTTTCGGGACCGCGCGAAGTGGTTCGAAAAGGCGGTCAAGCCCGGTTATTGTCTGTGGTGGATTCCGTCCGGCCAGATTCCTACAGTGGCCGAGGGGCGCGAGCGGCTAGAATACTATCAGAAACACGGCGCGACGCCTCATTCGTTCTGGTTTTCACAGCCATTCCCTCAGCCCACCGACGAAGGCGTGTGCGTCTAGAAAATGTGTTTTTTTTTTTTGCTTCGAAGGCCAAGACAAAAAACGGCCGGCGGGAGTTCCTGCCGGCCGTTCCAGTGATTGCCGTTTCCTGCCTATCGGTGTCCTCCGCGAGAGCCACCACCGTGGAACCCTCCTCCCATGCCGCCGTGTCCGCCGCTCTCGTGGAACCCTCCGCCTGCGCCACCACGGAAGCCATCTCCGTGGAAACCACCGCGCTCAAAGCCGTCCCGTCCGCGAAAACTGTGTCCCCGGCCTACGAAGCCGTGTCCGTAATAACCAGGGCGTCCATAGAATCCCGGACGGCCGTAGAAACCCGGCCGCCCATAGTAGCCGCGGAACCACGGGCCCGCTCCGATGAAAACGCCGCCGACGAAGTAGTCAGGGCCGTAATAGCCGTAGGGCGCACAGGCGTACGGGTAGTAGCCATAATAACCATAGGCACAGACCGGGGCCGGGCCTACGTAAGCCGGGCCCACTCCAACACCGATAACGACTCTTTGTGCATGGGCGAACGATGCCGAACCTAAACAGATACCGAGCAAAGCAAGAATCCTTAAATAGCGCATGTTTGGACCCCTTCTGAAGTCCCCAACTCCAACCGCATCCGATCGTAAGACCTTCAGGTGCTTCAGTTTAAGGCTGAAGCACGCACTTCACTAAACCCACGTGCAGGTGGAAAGTTGCATGCCGTTTCACCTGCCAAGGGAACATCGGCCATGCCCAGAGAACTTCTGTCATCCGGCTGGAGGATTGCTTTTCACACTCGCCGATGTGAGTATTCTTCCCGTGCCCGGCTCGTCCATGAAAACAGCCATCAAGCCATTGCCGCCCATCCTTACTGCCCATTTGTTCTCCAAGCTCGATGGCCTGCTCCTAGACCTGTTGCGTTCTCTCGCTCCTGAAGATTGGGAAAAGCAGACGGTTTCCCCAAAGTGGAAGGTCAAAGACATTGCGGCGCATTTGCTGGACACTCCGCTGCGTGGCGTTGCCATCGGTCGCGACGGCTATGTCGCTGAAAGTCCAGGAATTAACTTACCTGCTGATTTGGCGGCTTACATCAACCGGTTGAATCAGGAAGGTGTCACTGTCTATGGGCGACTGAGCCCGGCGGTCCTCATTGCGCTGATGGAAGTGGCTACCAAATTATTGGCGGAATACCACGCTTCCCGCGATCCGTATGCGCTGGCTCCCTACGGCGTAAGCTGGGCTGGCGAAGAAAAATCCGCAAACTGGTTTGACACCGCGCGCGAATTCACCGAGCGCTGGCATCACCAGCAGCAGATCCGACTCGCCATAGAAAAGCCCGGCATCATGACTCGCGAACTCTACTATCCCGTCCTGGATTGTTTTCTGCGTGCTTTGCCGTTCGCCTTTCGCAGCGTTTCCGCAAAGCCCGGAACACACCTGCAGATCAATGTTTCCGGGGAATGCGGGGGCAGTTGGTATCTCTCTCGCGCTGAACAGGCATGGCAGATCACCGAAGAGCCGCTCGGAGATAAGCTTTCGGAGACGACCATCCCGCAGGAAATCGCCTGGCGCATCTTCACCAAGGGCATCGACCGTGAGTCCGCGCTTTCTCAGGTGAAAGTCACAGGCCACGTTGCGCTGGGTCTTCACATCCTCGAAATGGTCACGATCGTCGCCTAAGCCTGAAAACCCGGCGTATTTTCGGTATTTGGCTGTATTTGGCTCGTTGACGACTCGAGCCAGAAACCTCTATAATTAGGGTTTGCTTTAGCGCTGGGAGGACCGATGTACGCCGTTATTCAGACCGGGGGCAAGCAGTATCGCGTCGCGCCCGGCGACACCATCCGCATTGAGCGGGTCGATGGCAAAGTAGGGGAAAAGGTCAATTTTGGGTCCGTGTTGGCCGTCCATACGGACGACAAGAAGGTCTTGTTGGGGGAGGATGCCGGAAAAGCGTCAGTGAGCGGCAAAATCGTCCAGCAGGGTCGCGCGAAGAAGGTCACGGTACTCAAGTTTAAGAAAACCAATCAGTACAAGATTCAACGCGGTCACCGGCAGAACTACACGGCCGTGCAGGTCAGCGATATCAAGCTGTAACTTGACATTCCGCCGGGCTTCAGCCTGGCAGTTTTTCTCGAAAAGGATTACGTCATGGCACATAAGAAAGGCGGCGGCTCCTCTACAAACGGCCGCGATTCGCACGGCCAAAGGCTAGGAGTCAAGCGCTTCGGTGGGCAGCTCGTCAACGCCGGCACGATCCTGGTGCGGCAGCGCGGCACCAGGCACCAGGCGGGAGAAAATGTCGGTCAGGGCAAGGATGACACGCTCTTTGCGCTAGTTACGGGCGTCGTGAAGTTCGAAGACCGGGGCCGCCACGGTCGCTTCATCAGCGTTAAGTCCGCTGAACAAGCCAAGTCCGCCGTCAGCTAATCGCATTTTGTGGGTGTGGACTTCAGTCCGCCCTTCCTCGATTCCGCGGTCCGGCCTCGCTGGACCGCGTTTCTCTTTTCGACGCAGCTATTGGCCCGGAAACACAGCTCAAAGGCCCGCTCGGAAAGAATTTCTTGTACGCGCTACGTCCGTGCGCGGGAACGATGGTAAGTTCTGGCACTTTTTCGTGAAGCTCGCTGAGCTTGCCGACGATTTGGTTCGCAAGTGCCATGTCATTGTCGCTATCGCGCAAGATGAGCGACTTGCCGACGCGCTCTTCGAACCCACGCTCGTCGTCAGCGGCGTCGCCGACGTAGAACAGCCGTAGTGTTGGCGACAGGTTCAGGAAAATGCCCACGCTCCCGGGGGTATGGCCCCGCAACGGCACGACCACGACCGAGCCGTCTCCGTAAAGATCGGTGCTCTCGTCAAAGGTTTCGTACGGCGTAGGGTCGAATCGCAAAGTGGGCGCGGCCATCGGTGGAAACTCTTGGGTGTGCGCGGCAATCACGTAGCCACCAGCCCGGACGCTCGGATTCGCTGCGAATTGCAGCTCTTCGCGGGTGAGCAACACCGGCAGACGCGGCAGGTCCATCAAGCCGCCGGCGTGATCCAAGTGCACATGCGACAGGATCGCCCAGCGCAGCTTCGCCGGATCTTCACCGATGCGACGCAGCAAATCCGGAAGCGGCACTTTGGGCTTTAGCTGCCCGGCGAGGGATTTGAGTTTGAGCCACGTCGCAAACGGGAACCCGGAAATCTCCCGGTCATACTGGCTGGAGCTGCCCGTGTCAATCAGCAGGTCGCCTGCAGGATGCTTTACCAGGATGCTTCCGGCAGTCAAACCGAAAGAAAAGCGGCTGAATGTTTTCGCCGTTTCGACCCAACACGCGGAAAGACCAGGAATCGTCAAAATCACGGGCACGGCGCGCGCATGCGGCGCCGCACGCGGCAGTGCCGCTCGCCGGAAATAGAGCACGTATATGGCGGCAGCCGCCACCGCTACGAACGCGAAGAGTAGCAGGGCGATACGTTTGAGCAAGCGGGGCATCGGGATGCGGCCGGGATTTCGCGTTTCGATGGTTTGCTTATGTTATCTTTTTCAGCGGTGACTGCCTAGCGGTCAACTTTTGGGGAGTTTTATTCCTGTGTTCGTTGATGAAGCCAAGATATTCGTGAAAGCGGGAGACGGCGGCAACGGCTGCGTGGCCTTCCGGCGCGAAAAATACGTGCCCCGCGGCGGTCCCTCCGGCGGCGACGGCGGTCATGGTGGCAGCATCTATCTCCAAGCGAACGCGAACGACAACACGCTGCTCCGCTATCGCTACAATCGCGAATTCAAGGCCGATCGTGGCCGCCACGGCGAAGGCTCGAGCTGTACCGGCCATTCCGGCGCGGACCTGATCTTGCAAGTTCCCATCGGCACGCTGGTGTTTGACGACCAAAGCGGCGCAACCATCGTCGATCTCGCCAGCCCTGGCCAGCGCGTACTGATCGCGCACGGTGGCCGCGGTGGTCGTGGCAATCAACACTTCGCCAAGCCTTGGCATCAGGCCCCGCGCGAACACGAAGATGGATTTCCCGGCGAAGAGCGCCATCTTCGCCTCGAGCTGAAACTGCTGGCCGATGTCGGCCTGGTGGGTTACCCCAATGCTGGCAAGTCCACTTTGATTTCCGTGATCTCGGCGGCACACCCGAAAATCGCCAACTATCCCTTTACCACGTTGGAACCAAATCTAGGGGTGGTCAACGCCGACGGGGGCACCGGTGGGCACGGCACCGAGCTGGGCCGTACTTTTGTCGTCGCCGATCTTCCCGGCCTGATCGAAGGCGCACACGAAGGTGCGGGCCTGGGCATCCGCTTCCTCCGCCACGTCGAACGCACGCGCCTTCTCGTCCATCTGATCGACACGAGCGACTCTAATGCCGACGATCCGGTACATTCCTTCGAAGTGATCAATGGCGAGCTGGAAGCCTTCAGCGCGTCGCTCATCGAAAAACCCATGATCGTCGTTGCCACCAAGCTGGATGCCACGAGCGATCGTGCGCGGCTCGAAGCTCTTCGTGATTCTTGCCAGCAGCGCAACCTGGAATTCCACTCCATTTCTGCGGTCGCAGGTGACGGCGTAAGAGATCTGGTTCGTTCCATCGCTGACGCCCTGGACAAGATTCCCCGCGCCGCTCGTGGTTCGTCTATCGAAACGTTGACTGCCGAGGGCGAGGAGCAGCAAACGTTATCCGCGCCTATTGACCGCCCGAGGATGGCCACGAACAAAGAAGAAGATTCGTGAGAGAATTACGTATATCGTCCGCGGCCTTGATTCACTGTGGGCCGTCAGCACCTTCTTGGGAGTCTCATTGACCACCGCGCAAGCGCACCGCACTGCCGCAAAGCACCAGCCTCGCCGTATTGCGATTTTCGGCGGCTCCTTCGATCCCATCCACAACGGCCATCTTTCCGTCGCCCGCGCTGCCGACCGGCGCTTCAACTTCGACGAACTCCACCTCATCCCCGCGAGTCGGCCGCCGCACAAGCTGAAGCAACACCTCGCGCCCTTCCCGCACCGATTTGCCATGATTTCGCTTGCCAGTACCGAACACCCGCACTTCATTCCTTCGCTCGCCGAAGCCGGCGAGGATTTCAGCGGCACGCAACTCCACTATTCGGTGGACACTGCACGCTACTTTCGTCACCGCTACCACGGCGATGGTCTCTTTTTCATCATCGGCGCCGATGCGTTCCTGGACATCCCCATGTGGAAGGAGTACGAAACGCTGCTCGGCCTTTGCGATTTCATCATCGCCAATCGCCCGGGCATTCGCCCGGAAGCCCTGCGCCTGGTCATTCCGCCGGAGTTGATGGCGCGGCCCGATGCAAAAAGAGAAGCCGAATATCCCTCCCAGGTCGTCGCGCACCTGCACAAGTCCACTATTTATCTGCTCGAAAATGTCTCCAGCGACGTTTCCGCGACGGACGTCCGGCGCCACGCGCACCGCGGCCAGTCCATCCATGGACTTGTTTCCGCGCGCGTCGAGGAATACATTCTGAAACAGGGCCTATACCGGTGAAATTCGAATCCTTGCCGCAGGGCGTCCGCCTCGCCGTCGAAGCCGCACAAGAAAAGAAAGCCGCGGGCATCACCGTGCTCGATCTCACAGCCGCGGGCGCCTTCACCGACTATTTTGTGGTCTGCACAGGCTACAGCACGCCGCAGGTGCAGGCCATCTGCACAGAAATCGAAACGCAGCTTTATAAGAATCTTAGCTGCTCGCCCGAACATCGCGAGGGATATCGCTCGGCCGAATGGGCGCTGCTCGATTTCGGCGGTTTTGTGGTGCACGTTTTCAGCGAGCAGGCCCGTCGCTACTACGATCTCGAGCGCCTCTGGCGCATGGCGCCCAAGCTCGATATTCCCGACCAGCCGGACCGTCCTTCTTCCGGGCGAAATACCCCGGATTCGCCCTTTGGGCACGAACACTTTTCCGGCGAGGCCGTTTCCAACCCGCCCGAGAGTGGTCGTTGGCGGCAATGACCGCGGAACGATTGCCGTGGATTAGCGCTGATCCCGCATCGCTGCGCCTCCTTGAACTCGCCGAGAAAGTCGCGGTCGCTCCGGCCACTCTCTTAATCACCGGTGAAAGCGGCACTGGTAAAGATCATCTCGCTCGGCTTGTTCATGAACTCGGTCCGCGCCGCGACGCGCCGTTCCTGAAAATCGATTGCGCTAGCCTTCCACCGCAGCTCGTCGAAAGCGAACTATTCGGCCACGAGCGCGGTGCCTTTACCGGCGCGGTGGAGCGCAAGCTCGGCCGTTTCGAGCTCGGCGGCAACGGCACCATCCTTCTCGATGAGGTCGCCGCACTCTCGCCCGGAGCGCAGGGCAAGCTCCTGCGCATTTTGCAGGAGCGCACGTTTGAACGCCTCGGTGGCACGGAAACCCTGCGCATCGAAGCTCGCCTGATCGCCCTCACCAACGTCGATCTTCCCGCCGCCGTGAAGTCCGGCAGCTTCCGCGAGGATCTTTATTTCCGGCTCAACGTTCTCACTCTCACGGTTCCACCGCTGCGCGAGCGCCGCGCCGATATCTTGCCTCTCGCCGATCATCTTCTCGTGACGATTCGCTCCATCCATGCCCGCCCCAGTGCGCAATTGAGCGATTCTACGCGCCGTATGCTGGCGGCTTACGCCTGGCCCGGCAACGTTCGCGAACTCCGCAACGCTCTCGAGCGTGCGGTGGTTTTCTCGCGTCCCGGCCGCGGCACAGCGGCTGCCAGGTGTGACTTCCTCGATCCCCAAGATTTTCCGGAAAATGTGCGCGCCGCTGCGCCTGGTGCCGCCAGCCCGGTTGCCGGCCTCCGCTCCCTCCAAGAAGTGGAGCGCGAAGTCATCGCTGCCACGCTCGAAGCCACGCATTACCAGATTAGCCGCTCGGCCGCAGCACTCGGCATCAGCCGCAAAACCCTCCTCGAAAAGCGCAAGAAGTACGGTTTGAAATGATGTTGGAATGCCAGAGTCCAGGGTCGAAACGCTGCTTGCTGGCAGGAGAATTCTTCTTGTGATCCTTCAACCCTGCACCTTTGATTCTTTCTGACTGACAACGGAACACTGACGGCTGAAACCTCCCATGCGAATTCGCCTCCTCATGCTCGGCAAAACCCGCCGCACAGAAATGCGCGCCATCCTCGACGACTATGTAAAACGCATCAGCCGCTGGTGTCCCGTTGAAATCACAGAGGTCCGTGATGCTCCTGCCACCCTCAAGAAACTCGACACCGATCGCGCCGCCACTGTGGTCCTTCTCGACGCTGGCGGAAAGAACCTCGATTCGAACGCTCTCGCTAGGTGGCTCGGCGAACTCCGCGACCGTGGCACCGGCGAAGTCATTTTCCTCTGCGGCGACGCCCACGGCTTCCCGGATGAGTTCCGCAAACGCGCCCACCACACACTGGCCCTCAGCCCGATGACCTTCTCCCATGAACTTGCCCGCGTCATGCTCGCCGAGCAGCTCTACCGCGCCTTGGCCATTCTCTTCGGCAGCCCCTATCCGAAATAGCCCGCGTGGTGTAAAACCATACCCACCATGTCCATCCGCATCGCTTCCGACAAGAACCAGCCTTCCGCCACAATCGAAATCCCACTCGAAAAGCCGCTGCCCGATTACGATCTCCATCAACTCGAGCAGCCCACTCCCCGCGACGTAGACGCCATTCTTGTTTCCCAGGGTTTTCGCGACCTCGTTGACGACGCCCGCGGCATCCTCACCGAACTCCTGAGTGGCACGAGCCTCGAGCTCGCCCAGTTCACCGGTGCCATCTGCCCAGGCGATGACGAAACCTATCGCCCCGGACTGTGGATCGTGCTTCGCGACAAAAACTCCCCCCCAGGCCGCGGGCTCTCCTCCGATTCACGAACGCGCATCTCTCTGACGGCCGAGGAACTTGTGAAGCGCCTCCTGATCGCGTGACGGCTATGCTCCTATAATAAGCCACCAGTCCTAGACTGCCTGGCACACGAACTTGACCTTTAGCCCAGGACTCCGCAGACTCTAGTCTTTTCGACTCCCTCTTCGGAAGAGTTCAGCGAGTCGCGAGACGATGGCCGAGGAAAAAGGACTTCTCATCGTTTATACCGGGCCGGGCAAGGGCAAAACGACCTGTGCGCTCGGCACTGCCTTCCGCGCCGTGGGCCAGGACCTCAAAGTACTCATGGTGCAATTCATTAAGGGTTCTTGGCACTACGGCGAGCTCGATGCCGCCAAAATGCTTGGCCACGGCAAGTTTGAAATCCGCCCCATGGGCCGCGGCTTCGTCAAAATCGGCGGCGCTGAAACCGACCCTGCCGACGTCAAGCTGGCACAGGAGTGCTGGCAGGCCGGCCGCGACGCCATCTACAGCGGCAAGTACGACCTCGTGGTTCTCGATGAAATCAATTACACCATCAGTTACAAAATGCTTGACGTCGAAGAAGTCGTCGAAGCGTTGAAGAATCGGCCGGAGCGCGTCCACGTCATCTGCACCGGCCGCAACGCCCATCCCCAGCTCGTTGAGCTTGCCGACCTGGTCACCGAAATGCGCGAGGTGAAACACCCTTACACCAAGGGTATACTGGCTCAACGAGGAATCGATTACTAGCGGGTGGATGTTGGAGACTAGCGGTTCGAAGAGGCGAACAGATCATCTGGCGCGGTTTTTTCTTCACTCAACTGAAGACTAACAACTGAAAACTGACACTGACAACTTTCTCCCATGGCCTGGTTCAAGCGCGACAAAAAATCGATCGAGCAATCCACTCCGCCCGAAGAACGCCGCGTGCGCACCGAGGGCCTCTGGGTCAAGTGCGAATCCTGCCGCACCATCGTCTTTCGCAAGGACCTCGAAGCCAATCTCTACGTCTGCCCCAAGTGCCAGTTCCACTTCAAAATGAACGCCAAGCAGCGCCTCGAAATGCTCCTGGATGGCCGCTGGACCGAGCACGACGCGGGCATGACCTCCACCGACCCGCTGAAATTTGTCGACACCAAGCCCTATGCCGCACGTCTGAAAGAAGCCAAAAAAAAACTCGGCATGAATGACGCGGTGATCACCGCCGAAGGCCAGCTCAACGGCCGGCCCGTCGTTCTTTGCGCCATGGAGTTCGGCTTCATCGGCGGCTCTATGGGCGCGGTGGTCGGTGAAAAAGTCACTCGCGGAATCGAACTGTGCATCGAGACCCGCCAGCCGTTCATCGCCGTGTCCTGCTCCGGCGGCGCGCGCATGATGGAAGGCACCATCAGCCTCATGCAGCTCGCGAAAGTATCTGCCGCCCTGGCCCGGCTCGACGACGAAAAGCTGCCCTATATCTCTGTGCTCACCGATCCCACTACCGGCGGCGTCACCGCCAGCTTCGCCATGCTCGGCGACCTCAACATCGGGGAACCCGGCGCGCTCATCGGGTTTGCCGGTCCGCGCGTGATCGAGCAGACCATCCGCCAGAAACTCCCCGAAGGATTTCAGCGCTCCGAATTCCTGCTGGAACACGGTTTTCTGGACGCCGTCGTCCATCGCAAGGAGCTCAAGTCCTTCATCGCTAGCTCCCTCGACTTGCTCTTGAGCTGAGCGATGAAATACGAGGCCGCGGTCCGCTACTTGCTCTCCCTCGGAAGGGAATTGGCCGCGCCAACGCAGGCCGCCGCCGCAAAATTCGATCTCGAAAACATCCTCGTCCTCGCCGAGCGCCTCGGCCATCCGGAGCGCGCCTATCCTAGCACCCACATCGCCGGCACCAACGGCAAAGGCTCAGCAGCCGCGTTCCTCGAATCCATCCTTCGCCATGCTGGTTTGCGAACTGGACTCAACACTTCGCCGCATCTCGAGAAAATCAACGAACGCATTCGCATCAATGGACAAGAAATCAGCGACGAACCCTTTGCCGAAACTCTCACGCACATCCATGCGCTCATCGAAGAGCTCCTCGCCGCGAGCAAACTGCGTGCCCATCCAACCTATTTCGAATGTGTCACCGCCATGGCTTTCGAACATTTTGCCCGCGAGCGCGTCAATTTCGGTGTGTTCGAAGTCGGCCTGGGCGGCCGCCTCGATGCCACCAACATCCTTGCACCACTCGTCACCATCATTACCAGGATCGATTTTGACCACGAAAGCTTCCTTGGCCATTCTCTGCGCGAAATCGCGGCCGAAAAAGCCGGGATCGTGAAACCCGGAGTTCCGGTGGTCCTTGCCGAGCAGCGGCCGGAAGCCCGTGAAGTGATTGTTGCTCGCGCCACGGAACTCGGCTGCCCGGTCGTCCAGCCAGCGGAACTCTTTCAAGTTAATCAAGAATCCATGGAAGACGGCTGCGTCCGCGCACGCGTCATGGAGGCGAACTCCGGGACAACCTTCGAAATCGCTCCGAACCTTCCCGGTCGTTTCCAGCTCCAGAATGCCCTGAACGCCGTCGCCACCGCGCGGCTCCTCCATCACCGGGGCTTCCAAATCACCGATGACGCAATCATGCGGGGCATCGCAGAAACCGTCTGGCCCGGTCGCCTAGAAAAATTGCAATCCGACCCTGCCGTTTACCTCGATGGTGCGCACAATCCCGGCGCCGCCCGCGAACTCGCCCATTTCCTCGAACAGAACTTCGCGGGCCGCAAAGTCTGGCTGGTCTACGCCGCCCTTCGCGATAAAGCTGTCGACGAAGTAGCCGGGCTTCTTTTCCCGCATGCCGCAGAAGTCATCTTCACCGCGCCGCGCTCTTCGCGCGCCGTTTCCGCCCCGCAACTCGCGGAAATTGCCGGCCATCATGCCGCGCGTTTTTCCGTAGTCCCGGACGCCGAGCGCGCCTTCGAACGCGCGCTCGCCCAAGCCGCGCCGGAAGACGCTATTTTCATCACCGGTTCTCTCTATTTGGTCGGCCAGCTCCGCCACTATTGGAAGCGACGCGCGCAAGTCGCCACGCGCTAAAAAAAACCGTAGAATATCGCCTCCGGTTCTCTAGGGTCTTTGTAGCGCCGGCTTCCTAACCGGCATTATTTCTCTAGCATGATGGACAGTTATGGCGCGGAAGAAACCCAAGGAATCCATTCGAGGAGACGGCCAAGCCGGCGCCGATACGCATCCTCTCGTCGGCATCATCATGGGCTCCGGCTCCGATTGGGACACCATGAAATACACCTCCAGGACTCTCGCTGGCCTTGGTGTTCCACATGAAACACGAGTCGTCTCCGCCCATCGCACGCCCAATCTCCTCTTCGAGTACGCCTCCGCTGCCGAGAAGCGCGGAATCGAGGTGATCATCGCCGGCGCCGGTGGCGCCGCGCATCTTCCCGGCATGACCGCATCGAAGACGGTTCTTCCCGTCCTTGGCGTACCGGTCGAATCAAGAGCCCTCAAGGGCCTCGATTCACTTCTCTCCATCGCTCAAATGCCTGGCGGCATCCCGGTGGGAACACTCGCCATCGGCAAGGCTGGCGCTATCAATGCCGCGCTCCTCGCCGCCGCCATCCTGGGCGCAAAACATCCTGCCTTCCGCGAAGCCTTTCGAAAATTTCGCACCGAACAAACCGGCCGGGTGCTGGCAAACCCCGATCCGTCCGTGGCTGCGCCGCCAGAGAAGAAGGGGAAGCACGCGTGACCATCGGCATCCTCGGTGGTGGACAGCTCGGCTACATGCTCGCTCTCGCGGGTTATCCCCTCGGCTTGCATTTCCGTTTTCTCGATCCTTCTCCTGAAGCCCCCGTAGGCCGCATCGCCCAGCGTGTCACCGCCGATTACACCGATCAAGCCGCCCTCGAAAAGTTCTCCAGCGGCCTCGAGCTGGTCACCTACGAATTCGAAAATGTACCGGTGGAAGCCGCCAGGTTTCTTGCCGAGCGCGTGCCAGTCTATCCTCCGCCCGCTGCGCTCGAGGCCGCGCAGGATCGCCTCGCCGAGAAAGGTCTCTTCCGCCAACTGGGCATCGCCACCACCGAATTCGCCGCGGTTTCGAATCCCGGCGAACTCGACTCCGCCGTCAAAGCGCTCGGCCTTCCTGCCGTCTTGAAAACTTCTCGCCTGGGCTATGACGGCAAAGGGCAGTGGATTCTTCGCACGCCGCAGGACCTCGCGAAAGCCAAGTCCGAGCTGCCTCCCGGAAAACTGATCCTCGAGCGTTTTGTGCCCTTCACTCGCGAACTCTCCGTTCTCGCCGTCCGCTCGAGCAATGGCGAAACCGCCATTTACCCGCTGGTGGAAAACCATCACCGCAGCGGCATTCTCCGGCTCTCTCTCGCGCCGGCTCCGCGCCTAGAGGCCCCCATCCAGCGCGCCGCGGAAGGCGCCGCCCGCCGCGTTCTCGAATCCCTGAACTATGTCGGCATGCTGGCCATCGAGTTTTTCGAACACCAGGGCGAACTCTTAGCCAATGAAATGGCTCCGCGCGTACACAATTCCGGCCACTGGACTATCGAGGGTGCCGTCACGAGCCAGTTCGAGAACCATCTGCGCGCCGTCCTCGGACTGCCGCTCGGCTCCACGGGACCCGCTGGCAACTGCGCCATGCTCAATCTTATCGGCGACCTTCCCAAATCCTCCGAAGTCCTGGCCGTCCCCGACGCGCATCTGCACCTCTACGGAAAATCCCCGCGTCCTGGCCGCAAGCTGGGCCACGTTACCCTCCGTGCCGCTTCCCCCGAACGCCTCGCGCTCCGCCTCTCCGAACTCCCCGCCTTCTTCCGCCGCCCCGATTTCTGCCTCGACGTCGCCCTCGCTCCCTCGGCGTCCCTGCGGGCCTGACCTCTCTGCCAATGATTGGATCTCCACCCAAGGGCTTCGTGCTGCGAATCTTGTACGCTCACATCCCGGGTCTTAGGCCCGGTGTTTGTGGTGCTAGCGTGAGAGGTTTGAAGGAGGCAGCAGGATTACCCGTCTGCACCCAGGCGAACAAGTTCTGCGGCTTTAATAACCGCAGAGCGGCCAGGCATTCGGGGATTTACGTGCGAACACGAGTCGGCGGTGACCAGCCAGGTCACCTTGCTCCGGTTGCCGCCCTCCCCTCTGGATGCTACGATTTAGTGTTCCATGACCCCTGCTGATCCCCAACTGAGCACTGCCCACCGGCCACGTGTGGGCATTCCTTGGCGCACCTCTCACGAAGAGGTCCATGGGATCACCAACAAGCTCCAGTATTACTTTGATGCCGTTCAGGAAGCTGCTGGCGAACACGTTCCCTTATCGCTGCAGCTCTCGCCGGGGCAACTTGCCGCCGAAATCAAGGACCTGGACGGTTTCGTTCTTCCCGGGAGTCCTGTGGACCTAAACCCGGTGCTCTACCGTGCCACGCGCCACGAAAAAACCCATGCTGCCGATGCGCATCGCGAGGAAACAGATTTCAGAATCCTCGAGCACGCCTTGGCCTCCGGGAAACCAGTGCTTGCCATTTGCTATGGCTGCCAGAGCCTCAACGTTTGTCTGGGGGGCTCGCTCTACCAGGACATCGCCGGCGAACTCCGCACCGGCATCCAGCACAGCAGAGATGGACTTCCGCCTGATGCGCCTGACCCCATGCACTCGGCGCGGATCGAGTCGGGCGGCGAAATTGCTCAACTCGCTGCCATTTCCGGACTTGCGAATGGCGACGGCGGATTCCACGTGCAGATCAACACGTCGCATCACCAATCCGTCCGGGATGTAGGTCACGGCCTGCGCGTTGCCGCAGTCGCTCCGGACGGAGTGATCGAAGCAGTCGAACATGAGCCGCATAAACACTGGGTCGTCGGCGTGCAGTGGCATCCGGAGCGCATGAAGGGCGATGCCCTAGCCGCGGCACTTTTCCGCGCGCTGGTCGAAGCAACGCGCACAGCCGCCGCGCACCGCTGAGGCGGACGGCCTTTCGAGTTTCCATTTTCGGGGGATTCATGATCTCACTCGCAGGCAAGGCGGCACTTATCACCGGCGGTTCACGCGGCATCGGCGCGGCAGCCGTCAAACTCTTCGCGCAGGCTGGCGCCGACGTGGTTTTCAATTACGTCAAAGCCAAAGATGCCGCACTCCAGGTGCAACAGGAAGCTGGCAAGCACGGCACTCGCGTGGAAGCGTTCAAAGCCGACGTCGGCAAGCATGCCGACAATCAAAAACTTGTCGAGCATTGCCTCGCCCGGCTCGGGCGGCTGGATATTCTTGTCGCCAACGCTGGCGTGTGGAACCTTGAAGATCTCCCCATCGAAAAAATGACCGAAAAGCAGTGGGACGACATGATTCGCATCAACCTCAAGAGCGTCTACTCGATCATCCACTTTACCGTCCCCCACATGATCAAGCAGAAGGCCGGCAAGATCATCCCCATCAGCTCTACCGCCGGGCAGCGCGGCGAATCTCTCCACACTCATTACGGCGCCTCCAAAGGAGGCATCATCAGCCTCACCAAGGGCCTCGCTACGGAACTCGCCCGACACAATATTCTCGTGAACTCCGTCGCTCCCGGCTGGGTCTCCACGGACATGTCCGTTCCCGTGCTCGCAACGAAAGCGGGCCAGAAGATGGCTTCTTCGGTCATCCCTCTCGGTCGCGCCGCCACCGCCGAAGAAATCGCCGGCCCCATCCTCTTTGTAGCCTCGGACCTGGCCAACTTCATGACCGGCGAAATCATCAATGTAAATGGAGGTTCCGTCTTGTGCGGGTAAGAATTGTCGCTCTGCTCCTGCTTGCCGGATGCACGGCGTTTGCTTCGGGCGCTTCGGCGCAGCGGCCCGATACCATGATGCCCGAGCAAAGCGCCGCGAAGGGCAAGCAGGTTCTCAGCGAGCTCATCAATGGCCTGGGCGGTCCCGGCTATTCGGAAGTTCGCGAGAGCCTGTGCCAGGGGCGCCGGGCGCTGTTCGGCCACAATGGCGAATTAACCGGTTACATCGATTTCAACGATTACCGGCGCTTCCCGGACAAAGACCGCGTCGAATATATCGGCAAGGGCCACAATACGATTCTTCCTTTCTTAGTAGGCATCGACGGTCTCGACTGGGCTCATGGCGGCATCGTCATAACGCTGTATAGCGGAGACCACGGCTGGACTTTCGATCGCAGTGGCGTAAATGAAATGCCCGCTACGGCGGTCAGTGATTTTCAGGAACAGACAAAACGCAACATCGACAATCTGCTGCGTCTCCGTCTCAAGGAAGCAGGGATCGCCGTTCGCTTCGGCGGCGACGATACTGTGGACCTCAAGCATGTGGATTGGGTGGAAATCAACGACCGGGACGAACGCACGTTCCGCCTTGCCGTGGACCGTTCCACTCACCTGCTGGTGCGCGCCGTTGTCATCACTAAGGACGAAGAAACCCAGCAGATCAACGAAGACGTTTCCATCTACTCAAACTATCAGTTGAAAGACAGCGTCTGGACGCCGCTGCAGATCTCCCGGGAACACAACGGACGCCGCGCCGTTCAAATTTTCTACGACACATGCAGGTACAATCCCGGTTTTTCCGACGAACTCTTCGACAAGTCGTCCCTCTCCAAGCAGGGTTCGCAATCCCTCGCCAAAAAGAGCAAGAACTAGCAAAGTCACGCAACCGATAGAAAATGCGCTCTCCCGGCTGCCGCTGGATATGATTACTGAGAAGAGAAATAACTTCTCTTTGCCGGGGTGTTTCAATTTGTTACCTATCTACCCATTTCCCCGTAGCTTGTAATAAGATGTAACGGTCTAGTTCAAGAAAGTACTATCTTTAGCGGCAGTTGCGTCTGGCTGTCCCTGGAATGGTAACTGCACGTGAATTGGTCTGTTGGCGCCCTTGCCGGCTGGATCGCTGGTTCTGCCTTTGATCGAGGAAACGACTTTGTATAAGAGTGCCCCACACCCCCGCACTCGCCGCAGCCGCATTGCTGGATTCAGCATGGTTGAATTGGCAGTTTCCCTGACCGTGCTTCTGATTCTGACGGCCATCGCCATCCCCAGTCTTATGCGCTCGCTTCGAGCCTACCAGCTGAACGACGCGGCCGCGCGCTTGTCCGACATGCTGAAATTTACGCGATTCGAAGCGGTGCGCCGGAACACGCAAGTCAACTTCCTTATCCTGCCGTCCGGAACTGATTGGATCGTGGGAACCGATTCGAATAACAACGGATCATTTGATCCGACCGAGAAGCAGATTCTGATCAACGGAATCGTGACACTCCTGCCGTCCGGCACACCGCCTAGTCCGGCCTCCATCCTAGCGAAGTTGGGCGCTACTTCCTCCTTGGACGCCTCAAAATCCGGCGCGGCCGGCAGCCTCACATTCGATGCCCGAGGCGCGGTATCTCCGCTCGCGGCTTACGTGTTGTACCTGGGCAACGCGAACAGTCCTGAGTTCGGCTATCGCGCGGTGATTTTGCTTCCTTCCGGGGCCACGCAGATTTGGACTGCTCCTAGCGGCGGCACCTGGCAGAGAATTGGCTAGTGGGGACACGAAAGCAGACGAACAGTAATGCTGTCCACCTTCACAATACGCCGCAGAAGCGAAGCGGGCTTCAGTCTCCTCGAGATGATGCTCGCCACCGTCATTTTGCTGGTGGGCCTCGTGGCCATCGCACAGCTCGTGCCAGCTACGATCCTCCTCAACTTCCGGAACCGCACGGACTCTTCGGCACTGGTTTTTGCCCAGCGCGAATTGGATCAGTTCCTAGATCAGCCGCTTTTCCTGACTTCCTTTACCGATGCGATCGGGAATACCTGCGCGCTCGGCAGTGCCACACCTGTGAATACCGTGCAGGGCAGTTCTCTTGCGGTCATCAACAATCAAGTGGTCATCGATTTCACAAAAGTATTGGTACCCAACTATAGTTTTGCCATTCCCTATCAGGACCCCTCGGATCCGAGCGGCACCTCCTACGACGTGCGCTGGGCCGTAATCGTTACGGGAAACGGGTCCACTATTTCCAGCAAACGCTTCATCCTGGGGATACGGCAGCAGGGTGGCAACGGCTATTTTCAGCCCATCACGCTCGATACTACGGTGGAAAAATGAGCCCGGCAAGCCGCAACGCGCCGCAATTCGGTTTTACGCTTATCGAGTTGATCACCGCCCTGGGGATTTTTCTTCTCGTCTGCGCTGCGGCGTTCACCTTGCTGGCCTCGTCACAACAGCGCTACCAGACCGAATCCCAAGTGCTTAATTCCTTTCAGGAAGCGCGGCTCGCGCTGGACCAGATCGTGCGCGATGTCAACGATGCCGGCTATCCCCCGCCCACCTATGCCGGGACCGATCCAACAAAATTCGCAAGCACGCCCTTTGCCTGGAGCCCCAACTACACCGTCCCAACCACCTGCACGATTGACGGCTCCTGTATCACCCCCGGCGATTTCGATATCATCATCGAAACAAATCCCACGCCTCAGGATCCCACCAGCCAGGTCCAGTGGATTCGTTACCAGCTTCAAGGAACCACGCTCATGCGGGGCGCGGCTTTGAAGCAGCCCGGCAATGATCCGGCCATCGACACCGCAGCCTTCCTCGCTCCCCTGGTGCAAAACGTCGTGAATAATTCTTCGGCCGCGCAAATCGCTCAATACCAGGCAGCGTACCCAGGCATGTTTCCGACCGGAAATCCTGTGCCCATCTTTTCTTACAGCTGCGATACCGGAAATGTTCCGCTGGCGTGTACCGCGGCGGGCATCGATAATTCACCGGCGAACATCCGCGACGTCGTCGTCACCCTCATCGTTGCCACTGCTCTTCCCGATGCCACCACCGGCGAGCCGCGTATCGTACAATTAGTCGGACGAGGCCGCCGCATCAATCCCAATCAATAAGACGATGCAAATCGAAATCCAGGGGCGACGCACGCATCGAAAGAGACGGACGGACGAGGGAATTGCGCTGCTCATTTCGATTTTCGTGTTGCTACTGATCAGTGTTGTAGCCATTGCCTTGGTCGTTTCCTCCGGCACGGAATCCGCGCTGGCGGGCAACTATCGTTCCTCGACGGGGGTGTACTACGCGGCACTCTCTGGTCTGGAGGAAGCACGCGGGCGCCTGCTCGCGAAGAATCCAGATTCTTTCACGACGACGGCCCCCGGGTTTCTCCCTTCACCGGGAACCACTCTCGCCATTGGATCCGTTGCCTACGTCCTGAACCCTGGTCCAACGGAAGTAGCCGCCAACATACTGACGACCTATCCCGACACGGAATACGACAACGAGTTTGGCGGCGGGTCACTCGCTGGGGCGACAGTGACAACGACCAACTCGGTTTGGAACCAGACTCCGCTAAACGGATTGAACATTCCAGGTCCCCTCTATAAATGGGCCCGCATCAATGCGGTCTCGGAAAAGTCTTTGAATATCGACGTCGATGCGGATGGCAACCCCGATTCGATCACTCCCCTGTACTACGACGGCGCACACTTCAGCAATAACCCAGCTGTTGGACCACAGGTGCTGGAGATCACCTCGTTGGCCGCCCTTCCCAACGGCAGCCAGAAGCTCTTGCAGTACCTCGCTGCTCCCGTCCCCATTACATTGCCTCCCTTTCTTGGCGCGTTGACCCTTTCCGGCAGCCCAGCTAACGGGGCGGCCTTCCATGCGCCAGCCTCCAACTCCTTATACGCGATCAAGGGGAATGACCAGGATTGTAACGGCAGCCTTACCGGATTGAACTATCTGGCGGTCGGTGTTTTCACCAATGCGGACAAGAATGCAGTCATTAACGGAATTCCGCCCCCTGTTCGGGCTAGCTACACCGGTTTCAACTCGGCGCCAGACGTGGCGAACATCACCCCCGCGTTCCCTGCAAGCCTGGAAACGCCAAGCCAGCTCGATGCGCTCGCACAAACCATTGCCCAATCCGCAGACGTTACTATCCCCTCGGGCCCCATAACTTATCCTCTGCCCACTGTCACTGGATCCGCCTTGACGCCCTTGGGCATGTCTTCCACCAATCTGCTCACTGTCGTCGTCAACGGCAATCTAGACATCAGCAACTGGAGCAATGATGGATACGGGCTTCTCCTGGTCATCGGTAAATTTACCTACGACCCGGATACGACTTGGAATGGCATCATTCTGGTGATCGGGCAAGGCCAAGTCGACGGAAGCCATGCGCAGTTCAAAGAAATCAACGGTGCCATGCTGGTTGCCAAGACGCGCAACTCTGCAGGGAATCTCTTGCCCGGCTCGAATTTAGGGGGGGCATCCGTACAATTCTCCGACAGTATGCAAGGCTATGGCGTTCGATACAGCAATTGTTGGATTCAAAAGTCGCAGCCTAGCTCCAACTTCAAGATTCTCTCTTTCCACGAAATCTCCCAGTAAGTGCGTTTCCGCCGGGAACGATTTCGGCATCCCAGTCTAGACTTCTGCTCTTCTCTGCTTTTGGCGCATGGAGTCTTCGGGGGCTATAATGGGCGGATGCGTAATCGCCAGGAAAGCCCACCGATGCACGGCACCACGGTTCTGTGCGTGCGCAAGGACAACAAGGTGGTGCTCATCGCCGATGGCCAGGTGACCATGGGCGATCACGTGATGAAGCACACCGCGCGCAAGACGCGTCGACTTTTCAACGACAAGGTTGTGGCTGGTTTTGCCGGTTCCACGGCCGACGCCATTACGCTTTTTGAGCGCTTCGAAGGCAAGCTGCAAGAGTTTTCCGGCAATCTTCAGAAAGCCGCGGTGGAGCTGGCCAAGGAATGGCGCAAGGACCGGGCGCTTCGCCATCTGGAAGCGCTGCTGATCGTGGCCGACACCAAGGGGACTTTCATACTTTCTGGTACCGGCGACGTGATTGAGCCGGACGACGGTCTTGTGGCCATCGGGTCGGGCGGCACGTATGCTCTCGCCGCCGCTCGCGCGCTTCTGAAGCATTCGAAGCTGACCGCCAAGGATCTGGCCATGGAGGCCATGCGCATCGCCAGCGAGATTTGCATTTTCACCAACGCTAATTTTACTGTCGAAGAGCTCTAGTGTGGTGTCCGGAAACAACCATAAATAGTTCGAATGTTTCTTTGGGTCGAGAGAAATATGTCTAACATGGAGTTCAGGAGCGAGCACCTCGGCCGGATGGAGGCAGGCACCGGAGACGGAGTGGAACGAAACGACGGAAAGCAGTTCAAAGTATTGGCGGGCAGGAATCTAGTGGCACGACGCGAGAACACGACAAGCTGCTTTCGCGCATCAAAGGAACTGAGCAACTCATGACGAGTAAGTCCGAAAAGGAATTGACCTACGCACCGGGAGGCAACGGCGCCGAACCCGTCGAGGGGCAGGAACTTCTCCCCGCTCTCGATGACATGACGCCGCGCGAAATCGTCGCCGAGCTCGACAAGTACATCGTCGGGCAGACCGCCGCGAAGCGCGCCGTCGCTGTCGCTTTGCGCAATCGAGTCCGCCGCCAGAAGCTTCCGGCGGAAATCGCCGAAGACGTTTTGCCCAAGAACATTCTGATGATTGGCCCCACCGGCGTGGGAAAGACAGAAATCGCGCGCCGCTTGGCCCGCCTCGCCGGCTGCCCCTTCATCAAGGTCGAAGCTTCGAAATACACGGAAGTTGGTTACGTGGGGCGCGACGTGGAATCGATGGTCCGCGATCTCGTGGAAACCTCCATCGACATGATCCGAGAGGAGAAACTCGACGAAGTCGCGGACCGCGCCGAGCAGGCCGCGGAAGAACGCGTGCTCGATCTCCTGCTTCCGCCGGCGCCTCCTCCCGCGCCCGGCACTCCGGACGCCGAGATTGCCGCGCAGCGTGAACAGACCCAGCGCACACGCGAAAAACTGCGCCTGCAGCTGCGCGAAGGCAAGCTCGACCAGCGCATGGTGGACCTCGAAGTCCGCGAGCGCGCCACGCCCTCGTTTGAAATCATCTCCAATCAGGGCGTCGAAGAGATGGACGTCAACATCAAGGACATGCTTTCCGGCATGTTCGGCCAGCAGAAGAAAAAACGCAAAATGAGCGTGGCCGACGCTTTCGAATACCTGATCCAGGAAGAAGAAAACAAGCTGCTGGACATGGACCAGGTCACGCGCGTGGCCGTTGAGCGCGCCGAACAGATGGGCATCATCTTCATCGATGAAATCGATAAGGTTGCCGGCCGCGAATCCGGCCATGGCCCGGACGTCTCGCGGGAAGGCGTGCAGCGCGACATTCTGCCCATCATCGAAGGCACCACCGTCAACACACGCTACGGCATGATTCGCACGGATCACATCCTGTTCATCGCGGCTGGTGCCTTTCACGTCACTAAGCCGTCCGATCTGATCCCCGAGCTCCAGGGGCGCCTTCCCATTCGCGTCGAGCTGCATTCGCTCAAGGAAGAAGATTTTATTCGTATTCTGACCGAGCCGAAGAATGCGCTCATCAAGCAGTACGTCGCGCTCCTGGAGACCGAAGGTGTCAAGCTCAACATCACCGAAGACGCGGTCGCCGCCGTCGCCCGCTTCGCCACCAGCGTGAACGAGCAGACCGAAAATATCGGCGCCCGCCGCCTCCACACCATCCTCGAAAAAGTTCTGGATGAAATCTCGTTCGAAGCGCCCGACCTCAAGAAGAAGAACGTGAAGGTTGACGCCGCCTACGTTACCAAGCAGCTCGCGGACATCGTCAAGAACCAGGATCTGAGCCGCTACATCCTGTAGCTCCTGAAATTGGAAATGGAAACTAGAAAAGGGGCGGGAATTCGCATCGCGAGTCGTCCGGTGCAAATCTTTGCCGTTTCCTATTTTCCATTTTCCATTCTTCTGCTAACCGCCGGCTGCGGCGCTCCAGGCGATCCCGTTCCGCCTTCCCCCCCCGTTCCCGTTGCGGTCCGGGATCTCACCGTCCACCAGGCCGGGGACGGCGTGCAACTTTCCTTTACTCTCCCGGCGAATTCCATCTCCGGGGAAAAACTGCCGGCGCCGCCTGCGGTCGAGATACTCCGTGGCACCGTTAAGTCCGACGGCTTGGCCGACTCCAAGTCTTTCAGGGTTGTTTACACGATTCCCGGAGCTCTCGTGGACAGTTATCGCGCCGATGGCCGGGTGCGCTTTACAGATCCCATATCCCCCGAGGAAACCAAGTCGCATCCCGGCGGCGCGGCCGCCTACATGGTGCGAACGCGCGCTTCGCCGAAACGCGCCTCCGCTAATTCGAACGCTGTTACGCTGCGCCTGTTTCCCGTGCCGGCTCCGATTACTGCGGTGGAGGCTCGAGTCACCGAGTCGGCGGTGGAATTAACGTGGCCGATGCCGGCCCGCACCGCCGCCGGGGAGCCGATGCCGGCCATCACCGGCTATCGAATCTACCGCTCAGAAATTCATCCTTCCGCTCCCGCTTCGCCTCCGCAAGATATTCCAGAATCCCAGGCGGCGCAGCTCGCTTCTTCCCAAACCAACAGCTACCGCGACGCTTCCATTGTTTTCGACCATGCCTACATTTACGTCGTGCGCAGTGTCATACAGGTGGAAGGCAATGAGCTGGAGTCCTCTGACTCTCCGCCGGTGACGGTCACTCCGCGCGACACTTTTCCCCCCGCGGCCCCGCAGGGCCTGGTGGCCGCCTTGCTTCCCGGCTCGGCCTCCGGCACGGTTCTTGTTGACCTTTCATGGTCCATAAGTCTTGAAACCGATCTGGCCGGATATCGCGTCTATAGAAGTGAGCAGGAGGGCACTAGGGGCCAGCTTCTCACCCCGGATCTGTTGCCCACACCGGCGGTTCGTGATACCTCTGTAGTCCCCGGCCATCGCTATTGGTACACCGTGACCGCCGTAGACCGCGCGGGGAATGAGAGCGCGCCCGACGCGCCGGTCGTTGTCGACGTCACGCCACCATCGCCGTAACTCGGGGTTAAACGATTGCTTGCATCTTGGGAGCCCAGACCTCCATGTCGGTTCACCCGCAGCTGCCCGGTTATCGTTGGTTCCACGTCTTCCGCAACGCGGCGGTACGCACCGGTGTTTACGTGGGGGTTTGCCTGACTTTGGTTTTCACCGCATGGCTCGTTATTGCCAATCATGCCCCGCTCCTCGAACGCTTTGCGCTGGAGCGCAACATCGCCGGCGCCGCGCTTCTCGGCTTCCTCGCTGCCGTTCCCGTTTTTCGCTTTCTGCGCTTGCCGGGACATCTCCTGGCATCGAGCCTCCTGGCGTGGCTCATTTTCAGCCTTAGCTATCGTGCGCTCTGTCTGATCTTCCGCGGGCTCAGTGTGCGGCTCAGCACGTTCCATGTTTTCATGCTAGGCGCCGTCGTTTATATGATTCTCACGACGCTTTGCTGGATTGTTGCCACCATCTGGAGAGCGCGTGAATCGCATGCTTCTCATCCCAACCACCATGCGAGTTGACCACCGATGAAAATCTGCCGCTACCTGATGCGCCAGGCCTCCTCTTCGGACTCTGCTTCGCCGCGCTATGGACTGATCGAAGGAGAAAACGTCATCGAGATCTCTGCCCCACCCTGGGAGCCCTGGTCGCGTGGCTCGCGTTCTTCGCGCCTCGCCGAGGTTCGGCTGCTCGCTCCGGTTGAGCCTTCGAAGATCGTTTGCATCGGCCGCAATTATGCGGCCCACGCCGCGGAGATGGGCAAGGAAGTCCCAAAAGAGCCGTTGATGTTTCTCAAGCCACCTTCCTCCATCATCGGCCCGGAAGAAGCGATCGTCTTGACAAAATATTCCCAGCGCGTGGAACACGAAGGCGAACTCGCCCTGGTTATTGGCCGCCGCTGCTCGCAGTTGCGCGATACCGACGACGCACTCTCCTGGGTCATGGGTTATAGCTGCCTCAACGATGTCACCGCCCGCGACCTTCAGAAAAGTGATGTTCAATTCACTCGTGCCAAGGGTTTCGATACCTTTTGCGCCGTCGGTCCGCACATTGAAACCGCCCTCGACGCGTCAAACGTGCTGGTCGAGACGCACGTCAACGGCACCCGCCGCCAGTCCGGCGTCACCTCGCTGATGACCTATGCGCCCGCGTTTCTTGTCCGTTGGATCTCCCGTATGATGACCTTGATGCCCGGCGACGTCATCGCCACCGGTACACCCGCTGGCGTCGGTCCGCTGATCGCCGGCGATACGGTCGAGGTCAGTGTTGCGGGTATTGGCGTGTTGCGTAATCCAGTGCACGCTCCCCAAGCGTAGTTCACGTACACCTCAGGGTTTCGGTAGAATACGCATCAGTGGGGCATCGGCGGAGGCAGGGAGTCCCTCTGCCACACTGCGTCCGAGGCAATTTCTCGTACGCCGTGCGCCATTCCACCCATTTGAGATTAGGGAGTCTATTCATTGAAGGCCTGGCTTGGGGATTGGAAACTAATGCTGGCCATGGGTGGCGCGGCGATCGCTGCGCTGGCCATGGTCGCTTATGCTTTCCTACGTCCCGCCGTGAATCCCGAAGAGGAGGAGCGCAAGCGGCGGCTCCATCTGAACCAGATCGGGCGCATTGCCGAAGGGCAGATCGTTGAGCTCGTCGAGCACCCGCCCGAATCGCAAGCGGCGCGCAAGGGTTTGTTCAGAGCAGCAGCGCGCCCGCTTCGAGACATGCGCCCGCGCCATCTGGTTTCCTACAGTTACTTGATTTCCGGCGTCAGCTATCAGACGGCCCAGGATATCACCGGCCTGGAAAGCCAGATTCGCCTGGAACGGCTCGTGGCGGGCCAGCCCGCCAGTATCAAGTACGATGCTTCCAATCCCAGCGATTCCATTCTCGTCGCCGACGACTGGTCCGGTCTGCGCTGATCGCCCTTCCGCCGCCTGACGGCCCCGCGAGTTCTGCTTTCCCTCCGGTTGCGCTATCCTTCTTCATGCCGCTGCCGGGCGGACCGATTCGAGTCTAATGAAAATGATCCTCGCTTCCGTTCTGACCACCATCCTTATCGTGATGATGACCCTGGGGGCCATGTTTATTCTCGTGCGAGCCACCGAGTACGTGACTTCGCTCGAATCTCCCGTGCAGCGCGCCGCTGCCATGGGCGCGGAACTGCTCCTGGGTGTCGTGCTGCTCCTGGGAACCGTCTGGCTCGCCACCCATCTTGCCGTGCGCATTTTTGGACCGAAGGAATCCGCTTCCGAGGGAGGAACCGTTGTCTGAGCCCAAGCCCAGTTTGATTCCTGAAGCCAGACACCGTGACCGCATGGAAGAGCTTCGCCGCATTTCCGAGGAAGCCCAGGCCGGCGGCGGTCCGGAGCGCCGCGAGCGTGAACACCAAGCCGGGAAGCTCACGGCGCGCGAGCGCATTCATCTTCTTCTGGACGAGGGCACCTTCGAGGAGCTCGACAAATTTGTCCGTCATCGCTGCGTCGATTTTGGCATGCAGGAGCAGCGTCCCGCTGGCGACGGCTTTGTTACCGGTTTCGGCCGCATCGATGGCCGTCTGGTTTATGTTTTCGCGCAGGACTTTACTGTCTTCGGCGGTTCGCTCTCTGAAACGAACGCCCAGAAAATCTGCAAGATTATGGACCTCGCCATGCGCTCCGGAGCTCCGGTCATCGGCCTCAACGATTCCGGCGGCGCGCGTATTCAGGAAGGCGTCGCGTCGCTCGCGGGCTACGCCGATATTTTCCTCCGCAACACGCTGGCCAGCGGAGTCATCCCACAGATCAGCGCCATCATGGGCCCTTGCGCGGGTGGCGCCGTCTACTCGCCCGCCATCACCGATTTCATCTTCATGACTCGCGACACCTCTTATATGTTCGTTACCGGCCCCGACGTCATCAAGACGGTCACGCACGAGGAAGTCACCAAGCAGGAACTCGGTGGCGCTATGACCCACAACGCCACCAGTGGCGTCGCTCACTTCGTCTCGCGGGACGACGCCGATTGCCTGGCCATGATCCGCGAATTGATGAGTTTTCTCCCCTCCAACAATCTGGAAGATCCGCCGCGCCGAGCTACCTCAGACTCCCCGGCTCGCCGCGATGGCTCGCTCAACACTCTGGTTCCGGCCGACCCGCAGAAGCCTTATGACATGAAAGATGCCATTCACTCGGTTGTTGACGATGGTTATTTCTTCGAAGTCCACGAACATTACGCGAAGAACCTGGTCGTTGGATTTGCAAGCCTCGACGGCCGTCCCATTGGCATCGTCGCCAATCAGCCTGCGTTTCTCGCCGGGGTTCTGGATATCAGCGCTTCCGTGAAGGGTGCGCGCTTCGTCCGTTTCTGCGACGCTTTCAACATTCCGCTCGTCACCTTCGAAGACGTTCCCGGTTTTCTCCCTGGCACGCAGCAGGAATTCGGCGGCATCATCAAGCATGGCGCGAAGCTGCTCTTTGCGTTCGCCGAAGCCACCGTTCCGAAAATCACCGTCATCACGCGTAAGGCCTACGGTGGCGCATACTGCGTCATGGCTTCGAAACACATTCGAACGGATGCCAATTTCGCCTGGCCCACCGCGGAAATCGCGGTCATGGGTCCTGAGAGCGCCGTGAACATCGTCCACAAGCGCGATCTCGACAAAGTTCCCGAATCGGACCGCGAGAAACTGCGCCAGGAAAAAATCGCCGAGTTCCGCGACCGCTTTGCCAATCCCTTCGTGGCCGCAGAGCGCGGCTACATCGACGCGGTCATCGAGCCCGCCGAGACCCGTGCCCGCATCATTACTGCCCTCCGCGCCCTCGAAAACAAGAAGGACACGAACCCCCGCAAGAAACACGGCAACATCCCTCTGTAATTTTGACTTTGTGTAGGGGCGCAGAATGCTGCGCCCGGCAGGCGCGACGCGTCAGTATGAGGTCGAAATTATTTCAGCAAATATTCCTGCAAGAACTTGACCGTCGCATAGAACTGAAAATCCTGGTTGGGCTTTTTTCGGTATCCGTGGCCCTCGTCTTTGGCGATCAGCAGCCATACCGGCGTCCCCTGCTTTTTCAGTGCGTCGGCGATCTGCTGCGATTCGCTCACCGGCACACGCGGATCGTTCTTTCCCGCGATCACCAACATGGGTTTCTTGATTTTGTCGATGTTATTCATGGGGGCGATTTTTTCCAGGAACTCCCGCATCTTCGGGTCGCGCTCGTCGCCGTATTCCACACGCCGCAACTCCCGCCGGTACGCCTCGGTGTGCTCGAGAAACGTCACCAGGTTTGACATTCCCACGATGTCCACCGAGCAGCGAATCCGGTCGCTGTAAAACGTCGAGACAGCCAGGGTCATGTGTCCGCCGTAACTTCCGCCGGTCACGGCAATCCGCTCGCTATCCAGTCCCGGCTGCGTCGCAATCCAGTCAAACAGCGCGTTGACGTCCTTGTAGGTATCCTCGCGCTTAAATCCATTGTCCAACAGCGAGAACGTCTTCCCGTACCCCGTCGACCCTCGCACATTCGGATAGATCAGCGAAATCCCCAGTTCGTTCAGAAGGTAATTGGCGCGTCCGAGAAATGTTGGTTGCGACTGCCCCTCGGGGCCGCCATGAATCACTACCAGCACCGGCCGCTTGCCAGTAAACGTCGCCGGCGGCCGGTACAAAAACCCGGAAATCATCTTCCCGTCGAAACTTTTCCACCGAACTAGCTCCGCTTGCGGAAACCTATCCGTCTTCACCGCCATTTCGCTGGTCGTCCATCGTTCCACTTTTCCATTCGTCACATCCAGCGAATACACATCTCCCGGGTCACGCGCATTGTTCAGCGAAAATCCGAGCTCGTGCCCATTCTTATGCCAGCGCAGGGAGCCCATAACTCCCGCCGGCAGCTTGGGCAACGGTATTTCCTTTTTCATGGAGGTGTCCATCACATGCAGTACGCTTACGCCCTCTTCATCGGTCATGAACGCAATCATCTTTCCGTCCTGCGTTACGTCGAACGACTCCACGTCCCACGGAATGTTCGTGGTCAGGTACTGCGGCTGCTTCGTTGCCAGATCAATGTAGGCCAGCCGGTGAAACTCCGAATCCTTGTCCGTGGTGACGTAAATCCCCTTGCCGTCTTTGCTGAACCGTCCTTCGCCATATGAGACTTTTTCGGTCATATTTCTAGGTGTAAGCTCTAATTTCTCGCCAGTCGCCGCGTCCACAAGCCACAAGTACGATTCGTTGATGGAAAGCTCTTCCGCCAACAGAATCTTCTTGTCATCCGGCGACCAATCCTGCGGTTGCCAACCACCGCCGGCGAGCTGGGTCAACAAATGATCCGTCTTAGGATCGCTCGGATTCATCACCCACAAATCCGTATCTTTTCCCGTGCGCCTCGTGGACATGTAGGCGATCTGATCGCCGCTCGATGACCACGGTCCGGCAAGGTTCCGCGACTTCCCGTCGGTCAGCAATGTCACATCGCCAGCGGCCACGTCGTAACGATAGAGCTGGTACCACTCCCCGCCGCCGATGTCCTTCGCAAAAAGAATGTAGTCACCGCCATGCGGATGAAAGCGCCCGCTCCCGACGGAGTCCGCGAAAAAAGTCAACTGTTGCCGCGTCCCTCCCGGCATTTTCACCAGATGAAGTTGCGGGGTCTCCGCAAATCGCGTGGCGATCAGCATTTCGCGTTTTGCGGGGTGCCAATCCGCCAAATTCGCGCTTCGATACGATCCGTATCGCCCCGCCGTCTCCGCCAGCGACGCCGGCATCTTGGGCACTCCATCAACGATCAAATTGTCGGCGGGGGCGATGACGGGATCCTGCGCGCGCACCGGCGCGAGCACGAAGAATCCCAGTGCCAGCAAAAAGTAGGATCGTTTCATCTTGGTTGTCCTCCATATCATGAGTGCAGGATTCTGTGTATACACCATCAGTGCTGCAATCGCGAAGATTTGTTCGAGCCGGCGAAACTCGCTCAGGACCATTCCGGCGAAGTGACTCTGGGATGGAGATCGGACCAGCGCTCCCGTCGAATGACGCGGGACTTTTGTCACTGCCTCGGCCATGTTACCGTTGGCCACTAAACTCGGCTGTTTGAGCTTTTCATGCAACTTCGAAAGTATGCCGGCGCTGGCATGCTCTTGCTTCTCGCAGGAGCGGGCACGCGCGCGCAAAATAAGACTGTAGCCGAACGCCTGGGCTATCCGACGGATTCGAAGCTTCTCATCATTCATGCTGACGATCTTTCCGTGGCCCATTCTGTGGACACCGCCAGCTTCGACGCTCTGGACAAGAAAGCCGTCACTTCTGCCAGCATCATGGTGCCCTGCGCCTGGCTCACCGAGGTCGCTGGGTATGCGAAAAACCATCCGGATGCGGACCTGGGCTTGCACCTCACCCTCACCAGCGAATGGAAAGTCGATCGCTGGGGTCCGGTGGAATCAAAAGACAAAGTCACTAGCCTGCTTGATCCATCCGGCTATCTGTGGCCGGAAACCCTCCTTGCGGTCCGCAATCTGAAGTCCGAGGAAGCCGAGCGAGAACTTCGCGCCCAGGTCGAACGCGCCGTCGCTCTCGGAATTCGGCCCACACATCTGGACAGCCACATGGGTGTGCTCTTCTCCACGCCGGAACTTTTCGCCGTCTACGTCAGAGTCGCTCATGAATACAAATTGCCTTTTTTGGCGGTACGGCTTCCCAGCGTTCCCGCTCAATTTTTCTCTCCTCTCTCTGAAAAGGACGTCGTTCTGGATTCGGTGGTCATCGCTAGTCCCGCCGTTCGCGCAAACGAATGGCGAGATTTTTATCTCCAGGCGGTGAAGAACCTGAAACCCGGCGTCACCGAAATGATCGTCCACCTCGGTCATGACGATGCCGAACTACAAGCTGTAACTTTGGATCACCCGGACTACGGTTCTGCCTGGCGGCAGCGCGACTATGATCTTGTCACCAGCCCCGAATTCAAGAAGGCCTTGGAAGAAAATCACGTCATCCTCGTCAAGTGGAAGGATTTGAAGAAGCTCATCAATTAGTTTCGCCGAAGCACACGAGCATTGCAGATTCGTAGCGCCCGCTTAGCTCCGTGCTAAACTCGCAGCTCGCTGTAATCCTTACTATGTTCAAGAAAATCCTGATCGCCAATCGCGGTGAAATCGCCGTGCGCATCCTGCGCGCCTGCCGCGAGCTTGGCATTCGCTCCGTCGCGGTCTTCAGTGATGTCGACCGCAAGTCGCTCCACGTTCGCCTCGCCGATGAAGCTTACCCCATCGGCCCGGCGCCCTCGCGTGAAAGCTACCTCTCGATTGATAAGCTCATGGACGTGGCGCGGCGCGCCGGTTGCGATGCGCTCCATCCGGGTTATGGATTTCTCGCGGAAAACGCCGCGTTGCCGCGTGCCTGCACGGACACGGGCCTCACCTTCATCGGGCCGCCAGCCGAGGCCATGGAATCGCTCGGCTCCAAGACTGCCGGCCGCCAGCTTGCCCACCGCGCGGACGTTCCCGTGGTTCCCGGGACGAACGACCCCATCGAAAATCCACGCGAAGCGCAGACCCTGGCGCACCGCATGGGCTACCCCGTTCTTCTGAAGGCCGTCGCCGGTGGCGGCGGAAAGGGCATGCGCCTCGTTAGCAACGACGCCGAATTCGAATCCGGATTCCGCGATGCCTCTTCCGAAGCCCTGAACGCTTTCGGTGACGACCGTCTTTACCTGGAAAAATATCTCTACCGGCCCCATCACATCGAAATCCAGATTCTCGCCGACGCTCACGGCCGCGTCGTTTCTCTTGGCGAGCGGGAATGCTCCGTGCAGCGGCGCCATCAAAAAGTGATCGAGGAAGCTCCCTCTTCCGTCATCACTCCCGATCTGCGCAAGAAGATGGGCGACGCCGCTGTGCGACTCGCGCGCGCCGGCGGTTACGTCAACGCAGGTACGGTTGAATTCCTCGTTGACGCCAACCTCAATTTCTATTTCTTGGAAGTGAATACGCGCTTGCAGGTCGAACATCCCGTCACCGAGCAGGTCACCGGCCTCGATCTGGTGAAGCTTCAGATCGCCATCGCCGCGGGCCACCGCCTGCCCTTCGCCTGGGAATCCATCACGCCGCGCGGCCACGCCATGGAAGTTCGCCTGTATGCCGAAGATCCCGATAATAATTTCTTCCCGTCACCAGGAACAATTATTTCTCGCCAGGTTCCCGGCGGTCCGGGCATTCGCCTGGACGACGGCGTCTACGAGGGTTGGACGGTACCCAACGATTACGATCCGCTTCTCAGCAAGCTCATTGCCTGGGGCAATAGCCGCGAGGAAACCATTGCTCGCCTTCGGCGCGCCCTCGAGGAATACACTGTCGTTGGCATCAAGACCAACGCCGGGCTTTTCCGCCGCATCCTTGATGAACCCGATTTTCTCCGTGGCGAGATCCACACCAAGTGGCTGGACGAGCTGCTTTGCCGTCCACGCACCAGCGTGTCGGCGGACGGAGATCAATCGGGAAGCTCCGCCGCCGATGCCGCGGCCATCGCCGCTGCAATGTGGCAGGCAAACCAGTGGGACAGACACTCTTGTCTGTCCGCTTCTTCCACAGACCAACCCTCTCGCTGGAAGCAGGAAGGCCGTCGCGCCCAATTGGACCGCCTGCCATGAGATATGAGGTCCAACTCACGTCTTTTTCCTCCGGAGAAAAAAAATGCCTCATTGAACTCGAACGCGATACTGCCGGCTGGCGGGTTACCTTGGATGGCCGCCCCATGGCAGTCGATGCCGTCCAGATCGCTCCCAACATCCTTTCCCTTTTGCTTGATGGCCAATCCTTCGAAATCAGCGTGACGCCGGCTGCAGACGGCAAACTGAAGATCCAAACCGGCACGCATGAATTCACCGCCGAAGGCATCGATCCGCGCGCCTGGAGGGGCCGCCGCCACAGCCATGTCGAGGCCGAAGGCCGCCAGCAGATCGTTGCGCCCATGCCCGGCAAAGTCGTGCATCTTCTCGTCAAAGCAGGCGACCAGGTTGAAGCCGGCCAGGGCCTTCTGGTTATTGAAGCCATGAAGATGCAGAACGAAATCCGCTCGCCCAAGGGCGGCACGGTGGAACGCGTTCTGGCCAAGCCAGGCCAGCCCGTCAACGCTGGCGAAGTCCTCTGCATCGTCACTTAGGCCAGGATGGGCCTCTGTTGGTCTTGGTTACGAGTACGTGAATCGAGGTGAAACGCCGCCGGACATGAAGCGCGAGACACTTCGGCGAACGTTAAGCGGCTAGCGGAAAATGTTGGTCATGGCGCGGAATTAGTGCCCGATGGACCGTTGCGGCGCGGTGGTCTTTGCCGCGTCCGGCAATTTGCCGGCCGCCTCGATGACCTGCTCGGCCAGGAAGTTCGTCACTCGCGCGCCGTCTCGCGCGATCGCCAGGTAGGCCAGGCGCAGCAACTGTTCCTTGCGGTTGCGCAGCGTATCGCGAATTGTTTGTTGCACTTGCGGTTCGGCGATGCCTCGAAGCCCAGGGGATTCTCGGGTAATGAGCTTGAGGATCAGGATGCGCGGGCCGTCTTTCGTCTGAACCTGAATGGGCTGGCTTATTTGCCCGGCCTTCGATCCAACCACAATCTTTTTCAGCGCTGGGTCGGATTGATTCAGCGAGGATTCCGGAACGTAGCCCAGGTCGCCGCCCGTTCCCGCGGTGTTCACGTCTTCGGAATAATCCATCGCCAATTGTGCGAAGTCCGCGCCACTGTTCAGCCGGTCCATCAGCATCTTCACCTTCCGCTGGGCCTCGGCTTCATTGGTTGCGTCGTCGTTCTTGCGGTTGCGAATTTGTTGTTCTTTCCTCGGCGTTACCAGGATCTGCGCAATGTGGTACTGCGGCTCCGCCACGTTGAACTGCGCCTTGTTCGCGTTGTAAAAGTCCGTGACGTCCTGGTCGGTGATCGAGATCTTCGCCACCACTTCACGGTTCAGCAATTTCTGGATCGAAAGCTGGCGCCGTAACTCGAGCTTCAAGTCCTCCACGGTCATCGATTGATCCTTCAGCCGCCGCTGAAATTCATCTTCGGTGTACGGGCTCTTCAGCTCGGTGAATTTGTCCTCCACTTCCCCGTCGCTCGCCTCAAGGTTCAGCTTCTTCGCCTTTTCGAGCAGAATCTCGTTGTTAATCAGCTCGTCAAGCACATTCAGCTTCTGCGACAGCGATTCTTCCTGCGAAGGCTCCTGCCCCTCCGGATTTACCCGCGTGCGATAGTACTTGTCGACTTCATCCCGCTTGATCTCTTTCGCGTTTACTACCGCCCACACATCGGGCGCATGCCGAGCTTCCTTGTTGCAGCCTGCGGCAACCGCGAACACCATGGCCGCCAGAGGCAGCCATGCGGCGGCGCGCTTCACGCCATTTGACTGCTTCATCCGACGCCCCACGGAACGTAGGTTCAGAACGGTCAAGTTCAAGGTTGGAGACTCAGGCGGCTTTCTTTATCTTGCCGGCGCGCATACACGCCGTGCAAACACGGACGTGTTTCCTCACGCCCGCCACGACCGCGCGCACGCGCTTCAGGTTCGGATTCCAGCGGCGCCGCCGCGTGTTATTCGCGTGGCTGATCACGTTTCCAAAATGCGGCGCTTTGCCGCAAAACTCACACTTCAGTGCCATTTTTCTTCCTGCTTCAATTTTTATTTGGGCTTGGGTTTCCTGCTCGAATATCGCAAAACCAAGCTCCTCATTCTAGCAGACCCCCACTCGCGGGCAAAGTACGCCTTTTCCATCCCCAATGGTTCTCCAGGGACCACTTGCACCATCGCTGGGCTCAGCCAAATCCGCCAGGCCCTGTTCTTTCGTACGGGGTTCGAACGCGTGCTGCGTACCAGTAACTGCTCCAATCGCATTGATGCTACAGGGTTTGCCAGCAGAAAAGAACGCCGCTGGCCGCCCGTACCATTGTTGACCTCGCTTCTGCAACTTAACTTGCTGCTTAGCGTGCGCCGAAAGCGGGCGCGACGCGCTTGACCCATGAACGATTCGTTAGAAGACATCTCCGGGGTCCCTCGGCCCGCTCCTTACCAGGAGCGGGCCGCTCATCGCGAATCGGATACTCCGAATCGCTTGCCTGGTTACGTCTCCTTCCTGATTTTGCTCGCCGCCATTTCCACCCTCGCCGGTTATCGCGTCGCCCGCTTTGAAATCGCTGGGCTGAGATGGTTTCACACTGCCCCGCCACTGGCGTCCGCGCTTGTTCAAAGGCCCGTTTTAGTGCCCGCCTCCGATCCTCGCGCTAATAACACTGACGCGGAAGTAATCAGCCACCTGGCCCCCCAACAGCAGGCCGAGCGCCTTCTCGAACTTGCCATCCACCGTCCCGATCAGTCTCTCGGCTTGATCCACAAGAATCTGGATTCCTGGCGCGGCCACCTGCAAGACACCGATCAACTCTTCCATCTTGTGCTTGCGGCTCTTGACTCCAACGATCCTCGCGTGCGCGTCGCCGCCGTGGAAATCGATCTCGTCGCCAACAACCTGAGAAAATCGCCGCAGAGCCTCGCGAAACTTCTCAATCAGATTCACAACGATCCCGACAGTCGCTACCTCGCGCTCTGGAGACTTGGTGCCCTGGGCAATCGCGGCGTGGAGCCCGCCACGGTGTTGGCCACACTCCTTCGCTATTCACACGATTCCAATCAGCAGACGCGCTTCTGGGCTGTCGAAGGATTGGCCATGCTGGGCACCGCGGAATCCATCGGTCCGCTTCTCTCCATTCTGGCCCACGATCCCGCGAGACAAGTTCGTGAACGCGCCGCCTGCAACCTGGCGCGTTCCGGCATGCTGACGGACGAGCAGCGCCTCACCGCCGTTCCGCAGCTCCTGAATCTCCTCGATGACGATTCTCTGGAGCCTGCCACGCAGGACTTGGTCTGCGCCTCTTTGCAATCCATCACCGGTGCCTCGTTCGGTAAGGACCCCGATGCCTGGCGCGAATGGTGGGCCCATCATGACCGTCCCGAAAGAACGCACCACGTTCCCAAAGGCCTTCTCCTCGCTTAGGATGAACTAACAGTACTTATCCCTTAGACCCATCACTCGAAAGTTAAAAACAGCTTGACCCTGCCCCGTCGTATTCGTAAAACTGATCTCCGCCCTCCCTTATCTCAACCTGGTTACTTCCCGCGTCCAAAAGAAAACCATGCCGAGTTCGGAGCGTCGTTTTGCACGTCGTTTGATCATGAAGGTCCCACTGAGGTTCCGCCCCGTGCAAACACCTGCCGATCCTGAACGGACGGCTGCCTCCATGAATATCTGCAACCATGGCGTATATTTCGCCACAGAGCAGAGCTTGCCCCAGGGAGTGATGATTCAGGTGCATTTGAAAATGCCCCGGGAGGTGGTGGGGGACGATGTGGCGGAATGGTGCTTCACCGGGCGCGTCGTGCATGTCGAATCACTGGGGGCCGCAAACGATAAATTGGGCGTGGGCGTACAGTTTCTCTACTATGAGGTCCCTCGAATTTCACTCTAGCGGTGCGCCTGATAACCCAACGTCGGCTTCGCGCGTCTATTAAGAGGTGGACGAGCCCCGAAACGCTACAATAGGGAGGCCGCATGAAACGTCGCGATTTCATCCATCGCACCGCCTGTGCCGCTGGTGCCGCCTGGATCCATCGGGCCGCCTTCGCGCAGCGTCCGCTAGCTCTCCCCGCTCTCTCGCGCAAGTTCAGCGCCACAGACACTGTGACCCTCGGCAAGACCGGCATCCAGACCAGCCGGCTCGCCATGGGCACCGGCACTGTCGGCAGCGGTCATCATTCCCACCAAACTGCTCTCGGCATCAAAGGCCTCTCCGACCTGCTCCTCAATGGCTACGACCGCGGCTTGCGCTTCTTCGATTCCGCTGATTCCTACGGCAGTCACCCGCACGTCGCCGAAGCCCTGAAGCAAGTCCCGCGCGATAAAATCACCGTGCTGACGAAAACGTGGGCCCGCGACCCCGTCTCCGCCCGCGCCGATCTCGACCGTTTTCGCCGCGAACTGGGCACTGATCATATCGACATCTGCCTCATGCATTGCCTCACCGAAGACGATTGGACCAACCGCTACAAAGGGGTCATGGACGTTCTCTCCGAAGCCAAAGAAAAAGGCATCATTCGCGCTCATGGCTGCTCCTGCCACAGCATCGAAGCGCTCCGCGCCGCGGCCAAGTCTCCCTGGGTCGATGTAGATCTCGTCCGTATCAATCCCGTTGGCGCGTATATGGACGCCGACCCCGACACTGTTCTGGCTGTCCTCCTGGAGATGCGCGCTGCCGGCAAAGGCATCGTCGGCATGAAAATCCTGGGCCAGGGAGAGCTGCGCCATCGCCAAGACGAGGCCCTGCGCTTCGCCCTTTCGCTTAACCTCCTCGACGCCTTCACCATCGGCGCCGAATCCCAGTCGGAGCAGGAAGACTTGATTCGCCGCATCGCCGCTTCTTGATCGGCCCGATCGCAAGAGCCTCTGTTTCGGTTTTCTACCGTGAATGATAAGAGCGACCTCTTCAGCTAAGCGGAAGTAACCACATGCTGAGGGGCAGGAAGGACGGGCCTCTTCTTGCATTACGCTGTCTGGTTCACGGTTCTCCCCACCGCCGTCGTGCTACCGGTCACCGCCCAAGGCACCGCGCGGTAGCGGAGCTCCTTTGGTCAGACAGGCAATTTAGTCGCTTCCGGTTTTCAGCAAGCCGTGGTAGTGTGTACACACCCGCCCACAGTTTCCAGCCCACATTCTTCGGCTTGTTTTTAGTAAGCTGTTTGTTTTCTTATGTTTAGTCGTAGCATCCCTCCCGGCGGCCCGGATGCATCCTATGGAGTAAGAAGAGAAACTGCGGACTTTGTCGCCATCACAAAGCTCCGCTATCCAGGTAGAAAGGGAGTGGAGCAATGTTGGGCAGGCGATCCTTCCGAAGGCTCCTCAGACACTCTCTGTGCCTCACCGCTGGCCTGCTGGCCTTTGCGGCCTGCGCCTACACCGACTATCGCCTGTGGCCCTTGGACCTGCCTGCTCCGCGAAAACCCGTTCTTTCTCGGCCCCAAATTCAAGGCGATCGGCTGGTCTTGCCGTTTGCGACCGGCGTCGCCTCCGCCCGCGTCGCCACTTTCCACGACCAGCTCGAAGCCTTTCTCCATTTTGAATATCTGCGCGGCCGCGAGGCCCAGGAGGGCAGTGACTCCCCAGGCATCCTGTTGATTGCCGTGGATACTTCCACCGGTCCGTCCTACGAAATCTTCATGGTCAGCGACAACGATCTGCTCACCGCGGTCCCGCACCTTGCGCAGCTCGAAGGCCGCAACTTGATCGCGGGCTACGATCTGATTTCCTGGACGCAGAAGGACTTCGCTTACTACCAGCAACAAAGCCATATGTTCGACGTTGCGTATGGAGTCCCCACCGAGCAGAAGCTAGAATCCCTCAATTCTTTTCGGCTTCTCCCCGCGCTCGCCAGGTTTCTCGTCTTCAAGTCACAGACCGACAACCGCGTGCTCGCGAGGAGCGATGCCGCCCCCCGCCCCCTGACGCGCGAACAGGCGACCCAGCTTGCCGCCGATATTCTCGACGTCGCCCAGTTCTATTCACTTCCGCTCGACTACTTCCTGGGAGTCGGCGCCATGGAGAACGATTACATGGACGTTGACGGCGATCTCACCCATGTTGTTTGGAAGAAGCGCGCTCAGCGCGACGACATCGTTCTTCGCCGGGGCCGCAAGCGCGTCATGGTCAGTGACTACGCCATCGGCACCTGGCAAATCACCCGTGAAACCCTGCGTGCCGCCCATCAGCTTTACCTGAAAGACCAAAGGGACTATCGTTTGCTGCCCGCACGCCTGCGGCCTCCGCGCGAGCTGAGCCTCAATTCCGTGGATGATGCCGTGCTCACCACCTACGCCGGCTTGCTGCTTCGCGGCCTTCTTGATCATTTCGGCGGCGACGTCGAAAAGGCCACCGGCGCTTACAACGGAGGCGTCAAGACTCCCAATCCCGCCTATGCCGCGGGCGTGAAGACCGTCGCCGAATACGCCCGCAGGGTTCTCGAGCACGCCACTGCTCTGGACGATCCGGCAAGGAATGCCAAGAGTCCTGATACTGCTCCGGCATCGACTGCCCCGCGGCAAAAGCAGCCTGGGCGCCTCGACGACTGAATCCTTCCAGTCGCTGTCTTCATTGCCTGCCACGCCCTTCGCGCCGGCCAAACAGTGCGCGCTACCGTTTCTCCCGGGCGCTAATCCGAACAAACACCTTTCACCCTCTTGCAGCAAATCCGGCCGAAGGTTCGCCGGTCGCGCCCTGCATAATAATCTCCGGCCAGGCACCCGTCGTTCGAGACTCTCAACATCGCCGTGCCATAGTGCATATGCATCGTCCTCATCGCATCTGCCAGGGGCTGATTCTGATATTGGTAGATCAGCGCGGCGCCTTCTGGGTCGTCAACTTGAATCACTGCCGCACTACTACGGGACATGGACGTGGCCGTAGTAAGGAACACGATGATCTGCGTCCAACTCTGGAAGATATGGATCATCAAATCGTGGCGTTTCGTATGCCCGTCAAAGGAGGTGATGAGGTAACCGCGCCAGCGCCCCGTAAGGTTCGGGATTCTAACCAGCCCCATGTTGTACACAAAGCTGTTCCGCCAAAGATACTTGTCGAAGAGGGCGTAGAGCGCGCCGTAGAAAGCCATGCTGGAAGGGGCGTCTAACCACCAGGGGATCGAGAGGTGCATGACGGCGAGAAATTTCGACGACATCCACGCTAGAGCAATCGCCATTAGCGCCAACAGGAGAGGAACGACCCTCCTTTCATTGGAGTCTGTGCTGTAACCGTGCATACTTCACCTGCTCGGCTCTGCAAAGCCGAACCGGCCTTTTGGCCTGCTGAAATGCACCTTCCACCCCCAAATGCTGCTGGGAAGCGTCGGGTAAAGGAAATGGCCCTAGCGGTAGAGTAGCTTCCTGAAGAGTGGCCCGAAGGTATTCCGAGTATGAAGCAACTGCTAGTGGTAGCGCCCCTTACAACTTTACTATCTTACTCCTAGTGGGAGCTGAAATAACAGCCTTTGGCCACCTACTACCGGTCGTGAACGCAAGAGATCACTTCATTCCTTTCTGAAAACGGGCACTCTTCATTGGTGGGCGTGAGACATGGAAGACATGTCGTGGGAAGGCTTGGCGGCGCGGCGCAAGGCGGCCATTTTCGCATCATCGGCAGCAACAAAATAACCGACCGCGATGCCCATGGCACCGTCGCGCAGCAGCTTCCCCGTCGGGTTGTCGTACGTCGCGGAAATTTTTAGTACATCGTTCGCCGCAAATTTGTAACCGCCCTGCTGCACAAACAACTTCACCGGGACGGACTCAAGATGTCCTTGAGCGTCCGCCGTCGCATCGAGCGTCGCCACGGTCTCCTTGCGCGTCACATCCTGCAGGACAATCTGCTTTCCGTAGTCGTGCAAGTGTCCGCCCACCCCGAGCAGCATACCGTCGTATTTCACGGTCACCGTTCCCGTCTTCTCGCTTTTCCCGGCCGGCAAGTCATAGCCGGATTTTCCGCACGAGGTCACGTCCATCCACGCGGGATAAACATTCCTTCGAGCAGTGGCGGCGCTCGCATCTTCAGATGCTTCCTGGAAAGGAATCACCACTTCGAGATAGGCCTTGTCGTAAGACGTGGCCGTCGGGTTGTACATCATCGTCTCGATCCGAATCTTGTTGCCTTTCATCACGCGGTATCCGTAACCCGGCACTTCGGCCCAGTCCGTCATCTCGCTGCCCGCACCAAAAATGTGTTCTTCCTTGTTGAGGCAGAGAAAATCGGCGCGATTCTCGTTCCAGAACGCCACGTGATGCAGCACCGTTCCCGGTACGGCGCCGCCGTTGGCATCCACGAGCCTGGGGTGATACGCGAGCAGCCAGCCTTCCATCGGTACTTCCCAAACCAAATCCGGCGGCTGCGGCATTTTCATGTGGTCGGTGTGCGCGGGCAAATTCATCGGACCAACGCGGAGGGTAATGGCATGCCCCACCGCATCCACCTTCGCATCCAGCGTGACACCTTTGGCGACCGCATGGTGCATGCCTTCCTGCATGAAGCCGTGGTGCTCGTGCTGTATGGGCAGAGCTTTCGCCGCACCTTCGTCCAACCCGGTATGCGCACCCTGCACGTCCTTCGAGGTGTCTACGGGCTTTTCTTGCTTACCCTGAGCCTTAAGGGGAACCGCGGCCATGACGGCCGCCAGCACGAAAGCACTGCAAATCGCAATTGTTTTCTTCATGGGACTTCTCCGCGGGCCGGGACCTTCTTTCATCATACTCCGGTGGCAGATAGAGCGGAATCGATCAACGCGTTTATTCTAGAGATCAGGGAGGCCATTTGCGAAGCTGGAACTCACGAGAGGCGGGCAAGTGGAAATGGGGCAGCCCCGACAAGAGCCGCCTAGCCTTTGCCGGCCTCCAAGTGGCCGCGGAGCAAAGCGTTGACTATTGCTTGTTGGGCGATTCACCGGTGACGATGGGCAAATCCATGCGGCGGCTCCAGTCTTCCCATGAGCCATCGTACATTTTGGCGTCGTAACCGAGCATCTTTGCGGCGAAGTAAAGAACGGTAGCGCGCTGGCCGATGTGGCAATAGCTGACCATCAAGTTGCCCGGCTTCAAGCCCGCGGTGCGGAAAAGATCTTTGAGCCCATCAGCGGATTTGAACTTGTTGTTGTCCTGATCGATGACCTCGAGGTAAGAAAGATTGAACGCGCCGGGAATGTGCCCGCTGCGGGGACTTCCGTCGCTCTGGGATCCGTTGTAGAACTCGTGGGTGCGCGCGTCGATGACGGTGACGGCCGGCTGGTTGAGATGGCTGCTGATCCACGCGGCGTCGGCTACGATTTCCTTGCGCAGAGCGGGCGTGAGCGAGCCTTTCGCGGGCTGCTTTGTTTCGGTGGACACCGGATGGTGTGTTGCCTGCCAGGCCACCAGGCCACCATTGAGAATCGAAGTGCGGTCGCCGAGCCCCAAGTAGTCGAGCGTCCAGTAGACACGCGTGGTCGGGGTCACCCAATTCGTTCCGAAATACAAAATGATGTGCGAGCGGTTTGTCACGCCGAGGTTTTCGAAGACGGAGACGAGTTGCTCGACCGGCGGAAGCTCCAGCATCAGGCCCTGGCCGTGCGGCGTGGAAATGCTGGCGTAGTCCAGGAACTGCGCGCCGGGGATGTGGCCGCTCTCGTAATCCTTTTTTTCGCCGATCTGCAAGAGGACTAGAGAAGCATCGTTGAGATGGTCGCCAAGCCAATCGACGGTGACGACCAGGGGTTGGCGCTGCGCGTCGGCAGGGTTGTTGGCCGCTTTTTCCGGAGGGATGGCCTTTGTTACCGGGAGGAGCAGGATAAGCAACGGGAAAATCGCTACGTTTTTCATACGGCGTCCTTGGCGGGCAGAGTGCCCTTATGACGTATTACGCTATATCGTGATACGCCATAGTGTCAAGCATGGAGATATCATGCGTCGTTCTTCGCAGGTGAACTCCGGCGGCAAAGCAGATAGTATGCGGAATAATGAAAATAGGCGGACGTTCTGCTGTTCATGCCGGCATTCTTTTTTTGATGGTGTTACTCTTCTCCGAGTCCATCCACGCGCAGAAGCCCCCCGTTGACGATCTGCTGGTGCTGAACCATGTGACGGTCGTTGACGTTCGAACGGGGACTCTGCAGCCCGAGCAAACCGTCATCCTCGAGCGTCACCACATCGCTTCGGTGGGGCCCAGCAAGCCGGCGAGGTATCCGCGGAACGCACCGAGCGTGAATTGCCGCGGCCTTTTCCTGATTCCCGGTCTCTGGGATATGCACGTGCATCTGGTTTTCGGCGATTGGTTCCCCGGCGCACAGCATATTTCACTTCCGCTCTTCGTCGTCAACGGCGTTACCGGCGTGCGGGACATGGGCAGCGAGCTGGACATGGTGCAGAGCTGGCGCAGCGAAATTGAAGCGGGGCGCCTGAGCGGGCCGCGCATTTACACCTCCGGGCCCATGCTGGATGGACCGAAGCCCCGCTTTCCGAGCTCCGTGGCGATTGCCACGCCCGCAGATGCGCACCGCGCCGTGGCCGACCTGAAGCGCCGCGGAGCAGACTTCATCAAGCTGCAGTCGCTGATTCCGCGGGCTGCGGTGTTCGCGATCACGGAAGAAGCCAAGAAACAGGAGATTGCCTTTGAGGGACACGTGCCGGATGCAGTGCGCGCGAGCGAGATGTCCACGGCGGGGATGAAGAGCTTCGAGCATCTTATCGGGATTTTTGAAGGGAGTTCGCCGGCCGAAGACGATTTCTTGAAAGGGAACAAGACGGAGGGGAAGTTCCTGGCGACTTACGATGCGGCGCGCGCCGCATCGCTGGCGGAAATGCTAGCCAGGAATCACACGTGGCAATGCCCGACGTTGGTGTGGGAGCGCGGCGGCAATCTCATCGACGCGAGCGATTTCAGCAACGATACGCGCGTGAAGTACATACCGGCAGCGTGGAAAGACAAGACGTGGAAGCGATTCACCGAGGAAATCACGCAAGGGTACGGCGCCGATGACCTGGCGATTCGAAAGAGATTTGTAGAAAAGGAACTCGAGGTCGTGGGGATGTTGCACAAGGCCGGGGTGTCTTTTCTTGCGGGGACGGATACGCCCGCCGGCGTGCAGATTTTCCCGGGCTACAGCCTCCACGAGGAACTGCAGCGATTCGTGGCCGCGGGATTCACTCCTCTCGAAGCGCTGCAAACCGCAACGCTCAATCCCGCGCGCTTTTTCGGAATGGAAGACCAGACCGGGACCGTCGAAAAAGGAAGGTTCGCGGACCTCGTTCTGCTTTCCGCTAACCCCCTCGAAGACATTGGCAACACGCAGAAGATTGCCGGTGTCATCGTGAACGGCCGGTATTACCGCCGCGCCGAACTCGACAACATGCTGGGCGACGTGGAAACCGCGGCGCATCGCCAGCCTTGAACACCGCAACGCGCGCCGTAAATGGAAGGCCGGCGATGGAACAAGCGCATTCCGGGAAGTGGGCTCTTTTTTGCTGCCGGCGTTGGTAAACTTTTCTGCACATGGGGGCGATCCTGAAATGAAGCTGATTCGAATGGGTGAGGTGGGGCAGGAAAAGCCGGGCGTGCTGCTTGAGGATGGAACACGACTGGATGTTTCGGGATTCGGTTCAGACTATGACGAGGCGTTTTTCGCAGGCGACGGAATTACCAAACTGCGGAATTGGATGACCGCGCATGGCGGCTCGGCGCCGCGCGTATCATCGGCGGTACGATGGGGGCCGCCGGTTTGCCGGCCGAGCAAGATTGTGTGCGTCGGGCTGAATTTCCGCGACCACGCCGAGGAGAGCGGGATGGAGATTCCCAAGGAGCCAGTGATTTTCTTCAAGGCGACATCGGCACTGGTGGGACCAAACGATTTTCTCGTGATTCCGAAAAACGCGACCAAAGTGGACTGGGAAGTGGAACTGGCGATCGTGATGGAGAAGAAAGTGAGGTACGTCAGCAGAGAGAAGGCGCTGGACTATGTCGCGGGTTTTGCACTGCATAATGATTATTCGGAGCGCAGTTTCCAGCTGGAACGAGGAGGGCAATGGGTGAAAGGAAAGAGCGCGGATTCGTTTGCGCCGCTGGGACCGTTCCTCGCCACGAAGGAGGAAATTCGAGATTTCAATCAGCTGGGGATGTGGTTGAAGGTGAATGGAGAATTCCGGCAGAAGGGCTCCACATCCAAAATGATTTTCGATGTTCCGGCGCTGGTGGCTTATGTCAGCGAGTTCATGACCCTTCTACCAGGAGACGTGATCAGCACGGGGACGCCACCGGGCGTGGGCTTGGGGATGAAGCCGCCGCAATATCTGAAAGCGGGCGATGTGGTGGAGCTTGGAATCGACGGCCTGGGGGAGTCGCGGCAGCAGGTGGTGGACTACCGATGAAAGTGCTTTCCGGTCCGCAGAAACGGCAAGTCTTAACAGCGTGCTGAAAAGTGTCCTGGCGAAGCGTCGTAGGGTTGCTCGTGAAGAGCACTTGAAGTGGAGGTTCTTGGCGCCAAACCGGGGCGAACAGGAAGCGGTCTTCGGGCATCCTCGTCGGATGCCCTTAGAATGACACGTTTGACTTTTTCGGCTGTCACTGGAGAGCGCCATGCACATTGACGCACATCAGCACTTCTGGAGGTATGAGCGGCGGGAGTATGGCTGGATCGATGACTCCATGGCGGTACTGCGCCGGGATTTTCTTCCCGCCGACCTGAAACCGGAGCTGGATCGCAGCGGGTTTCAGGGATGCATAGCGGTTCAAGCGCGCGAGACGCTGGAAGAAACGCGCTGGCTCTTGGAATTGGCGGAGCGTGCGCCTTTCATTTTCGGAGTGGTGGGCTGGGTTGATCTGCGGTCGCCGCGATTGCCGTTGGAATTGAAGTCGTTTGCGGGAAAATCCAAGCTAGTGGGTGTTCGCCACATTGTGCAGAGCGAGCCGGATGAGCGATTCCTGCTTCAGCGGGATTTTCTTTGCGGCATCGCCATGTTGGAAGAATTTGATCTCGCCTACGACATCCTGATTTATCCGCGGCATCTTCCGGTGGCGGCGGAGTTCGTGGCGCGATTTCCGCGGCAGCGTTTTGTTCTGGACCATCTGGCGAAACCGCCCATCAGAAGCGGAGCCGTTGATGTTTGGGCGCGCGGAATCCGGGAGCTTGCCTCGTTCCCGAATCTTTTCTGCAAAGTGTCCGGCTTGGTGACCGAGGCGGACTGGCAGTCCTGGACGCCCGAGGACATGCGGCCCTATCTGGATGTGGCGTTCGAATGCTTTGGACCGAGCCGGTTGATGATCGGATCGGATTGGCCGGTGTGCTCGGCCGCGGCTCCGTATTCGCGGGTCATGGAGGTGGTGACGGATTACCTCAGCAAGTACGCGGCGAAAGAAAGAGATGCCGTGCTGGGGGGAAACGCCGCGACGTTTTGGAGATTGAAACGGCCACAGAATCAAGCGCGCGACTAACCTCACGGTGTGTTCTACAATGCAGGGGAAAAGCGGCGCGGTGGCCGTAAGCGGTTGCGAAAAGGGGACAACAGGCCCGGGTAAAATGCAAAACAAAGTGCTCAAACTCGATTCCAAAGATAACGTGCTGATCGCGCTGGCCGACCTGCGTCGAGGGGAGCGGCTTTCTGTTGGTTCGCAGTCCTACCTGCTGGAATCGGATGTACCTGCAAAACACAAGTTCGCCATCGAAGATCTTGCCAATGGAGCGGGCATCATCATGTATGGCGTGCTCGTCGGGAAAGCGGTTGAGCCCATCCGGCGAGGGGAACTGCTGACCACGCGTAACATCCACCATCAGGCCGCAGCGTTTCAGGAGAAAACGGAAGAATACCACTGGACGCCGCCGGACGTATCACCGTGGAGGCAGCGGGAGTTTCTCGGATATCGCCGATCAGACGGCCAGGTGGGCACGCGCAACTACTGGATCGTCGTTCCGCTGGTGTTTTGTGAAAATCGAAACATCGGAGTGCTCAAACAGGCGTTTGAAGAGGAGCTGGGTTTTGCCGCGCCACAAGTCTATCGGCGGCAAGTGGCGGAGCTGGCGCGGCTTTATGCGCGTGGGCGAACCGAAGAGATCAAGACCCACGCGTGGACGGGAGACGCGGCGGGCCCGCAGCGTTCCCGAGTTTTCGAAAACCTGGACGGCGTCCGGTTTCTGCTGCACGAAGGGGGCTGCGGAGGAACCCGGGAAGATTCCAACAATCTTTGTGGACTGATCGCGGGCTACATCCATCACCCGAATGTGGCCGGCGCGACGGTGCTCAGCCTGGGCTGCCAGCATGCGCAGATCGGAATTCTGCGGGAGGAGTTGCGCAAGCGGAATCCGAAGTTCGATAAGCCGCTAGTGATCGTGGAACAGCAGCAGAGCGGCACGGAAGTTGCGATGTTGACGGAAGCCATCCGCAACACGTTCCTGGGTTTGATGGAGGCCAACCGATGCCAGCGGACGCGCGAACCTCTTTCCAGCCTGTGTCTGGGATTGAAATGCGGCGGCTCGGATGGTTTTTCCGGACTCTCGGCGAACCCAGCCATCGGGCACACCGCGGATATTCTGGCAGCACTCGGCGGGAGAACGATACTCTCTGAATTTCCGGAATTGTGCGGGGTGGAACAGGAACTCATCAATCGGAGCGCACGCAAGGAAGTTGCCGACCGGTTCACGCAGCTGATGAAGAGCTACGGGGCGCGGGCGAAAGCCATCGGCTCGGGATTTGAAATGAATCCCAGCCCGGGGAACATGCGCGACGGATTATTGACCGATGCGATGAAATCAGCGGGCGCAGCCAAAAAAGGGGGGAATTCTCCGGTGAACGCGGTGCTGGACTATCCGGAGTATTCGACCGAGCAGGGGCTGAACCTGCAGTGCACGCCGGGAAACGACGTGGAATGCGTGACCGCGCAAGTCGGTGCGGGGGCCAACGTGGTGCTATTCACAACCGGGCTGGGGACACCGACGGGGAATCCCATTGCGCCGGTAGTGAAACTAGCGACAAATTCCGGGCTGACCGAGCGGATGCGGGACATCATCGATGTTGACACGGGTGAAATTATTTCCGGGGAGAAGTCCATCCAGCAGATGGGTGAAGAGATTCTGGAGTTTGTCATCCAAACCGCCAGCGGAGAGGCGCGCACGAAGGCGGAAGGCAAGGGTCAGGAAGATTTTATTCCATGGAAAAGAGGAATTTCACTCTGAACAGCCCGAGCAGCGGCAAGGATTTTAGACTCGACGGTAAAGTCGCCATCGTGACCGGCGGCGGCAGCGGCATTGGGCAGGCGATCGCCTTGCGTTTCGCGGCCAACGGGGCCACGGTGCGCATCGCCGATGTCAACCGGCAGCAGGCGGAAGTGACCGCGAAACAGATCACCGATGCGGGCGGGCAGGGCACGGCGCACGCCTGCGATGTTACGGACCAGCGGCAAGTCCGGCAAGTTTTCAAGGAACTCTTTGCCAAAGAGCGTATCGAGATCCTGGTCAACAACGCAGGGATTTCGCATATAGGCACGGTGGAGAGCACCACGGAGGAGGATTTCGACCGCCTGTTCCGCGTAAATGTGAAGGGCATCTACAACTGCATGCAGACGTGCATCGGGCACATGAAAGGCAGCGGCGGCGGTGTGATTCTCAACATGGCTTCCATCGCGGGCTCCGCCGCTCTTGCGGACCGCTTTGCCTACTCGATGACCAAGGGCGCGGTAATCGCGATGACCTATTCGGTGGCCAAGGATTACGTGCAGCACAACATCCGCTGCAATTGCATTTCTCCGGCGCGGGTGCACACGCCTTTCGTGGATGATTACCTGCGGAAAAATTATCCGGGAAAAGAACAGGAAATGTACGAGAAATTAGCCCAATCGCAACCGATAGGAAGAATGGGGGAGCCGCAGGAAGTGGCTTCGTTAACATTGTTTCTTTGTTCCGACGAAGCCGCCTTCATCACCGGCGCCGATTATCCGCTGGACGGCGGCTTTTTCAACCTGCGCGGCTAAATCATGGATCTGCGGCTAAAAGGAAAAGTTGTTCTGATTACCGGCGGCGCAAAAGGAATCGGCGCTGCGATTGTGCGCGGTTGCTGCGCGGAAGGTGCGATTCCCGTGATTGTGGACCGCGATGAGAAAGCCGGAGAACAGCTACAAGCCGAGTTGCGAGCGAGCAGACTAGAAAGCGGGCTGATTATCGCTGAGCTGTCCGCCCCGGAAGCCTGTGCAAGCGTGGTGGATGGGACCATCCAGAAATTGGGCCGGGTGGATGCGCTGGTGAACAATGCGGGAGTCAACGATGGCGTGGGACTTGAGCATGGCACGCCGGAGAAATTTGTGGCTTCCTTGGAGCGTAACCTGGTCCATTACTACGCCATGGCGCATCACGCGCTGGGGGCACTCAAGAAAGCGCGCGGCTCGATTGTGAATATCAGCTCGAAGACCGCGGTGACCGGGCAGGGAGGAACTTCGGGATATGTGGCATCGAAGGGGGCCATTCTGGGCCTCACACGCGAGTGGGCTGCCGAGCTTCTTCCGCACGGGATTCGTGTCAATGCCGTGGTGCCCGCGGAGGTGATGACGCCGCTTTACCAGCAGTGGCTGGCGACCTATCCCGATCCGCAACAGAAGCTGAAGGAAATTGTATCGAAAATTCCACTGGAAAAGCGGATGACCAAGGCGGAAGAGATCGCCGCCATGGTGCTGTTCCTGATCTCGGAGCAAGCCAATCACATTACCGGCCAGCACCTGTTCGTGGACGGCGGATACGTGCATTTGGACCGCGCGCTGACATAACGGAGACCATGGATGACAAACTCCCCGGGCACAGCGGCAAACGGCGGCCGATCTGCCCCCATTACCGAGCGTCGCTACCTGGGGCCCTTCATTCTCATCACCAGCCTGTTTTTTCTATGGGCCTTCGGCGTCAATCTGAACGACATCCTGATTCCCCATCTGAAACAGGCTTTCGGCCTTACCGATTTTCAGTCTTCTTTTATCCAGGTGGCATTTTTTGGCGGATATTTCCTGGCGGCCTTTCCCGCCGGACGGGTGATGGAGAAGATCGGATACAAGAAAGGAATCCTTGCGGGGCTTTTCTTGTGCGCCACGGGGGCGGTGCTCTTTCTGCCGGCGTCTTCATCGCGAGTGTACGGCTTCTTCCTTTTCGCGCTGTTTGTGATGGCTTGCGGGCAGAGCTTCCTGGAAGTCGCCGCGAATCCTTACGTGACCATCCTCGGCCCGCTGACAAGCGCGGAGCGCCGGTTGAATTTTGCGCAGTCGTTCAATGCCGTGGGAGCAGTACTTTCGCCGATTCTCGGACGAACCTTCATTCTCACGGGCGTAGAGTATCAGCCGGCACAGATTGCGGCGATGAGCGCGGCACAACTGGGAGCGTACCGCGCCGCCGAAGCTAGCACGGTGAAGGGGCCGTACCTGATCATTGCCGGCATTTTCGTTGTTGTCGCGGTACTGATCCAACTAGCGCACTTGCCCGACGTAATGGAAACGGCCGTGGGAGGAGGAGCGGCGGGGATGGAAAAGAGCGCGGAGCGCGTGCTGTCTCATGCGCACCTGGTCAAAGGCGTCATCGCACAATTTTTCTATGTGGGTGCTCAGGTTGGAGTAGCAAGCTTCGTGATTCGCTACGCGCAGTTCTCGGTTCCAGGAACAACGGCGAAGGTGGCAGCGCTGTATTTGTTGCTGCACCAGGTGGGCTTTATGGCCGGGCGTTTCATCGGCTCGGCGCTGATGAAGAAGGTTGCCGCCCCCGGCTTGCTGTCTCTTTTTGCCGGAGCATCTCTGGTTTGTGCCACTGTGGCTTTGCTGGCTACCGGGGTAATCCCGGTGTGGGCGGTTGTGTTCATCGGCTTCTTCCACTCCATTATGTTCCCCACCATTTTCGCGCTGGGCATCAAGAATCTGGGTGCGCTCACGAAGCGCGGTTCATCGCTGATGGTTATGGCGATCGTGGGCGGGGCATTTTTTCCTGCGATCATGGGGCGCATTTCCGATGCCGTGAGCATTCAGAAAGCGTTCCTCGTGCCGCTGCTGTGCTATGTGTACATCCTTTACTTCGGAGTTCGGGGATTCAAGCCTGCGGCCGTACCGGGCTTGGCAAGCACCTCCCTGGGAAACGAGAGCGCGCCGCTATGAGCCGACGCTACTGTCTGACGCTCGATTTGCAGGACGATGCAGAGTTGATTGCAGAATACAAGCGCTACCACCAGAAAATCTGGCCGGAGATCACGGAAAGCATCAAGGAAGCAGAAATCGAGGACCTGGAGATTTATCTCCATGGAACACGAATGTTCATGATCATGGAAGTTGGCGAGAATTTTTCGTTTGAGAAAAAAGCCGAGGCGGATCGGAAAAATCTAAAAGTACAGGAGTGGGAGAACCTGATGTGGAAGTTCCAGAAGGCTTTGCCAGGGACGCGGCCAGGGGAGAAGTGGCTGCTGATGGAAAGGATTTTCAAGCTGGGAAACTGACTTCCATAGTCCCCGCAGGTCGGCAGTGACCAGGATAGAATTTGATTCATGGCCTGATTCTTCAAACTGCGTCTCACATACCTTTGCGCTGAAACCCTGAATACCGGTTCGAAGATCCCTCAGTGAACAGATCCGATAAAAACTCCGAAGGCGGGAACGGTGAAATGAGTAAGGACCGTCGATTCAGGACCAATTTTCGGAACAGCGATTAGCGGCCTCGCTGAGCTCTCCTTGACCCCCTGGACATCGAGCGCGAACCTGACGGTCCTTGGTTCAGCACTCAGGTTAAGCACCACAAGAATCGAATCGCCGTTGCCGGGAGTTTTGCGGAGAAAACTGAGGACATACTGGTTGTCTTGATCCAGGGGCAGATATTTTCCATCTCGCAAAGCAGGCGCGCTTCGCCGCAAAGCGAGCAGGCTCTTGTAAAAAGACAGAATGGAGCCGGGGTCCTGCAATTCGGCCTGCACATTGTATTCGGCTGAGCTGGGCGGCACGGGTAGCCAGGGACGCTCCGCGGTAGTGAAACCCGCGCCCTTCGAGGCATCCCATTGCATGGGTGTCCGTTCACCGTCGCGGCCCTTCTCCTGCGGCCAGCCGATTTTCCCGATGGGATCCTGGACGTCCTCCTGGCGAACGGGATCGGTGGTGCGCATGCCGATCTCTTCGCCGTAGTACATCAGCGGCGTCGAGCGTGTGGTGAGAAGCAGAGCGGCCATCAGCTTGGCAATCTGGTCGTTGTGGACGCCGTCCCCGTAACGATCCCATTGGCGAGGCTGATCATGATTGCTGAAAAAATAGTGGGGCTGCCCGCCGGCCCGGTTCCGGTCGATTTCATTGAGCAGCTTGCGGAAATCCGGGGCGGAGAGTTTGTTGACGTCGGCAATCTGAAAATCCATCGGCAACTGGATTTCATCGTTCTTCTGCCCGTACATCTTGGTGAGCTCGATGATATTCGGCTCGTCGGCTTCGCTGATCAATACCGGATCCCCGGGGAACTCGTCGGCGACTCGCCGCATCTCCCGCAGGACTTGGTGTACCTCGGGCAAGTTGTCCGTATACTTGTGCAAGATATTCGGATCGCCGTATGCATTTTTCCCAGGCAGGATGGGGTCGTCGTGAAGATGGGGATCCTCAAACAATCGCGAGACAGCATCGAGGCGGAACCCCGCCGCCCCTCGCTTGAACCAGAAGCGCAAGGCGTCGTACATGGCCTTGCGCACTTCCGGATTCCGCCAGTTTAGGTCCGGCTGTTCGGTGTAAAAATGATGGTAATAGTATTGATTTGTCCCCGGATCCAATTGCCACGCGGAATGACCAAACCATGATTGCCAGTTGTTGGGAGGCTCGCCAGGCGCTTTTCCGTCTCGCCAGACGTACCAGTCGCGCTTGGGATTTGTGCGCGAAGACCGTGACTCCTTGAACCAGGGGTGCTGGTCCGAGGTGTGATTGGGAACGAAATCCATGATCACGCGGATATTTCGTTTTTTTCCTTCACTCACTAACCGGTCGAAATCGGCCAGTGTGCCGTAAAGTGGATCGATGGCCGTGTAGTCCGAAACGTCGTAACCGAAATCCACGAGCGGCGACGGGTACATCGGACTAATCCAGATGGCATCGATGCCCAGGTCGCGAAGGTAGTCCAGGCGCAAGGTAATCCCGTTAATGTCGCCAACGCCATCCCCGTTCGAGTCCTGGAAGCTGCGCGGGTAAATCTCGTAAATGACCGCGTGCTTCCACCAGGGATCCTCTGCCTTCGGAAGTGCGTGCTCCGCTTTCGGAGGACCTTGCTGTGCCAGACCGGGACCTGCCGCGAGGCAGAGTGCGATCATGACAATCGGAAAAATAAACTTAGCGCGATTCCACACGGTTGATCTCCCTCCTTGGGGCTATGCCTCAACTGCGGTGCTCAAGGTTTTGCGTTCTGGTGAATCTGCAATTGTTCCGACAACTTAAGTTCGCGCTCCGCCTCTTCCGTCCGGCCCATTTCGCGATAGGTCTGCCCCAGCAGATGGTGGGGCATGGGGTTATTGGGATCCATGGCGATGGCGCGCTCCAAGGCGCGCGCGGCAAGGGCGGTCTCGCCTTTTTTCTCCAAAACCTTTCCCATCAGAATGTACGGCCCCGTCGATGTAGCATCCAGCCAGATGGAACGCTGCAGCAGTCTTTCCGCCTCCTCGTACTTCTGCAATCGGCTATAAGCATCCGCCAGCTTGTAGTACACCGCGGCTTCACCTGGATTCAGATCCAGCTCTTTCTGAAACTGCTCGATGGCTTCCGGCAGGCGGGATTTGTACAGATACAACTCTCCCAGCAACGCATGCCCCAGTGGGAGCTGGGGATCCAGTTCCACTGCTTTCTTTGCGTATTCCTCGGCGACGGGTCCGAAGTCCTGTCGCAAGAGCATGCGCGCGGTGAACAGATAACTAGCGGCCGAATCGGGCGGGACGGCAAACATCTTTGCGAAAGCCTTGCGTGCGCGTGGGTAGTCCTTGGTCTGCACGTAGCAGATGCCCAGAATATAAGCGGCATCGACATTTGCGCTGGGATACCACGTCTGGACCTTTTCAAGTGGTGCTATGGCCTCCGCGGGCCGCCCCGCGAGGTAATACGACAGCCCCATCAACTGGACCGCTTCATGGTCGCCCGGATCCTCCTCCAGCGCCTTCTTGAAGCTGGCGGTAGCCTTTAGATAATCACTCTTCTTGTAGTAGGTAACCCCCAGCTCATGGGCAAGCCCCCTCAATTCCGGGTCTTTTAGAGCCAGTGCCTCGAGTTGCGCGAGCGCCTCGTCGAACTTGCCCTGCTGTGAAAGGCGCCGCGTCTCGGCAAACGCCGGATCTTCTGAACCGTCCAGCTTGTGCTTGGCTGCCTCGCCTGACTGCCCCGGCACTCTGTGCGAAATCGTATGCGCCGACAACATTCCGCTGACGGCCAGAAAAACAATCAATAGTCTCGCCGCTAAAACGACGGTCAAATACCGACTCTTGCGCACGTGGTAACCTCTAGTGCAATAGGCTCAAACCCGATCATCAAATCCTGATACTTTTACAACCTCCAGAATAAGCAAACTCTCCCTTACTGTTGAAGATTCTTCGGATCGCGGTTGATTTGTTCGAGGTTCTCGAGCGCCAACTTGTGATGGGGATCGATCCGCAAAGCGCGCTGCAAATGCAGCTTGGCCTCGGAGACCTTGCCCGTCTCGGCCAGAGCGCCGCCCAGGTTGGCTTCGGCGTTGGCGTCGTCAGGATGCAAGCGGATGGCGGCGCGATAGTGCTCAATGGCTTCGAGGAATCTATCCTGAGAGACAAGAGCACTTGCCAAATTGTAGTGCGCGTCAAAATTGTCTGGCTGCGCGCGAAGCGCGGCATTCAGATATGGTATGGCCTCGCCGATTCGCCCCGCGGCCAGGAGAGACGCACCCAGGGCATTATTGGCGGTAGCGTCTTGAGGGCGAAGACGCACTGCGAGTTCGAAGTTCTGGATCGCCTCGGCTTGCGCGCCGCGGGCTTGGAGCATGGCCGCGAGGTTGTAGTGCGCTTCGAAGTCGGCAGGATTTTTTTCTAAGTTGTGCCGGGCCATGGTTTCCTGCAGCAACATGCGCGGGTCGAAAGCTGTATCGGAGGAGGCGCGGGGGAGGACCTGAAGCCACAGGTGAGCCATCTCATCGCTGGAGCGATTTCCGGCGACGACGCGGCGTGGAGGGTTGTTGGGGTTGGCAAGATTTTCGCTGGAGTTGTCGTAGATATAGCGCATGGAGATGGTGGTCCCCTTCGGCAAAGGTACGGGATCCGCGTAGCGGTACACAGCTTGCCAGTTCAAGTTCCATTGCGGAATGTGAATGAGTGTTTTTGCCGAGCCGTCGGGCAGGGTGGCGAGAGCTTGTAGATCCTTGCCGAGATAATGAGCGTGGGGATAGATCGCCAGCAGATCCACATCGACCGGCAGCGTAAATTCGTCTGTGACTAGAAAATGCTTTTCGTCGGGAGGGATGTCGAGCTGCCGGTCGTTTTCCAATTGCAGCAGCAGAGGGAAGCGAGTCGCGGGTTTGTCTGTGAAGTACAGGCCAAGATTCGGGTGGATTTTCTCCGCCTTACCGGAAGGCTGCAAGTGTATGTTTAGAACCAGATCAGTGTCTTTGTCCAGGCGCAGAGACATGCCCTCAGGCTCGGGCCTAGGCACGGTGCCGGGCTTCCAGAAGAAAAAGTGGCTGTCCGGATCAAACGTTTCCGATTCGATTTTGAGCTCCATGCCCGGGAAACCCGCGCGCGGCTCGGCCTCCATGCGGCGCGCGGATTGATTGCGGTCCACGAGAATGTTCGCGTGGTGAACGACACGTTTGTCGCCGGGTCGGATCTCGATGGCTCTAAGCCAGCGCGTGCGATCGACGGGCGTTCGAAAGATGAAATTCCAATACATGTCGGAGCCGCTCGCGGGAAGAGTGTACGGTTTTGCCGCTTCGATGATTTCATCCGGACGGCCGATCTGCCAGCCGGGGACAAATTGCGGGGCGGCGGGTAAATCGGCGGGAACGCCTTCGACCGCCCCCTGCTCGGCCCACTTTTGAATGAGGGCAATCTGCTCATCGGACAGGCGGAGTTCGTCGGCAAATCGCAACTCCTGCGGCTCCGGCAGCCACGGGGGCATGAAGCGCTTCGATACTAGCGCCGCAATCTGGAGGGCGCGAGCCTTTGCATCTCGATAAGTAAGCAATGGGAACGGCCCAGCTTCCCCGGGGCGGTGGCACGGGGCGCAGTACCGAAAAAAAATGGGAGCGATATCGCGATTGAAGGTAGTCTGCTGCGCGGCCGGCATAGGGGAGCGCGCGGTGGCACCGCCGTGTGCGGCCAAGACCGCTGCTGCGGCGGAGGTAAATCCCAGCAAGCAGGCCATGATGGTTCGCCCTGAAGCGGTCATTCGAGGTCCGCGATGTAGCATCCGACCCCGGGCGTACTCGGTGGCGGTGTTTTCCCGCTAAGAGCAGCCTGGATGGCATCGTCGAGTTCGTGTGTGGTGGCGGCGGGGCGGGCGCGCCCGAAATCCTGGTACAAGTCATCGATACGGCCGTGATAGAGCAAGTGGTGGTTGGCGTCGAAGACGGCCGCTTCCGGCGTGATCTGGACTTGAGCTTGAGTGACGAGTGCGTGTTGTGGATCGCGCAGCGCGGCGAGTTTGTAGCCGTAGTCGCGTTCATGTTGGCGAATTTTTTCAGCCGAGGCCGTCCTACTGGGATAGACGAGCCATAGACCTATCTTGGCGCCATATTCCGAGCTGATTCGCTGAATCAGCGGTGCATAGCGGTTGGAGATCGGGCAGTCAGTGCGCACGAAGATGAGGACTACGGGCCTTCCCGCAGCCGCCAAGAAGGGATCTGCCGGGGTGCCGTCGAGATGCAGGGCCGTCTTTTGAGCGGCGGGCGAAGAGGGCCACGCTGGATGTGCTGCGGCCGCCAAGGACAGGAAGATCGATGACTGTTTAGGTGAAATAAGGCCAGAGCGATACATGAGCGTATTCCTGGGGACTGACACCAAAAATTCGACTTCGGAGTACAGTGCTCTGTCCCCACCCGTTTCCTGGGTCGTTCCGCACAGACCTAACCGGTTGCGGGAAAATGCTTCGCACGAGTGGTTATCCGGCTCTTGATTGAGTGAGTTACAGTTTATCTTCTTGTTTTTCTCCGCTCGAGAGAGTTGCTGAGCCCCGGAGCGGTGCGGCTCGGCGCATTTTTTCGCCTGCTGCGAAAGCCACTCCGCCTCACCGAACTCAGGGCCGCTCGATTCGCCTGGATTACCATGCGTCAAGCCGACCCCAGACGACTGTTGTGCGAACGCGACGTGGCCAAGGGAAATCACTAGAATCACGAATAACAGAAGAGAGCTACAAACAGTTTTTTGCATGGGCGAGTCCACAACCGATATCCAGTAAAGATTAAAACTCGATTCCCTGGGCAACGTCAAACGCGCGTTACATCACTGCTCACACATAGGAGGTGTGCGATTCAGATGCTGCAGCATCTCCTTGGCGGCCGCCATGTCCGGATTAAATTCGAGCACCCGCAAAACGCTTGACCGAGCACGATCGAATTCACCTGCGCCGCATAAGACGCGAGCAATGTTCATGCCAATAGCGCTTCTTGCCGGGGCTCTCTCGAAGGCGCTTTGCCACAATCTGAGCGGCTCTCGCAAGCGCCCCTGGTTTGCTTCGATCACTCCAAGGTTTGCCGCTGCGTCAATCAAATCAGGCTCTAAGCTGAGCGCCTTCTGATATAACTCGCGCGCGCGGTCAAACGCGCCGCGTTTCTGCTCGAGATAACCAAGCGCCGAAAGAAGAGCGGGATCATTTGGCGATTGCAACACCGCTATGTGGAGCAGTCGCTGGGTTTCCGACGCGTCACTATCCCTCCCAGTTTGTGCCAAGAATGCTTGGGCAAGCGCAAGGTCGCGAATATCGCGCTCCGCGTTCTCGGAAAAGGGGAACGGGACCAAACGAGGCGAGGACGGCCTCGTATTGGAATTTAACAACGGTTGCAATACCTCGGTATCACTCCGCCGTGGAATGCGATGATCGGTGACTTGGGTGTGGGCTATGTCCGTGCTGAGCGATGCCGGCATGTGGCATCGCGTGCAATCCGCCTGCTCAGGGTGATGCTTGGCTCCGAACGCTTTACCGTGGCATACAAGACATTTTTCGCGGTAATAGGAGACACGCTCTTCTGCCGAAGGCGACGCATGTGGATTGTGACAACTGGTGCAAGACATGGCTTCGCCGCTTTTTCTTTTACATTCGCTCTGCCACAGCGCCTCTACTTGGGTGACCGCACCCAAACTCTTCTGTTGCGTGCTGGCGAGGACGTAATGGCGGACATAGTCAGAAAGCAAGTCTCCGGGACGAAAGTCATAACCATGGCGCCCCGCGCGCTCGATGGCTACGTTGCCCTCGAGGTGGCATTCCATGCAGATGGAATCCCGCCGCGCCGGTGACAACTTGGCGGGATTAATGATCGATCCGCCATGGACATGAGCGGCGCCCGGCCCATGGCACCGCTCGCAGGCGACGCCGTTGTACGCAAAGATGGGCTCGCGATAACGGTTTTCCGTCCCCTTCAAAGGCGGCCGCATTCCGCTGACATGGCATTGCAAGCAACTTGGGTTGGCGGGAAGGTTTAGCGGGATCTCTTTCACGTCCTGATAGGCGGGCGTCATATCCCAGACATGCTCGTCGGCATACCAATTTACCGGCGATTCAAAAAGGAAGCCGTCCGTGGCGAACAGATAGCTGCGACCGCGGTGCCCTGAGCCGATATAGAAGAGCAGTTGTCGCTTGCCACTAACAGACGCAGCGCCGCGACGCTCGAAGCTCAACCAGACGCGCCCGTCTTCTTTGTAGATGCGATAGTGGGTAGCCGATTTCTCATGAGTGAAATCGCCTGAAATGAAGTTCTCCTCTGCTGGGCCGCTGGCGCGAGCCATGGCGGTCCGTTTGTAGGATTCAGCTATGGAAGAATGGCAACGTGCGCAGGCTTCGTTGCCAACGTAGCCGCTGGGGTCCACGTTAGTTGGGAGGGGCGGGGTCGATTGACCGAGGAGTCGAGTCGCAAACAGCAGTAGGCTCGCGAATGGGATGCGCATCAGTTTCTGTTGGCACGACACTACACAACCCTCAGCACGCTAACCGATATCGACGCCCTGCTTCGTAAGGCGCTTACAACAAAAACGGGGAGCCGGTGAAGGCTCCCCGTCGAGGTGGTGGGGGTGTCCTTAGTCCTGGTCAGAAGTTCAACTTCAAACCGAACTGCAACCTGCGCATGGTCGAACCGTAAGCAAGGCCAGTGATCTGTCCGCCGCTTCCGCAATCCACGCAGCCGTTCGGGCGATCATAGTTCACATGGTTGAAAACGTTATACGCTGTAAACTGGAACTGAGTCTTGAGCCTCTCCGTGAAACTGAACGTCTTGAAAAGGGAGAAGTCCGTATCGAACAGCTTGGGACCTCGCAAGGCGTTGCGCCCTACGTTCCCAAAGCTGTCACAACCTGGCTGACCCCAGGGCCCCGCGGTAAGTTGTGCTCCGCCGTTGCAAACGTTGCCCGGGGCACCCGATGGAGCGTTTGACGCGGGTGCCAAGGACACGCCATTTGTTGTTTGAAACCAATAGCCCGGAATCTCGGGGTCGCCTGAACGAGTTCCGTTCTTGACGGAGCCGATCATATCGGGCTTGCAAGGACCGACATCGATTTCGGGTCCGCAGCTATTCAGGCCCGGTGTCCAAGGCAATCCGCTTGCAAAGGTTGTCGCGCTGTTGATGGACCATCCTCCGACAGCCAGGTCGGCAGCGCGGCCAACGTTGCCTGCCCATCTCTTTCCACGACCAAAGGGCAGTTCGTATACCTCGGTGAGGATGAACATATGGTTGCGATAGTCGTCATTCGGTCCAAAGGCAATTTTTCTGTCAATATTGTAATAATTCGAGTCATAGTTGGTGGAATGCTGGAAGGTGTAGCTGCTCTGGAATGACAAACCACCAGAGAAGCGCTTTTCAACTGTCGCCTGCAAGGAGTTGAAGTGGTTATCAGCATCGTTTCCGAAATAATCGATGCCCTGAGTCCAGCCATAGAGCGAGTAAAACGGTCTGCGTTGATTCCTGCCTATACCACCGTTGGGATTGTAGCCCACCACGGTTGGTTCATTGGCTCCATAGGCAGGGCCGCCACCTGCAAAGGTGTGCGTGCCCTTATTGCCCACGTAGGCCAGCGTCGCCGATAGCGTTGAAGTAACCTGCCGTTGCACGCTGACGTTCCATTGATCAACGCTAGGCAAGCGATTATTGAAGGGACGCGAACGCGAAAAGACTCCGTCCGGCACAAGTGGCCGCCCATTGGCTCCCAGGCACTGCGTCTTTGTCAATGTCGGATCGGTGATCGCGTTGCAGTTGTTCGCCAGTTTGCTAGCCGGGTCGAACGAAGGTGGCCCGGCAGCGAGATTGAAAACAAAGGCGCCGGTATTGGCATTCATCTGCTGGGCTCCGAGCACGGGCAGATTCTGCGTGATCGCGTGGCCGAAGATAGAGCCAAACACACCAATGTCATAGCTTCGACCATAGCCCAAACGAACGACAGTCTTTGTATTCGCCTGATAGGCAACCCCCAGCCGCGGTGCGAAGTGCTTGTAGCCGGTGCTGGTATTGCCCCGAAGATCGACTCCGGTTTCCCCAGCAATCCGCATCTCACCAGTGGTCAAGTCAACCCAGCCGCCGCCATCCGTACGCGCCGCAGACTCCGGCCTATAGATCTCCCAGCGAAGGCCCGCGTTGATGGTCAACTTGGGCGTCAGCCGAATGGTATCTTGTCCGTAGAAGAACAAACGAGGTTGCGTCTCGTATGCGTTCGTCGAGTTGCTCACGTAGCGCTCGAAGTGACTGACCTCGCCGAGCAAGAAGCCAGCTAGCCCCGCTCCCCCGGCGCCAGCGGGCCCTTGGGTCACGTCATTATTGAAATCAAGCTGGCCTGCGCGATGAGAGTCGCTGGGGATTCGCAGGTTGTACGCGTAACGGACGTCCGCACCGAACTTCATGGTGTGTTTCCCGCTGAGCTTCGTCCAGTTGTTCACGAACTGATACTGATGTTCTTGCTCTGTCAGCGGGCAATTACACTGGTTCACGCCCAAGGAGTAACCAAACAGAAAATCGGAAGCTCCAGGAGAGTGAATCGTGAAAGCCGGCATCGCGGAAGTATAGACGGGGTCTAGATTGACGCCGGGAATGCCGGCGTCTTTGGCTGGGCTGGTTCCCAAGCCTCCCGGCGACACGTTAACCCGGTAACGCATATAACCAAACCGGAAATCGGTCAACAAACTGGGGCTAAGTGTGTAATCGAATCCGGCCGCAATGCTCTGATTCCGGACCGAGGAATTCCCTGCAAAGTCGCCGACGGAAGGATCGCTAGGAAGCGCATGGCCGCCGAGAGCCACGCCGAAAAGACCCGGACCTGAGCGCTTGAACTGCTGGAAACTGTAACGCCCAAAGACGTTGACTTTGCTCGTGGCGACAAAGTCCGAACGAGCGTCGAACCCATTCGAATCGAGGGTGTTATTGCCGGAACCGAAGAAATTGTCTCCCAGGGTCGTAGAGGGCGTAGCATTGGGCAGCGGGAGCAGAGCCAGAAGAGCCTGCGCTTGCGGAGACAGGCGATTGGCAGGGATGATATTGCCTGCAAACTGCGCCCGGTTTGCCGGCGCCACGTTGCAAGCTGCCGTAAAGCCCGTTACTTTGTCCGTGCAGGGATCAAATATGGGCACGCCTAAATCGCTGAGATTTGCGCCCGTCCCCGCGCTAATATTCCCTCTCTCTAATGCTGTGGGCACACGGTCTGACGAAGAGCCGCCCACGTGACTGCGCTGGCCCTGATAATCGCCAAAAGCGAAAAGCTTGTTCTTCCGAATGGGTCCGCCAACAGTACCTCCGAACTGATTCCAGTTTCCGCTGGGAACGCCACCCTTCGTGGGCGCCTGAGTAAACGGATTACGGGCGAAATTGGAATTGGAGCGCTCAAAATCGAACGCCGATCCGTGGACCTCGTTGGTGCCCGATTTGGTCTGCGTCGTCACGATCGCGCCGATGGCTTTACCAAATTCCGCGTCGTAATCCTGGTGGATTATTTTCGCTTCGCTGATGGCCTCGAGATTCGGATTGATAACGATGATGCCAAGAATCGGATCCTGATTGTCTGTGCCATCTAGTTCGAACGCTGTACCGGCAAAGTGCTGTCCATTCGTTTCGATCTGCTGTGAACCTTGAGGATTTTCGCTGGCGGCATGACCCCAGTTAAGACGTTGCGCCCCAGGTGAGAGCAGCTGGAAAGTTGTAAAGTTCCGATTATAGATGGGAAGGTCTTCGACGGTACGTGTCTCGAATACCGTGGCGACGTCGGTCTTATCGGTCTGCAGCTGGGGAATCTCGCCCGTGACCTCGACCGTTTGTGTGACCGCCCCCACCTGCAACTGGGCATCGACACGCACAACAGTATCCACGTCGACGCGAGCGCTTGCTACGTCATAGCCCTTGAATCCCGCCGCTTCGATATGAACCTTATAGTTGTCCGGAATCAAGTGCGTAACAGAGAAGTTCCCGCTTTCGTTGGTAGCGGTTTCCTCCGTCGTCCCTTTTGAAATGTTGGTTACCGTGACCTTGGCGCCTGCCACTGCGTTCCCCTGCGGGTCGGTCACGACTCCAACAAGGCTCCCGTACACGGCCTGTCCCAGAGACGTACGCGCGCCGAACCCAAGCACGAGACACAGAACCAGAATCCAACCCACTGTCGCTTGCTTTCTCATTACACGCCTCCTGAGCACCCTTTTTTCCCTTTGAATCCGCATAGAACCGCTCGCCTCACTAGCAGGGAATCCGCCGCGTTGCCAGCTTGGTTCAACAGGTATCAGGCCCCTGCCTCGCCTGCACCTACAGCATTGGGGCACTCTTCAAGATGAAAATGGAATAGACGGCAACCTGTTGGACCCAACAGTCCGCAGCGAACAGCCCCCCCACTCCTCGAGCTTCTCTAGCTTCGCCGCCACGGCACAATACTTCCCCTTGATCCCTCTCGACACAGAGAGACGGGCACCCAACTTAGGGGCGACGAAGAATTATGATGGCTTCTATCAGTTTTTTGAGTGACGTGGATAGTCTCTATGAGTCTGATACGGTTACGCGAGATAAGTTGTGACCTCGTAAAGAGATGCGGAGCGCGTTACCTTGGTGTTACAATGCCCGAACGGTGGTTCCGGTGACTGAAAGAGCCCAAAATCTCGCTCAAATCGAGAAGCTCCTCGGCAGCCATACCCTGCATGGCTCAGAGTCTCTTTGCAAACTGTTGCGGTATCTGGCGAGTCATTCCCTCGATCATCCCGGTCTCTCCCCCAAGGAGTACCAAATTGCGACCGAAGTGTTTGGGCGCCAGAAGGACTTCGACCCGCACCTGGATTCCATGGTGCGTGTCCAGGCGGGGCGGTTGCGAACCAAGTTGACCGAATACTATGCCTCTGAGGGCCCAGACGACCAGATCATGGTGGAACTGCCCAAAGGCACCTACGCCCTAGCTTTCCATCCGCGCCCCCACGGAGCAGGTCGGAACCACACGAATGCTTCTCACGAGGGACCCAACAATTTGCAGGTCAACGGCCGGGCCTCACGCGCTTGGATCGTCGCCGTCGTGGCGCTCTCAGTTGTTCTTGGCTCCGCCGTCGCCGTGGCCACCGACCGCTTCCTGAACCGCAGGATTGCGGAAGCCCGGCTCGCCAGCGATAACCCGAATGTGCCGGTAGCTTTTCACGTTTTCTGGAAGGGCTTTCTCACCGGACCCCAGGAACCTTGGGTCATCTTCAGTAATGCAGCCTTTGTCGGTCGGCCGTACGTTGGCATGCGCTACTACAATCATGCCAAAGATTCCGGCGCGGCGATCCTGGATCACTATACCGGAGTCGGCGAGGTGCTGGCGGTGCACGCTCTCGACAGTGTTTTCGAAAGACTTCATCAGCAAATTCGTGTCAAGCGCGGCAGTTTGTTCTCCCTGGACGATGCCAAGAACGACGATCTCATCTTCATTGGCTCGCCTTCGGAAAATCTGACCCTCTTGGAATTACCAAACACCCAGGAATTCACCTTCAAACAGATCACTTCCGGGCCGCGGACGGGCACCATGGAGATCATCAATTTTCATCCCGAATCGGGCGAACCGAAGGAGTTTCTTCCGTCTCCGCCCGACGAGACCCTCACGGAAGACTATTCCATCATAGCGCTCAAGCGAGGTTTGAATCCCGCACATTCGGTGTTGATTCTGGCAGGCGCCACCACCATCGGTACGCAAGCTGCCGTGGAGTATGTCTGCCAGCAGAATTCTTTGGAAGAGTTGCTCTTGCGGCTCTCTGTTTCGAACTCCGGCGAACTGAAACCGTTCGAAGCGGTAATTCGCGTGAAGGTCGCCAAGGGAGTGCCAGTGGCTTCCGAACTTGTGGCGCTCCGCAAGGGTCCTGCATAACCTCGTTTGAAAGTATCAATTCATTCTCTGCAGAAACGCTTCACCCCAAAACATTTTGCACCTTCTGTTTCACTATTTCTTTCGGGACGGCGGAGGCATCAGGCGAGGATCGAGTTCTGCGGCCTTTCGAAATTCTTTTTGCGCTTCCTCGGATTTGCCCTGCTGGCGTAAGGCCACCGCCAATTCAAAGTGGGCGGCGGCATAGGTGGGCGAAGAGCTGATGGCGGCTCGGAATTGCGAAATGGCGCCCTCAATGTCTCCCGCGTTGAGAAGCCGCCGCCCTGAATTTGTGGCAAAAAGGGCGGCCTGATCGCCGGTCTTCTGCTTTGCGATTTCCATTCCAGTGCGGCTTTCCGCCGCGGCGCCTTCCGCGTCGCCGAGTTGGCGCAGCACGGTCGCCAAAGTTGTATGAGCGCCGGCAAAGTCCGGCTGCAGCCGGATGGCTTCCCGTAAAGCCGACGCAGAATCCTGAAGCTCACCCTTTTGCTTCAGCACCGTTCCCAGCGTGTAATAGGCCTCGGCATAGTCCGGTTTGGCATGAACGGCCGCGCGGAGTTCCTCCGCGGCTGCGGCAAAGTCGCCCTGCTGCCAAAGCGTCACGCCGAGCGTGTAGTGCACATCCGGCTGCCCGGGATCCAATTCCGCGGCCTTGTGCAATTCGGCCATGGCTTCCGGCAGCTTGTCCTTCAATTTCAGCACCAGCCCAAGGTCGTAGTGCAGGGTGGCATCCTGCGGGGTGAGCTGAAGCGCCCCTTGGAACTCAGAAACGGCGGTGTCGAAGTCTGCTACTTGCAAATACGCTGCGCCAAGGTTCCCTCTGTATCCACTGTCAGTGGGCCGCAGACGGACCGCCGTTTGGAACTCCGAGATTGCCCCGTTGCCATCACCAGTCTGCAACAAAGCGAGTCCCAGATTATTGTGTGCGTCCGGATTTTCCGGTTGCCATTTCACGGCTTGGCGAAAGGGTTTGATGGCTTGCCCAACCTCGCCGCTGTGCTGGAGTAGTAAGCCCAGGCTGTTTTGCGCGTCAGGGTAATCTGGTTTCAATGCAACACAATCTTGTAGCTCGTGGATCGCCGCATCCGTATCGCCTCTGCCCTGGAGGGCCTGTGCAAAATAATAGTGACCGCCCGGGTCCGCAGAATTCAGTTGTACCGCTTTTTGAAGGTGTTGCGCAGCCTCTTCGAAGGATTTTTCCTGGTAACGCAAAACGCCGAGATGAAAATGGGCTAGCGCATAATTGGGCTGCAGCCGGAGCGCTTCGGAAAATTCCGTAGCGGCGCCTTGAGCGTCCGATGCTTGTACCAGCACGGTCCCGAGATCGTCGTGCAACTCCGCCCTTTGCGGCTCCAATTCGATGGCGCGGCGAAGTTCGCTGATGGCGCCGGCTACCTCACCCGAAAAATCCAGTATGCGCCCTAGCGTGTGATGGGTCTCGGAATCGTTGGGCGCCAGCCGCGTGGCTTCTTGTGACTCACGTAGCGCAGCGCGCAAATCTTTCTTGCCGGCAAGTGCACTTGCGAGATTCATGTGCGCCTGCGCGAATTCCGGATTCAGTTTCACGGCGGTCTGGAAGTGCGCGATCGCTGCATCAACCTCCCCCTGAGCAAGCAAAACCCAACCGAGCGAGTTGTGGCTCTCCGGGCTCTGGGGAGCCAGCCGCACCACCTTTTCAAAAGCTGTTCGCGCTGAAGCCAGATCACCCTTTTTCAATACGGATAGTCCCTGCTGGTAGAGCGCGTTGGCGCGCGTCGCGGCATCCGCAGGAGGGGAAGCCGTTGATTGCGCGGCGCATGTCGCCGCGCCCAGGGAGAAAAAAAACAGAAGAGTCGCGCCGATAGAGATGGAACACATCGGGAAGTGGAGCGTGAATAATTTCACATTGGAAGCTCGGAAGAGCACCACCAAAAATACTAGCATGTTTGCGCGTGAGCATCCCGCCACTCAAAGATGCGGCCCACGGATTGGCCGTGCGATTGACCCGTTCCAATTCGGACCTTACTATGCTTGAAGATCGATGACCTTCCATTCCTCGTTTGTTCGGCTGGCCTGCCTGCTGGGACCTTGTGCCTGGCTGTTCCTGCACGCGGCCGCCCCGCCGAGTGCAGTTCCCGTTGATTCCCGGAACACAAAGGCCAAGCTCATCGCGCATTTTACCGACACCGCACAGAAAGCCGGTCTGACAACGCCGGTCATTTTCGGTGGTGAAAACACGAAGGAATATATCATTGAGACGACCGGGACCGGCGTCGCCATCTTCGATTATGACAATGACGGCTGGTCCGACATTTTTGTCGTGAACGGTACGAAACTGGAAGGCTTGCCCTCCGGCAAAGTTCCCACCAGCCATCTGTACCGCAACAATCACGACGGCACGTTCACCGATGTGACCGAAAAGGCGGGCCTGACTCACACCGGCTGGGGCCAGGGCGTCTGCGTCGGGGATTACGACAACGACGGCTGGGAAGATCTCTACGTCACCTACTACGGCAAGAACGTTCTCTATCACAACAACGGCGACGGTACCTTCACCGACGTCAGCGAAAAAGCGCATGTCGCGGGGACCGGGAAAGCTTGGGGCACTGGCTGCGCTTTCCTGGACTACAACCGCGACGGCAAACTAGATCTAATGGTGGCGAATTATGTCGACTATGACTCCGCCACTGCCCTCGCTCCGGGAGAACGGCCCTCCTGCATGTGGAAAGGTGTTGCGGTCATGTGCGGGCCGAGCGGATTGCCCTGGGCGAAAAATGTTCTTTATCGCAATCTCGGCAACGGCACCTTCGAAGACGTCACCACCAAAGCTCGCATCGATCAAACCAACGGGCATTACGCCTTCAGCGTTTCCACCTTTGACTATGACGACGATGGCTGGCCAGACATCTATGTTGCCTGCGACAGCACCGGCAGCATCCTCTACCACAACAATCATGACGGCACCTTTACCGACGTCGCCGTGGTCGCCGGTGCCGCTTTCAACGACGACGGCCGCGAGCAAGCCGGAATGGGCTCTACCGTTGCTGACTACGACGGCGACGGCAAGCTCGATCTTTTCAAGACCAATTTCTCCGACGACACCTCAACCCTCTATCGCAACAACGGCGACGGCACCTTCGACGACAAGACCTTTCCCGCCGGCTTCGGTTTGAACACTCAATATCTCGGCTGGGGCGTTATGTTCCTCGATGTGGACAACGATGGCTGGCCCGATCTGCTGCTCGTCAACGGCCACGTCTACCCGGAGGTCGACAGCCAGCACCTCGGCAGCAATTTCCGAGAACCCCGCATCCTCTATCACAACAATGGCAATGGAACTTTTACAGATATCTCCGCCGCTGCCGGGCCGGGTATCACAGCGGTGAGTTCTTCGCGGGGCCTGGCCGTCGGCGACTTATGGAACGACGGCCTCATTTCCGCAGTGGTCAGCAACATGAATGCTCTTCCGTCGCTGCTCGTCAATGACGTCCGCAACGGCAATCACTGGATCGCCTTCCGCGCGATGGGTGTCAAATCCAATCGCGATGGCATCGGAGCGAAAATCACCATGAGAGCTGGCGCGCGCACTCTTGTTGACGAAGTCCGCAGCGGCTCCAGCTACATCTCCCAGGACGACATGCGCGTCCACTTTGGCCTCGGCGGCGCCGTCAAAATCGATGGTCTCCAGGTCCGCTGGCCTAGCGGCCTGCTCGAGGAATTCGGCAGCCTTTCCGCCGACGCCATTCACACTCTTAAGGAAGGCTCTGGCACGCCCGTCGTCGCAGGCCCCAGAAAAAACTGAGCTGCTCAATCTCCCGCTTGCCCCGCCGCGGCTTGCCTGGCTTTGTTCCGGGTGCCGGCCTTCATTGCCAGTCTTTCCTTCATTTGCCGGGAGTCGCTCGCTCCAGAAAAAAAGCGCCCCTTTCCTGGCGCTGGCCAGTTCCCCACTTTCCCGCACCGCTCGCATGAGGGGGTTTGGAAGGCTCTTGGAACACACTTGGGGAGGGCCACAGCAGGACGGCCAGTCCTAACCTTAGCCCTAGCCGAAACGTCTCTTTGATCAAGGCGCTCACCCTCGCTGGTGGCGCTCAAGATCAGTCAGACCGTGGGGTGCCTCAATGCTGGCGAGGTGGCCAGCTTCCCATTTCCAGGTGACGACCGAAGCAGCCGTGCGTCAAAAGGATAGGGAGCAAAACGACGCGGAATTCGCGGAAACTTCTGCCTAACTCCGAACGTTATTACTAGTAAGCAGCGCGGGCCGGAGGGCCGTCAGGGTGCCAGAGAATGTTGCCAACGGTGTCATGCGCTTCGGGATCTTCGAAGCCGACCTTCGTGCCGGTGAACTCCGCCGAAACGGCTCGAAAATCAAGCTCCAGGACCAACCTTTCCAGCTCTTGGCACTCCTTCTTGAAAGGCCCGGCGAGGTGGTCACCCGGGAAGAGCTGCGCGGCAAGCTGTGGCCGGCGGACACCTTCGTGGACTTCGACCACGGCCTGAATGCCGCCGTCAAGCGCTTGCGCGGCGCACTGGGTGATTCCGCCGAAAATCCTCGCTTCATCGAAACTCTCTCGCGTCGCGGCTACCGCTTTCTCGTACCCGTCAATGGAATGGCGCAGGAATGCCCTCCGCTTCCCCGCGCACGCTGTCATTGGCGCATTGCCCTGGCCGCTGCCATTCTCTTTCTTGTCGGGATCGTGGCCGGCTGGCAAGCCGGACATCACTCCGCCGCTGCGGTGCGATTCAAGGAACGCCGTTTAACGGGCAATCCGGAGAACGATCCCGTTACGAGCGCGTCAATCTCGCCCGACGGCAAGTATCTGGCTTTCGCGGATCGCACCGGATTCTTTCTCCGCGTCGTGGCCACGGGAGAAACCCATCCCGTCCCAATCCCTGGTCAGATGAGGACATATCCCGCGGAGAAGGATCCCGGCCCCTTTGCCGTCAGTTGGTTTCCCGACGGCAGTCACGTCCTGGCAACGCGCGTGGCATCACTCGGGGAGAAACCCAGCCTGTGGAGCGTTTCGGTCTTCGGTGGCTCACCCCGCAAACTCATGGATGCGGCCGCACTCGGTGCCGTCTCCCCCGACGGCACACAGATTGTCTTTGTTCGCGGCGAGTTCGCCCACCAGGAGATCTGGCAGATGCAGTCCGATGGCGGCCAGGCGCGCAAAATCTTCGGCCAGCCAGGGGCCAACTATGAGTCCGTCGTGTGGTCACCCGACGGGCGTGGCATCGCCTTCGTGCAGGTTGTGTACGTCTCCGGCTGGCACGAAGTCGCTGTTTCTCTCGGCATCTATGATCTCGTCAGCGGCAAGAGCAGTTCCCTTTTCACCACAGACCGTCTCCGAGGTGCTCTTGCGTGGGCTCGCGATGGACGCCTGATTTATTCCCTCAGCGAACTCCCGCCCAACCAGAACGACTCCAATCTTTGGACCATAAAAGTCGACGCGCGTGGCAATCAATCTTGGGGCCAGCCCGTCCGCCTCACCAGCGGCCCCGACGGCAAGATGCGCGCCAGTGTTTCTGCCGACGGCAAACGTCTGATTTTCCTTCGTTGGGCCGAATCCCCGGTCGTGTACATTTCCGAGGTCCAACAGGCCGGCCGCCACTTGAGTCCACTGCGGCCTCTTAGCCTCGATGAACGCAGAAATTATCCTTACACCTGGACGCCCGACGGCAAATCCGTGATTTTCACTTCCGATCGCGATGGCATTTTCCATCTTTTCAAGCAAGCCATTGATCAACCGGCTCCCGATCTGCTTGTCGACGGCGATCAACCGGTCATCCTCGCCCGCCTCAATGCCGACAGCTCGGCGATTTTGTACGCCCTCGACCCCTCGCCGAGCGATACGGAACACCGCGTGCGGCTGATGCGCGTTCCGCTTGCCGGTGGAACGCCTCGAATGATTTTGGCGGAGCCAGGGATCAATAATTTCCAGTGTGCCCGTTCGCCCTCCACGCTTTGTGTTTTCAGCGAATACACCCCAGATCACCTTGCTTTCTTCACCTTTGATCCCGTTACCGGGGAAAAAGAAGCGCTTACCCGGATTGAAGACTCCGAATGGCATTTGCAGAATTGGACGCTCTCTCCCGACGGCTCGACTCTCGCTTTGGCTAAGAAACACCTCATTCCGGGTCTCGCTGACATTCGGCTTTTTTCTGTCGCCAGCGGCAAGGACCGGATTCTCACTTTGCAGTCCTGGACCGGAATCGCATGCCTCGACTGGGCCGCCGATGGCCGCAGTCTTTGGGTTGTGGCTTCGTCGCCAACGGGCGTGCCGACGCTCTTGAATGTGGACTTGCGGGGCAAAGCCAGACCGGTGCTCAAGGAATCCCAAAAGGATCTCGGCTGGGCCATCCCCTCTCCCGACGGCCGCCATCTCGCCATCTGGGAAGCCAGCGGCAGCTCCAATGCCTGGCTCCTCGAAGGCTTCTGACCTCTTCACGCAGCGGAACGCGGCGAGGATACAATTTTCAAAATTCACGGTGGGGCGATTAAACAAGAGTGGTGGTTGGCGCGGAGACCTGCTCGAACGCCTGATCTGAACTATCGAAACATCTCAGATGCCGCTTATTCCCAGCCGTTTCAGTGTGCGATGCCTCAATCTGCCGAGTTCGCGATTCACGAAATGCTCGCGCCCGATAAAAGGCACTAGGGGATTGCGGCGCTTCTCCACTTTGCTGTGAGCCTGCCTTAGTCGCGCATCTTCGCCGAATAATTCCAGAGCGTCGTCAAGCTTATCCAACGCCTTCTCGCGTCGCCCCGCCAATGCATACACCTCTCCCACATTCAGGTGGAACTGGATCTCTGCGGGTTTCAGTTGAACCGCCATCTCGCAAAGCTCTGCCGCTTGTTCCCACAGCTGTTGGGCGCGAGCGATCGACAATCCCAGAAACGAGAGGTAGTAGGGGTTATGTTTGTCACATTCGAACGCCCGGCGCAATCTTACCATCGCCTGTTGGGGGTATTCGTTCCTGAGGAGCTTGACGCCTTCCCTGAACTCCGCCATAGCATCGAGCTCAGCTGTGCCCGTGGCAGTCTCTTTGGCAACTCCGAGGTTCATGGGGGATCCTTAGGTAACCAATCTGGACTACGAACTAATTTAGTCAGGTCCCTTCTGAGGAGTCTACTGGTCTCACGGTCAGTGTTAACCAATTAGACCAAAGATCCCGGCTTTCTGTGGGGGTCGAGAGCCCGGTGGATACTTCCCCGGCCAGGCGGCATGCATTCCGACGCATCTGCGCCCTGCGGATCGCAGCGCTTTCTCATTTCGCGGGTGCTTGCGCTACTCCCACGTACTTGTCGGCGGCGCCGTAGTAGAAGAAGTAGCGATCGTCCTTGTGAACCAGACCTTCGACAAAGACGACATTGGGGACTTGGCCGACTTTTTCCCATTCTTGTTCCGGGGCGAAGATGGGCTCGTTGGAACGCCAGATGAGTTTGCGGGGATCGCGGCGGTCGAAAACGGCGACGCCGGCGCGATAGACGAGCTGGTCATCGGCGCCGTTGTAGATGAGCACGATACCGCGCGGAGTGAGGATCGGCGGAGGGCCGGGCTCGACAACGCGCGAATCAAATTTTCCCGGCCTGCGCGGGAGGACCGGAGTTTCTGTTGCTTCGGTCCAGTGATGCACATCGTTGGAGTAGGAAAGCCCCATCTGGTCAGTCTTGTCCGCAGCGGTGCCGAGCCAGTACATCCAATACTTGCCGTCGATCTTTTCGGGCACGATAGCGCCGGACTTCGTCCAACCTTTGTTCCAGTTTCCTTGGTAGGCGGGAAGGATCACTCCCTGGCGCTCCCAATGGATCAGGTCGTGCGACGTGGCGAGGCAAAGCTGAGCGTCTTGTTTGTTGTACCCGGTGTAGGTGAGGTAGTAGATGTCGCCGAAGTTCTGCAGGCGCGGATCTTCGACACCGCCGTCTTTTTCGTAGTCCGCCTCTGGCGAGAGGACCGGCTGCGGTCTACGCGTGAAGTGAATCCCATCGGTACTCTCGGCATAGCCAAGATGCGAAGTACCTGCGGTGTCCTGCGCGCGGTAGAGCATGACGAATTTGCCCACATCTTGTTTCTTGGCATCCTTAGCTCGAAAGAACGTGACCGCAGGATTGAAAGTGCCGGCGGATTCCCAAGCCGCGCCTTGAGGAGAAAGAATGGGCTCAGGGGATGCCCGCTTCCAGGCCAAGAAGGGAAGATCCGTCACCGGCGCTGCGAAAGCGAACGAGCCAGCGAGGAGCAACAGCACCATGAGAAGCTTGGGCTTTATATGCATGATCAGCGACTCCTCACTTTGCGGTCTTGTTAGGCTTTTGCGGGTCGAACGGCATCATGCGCACGATGCCTTCGCCCTCTTTGACGTAGATTACCTGATTCGATTTGATGTCCTTCAAAGTTTCTACCAGGCCGCTGGGCCAGCGTATCTCCAGCAGCTCCACTTTCTCCGCTTTGCCAATCCCGAAATGCACGCGCAAATCATTCTGCGAAAAATAGCCGCCGCCGCTGCGCACTTCATCGATCTGCGGATGAAGTTTTTTTTCGTCGGGCAGATGCGTGATGCACTTCACACGCGCACCGATGCCGCTGCGATTCGATTTTGTGCCGATGGTCTTGATTTTGATCCAATTGTTTCCGGTGCGTGAATCGCACCGCAGCAATTGCGGAAAATCGTTGACCGTGTTGACGACCACGTCGATGTTCCCGTCATTGTCGAAATCTCCGAACGCGCAGCCCCGCGCGGCCACCGGCGTGGAGATGCCTGGCCCGCCGTCGAAGGAAACGTCGTCAAAGCGCCCATTGCGCAAATTTTTGTAGAGCAGCTTGCGCTGCGGGTAGCCTGCCTCCGTCTTGAGTTGCTCGACTTCGGGATAGACGTGGCCGTTGCAAATCAGGATGTCAGCCCAGCCGTCGTTGTCGAAGTCGAAAAAGCCGCAGCCCCAGCCAAGATATTGCGTGTGCTTGCCAAGACCGCTCTGAAACGTGGTGTCTTCGAAGCTTGCCCCGCCGAGATTGCGGTAGAGCGATGGAGTGTCGCCAGCAAAATTGGTTTTGACGAGGTCGAGATTGCCATCGAGATCATAATCGGCTGCGGAGATGCCCATGCCGGCTTGCGGCTTGCCGTCGGCGCTGAGCGCGCAGCCGGCTTCCAGTGCAATGTCAACGAACGTCCCGTTTTTCTTGTTTTGGTATAGCGCACTGGCTGTGGAATCGTTGGCGACGTAAATGTCCGGCCATCCGTCGTTGTCGAGATCGGCGGCCAGCACGCCAAGGCCATAGGTGCCATTGGCTTTGAGGATGCCGGATGTTTCACTGACGTCCGTAAATGTGCCGTTACCGTTGTTGTGATACAAAATATTTTTTCCGCCGTTGAGCCCTGGCGGACCGCACGCCACCATGACGCCTTTGTACAGACACGGGCCGGACTCGGGTACCGGAGCGGTCTTCAAATCGAGATCGATGTAATTCGCGACGAAAAGATCGACGTGCCCGTCGCGGTCGTAGTCGACGAAAGCGCAGCCTGTGTTCCAGCGCTTGCCGTTTCCAGCCACGCCGGATTTTTCGCTAACGTCGGTGAAGGTGCCGTTCCCGTTGTTGTGGTAGAGAACATTTTTTCCGAAGTAGGTGACGAAGAGATCGTCGAACCCGTCGTTGTCGTAGTCGCCGATGCACACGCCCTGCCCCCAGCCGGAATGAATCAGACCGGCTTTGGCGGTGACGTCGGTGAAGGTGCCGTCACGATTATTCTTGAAAAGATGCGAAAAGGGTTCTTGCCCGGCGGGAAAGCCTTCGAGGCGCCAGCCGTTCACGAGAAAAATATCCAGCCAGCCGTCGTTGTCGTAATCGTAGAAAGCGACTCCGCAGCCAGTGGTTTCGAGGAGATATTTATTTTTGTGTTCGCCACCGAAAACAGTTTTGGCATGGAGGCCGGACTCGCGAGCAACGTCGATGAAGCTGACCCCCAGATCGTTAGATGCGGCGGCCGATTTGAAAGCTCCCCGCGCGGAGAAGGATGCGAAGCCCCGCCCGCTTGGCCGAGCGAATGCCAGGATCTTGTGCAATGGTAATGCAATCGCAGAACGACTCAACGATTTAAGAAAGGCTCGCCGTGAGGAAGACAAATCGAATGGTACCTTCCCTGCTTTGGCTCATGCTAGAATCTGCCGCCATCCTTTATAGTAAGGCCAATCGGCTTTGCAAGCTGACGGGTGGCGAGATTCTCCGAGTCTTGCGCGCAGTGAGATTTTCGAACCATGGCAAACAAGCAGAGTGCATTTCCATTGCGGCGAATCCTACGGACCAGCTTCTTCGTGCCAGCGACGGTGTTTTCTCTTGTGGTGCTGGCCGGGGCCGCGCGAGCGCAGGAACCCCTGCATTCGCTGGAGCTCTCGCGAGCGGTGCGGCCCTGGGAATTCCTGCCGATAACAGGGATGCGCGCCGGATTGCTTGGAGATGAATCCGGACGGATGGAAGCGTGGGTGTATCCGCTGAAAATCCTGCGGGAGTTCCAGCTGAAATTCCACACGGAAGGGCGCGTTCTCCCTGCCCAAGCGCTGGCCCGAACGGTTACAGTGCGGCCTGAGTCGAGCACCATTTCCTATACCGGGGATACATTCGCGGTGCAGGAGACTTTTTTTGTTCCGGTGCGCGAGCAAGGCGCCGTCATTCTACTGGACGTGGAGACCGAGCAGCCGTTCGAAATCGAAGCGGCATTTCACCGCGATTTTCAACTGGAGTGGCCGGCGGCCCTGGGCGCGACGTATTTGAATTGGGTGGCGGAACGTCGCGCGTTCTATTTTGGCGAGGAGCAACGCAAATTTGCGGCGATGGTCGGTTCACCGACGGCGGCGGACGCGCAACCGGAATATCAGACGAATTACACGGAAGCGCGGAAAAGCTCGTTCCGGCTGGGCGCCACGACGAAGGGCAAAGAGAGGAAGCTGATCGTCATCGCCGGATCGATGGAAGGGGGAGCAGCGGCAGAGAAAACTTATCGCCATCTGGCGGCGGACTACGAAGGTTTGTTGAAGGAATCGGCGGAATATTACCGCAACGCTCTCGCGCAAACTGTCAGCGTGGAGCTTCCGGATGCACAGCTTCAGCGGGCCTACGATTGGTCACGGGTGAGCATGTTGCAGGGCATGGTGACGAATCCTTTTCTGGGCACCGGGCTTGTGGCGGGTTACCGCGGATCAGGAGAAACGCAAAGACCGGGGTTCGCCTGGTTTTTTGGGCGCGATTCGTTTTGGACTTCACTGGCGCTGAATGCGGAGGGAGATTTTTCGAATTCACGGACGGCGCTGGAGCTCATCGCTAAGTTCCAGCGCGAGGATGGCAAGATCCCGCACGAAATTTCCCAAGGCGCCAATTTCGTGGATTGGTTCAAAGGCTATCCCTATCCCTACGCTTCCGCCGATGCCACTCCCCTGTACATCATTGCGGCGAACGACTACGTCGTCGAGAGCGGCGACACGGCGTTTGCCAAAGAGAAGTGGGAAAGCCTGCACAAGGCTTATACGTTTCTGAAATCGACCTATGATGAACGTGGACGGCCACAGAATTTTGGCGTGGGGCACGGCTGGGTGGAAGGCGGGCCGCTGCTGCCCGTCAAGACGGAGTTCTACCAAAGCGGGTTGGGAGCGGAGGCGTTGCGCGCGCTTTCGAATCTGGCGCGGGTGACCGGCCAGGAGGAAATGAGCAAGACGTTGGAGAAAAATTTTGAGGAGCAGCAATCGCTGGTGAACGAAAGCTTCTGGATCGCCGACAAGAAACGATTCGCGTTTGCGCTGGACAAGAACGACAACCAGGTGGACGAGCCCAGTGTGCTGGCCACCGTGCCGATGTGGTTTGGGATACCCAACGAAGCGCATGCAGTGCCGATGATCCAGCAACTGGCGGACATGGAGCACCAGACGGATTGGGGGATGCGGATCATTTCCAATCGCTCGCCGCTCTTCAGCGGCGGCGGGTATCACTACGGTTCGGTGTGGCCGCTGTTCACGGGCTGGGCATCGGTCGCGGAGTACCGCTATCACCAGACCTTTCCGGCGTATGCAAATTTGCGTGCCAACGCATTGCTGGCGCTGGATGGATCGCTCGGACACGTGACGGAAGTTCTTTCCGGCGACTACTATCAGCCGCTGGCGACGAGCTCGCCGCACCAGATCTGGTCTGCGGCGATGGTTGTAAACCCGTTGGTGAGAGGCCTGCTTGGGCTGGCAACAGACGCCACCACCGGAACGATTACTCTTGCTCCGCACGTTCCGGCTGATTGGACTTTCTTTGGAATTCGGAACATACCAACCGGGTCCAGCAAGTTGGATTTGCGCTTCGAGAAAGATCTCGGGGGAATCACGCTGGAAGTGAAAGCATCCGGCGATGCATCTCGCATCATTGATTTTCAACCAGCCGTGAGCTTGCCCGCGAAAGTGCTAGGCGCGGAATTCAACGGTAGGCCGGTGCCGTTTCGCGTCCAATCGAACGGCACAGACCAACACGTGATAATCCGGATTGCCGTGGCCAGAGGATCAAACATACTTAGAATTCGAACAAAACATGATTATGGCCTGAGTTATTGCTCGACACTGCCGGCAATCGGGGCGGCCTCGCAAGGCTTGCGCATTCTCGCTGAGACCTGGACAGCGGCGCGCGACCGTTTGAGGATCAACGTGTCGGGGCTTGCTGGCGGCCGATATAAACTGTTTGTTTGGAACGCGCAACAGATTGCTACGGTTGAGGGAGCAAGACTCTTCAAGGCTGATGATCGGACAACAGAACTCGTCCTGGACTTCCCGAAAAGCAACGCTGGATCTGCTTCGTACGCCACGATTGAAATCCAATTTGCCAGCGCAGACAGGAAACGAGAACCCACCAAGAGATAATTGAGATTGGTAAACACAATGGTTCGATTTCTAAGCCGTTTCGATCGAGTGAGAAATTCGGCGGAGCAATTGCTCTGGTGCTGCCAAAAAACCTCACCTCCACTTTACTGAACACTTCAATAGCCGATATGTGGAGCTCAACACAGATCGACGAAGTGGGTTACTTGCCGCTGGACGACTCGGGAGCCACGATCTTGTTCACCTCATCAGCGCTCGGTAAGAGCGCGGCAGCATGCTCCTAACCCGATTTCCGGGCTAGCGTTTCGGCTGTGAGAATCGCAAGCCTTCGGAAGAGCGGTTCGGCGAGCGCTTCCCTTTCTTCGCGTGGAAGTTTCAAGTGCTGCTCGACTTCCGATTCCATGTCCCGAAGTTCCTTAGCGGAGGCGGTTTCCGCCAGTCTCCGGAAAAGCATCTTGTGTGCCCCCTTCCGTTCCATCACTTCCAGTCCATCCAGTATCTGACGATGTGACGTTCCCTCCCAAATCGCGAGAATCATCGCTTCCCGAAGCCAGCGTTCCGCGCCGTACTCGGCCAGTCCGCCCAGCCCGCCGTGCACTTCCATGGCCCACTTTGCCGTTTCCACCGCAAACTCGGCCGTCCAGTATTTCGCAAGATGTGCCACCAGCCGAAACAGATGATAGCGATAGGAGTAAGGCAGCCGCTCCATCCACACGTCGTTCAGGAGCTGAACCGCATCCCACGCTAGCGCAAACGCTGATCGGAGCGCAGTCAGCCGATTCTCAAATTGATGACGAAGCAGCGGATGATCGAGAATCCGTTTGCCGAACGCGGCGCGCTGCTCGGCGTAGGAAAGCGCATCTGCCATCGCGCGCTGTGCCAACGCGACGCTCACTACGCTGTTCGCCACGCGCGAGAGGTTCAACACTTCGAGGATCAAATAAATTCCCGACTCAGCCGAGCCGAGCAGGTAGCCTTCGCTCTCTTTCAGCTCCACTTCGCCGGTAGGAACAGAACGAGTTGCAATCTTGTCCTTCAGCCGCCGAATGAAATAGTTGAGCTCGCCATCATGGCGGTATCGCGGCACCAGGAACAAGGCCAGCCCGCGCACACCCGCCACCGCTCCTTCCGGGCGCGCCGCTACAACGGCTAGCTCTGCGCTTGCATTGCTCGCAAAATATTTGTCGCCTGTCAGCAGCCAGCAATCCCCCGCAGGGCGGGCAATCGTCTCGACAGCGGCGCCCAAATCCGAGCCACCTTTGATCTCCGTCATCCACGTGGCGCCCTGCCACACGGAATCGTCCTTCCGCAAGAGTTCAGGCAGAAAGCGAAGCTGCAATGCGGCGCTGCCATATTTCGCAAGAGACACGGCCGTGCCGAGCGACACGGTGTAAGGGCAACAGATCCCAGGGTCGTGGAACGAAATGTTGTACATCAGCAGGTACGTGGGGATCAGCGATTTTTCTTCCAGCGCGCGCCAAACTACCCCGGATCGGTAACCCCTCCTCAAAATCGCTTGATATTCGCGAGGATAGAGAATCTGATCGACGCGTTTTCCGGGACGATTGAACATCAGCAACCAGGGCGTTCCAGCGCGGTCAATTGCGTTCGAAATGGCGACGCCTTCGCTCTTCCACCAACCTTCCTCGGCGTCCAGCACATCGCCGTGGGGGATATCTTGGAGCCTGCTCTCGAGAAAGCTCAGAGGTGAACGGAGTGCGTCGAGACCTGTCATTTCAGCGCATGGTAGGTCGGCAGCATGGACGCGTCAAGCCAACCGGATCAGCGGACATCTGGCTAACGACGAATGCGGGCAATCGTAATTTCCGATTATGCGACCAGAAGTTGACGGCGGCGCCAAAAAGGGGCGCTCACAAGTAATAAGGATTTGCCGACCGTGTCAAACACCGGGCCACCCTCTGCGGTTGTTCCCGCACCTCACCGGCGCAAAGCCTGAGCAGCAGGCGCGGAGGCCCAACGAGTTTCGCTTAAGGCCCTGAGTCAGGGCGTCTTGAGATAAATGTTGCCGATGTTATGCTCGCGCAGCAGGGCGTTGAACGCCTCCAGGTCTTTCCCCATGAACTGCTGAAAGTCCTGTGCCGCTTTGTCGCCGCGCTCCTTCAACTCTTCCCGCACGGCCGTCTGCTGCGTGGTAGGCGGAAAATCCGCACTGCCCTCGAGCTGGTTGAACAGATAGTTGACCTTTTGCAACAGCATCGGCGACCAGCGGCAGTCGTCCTGCCCGCGGCCGGTGAGCTTGAGCTGCAGCAGGGTTCCCTCGATGCCGGCGAGCTTCTCCCCGAGGTCGTCCGTGGCTTTGCGGACCGGTTTCGAGGTGTCGTCAGTGCCCAGCTCCTTCCCCAGGGCAACGAGCTGTGCGCGAAGCGACTCGATTTGGTTCACCGTGGCCGCCAGGGCGTTCATCTCGTCGTACAGCGCTGTTTGTTCCCGCGTTTGCGCCTGAATGTCGATCCCCGAGCCGGCGGTATGCGGATCCTTCAGCACGGTCAGCTTCTGCGTGAATTTTTCTTCTCCCACATTGAGGGTGACCGTGTAGGTTCCAGGCAGGGCCAATACCGCCATGCGTCCCACGGCAGGAGGCTTGCGCCAGCCTTCCGGTCCCAACGGAACATCCGGGGCGTAGAGCGGCGTGGTTCTCAGGCGAATTTCCGTGCTGCGATCGGAGCGCAAGTCCCACCACACGCGATTGATGCCCGCTTTGGTTTCGCAAGGCGGCGGTTCGACATCGGGAAAATCCTCATCCTCGGGGGGCTTTTTGACCTCAGCGGCACCGAGTTTAGGCGCGCGGCATTCGATCTCGCGCACTTTCTTGCCGCCGGCGTCCGTGACGGTCAGCTTGGCCACGTCCTTTTCTCCCAGGTTGGACTTGAGATAGAAATTAATGGACGCGCCGTACGGTGGATTTTTTCCCGTCGTTGGGTCGTACTCGACAGCAGCCGGCTGCGCCACCTCCTTAAAGCGATACGCATCGCGCGGCGCAAACAGATGTGCCCTGGCCGCGCCGACCTCCGGCGTAAACTGCTCGAGCGCGGTAATGTCGTCCAGAATCCAGAAGCCGCGCCCGTAAGTGGCCACCGCCAGATCGTGGAACCTCTCCTGAACGGTCAGCCAGTAGACCGGCGCGTGCGGCAGGCCGGACTGGAGCGGCTGCCAGTTCTTCCCGTCGTCGAAGGAAACATAAAGCCCGCCCTCCGTGCCTAGATAGAGGAATCCCTTGCGCACGGGATCTTCGCGCACGCAGTGTGCATAGCTCAGCATGTTGTGCGGAATCCTGCCGGTGATCAACGTCCAGGTTTTTCCGTAGTCTGCGGTTTTGTAAACAAACGGGTCGCGAACGTTCACTTGATGGCCGTCAACGGTCAGGTAGGCGGTGCCCGCGTCGTAGCGCGAGGCCTCGATGTTGTCCACCGTAACCCACTCGGGAAGGTCAGGAACATATTCCACGCCGATGTTGTCGGGAGCCAACCCTCCGGAAATCTGCTGACGGCTCTTGTCGTTGCGCGTCAGGTCGGGACTGATGATCTGCCAGCTATTGCCGCCATCGGTGGTGACGTGCACAAACTGGCTGCCCACGTACACCTTGTTGTGATCGTGGGGAGAAATGGCGATAGGGAATTCCCAGTTGAAGCGGTACTTCACCTCCTCCGCCGGTGCGCCGGCCACATAATCGGGCCAAACCTCGACCTCGCGGTTCTGGTGCGTGCGCTCGTCGAAGCGGGTTACCGTGCCGCCGATGCTGCCTGATCCGGTGCCCGTAGACCAGATGATGTTGTTGTCCGCCGGATCCGGCATTGCGAAGCCGCTCTCGCCTCCGGCCACCGGGTGCCATGCGCCGCGCGGGATGCTGTTACCGGAGTAGCCGCCGAACTGCAGGCTATTGCTCGGGCCGCGCCACGACGGGCCGTCCTGCCGGTTGCCGTAAACGAAGTAGGGAATCTGGTCGTCCACGGTGACGTGGTAGATTTGCGCGATGGGCAGGTTGACGTGGTTCCAGGAGGACCCGCGATTCACAGAAATATTCACGCCGCCATCGTTGACCACGGCCATGCGATCCCCGTCGGTGGGATCGATCCACATCTCGTGATTGTCGCCGCCGGGATTGGAGGGCATCTTGGTGAGCGTGTGGCCGCCATCGAGCGTCCGCGAAAATGACGCGGAGAAGAAAAACACTTCGTTCTCGTTGTCCGGTGCAATCTCCGTGCGTGTGTAGTAGTGCGTGCGCCCCCGGAGCTGCCGGTCGGAGTTGACCATCTCCCAGTTCTCGCCGCCGTCGTCGGACCGCCACAGTTGCCCGAGCTGCCCGACGCTGTTCGGCTGCGGGACGCCGTCGCCAGTTTCAATCTCCGCGTACACACGATTGGAATCTTTTTTGGCCACGCGAACAGCAATTCTGCCCACAGGAGAATGCGGCAGACCATGACCCTCCAGGCGCTTCCATGTGACGCCGCCGTCTGTCGACTTGAACAAGCCGCTGCCCGGCCCGCCGCTGGTGCGGCCCCATGTGTGAATCTCGATCTGCCACATCCCTGCAAAAAGGATTCGCGGGTTGTTGGGATCCATGCCCATGTCGGAGCAGCCCGTGTTCTCGTCGACGAAGAGCACTTTATCCCAGGTCTTTCCGCCGTCTGCGGTGCGGAAGACGCCGCGCTCCGGCTGCGGCCCGTAGGCGTGGCCCAGCGCGCACGCCAGCACGACGTCTGGATTGCGCGGGTCGATTTCCACGCGGCCGATACGGCCTACCTTATCCAATCCCATCAACGACCAGGTCTTGCCCGCGTCCATGGATTTGTAAATCCCTTGTCCCACGGAGATGTGGCTGCGGATGAACGATTCGCCGGTTCCCGCCCACAATATGTTCTGATCGCTCGCCGCCACGGCCAGCGAACCAATGGACGCCACCGCCTCCGAGTCGAAGATGGGATCCCAGTGGATCCCCCCGTCCCTGCTCTTGAAAATGCCGCCGGACGCCGCGCCCACATACCAGATGTTCGGTCTTCCGGGCACTCCGGCGACAGCCGTGGCGCGGTTGCCCTCCGGGCCGATGTACCGATACTTGAGCTGCCCGTACACCTCAGGACTGATTGGCGACTGCTGCGCCGGCAACAAACAAGGAGCAACCATCAGCACTACGACGGCGATGATTGCGACGTATTTCTCTCGAACCAACCTCGCAAGCTTCAACATAGTGAACCTCTCGGATAGAATTGAAATTGTGCCGCGCGGATGATACAGGTGGGGTCCTAGCAGGTCAATGGCGGTGCGACAATCTCGTCGGGACCTAGCTTGGTGCTAGGAGAAAGTGACATCGTCGGAAGGCACAGCAGCATTCCGTCGCGGCACACTCCATCCCACTATGGAAAGCCCAGCTGCCATGAGCGTTTCCTCCGAGGAGAAAACATGAGAATACGCAGAGTCGTGATTTGCTTGTGGTTTATGCTCGCTCCGACGATTCTTTCTGAATCTCGACAGCTGCGGGCTGCCGATGGAGAAAAGCAGCTGCTCTATGTTGCCGTTCCAGGCATCCGCGACTATGTGGAATATGGCGGCGTAGGAATCCTGGTCTACGACATTGGCGCCGGACACAAATTCGTCAAACGGATTCCGACGTGGAATATGCCGCCGGGCCAGGCCCCTGAGAACGTGAAGGGTATAGCCGCTAGTGCCAGAACCGGCAAGCTCTACGTCAGCACTACGAAGCGCCTGGCCTGCTTTGATCTTGTGACTGAAAAGAAGGTGTGGGAAAGGATGTACGAAGGTGGATCTGACCGGATGGCCATCTCGCCGGACGGCAAAATACTTTATGTCCCGTCCTTGGAAGGGCCGCACTGGTATATCGTTGATGCGTCGACCGGAGATGTCGAGGCGAAGATCGAGCTCAGATCTGGCTCGCACAACACGATCTACGGACCGGACGGCTCACGCGTCTATCTTGCGGGCCTGCACTCTCCGGTTCTTTCTGTGGTGGACGCCAAGACGCACACGGTGGTGCAGGAGATCGGGCCATTCAGTCATTCGATTCGTCCGTTCACCATCAATGGGAGCCAGACGCTTTGCTTCGTCAACGTCAACGAGTTGCTCGGCTTTGAAGTCGGAGACTGTAAAACCGGAAAGGTGTTGCATCGCGTGGAAGTGGCTGGCTATCAAACAGGCCCCACGAAGCGACATGGCTGTCCAAGCCACGGCATAGCACTCACGCCCGATGAAAGAGAACTGTGGCTCGCCGATGCAGCCAACAGCAGCATTCACGTATTCGACGCGACAGTGATGCCGCCAAAACAGGTGGCTAGCATCAAACTAAGAGACCAACCCGGCTGGATCACCTTCAGCATAGATGGACGACACGCCTATCCATCAACGGGAGACGTGATTGACACTCACAGCAAACGCGTGGTGGCTACGCTCGAAGACGAAGCTGGAAGGCCGGTCCAGAGTGAGAAGTTATTGGAGTTGGTCTTCGCCAACGGTAGGCCGGTTCGCGCCGGAGATCAGTTCGGAATCGGGAGAAAGTAATACCAGCCTCATGTGTCGAGCTTGAAATTGGAGACCCAGCTACAAGCGAGGCACCTTGATCGAGGCCACGCTCGCCCTGCCGGCGAACAAGCGGTTGGCGAGAGCAGGACTCGACCTACATTCGGCGGCGCCGAGCCGCCTCTGTAGGACGATGGGGCCGACTTCAGGCGATTCCTTTCGCGCCTTCGCTTTGCGCTCGTACGCCGCGGTTGAAAACTGGTAGATCACCACCATGGCTTGGCCCCTAGCTGTCGCTGACCTGTCAACGATGCCCATCCATCCTGGGAACAGGCTGCCGAAGTTCGCGTAGGTAAGGTGCCTAGCCCTTCCAGACGTACTTCCCGCAGGGGCAAGGAACCGTCTCCGTGGGATCTTTCTTTGCCAGCGGTTGCCGGCAGACGGGACAATGCTTATGCCACATAGGGAATCAGCCTTTTGCTCAACGATGCGGTTGCCACGCAGGCGGGCTCGTCATGCCGACCGATCATTGCGTAGAATTCTTCCCGCTGCTGAAGCGCGGTGAGAAGCGCGAGCGCCTTTCCGTAGGCGGCAATCGTTCCGGTTAGCTTGTGAAACTCAGCAGAATCCCTAACCGTTCCCCGTCTTCGTACGTGCGCATCCGCCGAGAGTTCGAGTATTCGTTCGATGACTTTGTTCGCAAGACTTGACTTGAAGTTCATGTCGCCTCCTTCTGTGAGCAAGGGTACGGGCCTCGAGACTCCATATAAGGGGAAGCCTGTAATCTGCTGGCGGATTATCCTGGAGGAGGGATACGGGCGGGTACCGCACCCTTAAAGCAGTAGGACGATTTTGCGTGGCCTACCCCCTGCCGTCTTGTCTTTTGCAACGAGGGGTTATTCTTCGCTTCGGGCTTTCAAGGGACTGGTGGCCCGGACGTTATCCCGTAGACGCTTTTGGGCTTCGGTTCTTGCGCGCGGGCCTTTGATTTTTCCTCTTTCATGCCACGAGTTGCAGAGAATCCAAAAAATGAAAATGGCTATAATGATCGCCATGTCGTCAGGCCTTCCATCTTGGCTAGTTGTACTGGCAGCAGTGATTACGCCTATTGTGATGGCTCTTACATTTTTAATGGTGATGGACTGGATCAATCGCCCGGTTTCCGTGGAGGAATGCAATTCCGATCCAAATGCAGGCTTTCATGTAGCACAGCGCAACGATGCGCTTGTGTTCTTGCACGCCCTCGCTCAGTTGGCGTTTGTAGCCGCTGGTGCTTGGCGCATCAGGCAGCGGCCTGGGGTCCGAGTCGCATTCCTGTTAGTCGCCATACCTGTTTCAGCGTTGGTGTTCCTCCTGTCATTCATGGGACTCATCGCCAGGTAGATTGGCGCTCGGGACTGGCTTCTGAACTGGGTGCCGGTGGTACCTGCTCACCGACCCGGTCCGGGAGGGTGCCAGTTCTGACTTCCTCCGGCTGACGGTCAGCCCTCGATCCGCCGATCAAAAGCATCGGTAGCGATCTTTCTGTCCTGGCCTTGCCGGCCCCACAACCAAACCTTCAGAAAACTCGTTTTCGGGTCGCTCCGCCTCAACTGTCTCTTTTGAGACATCCACGCCCCTCCACTTCCGGCATGCTTAATCTTGAGGAACTACCACTCATGAGTAGAGCTTTGACCGTCTTATTCACTCTCTGTTTCTTTCACCTCCTGCCCCTCCAAGCTGCTCCGGCCCTAGCAAGCCTCTTTCCACAGGAACAGCAGCAGGAACAGCAGCAGTATCAGCAGCAGGACCAGGGGCCTGCCTACGAAAACTTTTCACGCGACCAGCTCGACAATCTTCTATCCCCCGTCGCCCTGTATCCCGACCCGCTTCTTGCCCAGCTGTTTGTTGCGGCAACGTTCCCGGACCAGGTCGAAGAAGCCGCCCGCTTCGTTCGCGGCAACGGCCCGAATGGAGTGGATGAGCAGGATTGGGATGTCAGCGTAAGAGCCATCGCCCACTATCCGACGGTAATCGGAATGATGGCCGACAAGATTGATTGGACCACCTCGCTTGGCCAAGCCTACGTCAACCAGTCCACAGAACGTGGCATTCTCGGTGCAACACTTGCGGCGCTTGGCGCGCAGCGCAGGAAATCTGCAGTCGTCGGAGCAACAGGAAGTCTTGGAACACGACAACTACATCGCCATCACTCCCTACCAGCCGGAATATATCTACGTTCCCGTCTATGATCCGGGAATCATTTACTATCGCCGGCCGTACTACGGGCCAGCCATCACCTTTGGCGTCGGATTTCCTATCGGCGCCTGGCTGAACCTGGACTTTCACTGGGGTTACGGCGGTGGCTGGGGAGGCCTTTACTACACTGGGTGGCGCAGCGAAGGCTGGGGCAGTGGTTGCTGGAATTGCGGATGGATCGGGCGCAGCCGCGGACGCGTGAGTTTCCAAAACAACGTCTACGTCAACAACCGCTATAAGCGTGAACAGAAACGTGATCAATCGCAGCGTAAATGCGAACAACCTCAATCGCCACAATTCCGTCCACAGAAGTGTCGGCTACAACAACGTCCAGGTGAACAACAATCGCGCCAACCGGATGACCAACGCCAATAACGGGCGACCGGGCAACGGCGCATGGAACAATGGAAATAACGGACGGGCTGGCAACAGCCGGGTAAACAATGGGAATAACGCTCGGCCGGGCGACAGGCCGCTAAACACTGGGTACAACGCCCGGGCCAACAACACGCCCAGCGGCTCCGGCCGTGGAAATAGACCGGGAGACCCTGCGGGCAATTATGGCTCGTCAAACTCGCAACCCGCCGGCAACGATCGCCCCCCCCACAACCAACCAGAACATCGACCGCAACATCGATCGCGGCAATCCGCGCATCGAGCAGTACCGCGGCCGCGACAACAATGCCAGCCATGGCCGTCCGGCCGCTACGCCGCAGTGGCCCCTGCCTGGGTCGGCTCAACGCATGGACAACCGCCCCGTTTCCCAGCCGCCTCAAACGCACCAGCAAAACCAGCCAACGCAGGAGCGCCCGGCTCCGCAATCACAGATAGCGCGGCCAACTCCGCATACTTTTAGTCCCAACGAGGCACGTTTCGATTCGCGCGCCACCAGCCAGCGCGGCCAGGCTAGCCGCCAGCAAGCTCCTCCACCGAGTGCGCAAAGCAGGCCGACGCCGCACGGTGGCGAAAAGAGGAAGCCGTGAGAAACCTCCTTCGTAAATGGATCAAAACCGAAAAGGGAGATCAGCAAATGATGGGCATTAAGTCCAGATTCGCATTCGCCGCAGTATTGACCGTGGCAGTTTTCCTGAGCGTTAGCCTGTCGGTCATGGTTCCGTCCACTCTCGCCCAATCGTCCTCACAGCGCACTTTTTCTTCCGCGGATGGCGCCTTGCAGGCTCTCGTTTCTGCTGCCGTGGCCAAGGACCGCTCCGCCCTCGCCAGACTCTTCGGTCCGGATTATGACCAACTTCTCTCCGGCGATGACGTAGAGGACGCCAAGGATCTCAACGAGTTTGCCGCCGCTGTTGGCGAATCCGCTGAACTCCAGAAAGCCGGCGATTCCCAGTACACCGTCACCATTGGCAAAGACAATTGGCCCACGCCCATTCCGCTCGTGCGTAACAACGGAAGGTGGTTCTTCGATACGAAAGCAGGACTCGATGAAATCATCAATCGTCGCGTCGGCGAAAATGAATTCTCCGCCATCACTACCTGTCGCGCTTACGCGGTTGCTCAGTGGGAGTATTACACCGAGGGCGATTGGGACCATGATGGCGTCGCTGAATACGCTCAAAAGCTCATAAGTTCTCCCGGTAGTCATAATGGTCTGTACTGGGAAACGGCCGAGGATGACAAACCCAGCCCGCTCGGAAAGCTGATAGGAGCGGCGCAGGCAGAAGGTTACGGCCCCGAGGCGTCAAGCGACGAGAATGCGGGTAAGGGCGGCTCAGACAAGGACGTTCCCCAGATCGATCGCGCGCCCTATCACGGTTACTACTTTAAGATCCTCACTCGCCAGGGCCCGCATGCACCGGGCGGAAAATACAGCTACATCATCAACGGCAACATGATTGCCGGCTACGCGCTGGTCGCTTATCCCGACAATTGGGGCAATTCCGGTGTGATGACCTTCATCATCAACCAGCAAGGCCGCGTCTATCAGAAAGATCTTGGCCCCAACACTGGCACGCTCGCGCCGGCAATGACCGAGTACAACCCCGACCCGACCTGGAAACTGGTAGAAGTACAACCCTGATTGTTGAGTTTCCCAACCGCCTGTCCCCAAGGCTGCGTGGTTGGCCCAGTGCAAAACGGGCCCGCCACGCAGCAAGTCAAGTAAAAGTGTCACTGCAAGGGGGAAGCCCGGTGAAGCGAATCCCGGCGTCGTGAACTTTGTAGCGCGAAAAACGATCGACCACTACGTGAAGGACGCCAGTGGTCGTATCTACGCAGCAGGTTCGATACCCGCCACACGATTAGCGTTGGACATTTTGACGAGAAAAACGGCCTTAACTGCCGAACCACTTTGTGGGCCAGATCTTACCTACCCACGTAGTCCACACGCCACCCAGCTTCTCTAACGGAATTTCTGGTTCGCGCAACCACCCGTGGCCCGCAGGACCTATTATGGATGTCTTAGGGGCGCCGCCTGCAGAGTGGTTGTTTGCGTGGATGTTGTATTTGTGGGCGCAGTGCCGTGAAAGTGGATGGCAAAGGCTAACATGGTGCCGACTAAGGCGCCCAAGATGGCAAATTCGACGTTTTGCGTCGTGTACGAGAATGTAATCCCTAAGATGTCGATTGTACGGAGAGAACCTGCAGCCAAAGCCTCTTGGGTGGCCAAAACAGACCGGAAGAGACTCGGCACCACGATTCCAGCGATGAACAGAGTGAATACCACTTCGATTAGCAGTAGAACGAATGAGGAAGCCTTTTGCCTCTTCATGTTGTTTCCTTTCAGCATAGGGCGGCTATTTCAAGAGGGAATACTCTTAGCGTGCGCTCTCACGGTCGGACACATTCGTCTCCGAAAACAAAAGCTTAGCCGCGCCACTTTCCGGGCACATACCGGCTCGGTTCCAGTGGTTGACTGACCATTGCCCTGAGGAAGTGGTCCCTACGGTGCTCAGAATTCTGGGTCTGGACACCACGATTGGAGGGTGGATTGGTTCAGTAATTCCTCTCTAGTTTGCGGAAGCACGTAGTGTACCGTTTTGCCCGAGGCCTCAGACTTGAGGCAACACATTGGTAACGAGGGACATACGAAGGAAGCTGGTTGATTTAACGGTCGATGCTGAGGTGCCAATTGGCGAATTTTTCGGCACGAATGCGCAATCTGTTGGAAAAATCAAGCCGTACTTGCTCACTATTTTTGCTAAGGGTAACCCAAGGCCAAGGCAGATTGCTGAACTCATGGTAGAGCGACCCCGGAACTAGGGGGGAGTTCTACTCGTCGCGCCCCGCCCGGCCCGCGCCCAGTGCAGTCCAACTGCCGGAAAAGCGGGGAGAGAATTGAGACATCGAGTTTATTTCCGTGGAGCGACCCGAGCGAGGCCGAAACAGTGGGCCCAACCGGCCCTGTAACGACGGTCCGCGATGGCGTCAGAAATGGACGACGAAGCCGAGCGAGGCTCGCGCACAATTGGCGGTCTGGACGGAATTGCGCAGGCCGACGTAGTCCAATTGAGGGCGCAAAGCGAGGTGAGGAAGAAGACCGATATCCACGCCGCCGCCGAAACTATAGGCAAACTGGTTCGACGAGCCGCCGCCGGAAGCAGCCGTCAAACGCGACCCGCCAAGCAGGACTTGCGCAAAGGGAGTGACCTTGGTGGGGTTGCGCAAAGACAGACGGGGGCCGACGAGGTAGGTGTAGGTGTTGAGGGAAATGCCGCCCGGAGAGGCGTGGTAGCCGCCGAAGTCACCGACGGCACCGAGCCAGCGGTTGGGGTTATAGGCGACAGAGCCGCTAATGCCGTTCTGGTTGATGCCTCCGGAACCGCCCAGGCGGAAATAGGAGTAACTGACGGAGGCGTCGACGGACTGGGCGTGTGACGGAAGCGCGAAGAGAAACAGTACGAAGCTAAGCAGGAGCAGGCGTTTCATCGGAATCGATCCTTTCGAGCGTGAGAGTTGAAAAGCCGAGCAGGAAGGGCGCGGTAAGAGCGGGTGGGTAGTCCTCCCCAACGGCAGATCTTATTTTGATGCAAGGAGGGGAAATTGGCGAGCGCTAGACGAGAGGGTCTTGGGACGCAATCGCCGTGGCTGATCTACGTTTTCGTCATTGGGACTCCGGAGCCGTTTCCTTGCGGCCAGAGGCCGATAACGAGCAGTCCCATCGTTAGCGCACGCGCACTGTACCGCATAGCCCTATATGGGGGCTTCGCGCGAAGGATCAGTTTTTAAGAAGTCCATTTTCAGACAGGCTCCTAGAAGAACTCCCACATCGCCGGCGCAGTGGCGGCGGCCCCGGGGAGTGTCTTGACACCCAAGCCTTCGAGCATCAGGCGAAGGACACTCTGATGCTGGTAGAGCGTGGTGGATTGATAACCAGCGCGAGAAAACGCCGGACTGATGATAATCGCAGGGATACGGCCTCCGCCGTTTGTGTTATCGTTTTCTGATTCGTCGCATACGATGATAAGTAGTCCATCCGTTTGGAACGTAGGGTTCTTAATCAGCGGGTCAATGTTAGTCTGCAGCCAGGGGTCAACTGTGGTGAGGGGGCAGTTGTGCCCATCGTTGCAGAGGTTTGGGACGATAAACGAATAGTTGGGTAGATTGCCGCCGGCTAGATCGGACACGAATTGAGTGAAGGGGACAAGGTTTTGTTTTTGTGCCGAGCTGTTTTGCACGTCGGTCATGTAGGCCAGGGGATTGTGACGGACTGCGTAGTTGCCTGTATTGCCGCCGGTGTAACCGACGGAGGGCAGATCCTCCGCGTAGGACTTCCATGTCTTTCCAGCGGCGAGAAGCTCGCGCACGACGTTGTCGCCCGAAACGGGGAAGCTCGACGGCGTCTGGCTGTCATCATTCGTTAGGACTTGTCCGGTCGTCATCATAAAGTAGTTGCCGATCGAGGGGTGCGTGTTCGCGTAGTACTGCGTTGCAAGGCCGTATTGATTGATCAGGCTATTGAAGTACGGCATGGACGCGCTGCCAACCATGCTAGCGTAGTTGGTGTTCTCCAAGACGACGATCGCGACGTGCCCGAAGCTGGGCATAAGCGTCGTGCCAATGTTGATCGTAAGCCCAGCAGAGGCTGAGCCCCCGGCGTTGTCGTTCACTTGGATGGTAAAGGTGGATGTACCGGAGAGCGTTGGGGTCCCCGAGATCGTTCCGTTCGAAGATAACAAGCTCAGTCCATTAGGGAGCTGGCCACTAATAACCGACCAAGTGTAGGGTGGGGTCCCGCCGGTGGCCTGCAAACTGGCGCTGTAGGGGGTCTGCACTTGGCCGCTGGGCAAGCTAGTGGTCGTGATCTGCAGGGACGGTGCCGGATTCACCGTGAGCGTGGCCGCATTGCTGGTCGCGCTGCCCGCTACGTTGCTGACCACCACGGTGAACTGCGAGCCGTTATCTGCTGAGGTCGTCGCTGGCGTGGTATAGCTCGATGACGCCGCTCCCAGAATGGCCGTGCCACCTTTCCTCCACTGGTAGCTCAACGGTGCGGTGCCCGCCGCTACCACGGTGAACGTGGCCGTCTGCCCTACCGTCACTGTCTGGCTGGCCGGCTGTGTAGTGATCGAAGGCGCCACTGCAGCGGCACTGACCGTGAGCGTGGCTGCGTTGCTGGTCACGCTGCCCGCGGTGTTGCTGACCACCACGGTGAACTGCGAGCCGTTATCCGCTGAGGTCGTCGCTGGCGTGGTGTAGGTCGATGCGGTCGCCCCGCTGATGGCCGTCCCACTCTTCCTCCACTGGTAGCTCAACGGTGCAGTGCCCGCCGCTACCACAGTGAACGTGGCCGTCTGCCCGGTCGTCACTGTCTGGCTGACCGGCTCGATGGTGATGGAAGGTGCTAGTGGAGCTCCAGGGTTCGTTGCGGAGACATATCCTCCGCATCCAGCACTCACAATCCCGATTGCGAAAAGCAGCACACACAAAACCGCGCCCAAACGGTTCATGATCACATCTCTCTTTCAGAATGTGTTCCCCGGCGCGCGGCTTCTTGGAACCAGAAAGGGCAATTGACCGGGAACGAACCTCAACGAACCACCCACGCTGGCTCGTCAATTACTAGGCTGGATTGCCGCGAACAGGTTAGATCACCGACGGTAAACCGCCAACTGGCCAGGCGGCCAGAAAATGGCCCTCCCCCTGCCTGCCCTCTAGTACAGGTCCCTAACCTGACGGAGAGTCTCAGAAGATAAATCGCAGGCTCAGCTGGAGCTGTCGCGCGGAATCGGCTACATTGGCCCGTCCGAAGAACGGTGACGTCAAGGTGCCAACGTAATTCTCAAAATTGACGTGGTTCAAGACGTTGAAAGCATCCACTGCGAACTCGATTGAGGGCGGGTGCTCTCGGTGCGCCAGACGCCAGCGCCGCGCCAGCCGGAAGTCGACGTCCGTGTACCCGGGACCCCGGCCGGCATTGCGCCAAAGCCCGAGCGGCCGATCATTAAAGACGTTATCCCCATTGGAATCTATTCCAGTAGTAATGTTGTACGGGCGACCGGACCACACGTTGAGGATACCCGCCGCACGGAAGCCCGCAGGCAGACTGTATAAGAGCACAAGGTTGAGGCGATGCCTGCGGTCGTAATCCGAGCGGCCCCATTCGCCCTGCAAGTCGTAGTTATTAGCAGGGAGAGAAAACATGCTGCTGCCGCTGTCCAAACTCCGCGACAGGGTGTACTGGGCCACGATGTCCGCTTTTCGGAGATGACCTTTGTAGGTTATGGCAGCGCTATAACTTCGTGACGTTGCCGTAGACTCGAATTGATTAATGTTGATGAAGTTGGGATCCGGAAGAATCATGGTTCCCGGAAGGGGAGCGTTGACGTCTCGTGTGCGGTATAGTGCCACGCCACGCACGGTCATTAATTCCAACGTTAGGAAATTCTGTCCGTGCCCCAACCTTCGCTCAACCGCCAGGCTTCCCTGCAGCAGATAAGGAAGGCGGATGCCAGAGTCCATGGTCACGATGCTGGGCGTGGCCTGCGCAGGTGTTACTCCAAGGAATGGGTTCGGATAGCTGGGACTAGAGATGACGATTTGGCGGATCGCGGACCCGCCATAGAGAAGGCTTTGTTGCTCCATGCTCACGGGCTGGCGTTCGTAGAAAATGCCGAAGCCCCCCCGCACGACGGTTTGTCCTCTTCGCGGAGCATAGGCGAAGGCGAGCCGCGGAGCGAAGTCCTGGTAGTGGGAAACGTTCGATTGGAACTGATGGCGCAGCCCGAGCATGACGCTAAACCAAGGCCGCACGCGGATGTCGTCTTGAAAGAACGTGAAGAACTCATGCTGATCGAAACTCACCGTCGGGGTGCCCGTGTTCATCGTAAAGAGAGCAGGCATGCCGTTCTCGTAGTCGCTCAAGTTTGAAAAAGTAAACGCGCCGCCGAAATTCGAGCTGTCCTCGGCGTTAAAGAATCTAGGTCGGATTCCGCCGCCAAAATGGAAACCGTGCTTGCCGTGGAAGACGGAAGCTACGTCTTCGATGTCTGCCATCCGTTCCGTTACACGATTGGAAATCTGCGCACCGCCGGAATTAAAGGCGCCGAGCACAAGCAGCGCGGGCTGGTTGTTGGCACTGGCGGTGCTTTGCCGCTCCTCCTTGTAGGTCAAGCGCACTTGGTTCCAAATGCTGGCTGAGGGCGTTGCGGTTTGCAGAATTTTGACTTCGTTCTCGTGGTTGAAGATGTTGGTTCCCTGTTCGGGCAGATTGAAACCGCCGATCCCCTGATTATCGAGCGTGCGGTCCAGAAATTTGTACAAGACAGATATCCTTTGAGAGGGAGTCAGTCGCTCGTCAATTCGGCCAAACAGGTGCAAACTGTGCACCGGAGCTCTGGCGTTCTCTGTCAGAGGCCCCAAGGGAGTCAATGCGGAAACAACCGAACTGTCGTTGAACACGTGGTAGCGCGCTGACAGCAGGAAAGTTGCGCTATTGGAAATCGGCCCGTCGAATTCCGCCTCGCCTATTCCGCGCTGTTGCAGAGGACGAACCGAAGCCAAAGCATTCTTTGTGTCCAGTGCGGAATTCCGGAATATCATGAGCAAATTGCCTCGGTAGCGGCTGTGGACGCCGCGCTTGGTCGTGACCTCCAGCCGCCCCTTGCCCGGTCGGCCAAATTCGGCCGAATAGGGATTTTGGTCTACGGCCACGTTCTTCACGCCCGTCGAGGGCAAATCGAGAGAGCTGGTCACAACTCCATCCACGACAATTTGCGGGCCGCTGGAGCCGTTGCCGAATACTGAGGGCGCAAGAAACAGGGAGGGGACAGCCAACGGATCTCCATTCTTTGTCGGCACGTTCATCGTCATATGCTCATTGAACTGAACGTCGTTGTGATTCTCTTCTGCGAGAAGAATTGGTTGATTGCTAGCTCTTACGGTCACGTTTTCTGCAACGGTCGATAGTTTCAATTTCACCCGGATGGGCCGCGGAGGTGTCGCACCCACGGTGACGGGCAGTCGCGCTTCTTTGAAGCCCGGTAGGCTCACTCGCAGAACGTACTCGCCCGCCGGAACATTTTTAAATGCAAAGGCACCTTCGTCGTCGGTTGTCGTGGTGAGGGGCTGCCCCCCCGTCGCGGCGGTCAGCTCAACATTGACATCCGGCACCGCGGTGCTGTCGGGGTCATGGACGACTCCCCGCACCGTTTTTGCGTCTTGAGCTCTCGTTTCTATCGAAAATACGGCTGCCAGGAGAATGAGCATGCACAAGTATCTTAGGTTCATTGTAGTTCTCGACTTTCGTTGGAAGTAGTGAAGACAGTGGACCCGCGAGGGGCAACCTGAAGTTGATGAAGATGAGCGTACCGACCCTTGCGGGCCAGGAGCTCTTCGTGGGTGCCTTCCTCGACGATGCGCCCCCGATGGAGGACGATAATGCGATCGGCCAGACGTACCGTGCTGAGACGGTGAGCGATGACGAGTGTGGTGCGTCCGGCCGCCGCGCGCTCCAGCGCGTTGATGACCGTGTGCTCGGCGACGGCATCCAGACCGCTTGTGGGTTCGTCCAGAATCAAAACGGGCGCGTTGCGCAGCACCGCGCGGGCGATGGCAATGCGCTGCTTCTGGCCTCCCGATAAAGTGGTTCCCCGTTCTCCCACGGGCGTCTCGTAGCCTGCCGGAAGCCGGCGAATGAATTCGTCCGCGTTTGCGGTTGCGGCGGCGGCGCGGATTTCCTCGTCAGTTGCGTCGGTCCGGCCGAATGCGATGTTGTCCCGGATGGTACCGCTAAGAAGTAACGAGTCCTGAAGTACCAAACTAATCTGTTCACGGAGCGATTGAAGGGAATAATTCCGAATGTCTTCTCCGTCCATCAGCACCGCGCCCGCGCTAGGGTCGTAGAAGCGCGGAACCAAGCTCGCCAGCGTGCTCTTCCCCTCTCCGGTCCCCCCCACAATGGCCAGTTTCCGGCCCGGCGCGATGCTCAGGTTGACATGCGCGAGAACCAGCGAGCCTGGCTCGTACTCAAACGACACGCCCCGAAACTCGATCGCGCCCTTGAATTGGGGCGCCGCCCGCGCACGCCGGCGGTCTCTGACATCGCTCTCATGCTGCAAAACCTCCACGATTCGCTCGGCGCCCACACTGGCTTTGGTGAAGGTGTTCGTCGAACGCGATATGGACTTCATGGGACTGTAGAAGTTATTTGCGTAGGCAAAGAAAATAACCACGTCCCCGGTTGTGAGCTGACCGGCGAGTACGCTCTTGGCCCCGTACCACATCACCATGGTCAGCCCTATGGCCCCCAAGAAATCCACCACCGGAGCGATGCGCGCCTGATACCGCACGCTCTCGAGGAAAGCCTGAAGGCTGCTTTCGCTTTGCGCTTGGAAGCGTTCGTCGATCTGATCCTCTTGCGCCAGCCCTTGTACGATGCGAATGGAGGCCAGTGTTTCCTGAGCCAGGGAAGCCAGCAGTCCTGTGCTGACGCGCGCTTTGCGCGTTGCGCGCTTGATCAGGCGCTTGTTCCGATAAACGATCCAGAACATGAGCGGGGCGATCGAGAGCGTAGCGAGCGCGAACCTCCAGTTCAGCCAGAACATCAGCGCAGCCATGCCGCTCAGCAACAGCGTGTTGCTGGCGAAAGCGATGACGCCGCTGCCAATAAAGTCCTGAATGGACTGAATGTCGGAGGTCAACCGGCTAGTCAAGTCGCCGGTCTTTTGCGCGTCGTGAAAACGCAGGGACAGCCGTTGCATGTGCGCGAACAGGTCCCGCCGCAGCTCAAAGACGAAGCGCTGGCCGACATTGCCTAGAAGCCGTGTATAGCAGTAAGTGGTTAGCCCGGTGACGAGCGCGATGAGGAGTACTGTCGCGCAAGAACCGTACAGGATTTGCGTCCTCGTGAACGGTGCGCTGTCCAGCCACTGGTGGATTAGAGGCACGCGGCTCGGTTTATGGGAAAGCACGCGGTCAATCACCACCTTGAGAGGCCAAGGGCGCATGACGGCCAGCCCGGCATCCAGAACCATGGCCAGAAGCGCGAGTAAGATCTTTCTCCAGTGGGCAAGGAAAAGAGGCAGGACGAAGCGAACGCTTCCTTTTTCGCCGCTCTGCAATTTAGACTGGCCTAGCATCTCTCGTCCGTCTCCTACTCTCGAAGCGTGCCGTTCTGACCGGGCGTGCGGCGTTTGCCGAGATTCGCGGCCTGTGTGCGCGGTTCCCCTAGGCGGCTTTGGCCCACCGGACACAGCGCCGGTAACATTTCTATCGGTCCTTCCAGAAGCCGAAGACTTTGTCGTAGGAGCCTCGCCAGACCAACCTGGATAGGCCTTGTCTAGGGCTTTTAGGAAGGCTTCCTTGTACGCTTGTTTCATTCTCAATTTTCCGACTCCGCAAAGCGACCAGCTTCCTCGAGCAGCGCGTCCGTTACTTGCTTCCCGTCTCTGTTGTGGCGCACAGCCGCTTCCACATAGGCGAGTTTCAAGTAAGCGATGGCGGCAAACAGGTGCAACCGCGAGACGGAGAAATCGGCAGACTCCGAGGCATAGGAGTCCTCAAAATGAGTCGCGAGGTCGTCCAAGGCATTGATCGAGCCGAGCGAAGTCAGGGCCAGAAATCGCAGATGGGCCACAAAGTGAGCTACATCGAACAGGGGATGATATTGGCAGAACTCATCGAAATCCAACCCGGTGAAACGGTCGCCTTCCATGGTGACATGTTCAGGAGAAAAATCGCGGTGGGTCGGGGCCAACCTCAAAGGCTCGAGCTTCAGAATCCGATGCTTTATCCCGTCCAAAATGTCGCCAAAGATGCGGCCGGCCTCTCGCTGTGCGGAGGCCAGCCTGCTCTGCTGAGCGCCGAGGATATGCAGGTGGCGCGAGAGGCTGTATTCACGCCCACCCTCGAAGCCACACGTGTGCAACCGGTGCAGCCACTTGGCTGTCCCTTCCACTGCCCGAAGGGCGACCTGCCCAGCCAGAACGATTTCGCGCACGGACGGGCCTTCTTCACAACTCAGGATCAGGACTTGCCAGGCCGGATGGTAGGCCAGCGGCTCCGCGATGGTGAAACGCCCCTGCGAGAAGCCGAGACGCCAGAGCTGCTGACAATTCTTATAAACACGTGCTCCGTGGCCACCGGTGTATAACTTTACAAAAAAACATTGGGGCTCGTCGGGCATCCCAGGCGCAGTGTGCATCGTCGCTTCGACTTTCACTATGCAGCGCTTCCCGGGAACGTAGCGGTGAACGAACAGGCGGCCGTCTGTCAACTCGATGCGGCTTCCCAAGCGGTTACGCAATAGCGGAGTGAATGCCGCCAAAAACTGCTGCGGACGATGGAGCAACGCTAAACCCGGCAGAGCGGGATCGTCGGGGACGGCGGCAGGAGCGCTGGGCACAGCTGTTCCCAGCGCGTGAAAAATGCGAGGTTTTCGTTCACCCTGTTGTATCGTTTCTTCTGCCATAGCGCTAACCACCATGGGAACTTGGACTCTTGAAGTTACCCGGCTCCAACGTTCGCGCGGCGCACCTCGCGGCGCGATTTGAAAATCTGGTTTCCAGTTGCGTCCGGGGTCGTTTTCAGTCGGGCCTGGGACTGCTTCGAAGCCTTTGGGAGGACACCTGGCACGAGCGAGCCGCGGCAGCCCCTCCGTGCTCAATTCCCCAGAACTCGAATCCCTTCATCTAGCATGGCCTCAACCTTCTTCTCCCACCCGGGAACTTGGCGATTGAACGCGCAGTATTTGGCCAGTTTCAAACATGTGCCGGCCTCGTAGAAGGGAAGTCGCGATAACACCCCCGCGCCCCTCTCCGCCACGTACGCTCGCAGGAATGCATCGGCCAGCGAGTCGAGCGCGCGGATGGAACTAAGATGGCCGAGGGCCAGGCGCTGGGTCGCTACGACGAACCTCGCGAGGTCGCGAGCCGGATCGCCCGTGTCGTAACTGTCCCAGTCAATAACCGTCGTCCGTCTCTCCACCAGGAGGACGTGATCCGGGCTGTAGCTGTTGTGGCCAGCAGTGAGCTCTGCCTCCTGGAGTTGTCCATGCGCAGCCTGCAATTTCTCGAAGAGCTGTTTCGACTTCTCCGCCACGGCTCCTCCCAGTTCCACGAGCCTGACTGTCCAGCGCTGCAGTCTGGTGAGCTGATTCTCGACCGGAGAAACTTGCGTCAAACGCGGAGCCAGACTATGAAAGTGCGCCAGCCAACGCGCAGACCGCTCTGCGGCTTCAAACTGCCTGTGCCGGTCGCACCCGAGGAAAATCTCTCGAACGGACGTCCCGGCGATTTTTTCTTGGAGAAGAAGCCGAAGGGAAGGCATGTAGATCAAAGGCTGTGGAATGGAATTCGGCGCGTGGTGATCGAAGCCTTCTCGCCACAGGGCTTCCATCGTTCGGTAAATGTCGGGGCGGTCCAGGGCGTAAGTCTTGCCGATCAGCTCGTGAAAGACACCGTCGGTCTTCAAAGTGATTTCCATGGTGCAGCGGTTTCTCTGGTGCCACTTCAGAACCCGGATTCGAGCATCTAGTGGGGAATCAAATTGCTTCTGGCCGAAGAAAAACAGATTGAGATGTCTGGACAATTCCTCTTTTTCGAGAAACGCAAAAAGTGCGGAATCAGGGCAATTGACTGTGTTCGAGACGATTTCCAACATGCCTCCCACCTCCTATGACTCAAATGCTTGCAACCCCTGGTCGAGCATGATTTCTGCTCTCCCGAGCCATCCGGGGTGCTGTTCTCCCAGATCGCGCTTCGCCTCCTGCAAGTAGAGCGCAGCCTTATGGAAGGGTAGGCGAGCCGCAACGCCAGGCTGCCCGGCAGCCAGGTAGGTTTTCAGAAATGCTTGGGAGGCGCTGCGTAATTCCCGGATGGAACCAAGCTCGCTTAGGGCCAGGCGCTCGAGATAGATGACAAACATTGCGGCGTCGCGACAGGGGTCGGCAATGTCATAACAGTCCCAGTCGAACGTTACTGTGCGCCCTTGCGGGAGAAGGAACTGATGCTCGTGCTTGTAGTCGCCGTGCCCGGCGCACATGGCGTTCCTTTCCAGGGTGGGCGGGGCGACAGCCAGAAGCTGAAATAGTTTGCGCGCCTTGACCGCAAAGGGCACGCCCGTGTCGACGATGAACCGCACCCTGCGTTCGCTATGCCTCAGAATTCTCTGTACGTCCATGATTTTGCCCAACTGCGGCGCCAGAGCCTGAAACCTCGTGAGCCACAAGGCGCACCGCTCGGCAGCGTCAGCGCGCAGGCTTAGATCTCTGTCGAGAAACAGGTGCTTCGCCAGTGGGCCTTCGACTTTCTCCTGCAGAAGCAGCCGCAAAGACGGCAGGTAGGAGACAGGGCGAGGAATCGAGAACTCCGCCTCCTGGTTCAAGCCGGACTCCCAAATTTTCTTCATGGCCTCGAACACGTCGGCACGGTCTCGCGAATAGACCTTTCCGATCAGGTAATGCCAGCCACTCTCTGTTCTCAACCCAATTTCCAGAGTGCATCGGTTGCCCCGCTGTAATTTAATCAGCCGCGTCTGGATGTCATTCAGAAGGCGCGACTTCACAGGGAACGAGGTAAGGAGACGCAGGTTGGTTCGCGTTTCCTGGCCTTCGAGAACGGCAGCAAGGGTTGGAATGCCGTGATCTGCAACAGCCGACGGACTTGGAACCACTTGATCCCCCATAGTGTTGCACTCCTCCAATTCCAATACACGGTGTCAAGCGCACGCGGCTCGCAAACGTTCTCGCGCCACCGCCGGCCCAATCCAGGCGACGACACGCTCTGCGTTTCGTCCCCAGGTGAAATCCCGGCTTGCCCTTCTTGCATTTTTCCCCAGCTCCAGTCGCAACGCGGAGCTTTCCCGAAGTTCACAAAGACGGTTCACTAGGCCGGCCCGGTGGCCTGGTTCGTAAAGCAGGCCGTTGACGCCGTCGGTGATGACTTGCGCCACTTGCCCGATGCGACTGGCTACGACAGCACGCCCCGCGGCCATATATTCGAACAGCTTCAGCGGCGAGTAGTAGAAATTTCCGATGGCTGGATAAGGCGCCACCGCCACGTCCATCGTCGCCAGGTATTGAGGAATGTCTTCGTGGGTCACCACACCAGTAAAGGTGACGGCTTTTTCTAGACCCGCCTGCCGGATGCGGTCCTGCAAACTGCTTTTCAGGGGGCCGTCTCCAATCATGAGCAAGTGTGACGATGGCTCAAGACGGTGAAAGTCCTCAAAAGCAGCAAGCAAGAAATCCGCTCCGTGCCACGGCTTGAAGCTACCGACGAAGCCGATGACAAAGCGGTTTTCCAGATTCAAGTGTTTCCGCGGGAGAAGGACCTCAGCACCCGCCGTGAACCAGCCAGCGTCCACACCGTTGGGCAGAACTTGTATCCGCGCCGAGCTCGCGCCCGCTTTCGTGAGATGTCTCGAAACCTCTTCCGAAACTGCAATCACGAGATCGGTCCTTCGCCACACCACACGCTCGATTCGGCCGGCCAAGCAAGGGCACATCATTCCGCCGCGATAACGCTGCTGCTCGTAGACCAGCGGCGCGTTCACCTCGAGGACAAACGGCAAAAGAGAACGTTGGGCAGCACAAAGCCCCGCCAGTCCCCACAAGCTGTAGCGTTCGTAAATGAAGTCCGGGGAGAATCGCCTGACCGCTGCTGCCACTGCTCTGAAGAAGCTTGCGTTGTGCAACAGCCTCACGGCGTCCGAATAGCGGCGGGGCTTCCAACCCAAGAATCGATTGGCTCCCCGGATGGCGCTTCCCAACGAGCCGTTCCAGCCGGCGATAGCACAAACGGCCACCCTCCCGCCAACTTGGGACTCGACCCACAGCCGGCGGCTGACGCAAGTGCATATTGTCATGACCTCGTGGCCGAGTTCCGTCAGCGCGCGGATCAGTGCACGGATGTGGACGGCGCCACCGGTCTCTCCCGCCAAATCAATGCTCGGATCAAAGCACAGATAGAGGATCTTCATCGCTTCCTTCGGGCTGAAACAGTCTGAGTAGTTGCTCTGTATTGCGGTCGATAGAGAATCGCTCGCTGACTTTCGCGCGTCCGGCGCGCGCCAGGTTCCGGCCAAGATTGGGATCAAGCAAGAGTTGATCGAGCGCGTCGGCAAGCCTCGCGGGGTTTCCCGGGGGCACAAGCAGCCCGTCACAACCCGATTCGACGAGTTCAGGAATTCCGGAAACAGTCGTCGAAACAACAGGCACTCCGCTAGCCATGGCTTCCAACAGCACGGTGGGAATACCGTCGCGATCACCGCCCGCAGTGACGACACACGGCAGTGCGAATAAGGCCGCGCGCTCGTATGCCTCGCGAACGAACTCTTGCGGCCGCGCTCCCAGGAATTTCACATAGTTTCTTATACCCAGCTCGGTCGCCTGAGCTTCGAGCGCCCGCCTGAGTGGGCCTCTGCCTATAATCTCGACTCGGAATGTGCGCCCACGCTGCTGGAGGATATGACAAGCGCAGATCAAATCGCCGAGACCTTTTTTCTCGACCAATCTGGCTACCGAGAGGATCACCGGAAAGCCGTTCCGCTTTTCACCGGACGGGCGATACTTGTATTGACTCAAGTCCGCGCCGTTGTAGACGCAATGCACCTTGCTCCTCGCTTGAGGCTCGAGCAAACTCCTAAGGTGGCGCCGATTGTATTCGCTGACCGTCACCACGGCTTTGGCGCGTTTCATCTTGGCGCGCATGAGCGCCGGTTCGCCATCAAAGTAAATATCTTTGGCATGCGCAGTGAAAGTGTAAGAAATGCCCGTCATATGGTGCGCCAGCATGGTCACACTTGCCGGAGCGCTGGCAAAGTGCGCGTGCAGGTGGGCGACAGGTTCGCCAAACAACAGGTCCGCGAGGTAACCAGCCTGCAAGAAATTCCGGAAAAAGCTCCAGCGTGGCCGAAGCATGGCCCGCAGCAGAGTGCGCGAATATGCCCCCGGCCGACGCCACAGCGTCCGGAGGTTGCCCTGCAAGACTGGCCTCCAGCGTCGACGCAGCGCAAGGTAAGAGACTTTCGCGCGAACTAGCCTTGCAGTGGCGTGCACCGGCTCGTCTTTCGGTTCCTTGATCGAGAAGATGCGAAGAGGCAAGCCGCGGCGCTCAAGTGCCAGGACTTCGTTTAGCACGAAAGTCTGCGAGAGACTTGGCCATGTGCTAACTATATAGGCGACACTCGACCTGGCTTTCGACGGGATAGTAAACTCTGGAAGCGACGAGCTCGGCCAAGTGAGCGGCCGCGTTCCTTGCTCCATTTGTGCTGATCGCTGGGTCATACGACGGTTGGTTCCTCCTCTGCAAGTTTTCCAACAGTTTGCCGGCCATTTTTTTCGGGGACAGCTCCGTGGGGTAGATCACGTCCATAAGGCCGCGCTCGGCAAACAGGCGGGCGCGCATCTGCTGCTCGGCGCTCGGGCCAGACCGCGGCACCACGAGCGCCTTCTTTCTGAGCTGCAACACCTGGCATAATGAGTTGTAGCCCGCCATGGTCACAACCAGATGGGCCGCATTCAGGTAGCTCAGGGAGTCTTCCACATGCGTCAGCACGCGTACCTTCAGGCCTTTGGCCTGTTCGCGCAGCCGTTCACGCCGCTGGTTATCCATCAGCGGCCCGCTGATGAAAATCGCCTCCACACCTGCGTGCGGCCCGAGTATCCTGAGAGCCTTCATGCACGTCTGCATCATGGGATAAGCGTCAAGCCCGCCGCCTCCCATTACTACGACTAGACGCCGCTCGACTTGGAGCTCTTTGCGCATCTGCTCTTTGCTCTTGTAGGGCTCCTTTGCACATACGTACCCGCAATAACGGATCATGGGCGCGAACTCTTTCTCAAGTCCGTAGTGCGAACTAGTGTCAAACACCTCTCGGCAGCCGTAGATGAAAATCTCATCATAGAACTTGCGAATCGCTTGGTAAGATCCGTCGCGCTCCCACAACGCGCGCGTGACTTCTGGCCGATCCAGAATGTCCCTCAGCCCCAGGACGATTACTGGTGGATCGTCTCTTCGTTTCAGCATTTCAAGCAAAGGGAGTAACTCTCCCCAGATTCCCACTGGCACGTGGTCCACTAGCAACAACTGGGGCTGAAAGACGTGAGCCACCTCCTGAATAGTTCCGATGCGTAGTGCCTTGGTCTTGTCCAGCCCGATGCGCAATCGCAACGGATGCCACACTCCAGTGTCGCGTTTGATGACGGAAGGGAGCTTCATGAAGTCCACCCCGGGTGGCAACTTGAAGACCGCTCCCGTGGGGCATCCAATCAACATCAAGATGCTGGACGCTGGGAGTTCGTTGGCGAGATGAGATGCGATCGTAGTGTTTCTTCTCAAATGCCCCAGCCCGAAGCCGTCATGAGAGTAGGTCATGATGCATGTCGAATTGTCCTGCATTGGCTGACTCACTTTTGTCCTCCGCGGGGACACGGCGAACGCGACGCCGGAGGCGTCGCATGACGGGTTCCAGGCGTGGTTTAGCCCGACAACCCTGCTATCGAGATACCGATGCGATCGGCAATCGCCGCACGAAGCTGAGAGAAAAACGCTGGAACTTGCTCCCAGCCAAGAGTTCCTCAGGACCAATCGACCATCCCTTCGCGAACTCTCTCAATATTAAAAACGTATTACAGTTTGCTGAATCCTCTGTTGGACTCAATCCTGGGTTTCACTTAATCGGCAGACAGAAAATGAAGTAAGAACCACTTAAAATCTGACCTAACCCGAACGGATTAATCCACTTGGAGTCTCCGTATGGGGCACATTCCGAAAATCGTTTGTTCCCAGGTTACCCAACAATGATGCGGGCAACGATTCCGCGACGAAACTTCTTGCAATCAACGACAAAGGATCGACTGCAGCACCACTTGTGAAAGTTGGAGTGGACAAGGTTGAAGTACAGCTGGTAGGTGTGCACTCTGGCGAGGAAGTCACCGCGGCTGGAGGAGTCTTCGAGATCGAAGAACTCGTCTTCCTCGAGGCCATGCACGGTCTCTACGGCAGATTTACGAAGTGCGGATTACTACGCGGGGGGGTACATACGAAGAAGGAAAGAAAATTACCTGGAAAGACGGCCTCCAGGCGTTGTGGTGCATCATCCGGTACAAACTCTCCGACTAGCTCCGGGCAGAAACGCTCTCGGTGTATCTGCGTGGATATTTCTGCCTCCACGCCCAGGCTGATCCAATGATTTCTTCCATCGAAGAATGCGAGGCTTCCCATCCAAGGGCGCGCTTTAGTTTTTCTTTGCTGGCAACCAGAACGGCCGGGTCGCCTGGGCGCCGCGGCCCGAGTTTGCGTGGAATTTTGCGGCCGGTGATGTGCTCGGCGGCGTCGATCACTTCGAGAATGGAAAAGCCGCGGCTGTTTCCGACGTTGAAGGCTTCGCCGGAAACGCGATCGATTTCTTCGAGGGCGCGAAC
>QHYZ01000084.1 GCA_003225295.1 Acidobacteriota bacterium | reverse complement strand
GCAAGGAATCCGGGTCAGAGAGGCGGTTGCCGCTCTGACTCGGATGTGTGGGTATGGCAACCGATCAGTCGGCAGCCTCGGGCAAGAACTATCCGACGGTCTTGTATCCGTTGTTGCCCTGACCGACTTTCACCAGGCAGGGAAGATGGAGTTCCATCCCGGCTTCGATTTCGCTCGCCGGAATGCTGGCGTCCGCATGATTCGCGCTTATTACCGCTGGCAGGCAAGCAGCGTCAATGTGACCGAGGTCCTGCGCAGCAAAACGCACGATGGTCAGCTCAGCTTCGTCGTCACGAACAGCACTATGGGCGGCGATCCCGCTGTCGGCGCGGACAAAGTACTTGCAGTTATCTACCGCTACCAAGGTAGCGAAGCCGCAGCCATCGTCCGCGAAGGTTATACTCTTACGCTTCCTTGAACGGGCCCAAGCTTAGGCAGTAAGGCTGTCATTCCGAGCGAAGTGAGGAATATCTCTTCCGAATTTCAATCTCAAGCGCGTCAGAGTCCGGATAAGCAAGGGAAGGACAGCAAGAAAGATCGCCAAAATTGTGTCTGAGGGTTTAGGGCTAAAATAGCCCTGCCGTTTTTGTGCCCAGCAAAAATGAAACCAAATTCGCGTTGCTTTCGTCCCAACAAGGGAGAATCTCCAGCAAACTAGGGGCCCGGGTGATGTCCTTCTACTTGTTGCTGCAGAATCCCAGAAGAACTAACGGTGGATTTAGCCGACGCAGTGGATATTTGTGCATGCTGGCACTGCCCTCATACGTCCTGTACGGCTGCGCTTCAGGAGGGTCATCAGGCCTAAAGCCAATTGTCGAGCCGCCAATTATCACTACTCAGCCGACGAACCAAGTTGCGATCCTAGGGCAGTCGGCAACGTTTACGGCCGCGGCAAGCGGAACGGCGCCGCTGAATTATCAATGGAGCAAGGACGGCACTCCGATTCCCGGCGCCACCAGCGCTTCTTACATAACGCCCCCAACCGTCCAGGGCGACGACGGCGCCACCTTCACCATGACCGTGACCAATGCCATCAACTCCGCCACCAGCATGGCCGCCACGCTGAAGGTCCTGCCCGCGCCACCGCCTCAAACGGGGGATTTGCGCTTCCAGCAGGTTGACGCGCCTTCCACAATTAACGGGTATCCTAGCGGAGGCTTGCACACGAACGTGGATGCGGGGCTGTCCTGGTACTTTCGCAACGCGGTGGGAACGCCGCTGTCGCTGGGAGACGCTTGTGGGCCATCTACTGGCAGCCCATTTGCTTGCGCATGGTTTTTTGACGCATCCGGTCTGCCGGCGAACGTGGCCGGCCTGAATGTCGGCTATTCCACGGGTGGTTTTGACAACCTGAATTCGGATGTGGCCAACATCGACACGGGCCACACCGTGATTACCTCCATCGACCTGCACCCGGAGGACGTCATCTACGCGGTCTGCTACACGGAGGCTACACAATCGACAGGGTTTACGCTAACGCAGGGCACGGTGGCCCCGAGCGCCTTGCAGGCCGCGGCGACGCAGGAAGGCGCACTGAGCCACGTAGTTACCGCGGTTTCTTTCAATGCGGGAAACGTTACCTATTTTTCCTACGCCTGGCAAAGCGATTCATCAACCATCTACGAAGCTCAGGTGGCGACCGCGACATACGCCACGCTGGGCCAAGCGGCGACCAATCTGGCCCAAGGCGGTTATATCATCACCGCGTTTGGCGGCAACGGCACGGATGGATTTGTGATGGTTGGAACGCGAGTAAAAGGGAACACCGCGCCGCGGCCGATCCTCGTCGCGACCGCGGGAAGCCCGGAACAGCTGCAGATTTTTAATGATGGCTATGCGATTGTTGGATACATCGTCCAGAATGGTGGTCCGGGAACGACCTACATCGGAGAAAAGTGAGTCTCTTTTCTTAGCGCCCTCACGCAAGTCCTTTAACGTGAGTAAGGGCACTGGTCCCTGACGAATCTGCTTCGGATTTTTGAGGCTCTATTGAATCGTAACCGCAACAGTCGTCGTTTGCGTTGTGCCGCTTGCCGAGTTGGATGTGAAGGAACCCGTCGCTGCGAATGTATAGCTCCCTGGCGTTGTCCCTGGATTCGGCGGCCCGCTATTGCTCCCTCCTCCCCCACAAGCGACCAGACTTCCAAGCATGGCAAGCAAGAGCAAGAAACTTGCCAAGCGCCGCCGATGGAGTTCTCGGCCGCGCGTCCCTAAGAGCCACAAGAGAGCCAGCGCAACTCCAGCCCAAGCTGCAATCCAGCCGGGCGCCTTGTCCAACAAGTCAGGCGGCGATGATCCAAGCGGGATGGGATGAACCATCGCGGCGGAGCCAGCCGCCGTCGAGTTGATGGTCATCGTCGCCGTGACTGCGGCCGTGCCTGGAATATTTGTGGACGGCGGGATGCTGCAAGTCGGAGGATTCACTGCTCCTGCCGGGGAAGTAGTGAGCGCGCACGAAAGATAAACTGGGCCCGTATAACCATTGACCGGCGTGACCGTCACCGTTGACGTGTTCCCTGTGCTCGCGCCCGGCGCTGTGATGGTAACCGGTGAAGTTGGTCCCATTGTGAAAGGAAATGCATCCATCACACTGAGTGTCACCGTAGCTGGGGCGTACACCGAATCGCCGGAATAGCCGACTTGAATGGAAACGGTGCCGACATTGAAAAGTCTGCCGTCGAAATTGATGCTGGCCGAGCCGTTCACCAGATTTGCTCCGCCGCAACCGCAAGTGGCCCCGGGTCCTGAAGCAAAAATCCCGATACTTCCAGTAGGCGTCGGTTGCCCGCTTGCACCCGGAACCGTTGCAGTGATGACCCCGCTTCCTGCAATGTTTATCGCCGGCGGGTTGATGACCGCGCTCAGGTTGGAGTTCTGCATCACCACAATGTTGACCGCCGAAGACGTAACAGTGAGGTTGTTGGCATCACCGTTGTAAGTTGCTGTCACGGAGTTGGTACCCAGCGGCAAGCTGGTTGCGCTAAGCGTCGCTTGCCCCTGATGGGGAGCATATGGGACGGGACTCAGCTGCGCCATACCCAAGGCCGTGTTTCCTAAGTTGAACGTGACCGTGCCCGTAGGAGCCGGGACGACAGGTGACACTGCAATGGATGCGGTAAGTGTAGTCGGCGCGCCAAGGCCGATGGTCTTAGGGCTCGCGAAAATGCCGATCACCGGGGTCGCTTTGGTAATCGTAAATGTGATTGGCGTTGCGGTTGAGGAGGCGAAGCTCGCATCTCCGGAGTAGCTTGCTCCTACGCTATGCGTACCGGCTGGAAATCCGCCACTGGGTATCCATTCTGCGAGGCCTTTGCTGTTCAGGTTCAAGGCCGCAGAACTAACGTTGCCGCTGCTCGCGTTGTCGTTGAAGGTTGCGGTTCCTGTAGGCACGCCGTCCAGCGTACCGGTCGGCGCACTCGCGCCTTGCGTCTGCGCATCAATGGCGATGAACGTACCGTAGGGGAAGCTGGCCCCGTTCGAGACGGGTATATACCGGTCTGTGCTAAAGTCGAAACTGTTTCCCGACATCGACACCGTGCTGTTTTCCGGAGCAACGTTGACGGTTACCGGACTCGATACGCTGGGCCCAAACGTAGCATCTCCGGCGTATCTCGCCGTTACTTGATACTGACCTCCGGGGAAGTTGTTTAACGTTGCCGACCCTGTTCCACTCTGAAGAGTAATCTCTCCTAATCCCTTGTTCACCGCAGGGCTTGCCGTTGTTACCAAAGCGATGTCCCCGGTAGGCGTGCCGCCACTTCCGGTCACCGACACGGTCACACCGATAGGGGTACCATGCGTAAAAGTCGTCTGGCTGAGACTGAGCGTTGTATTCGTGGACGTAAACGTCCCCGCATTCCAGTTTTGAACCAGCAAGCTCGCATCCACGCTCCCGAGGCCCGTCGCCTGATCGTATCCCGTCGCAGAATAGAACTGTCCGAATGTGAAGAAGCCCTGCGTATTGTCCGTGAGCGTGCTCAGCGTGCAGGAAGGAGAATTCTGCTGGCACGGCACATTGTTGCTTCCTGCGGTAACGTCGTGAAAAACCGCAGGATGCTGCGCGGCCAACGGGTAAAGAGCGAAATTCGCCTGCCCCTGCGGCCCGAACTTCTGGTTCACGAGCGCCATGATGCCGGCCATCGCCGGCGACGAGGCGGATGTGCCACCTGCAAGAATGAGCCTCGTTCCTCCGTTCACCACCACACAATCTTGGGAAAACACGCAGATGGGGTAGGCGCTGTTGTTTTCTCCTGCTGCGGCAAAAAGGGAAACGTCGGGAAGATGGCGCGCGCCGTCCGCAGGAACTCCTTTGCCGCTTTGCCACGTAGGCTTCGGATAACCTGACGTGCAGGAAGCAAACGAGCCATCCGGTGCGGCAGAGCCGGTAGCGCAGTTACTGGCTCCTCCGCCGCCTGCGATGATTGTAGGTGGAGGCGGATTGTAAACGCCGTTGCTCGAAAGATTGAGGCCGAACGGCCGGTTCCACGGCTGCTCGGGAATGGGTTTGAGCAGCGAGACGGACGGTAGCTTCGCCGGGGTTAAGTTCCAGTAAGTGGCAAGCTCCGCGTTCTGGGAAGCCGGGCTTCCGGCATAACTGTTGTAGGAAAAGTCCGTGCCTCCGACTGCTACGTTCCACGGCGTGGAAGCGAACCCGCTCACCGAAAGACCGTGCTGCGCCGCGTCCTGGGCGTTGAAGTCGTCACATCCCGCTGGGCCGCCGTCACCGGCGGACACGAACGAGGTTTGCCCTTGCGCTGCCGCTTGCTCCCACAAGCCTGCCCAAAACTGATTGCCCGCCGAGCCCAGGCTTTGTTCGCAGACGCCGTAGCTGGTGCTCAACGCCGTGGTTTGATTGTCATCGACGGCGCGCTGCGCCGCCAGAACCAGGCCATCCTGCACCGTAGTGCTCTCAGCCGTGTAGAGGTTGATGGTCGCTCCGGGCGCGACCGAACCCGCGATCTCTACGTCCAGGTGGGCTTCCACCGCCGCGCCGTTCACACCCGGATCGCTGCCATCCACGACGACGTTCAGCTTGCCCGCGGGCAATCCGAAGAGCGAGTGGTACGCTGCAACAACCGTGGGATCCACGTTCGAAAAGCTGATAATGCCAATGGTGACCCCGCTTCCGTTGACGCCCGCAGTGTAAAGAGGATTCAAGTCGTACTGCACGGCAAAATCGCCAGGTGCGAGAGCTAACAACGGACTCGTGTTTAGAGTCCATTGAGGGGTGATCGTGTTCGTTTCGGTTTGAAGGGTAGCTTTGCCCAGAACCTTTGCGTACGACTTTGCGCGAAAGTCATTCATCGGCGTTATGCCCGCAATCACCGGGGCGAGGGCGGCAGGAATTTGCGGGTCACGGTTGTTAGCGTGGTGTTCTTCGCCGTTGATGAGGTAAGTGTGGATTTCGGTGCCGAAGGCTTCGCGAACCTGCCCTGCGGTGCCGGAGAATTCCACTGCGGTCTTGCCTTTGGTCACGCGCCCAACAGAAAAGCCGTGCCTCTGCAACCAGCCGCGAACCGTAGCAATTTCCGAATCCTCTGGCCCGTACAATGCGCCAAACTGCTCGGGACTGAGCCACTTGTGATAGCTAGCGCTGCTTGGCTTGTGAACCTCCTGCAGAAACTGCCGCAACGCAGCCTCTCTCTCAGGAGAACGCTGCAGGATTAACAACATCCGCCCCGCGGGAAGGGAATCAGCCACAGCCCCGCGGTCGTATTCAGCCCGAGCCAGTGGATGCACGTTGCCATGCAAAGTTACACGCACTCTCTCATTTATCGGCTGCGTAATCCGCGATCTCGATACTGTCCCTGTCGCTTGCAAAGCTTGTGCGTTTGGGGGGCCCGCTTTAGTTGACTCCGCTTGCGCCGAGCTTCGAGCGGAGGAACGAAGGGCGCGTCCCTTGGCAATGCCTACTCCCAAAACACCGGCAAGAGCCGCGCTGAGGAGAACCACGAATACTCGCAAAGGCTGGAAGGACCACCCAGATTTGGCCGCCATGGGCTTCCCTGAATCGAGAATCGGTGGGTTTCCCCAAATCGAAAACATTTCGCCTTCGAGTCACCCCACCTTTTTCATCAGACGTTTCATCAGACGCTATAAGGCGCGCGAGGGTTTCGCCATCGGGTATTTACCGGGTGGGCGAATCGGATCAAATAATCAAATGAGCCAACAAGCTTAGGCAATGAAAAAGGGCACGCTACTCCGACCGCATCGAGTCGCCAGCGTTGGGGAAATTGGCTTGGGGCATGAGGACAGAGTCTTGGCTGGATGTGGTGTAAAGCTACAAGGTGGCCGCGTAAGTTACTTCGCGTAGTTTCGTTCTCCACCAGTGAAACTGACGCGATTGTCTTGCGCAACTGTACGCTTTGAGGGCGGGCTGAGCGCTCCCCTTTAGGACAGTTAGTGACACTGGAGATCGCGAAGGGTTTGGCGGGGGGTGGTCGCTACAGTTTAATGAGCAGTAACTGACCAGCCGTACGACGTCTTTCCAGTCGTTGTAGCGTTTGTAGTTCACCCCAAAAATTTCAGTCCAACTTCGGTCCATTTCAAGACGGTGATTGCGCAACCTTTTCGGCTGTAAGCGACACCAGATGCAGCACTTATTGGATTTTTACTGCCTTCTTAACAGCCGAATGCTCTACCGTTGAGCTACCGGGGAACCGCGCAACCGATTTGTTTTCATTGTACTAGAGGCGTTCGGTCCACGCCAGTTGAACTTATGTTTCGGGTTCGATCCCTGCTCGATGGGGTAAATCGTGTTTGTAGTCAGTGAGTTTCCGTCAGGCGAGTATTCGATGTTGCACCGAACAGTTGAACCAAAGAAATCGATTCTCGAAACGACTGGTTGCGCATATATGGTCAGTTGCGACTACCTATCTTAGCTAGCCTACCGGCCGCGCAGGTCCCGATGCGTGCAAGAGATTGGCCCAGCTTCATCGAAAGTCTCGATTTAGCGCTTCGAAATATGTAGGGCGCTGCACATCAACCTCGCCCTCTTGGTCCAAAACCACTATGCCGTTGTAAACGTTCATTACGAGTGGAGATTCAACGAAGGAGTGCTGTAGATACTTGTGTTCATAAGTAGCGGTGACCTCGGTTATTGCCCATCTTGGCGGGTGAGAGTAGAAGCAGCTCAAATCCACAGCTGAAGTAGGAGCGTGCAATATCCAGGTACGAAACGCGGATTCTCCGCCGAGTCGCCCAGCGCTTCTCGAATCTTGTTGATCGCAGTATTCAGATTGTAATCTATGTCAACGAGGGTGTCAGGCCAAAGCCGCTTCTGTAATTCCTCGCGGGTCACGATTGCGCCGGGCGCCGGCGTGCTCCAGCAGGATGGCGAGAACCTGAAACAGCTGACCACTGAGTTTCAGTTTCAGCCCAGCCTTGCGCACCTCGCCTGCCTGAAGGTCAAGCTCGAACGTCGCAAAACGAACAACCTGGGCGTAACGGATCGCTTTCTCCACCTCCGTGGATACCTCAAGTGCGCACAGTCTAGCATCGAGGTCCAGGCCCATACGCGCAATCAATCCTATGGTCTACGCAACTACGCCAATGGACCACACTTCTCAATCTGTGTTCAGTAATCCAAAGGATCGGATGTTGTTCTGAATGCTGTTTCGGATGGTGGACGCGATAGTGTCTCAATTACGTTCCCACCGCTTCTCCCGCTGCTTGCAGATTAGCTAACCGCATCTCCGAATACTTGCGAGAGAGGATCACGCCGTCCGCGCCTCCGCTAAACGCCGCTCGCACCGCATCGCGCACGTCCTGCGGTTCGGTTTTCTTTTCCCCTTGGCCAGTGGGAATATCGATGTCAATACCGGGCCAGATTTTTACGGCATCTCCCACACCCGCAACAGCCCGCCGCGTCTCCCGCTCTACGTAATTGGCTGAAAGCCCCTTGCGCGAAAGCTCCGCACCTGCCTCCCCGTTGTAGTTCTGCACTTTATACGTAAGCTCAAGCACTTCATCTGGTGACAAATCTCCAAACAGTGTGCGGCTCATGCTTTTGGTGTAAGAGGCCAGCCGTGGCCCGCCACAGTTGTTGTAGAGTACAACCTTCAAAAAATCGGAATACTTTTGGAACTGGGCGTAATCCTGTTCGGCGCGATAAAAAGGACTGAAGGAATTGTTGTGCCAAATATGCCAGCCCACCGCGCAATCACGTCGGATTGATTTTGCAACCTGATGGATGTTGGCGTACGTGTTTTTCTGCCCATCGTTCCACAACTTTTCCCAAGCAAGAATCTCAGGATACTGGACCAGCAACCGCCAGTAAGAAACGAAGTAGCCGTCGCTCGGGCGCGATCCTGTCCGAGATTGGCGCACCAATGACGCCAGCCGCGTATAACCCTCAACCGCTCGATTTGCATCTATGCCTCGGGAGCTTGCCTCGCGCTTGCAATAATCGCAGAAGCAAGTCACGTCTCCTGGATCGCCATTACCGCCGCCGTGTGATGAGCCAATCGCGTTATTGAACGGCCCCTGCCTCTCACTCCCCCACATCACCCCATCAATCGGATAGCTGCGTACATAATCCTCAGTGAGCGCACGCCAAAACGCCTGAACCTCGGGGTTGTGGAAACAAAGCGTTCCGGCCTTCTTCCCCGAAAGCATCACTTCCTGCAATCGCTCAACACCTTCCAAATCCCGCCGAAACACATCCTCGTACCAACAGAAAGTTTTCATCTTGCGGGATCGCGCTTTTGGCAAAACGCTTTCGAGTACGTCAAACCCTGGATGGTCCGGGGCCTGAATTTTCTTGAGAGAAGTATCCCTGTAGAACTGTTCATGCGTGCTGGCGAAGTTGCCTCCATGAAAGTTCGTGTCATATTTCTGTTTGCCGTGGTCCGGCAATGGCTGTCCTGGAATTTGTCTGCCGGCGATTCCACGCCCATAAGAAAACGCGGCAATGAACAAGGCGTTAATACGTGCGCGTTGAAACCGCTCCAACACAGGTTCAACATTTTCATCGACAAATGACACCGCGCCGACTTGCATCCCAATCGTGTGTTGTTCTTGCGGTTGAGGGAATCGTGGCATCACAGTGGCTGCTGCCATCATCTTTGCAAATTCTCTCCTGGACAATTCCATAGTCTCCTCTTTTAAGACAGCACTAAAACCTCGTGGTCCAAAATCTGTTTAACTTCCACATTTACCCAGTCCTGCTGGTTCATTAGAGGCGGCTGAGTTCGTGACACGAGCGATTCAACCTTGCAGATGTGGAAATCGCTTGGAGCTTTGATTCGTATCTGTAGCGGACCCACCGGAATCAATTCATCGACTGGACCACGCCACGCGCCTTCATTCGTGAGGTTCACGAGATGAACGATGAGGGAATTCGATTGCCGATATAAATGACAGTCAATCAATCCCGCGCCTTGAACTTGGAATCCAATGCGATCTCCCGCCGCCCACCTCACAAGGTTGGCGAGTAGAGTCCCGTGGTCCGGGAGGTTGTAACGCGCATAGCGGCTGTCAATATCGGCTGGCAAATATGCGACTTTGGAATTTATGACCAAAGCGGGAATGTTAGTTGTAGGTTGCCGCATCCACGCCATCTCAGGTGGGAAAGCCGGAAATGATGGTACAAACGTGAGCGGGATAATCATGCCGGATTCAGTTCGCAGTTCCTCTAACACGCCGCCGAACGTAAGAATATCTGTGTCATCAAATCCAGCGAGAACGGGATGACGCTCGCCTGATGATGGATCGTCCGGCACTTTCGGTCCCCACGATTTGCCGCGCCTCTCAGGTATCAATCGCAGATACGAGTTGTCCTGTGACGGCGGCTTAAGGAATAGTTCCGGGGAGGGCGCGTGTGCGCCGAACAGGTCTGCTAAGGCAAAGTCTCGCCTTGCATCTCCCCATTCGTCATAGAGGCTGCTGGCGCCCGTGGCAATCACCGCGCCGCCGCGCCGGGCAAACTCACGGATTGCTTGACACTCAACATCAGAGAGCACGCCCACGTTCGGCAAAATCAAAACGGCGAGATCGCTGTACTGTGCAGTGTCCGCCGAGCAAATCGGAACATAGGGAATTCGCGCTCGAATCAGTGCTTGGGTAAATCCACGGTATGGGGCGTCAACGCGATCCGCCGCGCTATCTCGGCCAAAATAGTCCGTATTCCGTTGAGACCAAATGACACCCACGGATGCGTAAGGGCGGCGGTTCCTCAAGTAGTGTTCATTCTGTTTATGCCACTGGAAGATTCGTTCGGGAGTGCGGTACAGGCGGCGGTCGTCGTGATATGCACCAACCATGTGCCACCACGGTCCCAACCCGCCGCTGATCCCCTCTATCATCCACATGCGGGCTTCCGGCTCGGGTTTCGCGGCCACACGAGCTTGATACAGGGCCATGCTCTCAATCGCCGTCTTATTCCATCCGAGTAATCCATTTACGAGCTTGGCTGTATCACCGTTCTCCTGGAAACCCTGAAAGCCCGAGGATGTGTTACGTTGTTGATGGTCCAGCAAAAGAAATTGCGAACGCTTTACGATCTCGCGGAAGTCGCGGAACACGAGGCTTTGGTAAGTAACCGAACCGCTGTTCATGCCCAACCACAGGCAATGCGGTCCTCCAAATGTTTGACTGACGCGGGTATTGTTGTCCCACAATTCCATGCGCCGGGCGTAATTCCATTCGATCCATTTTCGGTACCCCCAGTCATTCCAGTCCTTTTGTTTCGGCAACGATTGGCCCGTCCGTTCGCGGAACTTACGCGCACAGTTATCGCAATAGCAAATCTGATTGCGATTTAAGCCGCCGCTCCAACTGTTGTCCCCGAAACCTTCTGGATGCGAACGCTCTATGATTTCCTGAAAAATGTTCGGAAGATATTCATCGTAGTACGCGCTGTTGACGCAAGTAATGTAGCGATCCGCCACTTGATACGGTTCGCCGGATTGTTGCCGAGCCATCCAATCTGGATGTGCTCGGTAGAAGTCCTCGGCTACGCGGCTGGAATCCATTCGCGCAAGCACAACCAATCCGTCCTGATGCGCGGCGTTGGCCAGTTCACCGTAAAGATCGCGGTCCCCTAAAAACTCTGCGCGATGGTGCAATGGGAACTTGCTCGGATAATATGCAACGATGCCTCCCGCGTTTATGACCACGCCTTGCACCGCCGTACGTTTCCAGAATTCCCTCCACCATTCGATGTCGTATCGAGCAGGATCGCGTTCCGTGATATTGGTTTGGCCCCACCGGATGGTACGGCGATACCACGGCAATGCCGCAGTATCGCCCTGTGCAGTAACACCCTGGGGAACAGTTGCGATAAGGGTTGCGCCGATAGCACTCTGTACAAACTCGCGTCTGTTCATAATTCAGAACGCGAGCCGCATCTCAAATTGCATATTCCGGCTACTGGCTAACTTCGATGTAACCATCATGAACGTTGAGCTAAGAGGGTTGGAATTCACCGTTCCCCAATTTGGATGATTTACGACATCGAATGACTCGGCACGAAATTGCAGGTGCAGAGATTCCTTTAAGGCGAATGATTTGTAGGCCGCAAGGTTCCATTGCCAGAACGCCGGATTCGTAAATCTATTCTTCGTATCGCCGGACGCAAACGTCCCTTGCGGTGGAGGTGTGAATGCGTCTTTGCAGTAGAGCGTCGCTCCGGTTCCTGGAACAAAGTCCGTGGAACAGCCGTTTGGATTACCGCTCACGATCCAGAATTGATTTCCGCTTCCCGGACCAATCCCCGCGTAATCGATATTCGTACGCACGGAAAAAGGAAACCCGGATTCAAATTGATTGATACCGGAGACAGCCCAACCGCCAACCAGCATCTTCGTGAACGTTCCCCGGCCCCGGATCGGCAGGTTGTAGGTGTAGCTGATTGTCAAGGCGTGCGGCACATCAAAATCTGAAGGACCCCAATAATTGCTGTCATCATAGGCATTAGGTAGCACATCGGTGAGGGACGATGAATTGTCCCTGGAGCGCGAGTAAGTGTAGGAAGCGCCGAATGTCAAGGCTCCCGTGATTTTTCGCACCGTTGTCTGGAAAGAGTCATATCGGGAGTTGCCGGAATTTTCCGCGCTATTGATAATGCCGAGTCCAAGATATGGCCGGAGCGCGTTGGGGTTCACAGAAGGATTGGCGTACGTTGTGCCCGGCGTGAGTATTTGATTGATATTCCGCTTGCGCTGCAAGTGCAGACCTCGATTGCCCACGTAACCCGCCGAAACCGTCATCCCTCTACCGAATTCGCGCTCGACAGTTCCGTTGTATTGCCATGTAGTAGGCCACAAGTTTGTGGGGCTGCTTATCGTCATCGTGAACGGAAGTACCGCGGATGCCGCACCGGATAAGTTGGCAACATTCCCATTTATCAGCGTGGTTTGTGGCATGAAGGGCGGATTGCCTCCTAATGCCGTGTCGCGGTTGATTGCGGCTCGGCCCGCAAAGTAGCCGCCGCCCGCACGAAGCACTGTGTTGTTGGCGATCTGATACGCGATGCCCAGGCGCGGCTGGACTAAGTCCCATTGTGTTGGAGCGAAGCCGCCGGGCAAGTTGTGATACATCGATTGATATTGCGGCTGGTTTAAGAACGGGAATTGCCGTAACGCGCTACTGGATGGGCCGCCACCGGGGAGCACAATGCCGTTATACGGTGAGCCACTGGTGATGAACCCCGTCTTTGGATCGAGTGTGGCGGCATTCGTTGCATCATAAAAAGCGGTTTCAAACTGTGCAACCGTTCCATTCGTTGTGTGCCATGCGGGCCAGACCGAATAACGCACGCCATAATGGAGCGTCAGCTTGCGGCGAACTTGCCAAATATCTTGTGCAAAGAGTTCAAACGAATTGGCAATCCAAGGTGTTTGCGGCTTGGCTCCAAACTCCGAATAGTCATTGAAATTGGCGAGTAGGATGTTAGCCAAACCGAGTCCGGTTGTGTTCGCGCCGCCAGAATCGAGGAACCGGAATTGGCCGTTTTGATTCGTAGTTTGCGGCGCACTCGCTGTTGTTAGTTGGATGTGGTCATTCTGGCCAGCGCGTTCAAACGTGCCGCCGAACTTGATAGTGTGGTTGCCCAAAATCTTGGTGACGTTGTCGTTGAGCGCGTAGACGAAGCCCGCCCATTCGCCCGGATAGGGACCATTATCGATAGTAGTTAAGCCCGTCACAGCGAGGCTTGGCAACTTCGCAGGAAATAGTTTCGTTCCAGGATAAAGATACGGATAGTTGATTCCGTGCGCGTCCCGGTCACAGTAGGTACCGCAGCGCGGGTCCGGGGCGATGGTGCCTTTTCCGTCAGAGTTCGCGGAAATAGAAAAATCGTTTATGAAGGTTGGAGAAAAAGCGGTTGTGAGATCGATGATTCCAGTTTGATTGGGCCGGGACCATAGCGATTCAAAGACGCCGAACGTACCTTCAAGTGGACCGTTGAATGTCCACGGAATGATGGTTCCGCGTACATACAGGTGATTCTTGCTATCAGGGTAGTAATCCACTTTGAATGTTGTTTTGAACAGGTTAGAAGAAACCCCAAACGTTTGAATCCAGTTGGCGCTTCCTCGCTGAAATCCGAGTGTGGGCAGGGGGTATTCGTTCATCAGGGCCACGCCGAGGCTGCTCAAGCGGTCCTGCGGAATTACGTTATTAGGAAACGGCTGACCCGTTTGCGGGTCCTTGGCGACGCGGGCCTTCCCAAAGAATCGGTTCGTAGGGGCGAGCAATTCGCTTAAATCTCCCGTTCGCATCGCGGCTGTTGGTACGGTCCCTGTTGCTTCCGTGTCGTACCGCCGTTTGATCCACTCCTCGGCAAAGAAAAAGAACAGCTTGCTTTTGTCCACATTAAGTTTGTGCGAAATGAAAATCGGTCCACCGAACGTGAATCCGTAATCGTTGTAATTCTGTTTGGGAGGTTTCGAGTTTTGAGACGCCAGCGGACTTGAATTGCGGGACCAAGTGTTGGCATCGAACACCGCATTGCGAATGACTTCGTAAAGTTCACCATGATAGGTGTTCGTGCCACTCTTAGTAACAAACCGTATTTGACCTGCCGCAGAGCGGCCGTACTCAGCATCGTAATATCCGGTCAGCACTTGAACTTCTTGAACCGAACTCATGTCTTGAGCACCGAGCATCGAGCCGGACGATCTTGTGCGTGTCGCTACCGCTCCATCAACGAAAACGGTGTACGAATCTGAACGTCCTCCGTTGATGTTGAATCCGCCGCTACTGACGCTATCGGGATCGAAGGTGCCAATGTTTGTGCCTGTAACTCCCGGTTGCAGCCCGGTCAGATAAACGGGATTGCGTCCGTTAACTTCAAGCTGTTGCATTTGAGAGGAAGTGACGGTGCCGCCTGTGGACGGCTCCAACGACAGTGCTTGGGGCGCGGCCCCGCTCACTACAACGGTCTGATTCATCTCGCCAAGCGATAAATGGATCGGAACACTCAGATGGTCCGCTGCATTCAGTTGGATTCCAGTTTGAAGAAATTTCTTGAACCCCTTCATTTCGGCTATGACGGTGTAATCTCCAACCATCAAGCTCGGAAAGATGTAGTAACCGGAACTGTTCGTTGTGGCTTCCTGAGTAGTCCGGTTGCCCTCATTCCGAACGATGATTCTCACGCCGGGAACAACGGCATCAGAAGTGTCTACAACGGTACCTGAGATACTGCCGATGTCCACCTGGGCAATCGCGGGAATCACAGCGAGCGCCAGAGTAAACACACCCATCCACCATCTCTTTGAGTTCACTACATTTCTCATTGCAATTCTCCTTCGGGGACATCACTTGATAAAGTTTTTCGCGAATGAATCGGAATGCGCAGGTAACGCTGGGGGGATGTTCTGAGGGGAATGCAGTCGCGCCGCAAGCGCGCGTCGAAAGCAGGGAACGCCGCCGGGGATTCTTGCGCGTTCGTATTCATCTCCGTTGCTCTACTTTGGGCGGCACGCTACACTCCGGCCAAAGAACTGCCAATCCGGTACATACCTGCATTGGCGTTCGGGCAATCTGGGGAGAGACTTCACTCTGCCGCAGCCAGGGCGGGATGAGGGCGGGCTTTGCCCAGTTCACCGCATTTTCCCAGGATGCAAAGGGACAACAAAATATTTGAACAGACGAAGCTGCCGATTGATTCCGGCTCATTGTCCAGCTCTTAAGGAATGAAGTGCTCGTGCTCCTTCTCGGCCATGTCGGCACCCTCGGGTGGTTTGGGACCTGAGTCCTACTAGAATAGGAATCACCCCCAACTGCGGCACTTTAGAAAATGCACGCGGCTGACAAAGGCGCCATCCGCACAAGTGTGCGATAGCGGGGACATCGTGGGGACAAGAAAAAGGTGTTTGGGGATGGTCCTGAGGCTGCTAACTGACGCCAGAGAAACGAGTTATTTGAATTGAAGTTCTCTGTTAACAGCCGAATGCTCTACCGTTGAGCTACCGGGGAACCGTTCAAGCGATTTGTTTTCATGGTAATAGAGGGGTTCAATTTGCGCCTGTTGAACGAATTTTCTTGGTTGAAAACGGTGGTGCCTGCCGAGATCGTTTTTGTTATCAATTAGTTGCTGCTGGGCGAGTATTCGGCACGGCACTGAATGCTCGAACTGCCAGAAGGAAACAGCGAAGCCCCGGATCTAAGACTCCGTCCAGTACGGCTCCGGTGCCAAGCTCTCGCGAATATTTCCCAACGTTTGCATTCAGTGGTTCGCAATGGTTAGCGTGAGACTCAACTTCCAGCAGACGACTACGGACCGGTGGGGTTGCACAAAGAAACTCCACTCGGTCGAATCGTCAGAATGCGTAATACTCAACCCAGAATTGTTTCTCGGCCCCTCCTGGTGGCTTGCATCACCGCTACGACCGCGCTGCGTAAGACAACTGGTATCTCTTCGATAAGCGAGCGAGTACCGACAACGGAGATTCGCTCGGGTTGTCATCGCCATCTGGGTACTCCGGAGAACCAAGCCTCTGAATCCGATTCGCTAACAAAGAACAAAGCAGACTCCTTTGCTCCGAATCGTTTACAGTCTTCATGGGCTTCAAGTTTTGTCGAGGCACAACGGGCAATGACATTCGATTGATTCTACCGCTACCAGGGCGCCTGCTGGCACTGGGTTAGTTTGCTGGACACCGAGTTAAAATCGATCACTTTGAACCCGCTCGGCGAGATGGAATTTCGGATCGGTAGGTGCAGCCAGATATCCATGCTTTTTTGATACCACGTGCAGGCGTTAATCTGGGCATTCGTTCGAGAGCTTCTTCGGCTGGCACTTTGGGACTCTAGCTCTCCAAGACCAGCGTAAATTTCGATGACTGTGTACTGAACCTGCAGTGCCGCCGGCTCCGAACTCATTTGCGAACCGAGCATCGCAAGAGCTTTGTTATAGGTTTCACGGGCCGAATCAGCGTGACCAAGCCGGGACTGAGAATTCGCGAGCTTCGCGTACGCTGCGGCGGTGACTGAATTCAACCCCATCTTGCCTGCAAGAGGAGGTGATTCAAAAACCGTGACCGCTCTCTCAAAAGACTGCAAGGCTTTGTGTTCGTCACCCAGCAGTTCGAGCGTTTCACCTTCGTAGATCAAAGCGTTTCCGAACAGTCCCGCGACGTCACTATCGGTGGGATTCGTTTTGCGCTGCGGCCCTCCGAAGTCGGCCACCGCTCGAAACACAGATGTCGTCCAATTCAACAAATCCATCAGCCTATTCTCCAAAGAGCTTCATGTTGCTTGCACAGAATAGCCGAGCATCATCCGACAACCGCATGTCCTCGCTCGCCTGTGTCCAAAATTGCCGAGCTGCGTCGCGTGCATCGTCCCAAACATCCAACGTATTCGCAGTGGCGAGCGGCAGCATAAACTCGCGCGGTGGTACTTGGCCATCGCCCGTGGGTGCGTACAGCATTGAGACTTGGTCGAATGCCGGAGCTAGACGCAAACGAGAGCCTTCCGCAAAGAACAGGATGTTGGACTGATGCCGATCCGTGTTTGCGATAAGTGCTCCGAACGCATCAAGCCAGCAAAGCCGCCTGGCATCCTCATCACTCAAACGCCTTGCCTCTCTGAGTGACACGGCCGCGCGTGCCCACGAGTCCGCGAGATCGTCGTGAACAGCCGCAAGACTTAAGACTGCGATCCTCCCGCGCGTCCCTAGGCGATCAAATCGCTCGCTCTCCAGAAACCAACAATCAGGCGTTTCGATGACGTTTGTATGCGCGGCCGGGATGCCATGTGACGCTACGACTTGCAACCCAATTCCCTCTAGGGTCAGCAGATCGCACCAGCGCCTGGCGGCCATGTCCCCGATTCCTCCGCGGCCAGCAAATTTGACGAGCATATGCTGGTTGCCAACTAGCGCACCGAATTTCGGCCGCTCTCCCCCTGCCGAGGAACCCGGCGGATGACCTGCGATGGTTGCCTCTGCAAGAGCCGGGTAATCGTCGCGGCTTCTGGAAACAGGCTCAAGTACCTGCCATCGAGCGAATGATTCTTCGCCAATAACGAAATTGCCCGGTAAGTCTTCTCCCCGTCGAGACATCGCGAGCAAAATGTGATGATCAGACCAGTCCGTTAATCGGGGCGGTAGCCTTAGATCAGCGTGGACGGCTGCGAAGTGTCGGCCCAAGAAACCAGAAGGGCGGGCGTCAACCAATTCGGCGGGAAGCCCACCCACGACTGTGCCCATGGGCATCCAGGCCGACTGATGAGCGGCAAGTGTAATGAGTTCTCCTGCGTGGACGGCTGCGCCAGATTCGGTTATTCGGAATAGCGGAAACCGTGAACTTTCCAGATTCGGCCATGTCTGACGCAAGCCATATTGCGTCGCCCTGCCTCGACCAATCCGCAGGATCTCCGGCCCAGCTTCTCTCACCATGCGCATAAGTGTCGCGGCCGACACACCCAGTCTCTCCCGTAGGTCGGCGGCAGGCAATATGCCACGGTTCAGTTCGGTTATAACTTCGCTGGCCATGAAACGATTATACATCAAGAATTGTGATAGCATCTTAATTGTTTTCATCTATTTAACTGGAATGATAAAACGATTAGTGAAATGACTTGTGAAACGATTTATGAAACGATCGATGCCTAAAGTACTAGGGGAATCGAGCCCTCATGACCACTGATTGACGTTCTTTCCACAATATATGGCTGTGGCAGAATCCATCTACCTGAAGGCAGCAACCCCATCCGTTCTCGTCTGACTTCCCTCCGCCTTGCGACACTGATAATCTCGGTGTTGACAAATGTAGCTTCATGAGGCTACATGTAATTGTGAAAAGCGTGGGACTTCGAGAACTGAAGAACCGTTTGAGCGAGTATGTTCGGGAAGTGCGGTCCGGCGAGGGCGTGCTGGTGACGGATCGCGGTGAAGTCGTTGCAGAACTCCTCCCGCCAGGGCAAGGACTCGATGAAAGCGGTGTCCCTTCCGGGCTGATGGCACTGGTGAGGAAGGGGCAGCTGACGCTCGGCGCCCCAAATGAGTCGACGTTGTATCCAAAACTTTCACCTCTCCTGAAGCGACATCGTGCCGCTGTACTCCTCGATGAGGAGCGTGGTAGCCGGTGAACATCTATGCAGAATCCAGCGCCGTGCTGGCGTGGTTGCTTGGGGAAGCGGCTGCCAGCCGCGTCCGCGAGGTGCTCCGCCGTGCCGAGCTTGTGATGGCCTCCGATCTCGCGCTCATCGAGTGTGACCGCGTGCTCATCCGCGCGGTCACGCTCGGAGAAATCGATGAAGCTACGGCCGCCGATCGCCGGGCACACCTCAATGGAGCTGCTGCGCACTGGCACCTGTGCCGACTCACTTTGGAGATTGTTGACCGAGCAAGGCGTCCGTTTCCCGCCGAACCCGTGCGTACCCTTGAGGCGATTCACTTGGCATCCGCGTTGGCCGTACGTTCCACTGTCCCGAGTGTCGAACTCCTAAGTCTTGACGATCGCATTCGCCGCGCCGGCGAGCAGCTCGGATTCCGCCTTCAACCGAGCTAACCAGTGCCAGGGATCGTGGGGACATTCTGGGGGACGAGGAAAGAACGTTTGGGGGACGGTCTCGCAGCTGTTAACTGAAGCCAGAGAAACGAGTTATTGGATTTGAAGTACTCTCTTAACAGCCGAATGCTCTACCGTTGAGTTCCGGGGAACCGTTCAAGCGTCTTGTTTTCATGGCAATAGAAGGGTTCAATTTGCGCCAGTTGAACTAGTTTTCTTGGTTGAAAACGGTGCAGTCTACCGAGATCGTTTTTGTTATCAATTACTTGCTGGGCGAGTATTCGGCACGGCACCGAACAGTCGTTAGCTCAAATCAGTGATCGTCGACGAGGCCATCAGCGGAGCCGTGATTTCCCACAACTGCACTATGACTCGGAATAACTTCCGGCTGCCAACTGTTATGTGGTCCGTGAAACGCGTTTTCGATGGAGAAGAATATGGGCTGCCTGTAAACACCTACATTTTCGCTTCAGGCTACTCCTCTTCGGCTATTTCACCGTCAGTGTCAACATGGTGTTGTGGCTCAACGAGCCAGACGTTCCCGTCAAAGTGAGAGTATAGGTTCCCGGCGCAGTGCCTGCCTTTGGCGTCGAACCGCGCCCACTTCCAGCAACGCCGCCGGTGCAACCAGCACAAAGCAGCAATACAAACATGGCCACACCGGAGACTTGCCACACGTACCCACGCCTAGGTGCGGCGAACCTGCTAAGAATGGCGCAAGCCACAAGCGCGAGAAGCCACGTCAGCCCGATTCGTAAGCCGGCCCACGGCCAAGGCACGATCGTGCCTGGCGACACCGCCGACTGGGCCGTCGTCGTCACCGTAATATTGAACGGCGCATAGGAGCTACCTGTAGGACTCACCGATGCAGGAGCTGTGCAAACAGCCAACATCGGAGCGCCGCTGCACTGAAACGAAATCGTCTGGCTGAATCCGCCCAGCGGAGTGATGGTGATCAGGTACGTTGATGTCGATCCGGCCGTAGCCGCCGCTACGGTTGGGGACGCTGAAAGGGAGAAGTCCGCCACCGTTTGCGTCAGGCCTGGTGAAGTGCTGCTGGCGAAGCTCGCATCACCGCCGTAAACTGCGGTGATCGAATGCACTCCTCCCACTAGCGCCGAGGTGGCGAGTGTGGCATTTCCGCCGCTGAGCATGCCCGTGCCTAGTGTAGCGGCGCCATCCTGAAACGTGACCGTTCCTGTCGGGATGCTCGTCGCTGACGACGTCACCGTGGCGGTAAACGTCACAGCGGATCCAAAGATTGATGGATTGTTCGATGAGGCGACGGAAGTGGAGCTAGCCACCCTGTTCACCGTCTGCATAAGGACCGGCGATGTGCCGCCGGCGAAGTTCGCATCACCGCTGTAGACTGCGGTGATCGAATGCGTCCCGGCCGTCAGCCCTGAAGTGATGAACGTCGCTGCTCCGCCGCTCAGCGTGCCCGTGCCCAGCGCAGAGGTGCCGTCCTGAAACGTGACCGTCCCAGTGAGTGTGCCTGTGACCGGCGAAGTCACCGAGGCGGTGAGAGTCACAGCCGTTCCAATAATGGACGGATTGTTCGACGAGGCGACGGCAGTGGAGCTCGCCGCCTTGCCAATCGTCTGCGTCAGGATCGGCGAAGTGCTGCCGGTAAAGTTCGCATCGCCGCCGTAGATTCCGGTGATGGAATGCGTTCCTGTCCCTAGTCCCGAAGTGGTGAACGTCGCGGTCCCGCCGCTCAGCGTGCCCGTGCCCAACGTAGTGGTGGCATCCTGAAACGTGACCGTCCCGGTGGGTGTGCCCGTGGCGGACGACGTCACCGTGGCAGTGAAAGTCACAGCCGCTCCGCGATTCGATGCACTATTCGACGAGACGACGGCAGTGGAGCTAGCTGCCTTGTTCACCGTCTGCATAAGGACCGGCGAAGTGCTGCTGGCGAAGCTCGCATCACCGCCGTAAACTGCGGTGATCGAATGCACCCCTGCTCCCAGCCCCGAAGTAGTGAATGTCGCTGTTCCACCGTTCAGCGAGCCCGGGCCCAGCACGATGGCGCCATCGTTGAATGTCACCGTGCCAGTGGGGGTGCCGGAGCCGGTGGCTGGCTGCACCGTGGCCGTGAACGTCACAGCCTGGCCCAAGGCAGATGGGTTCAGCGAGGAGATCAACGTTGTCGCCGACAAAGAGGAGCCCGGCAGACCGCAAGATGTAAACTTGAAGGACCCAATGCGAGTGTTCCAGTTAAACGAACCGTTAGTTGTGAGGTATTCGTTCGTGTACCAGAAGGTGCAGTCATCGGCCGGGTCGACGCTCATACCGCTGTAGTCACCCCAGCGACTGCTACCGTTGGTCTGCGATCCTGTGCCTTCAATGATGCTGTTCTCGCTCTCCATCGTGCCCGCTGGATCGGAGGGCACGCGGCCTGTATAACGAACAGCCGGGAAATTGCTGCTGCTGGAAGCGCTGTATCCCACAGCAATGTCCCCCGATTGATCCATCGCGATCGAGCCCATCCAGCGGTACTGCGAGTCGGGTGAGAAAGTCCCCTGTTGAAAAACAGTCGGGGTGACGTTCGGGCTGCGGATCTCATACCACCGCACCCCTACGCTGTTTCCCGCCATCACCGAGTGGTTGACCACCAGTGATTCATGGTCGCCAAAGTTCCGATACGCCAGCCGGAACATCAGACGGTCGCTCAGGGAATCGAGCTGTTGCGTCGTTCCAGGTTGGGGAATGCATGTGCCGCCGCCACAGGCTTCGCTGAAGGGCGCCACGGGGATCGCGGTGGGACCCGTGAAGGTGGAGTTCGCGGGCGTCGTGAAATCCACGTGAAACTTGAAGAGGTTCAGGTTGCTCGGTGCCACCATCTGAAGATAGAAGTTGGGCTCGCCGGTCGGCGGCGGCGTAGTTCCGTCGAGGTCCGCGGGCAAGAGACTGTCAATGCTCGGATTCTGCTGCATGCAAATGGCGTTGGCCGGTCCGCCACTCAGCATCGTAGCGCGGTCAAAGGCGCAAGGGTTTGCGCCGACGAAAGTGTTTGCGCTTGAAAACGTGTTGGCCGTCCAGTAGTAGGCATCGGGCCAGACTGCTAGCTTGGGATAATCGGGCGTGTTACCGCCAAAGGAGAACTCATATCGATAATAGCTTTGGGTTGCATCCGACGTGGTGGAGACAGCCATGCAGTAGGCGTTGAGCTTGACATTCATCTGGCCTACCACCCAGCGCTGGGCGGATTTGTCATAAAGGACGACGGCGTCGCCCCCGTCGCCATTGGCGCAGTCCCCGTTGAAGCCACTCCAGATGTTGTGGATAGGCGTCGGGCCCAACAGCAGGGCGTTCGAGGTCTTGTTGTAGACCGCATATTCTACGTTCACGATTTGTGCGAACTGCGTGGCTCCGACCGCGCCGTTCGTGTCAGGTGGTGCCACTCCGTCCGCGCCTATGCCGTCAAAGGCCAGTCCAGGTGAAGTGCTGACGAGGGGCAAGGAAAGCTGTTGAAGAGCCCGGTCCTGGGTGACCGAGGCTGGGGGAGCCGGAATAGGTCGCGGCGGCTGGCGCAGTGGGATGTTGCGCTGGCTAGCAGGGGCCTTGGGCGGCGCGGAAGCAACCAGGTCCACCAAAGGCGGCGAAAGGTCATAGCTGACGGGGGGTATGACCGTAGGATTGGAACTGGTCTGCTGGGCCGGCGCCGGAACCCCTGACGCCAACACAACGAAGAATAAGGGAAGAACGCTCACCAGCTTACTCTTCATCCGAACCTCTTGCTTTGAGGGACTTCCGATTCACCTAGCCTACTTCGGAAAATGCCCCCCCAGCTACTGTCCTTTTGGGCTGGGCTGGTACTGTCCTATGGGCAAGGCTGAGGATTCAATCTGCGCATGAGTCAGGTTGATAGGAAGCCGAGGTGGGCCAAAAAAAAGTTGACTTCCTAGAAGCCATGGCGTTGTAGGAAACGGCAAGTATGCCCAACAAATAGACTGGATATATGGATTCGTTCTGGGCGATGTATGGCATCACGTGGTGGCCAGCGGGGTCGTGAACCTTGACCGTGTCTTTATACCCATTACTCTGTGTCTTTTCGAGCGCGGCGACAGCGTGTTGTTCTACACTCGTAGAAAGGCATTGCGGTGAGGGTCAGCCGGAAATGAAAGAAACCATCTCTAAATCTGCGCGGGAATGTTCGCAAGGCACCCGAATGATCGTGCGACATCCAAGATTCTTTCTTATTGCTGTGCTTGTGCTTTCCCTCGGTATCCGGATGAGTACGGCCCTTTTCAGCATCATGTACGCGGCATTACTCAAGCCACTGCCCGTCCAGGAACAAGACCGTGTGGTGGTCGCCTGGAAGGGCGATTCCAAGGACGTCGCGCATATTGGCGAACTATCTTATCCAGAATTCCAAGACTGGCAGCGCCAATCGAAGGCCTTTGCAATGATGGCCGCGATGCCTGCAACCATGTATGGACACGGGATCACGCTGACGGGGTATGGAGAGCCCGTGGAGCTCGAAAGGACCCCCGTTAGCCCTGCGTTCTTTTCGTTGCCGGGCGCGCCGGCCGCCATGGGCCGCACATTTGAGGAATCGGATGATCGTCCCGGGGCCGAACCGACGGTGGTTTTGCAGTCATCCGCTTGGAAGAAGCAGTTCCATGCGGACCCGTCGGTGATTGGAAAGACGGTGGACTTGAACGGTCCTGGATACACGGTTATCGGGGGCATGCCTGCGGATTTCGATTTTCCGGCCGGCGCGCAGGTGTGGACACCGCATGGACTCAACGCCAAGTGGGCGGACCGCCCGAGATGGGAAATTGCAGCAATGCACAAAACCGTGGCGGTGTCGAAGATTCGCAAAATGGAACAGTTGGTCGGAGACGCCAGGACCGGACCTCGCTTCACAATGTTGCTTTTCTCCCTGTTTGGAGTTCTTGCAGGTATTCTGGCCGCCGTAAGTGTCTACGGCCTGGCGCAGCGTAGGCGCGAGATGGGAATACGAATGGCGCTCGGCGCGCGACGCAAAAGCGTTCTCCTGATGATGCGGGGCGAAACGAGAGCAGTCCTGCTGGGCGGAATCTTCGGCCTTCCCCTTATGCTCGGCTTGGCTCTTGCGTATCGCCGCCTGCACTACGGCCTGCCCGGATTTGATTTTTGTCGGTGACCGGAGCCTTTGTTGTATTGTGCTCCGTAGGGTTGGTGGCCAGCATCGTTCCGGCGCTGGGGGCTATGGAGGCGCCGCTTACCAAATTGTCGACCAAATAAGGAGACGGAGCTGGCGGCGCGACCGCTCCTTAGTACGCTTGAGTTTACTGCCGAGGAATAATTTCGTGGAAAGCTTGCTGCAAGACATCCGTTACGCGGCCCGTACGCTGTCCAAGAATCCGGTTTTTGCCGCGGTCGCGGTATTGACTCTGGCGCTGGGCATCGGAGCCAATACAGCGATATTCAGCGTGGTCGAAAACGTGCTGCTCCGCCCGCTACCTTATCCTCAGCCGGGAAACCTAGTGCAAATCTGGAATACCTATCCCCCGCAGGTACCGCGCGGCGCATTGTCGCCGGGCGACTACGCGGACTGGCGCGAGCAGAACGCCAGCTTCTCGGAGATGGGCGCGTACGTACAACTCTCGCAGGGATTCAATTTGACCGGCGAAGGCGAGCCACAGCGGGTGCTGGGGAGCTACGCAAGCGCGGGACTGTTTCCCATGCTGGGGATACACCTTGCGGCCGGCCACTTCTTCGTTCCGGAAGAGGATCGAGCGGGCAGTTCCCCGGTGGTGATTTTGAGCCATCGCCTTTGGCAAAGCTGGTTTGGGGGCGATCCCGCGGTGGTCGGGCGAACCATCGCGCTGGACAACCAGCGGTATACGGTAACGGGCGTGCTGCCGGCAGACTTTCGTCTTCTGCGCTGGCCCGACCTTTGGATGCCCATCGGCCAGTATGGAGACGATTTGACCGAGCACATTCATCACGCATTCATCGGCGTCGCGCGGCTCAAGCCCGGCGTCACGCTGGCACAAGCTCGCGACGAAATGGTGCGACTGAATCAACAGGAAACCATCAAGTATCCGGATTCGCACAAGTTCTTTGGGGTGCTCGTCGAGCTGATGGAAGATCCGTCGGCCGCGAAACTGCAAGGCATCCTACTGGTTCTTTCCGGGGCCGTGGGACTGGTGCTGCTGATTGCCTGCGCGAACATCGTGAATCTGCTGTTGGTGCGCAATGCCGGCAAGGAGCGGGAAGTGGCGTTGCGCACGGCGTTGGGCGCCAGCTCCTGGCGGTTATCACGTCAGTTGCTCACCGAAAGCATGCTGCTGTCGCTGGCGGGCGGTGTGTTCGGATTGCTCCTGGCGATCGCCGGTTTGCGCGCCTTGATGGCATTTGTTCCCGCCGATCTGGGCGTGTTGCGGGAGAGCGGTCTGAACGGCAAGGTCCTGGGATTCACGGCCGCGGTTTGCGTGGCCACCGGAATGATTTGCGGGCTGCTCCCGGCGCTGCGCACGCTGCGGTCGGATCTCGCGGCGGTTCTGAAGCAAGGAGGCAAAGGGACAAGCGGGCCGGGGCGTCACCGGACCCACAACGCCCTGGTGATCTCGGAGATTGCCATGGCGCTGGTACCGCTGATGGGGGCGGGCCTGCTGCTGCGCAGCTTTCAACATTTATTGGAAGTGGATCCCGGTTTCCGCGTGGACCATATCCTGACGATGGACGTGGAACAGGCGTCGCTGCCTTTCACGCAGGCCAAGCAGCTTTCCCAGGAAGACTGGATCCGGCTTCAACAGAAGCAGTCCCTGGAATTCGAGCAAATCGCGGAGCACATCCGCGCGCTTCCGGGCGTGAAGGAAGCCGCGGGCATCGACGATCTGCCCTTGAGCAACGAGTTTCGCCAGGCGTCGCGATTCGTGATCGAGGGCCAGCCCGTCCCGAATGCGGGTGCGCGGCCGATTGTGCAATTCCGGACCGTGAGCCTCAGCTATTTTTCCACGGTGGGGATTCCCCTGCGCAAGGGCCGATTCTTTACCGAGGAAGACTGGAAAGTGCCGAGGGCGGTGATCAACGAGACGATGGAACAGCGTTTCTGGCCCAAGGGCGACGCACTTGGGAAGCGCATCAATCTCTGCTCGCTCGATCCCAAGCCGTGCTGGAGCACGCTCATTGGCATCGTCGGAAACGTGCATCAGTTTGGGCTGGATGCCGAGCCAACTTTTGACGTTTACTTCGTGGGCGGATGGACACCGTATGTGGTGGTGCGGACGGCCTCCGACCCGGCAACGCAGGCGGCCGCGGTTATGGACGCGATTCACAAAGAGAATCCGCATCTGCCGGTAACCCACGTGATGACCATGGACAGGCTGCTCACGGACTCCATCTCTCCCCGGCGATTCTCGGCGCTGCTGGTTGGGATTTTCGCCATGCTAGCAGTGGTGCTCGCAGCGGTGGGCATTTATGGGGTGATGAGTTACACAGTGAGCCAGAGAACACAGGAAATTGGCGTGCGCATGGCGCTGGGAGCGCAGACCGCCAATGTCCGGAGCATGATTCTGGCGCAAACTATCAAGTTGACGGTCCTTGGCGTAGCGATTGGGCTGGCTGGAGCGCTCGTGGTGGCACGATTCTTGAGCAGCTTGCTTTTTGGCGTAGGGACGCACGATCCAGTCACGTTTTTGGCCGTGGCGCTGCTGCTGATTCTGGTGGCCGTGGTGGCTGCGTACCTGCCCGCGCGGAGAGCCATGCGCGTGGACCCAATCGTGGCGTTGCGGTACGAATAAAGCGCCGCGAGCGGGACCGCTTTCCCCAACCTGAAGGTGAAACTCGACAAACTGTTTGTCCGTCCAATCAGGGGTTTCGCGGAGTGGGCGGAACCTTTTTGGTGCACTTGCCGAATTCCTGGTGGCCCGAGAAATTTTCTGATTGCCAAGGGAGAGGTGTGAAATGAGAAGAGACCCGTGCGTGCTGATTGGAATTTGTGTACTGTTCGCTGCGCCTGCGGCGATGAGCCAAAGCGAACGTCCTGCAGAATCGCCATCGCCGCAAATGACTGTCCCACCGGCACAGCAACCGCCGCAGCAACGCCAGCGCACGCAGCGCCCGCCGGAACAAGCGGCTTCGCAACCTGAAGCAGCGCAAGGAAAAGCGGCGCAGCACCCCCCGGTGGCGGAAGAAAAATCTTCGGTGACGCATCATTCCGCACGCATCGGCGGGCAGGAGATCAAGTACATAGCGACGGCCGCGACCTACAACATCAAAGCGGATGACGGCACGCCGAAGGCCACGATGTTTTACGTGGCGTACACAAAAGACGGCGTGTCCGACATGGCCAAGCGGCCCATCAGCTTTGTTTACAACGGCGGGCCGGGCTCGGCGTCGTTGTTCACGCACATGGGCATGGGACCAAAGCGGGTAGTTCTGACGCCGGATGGCCACGGCATGCCCGCACCCTATACGGTGGTGGACAATGAAGATTCGTTCCTAGACACAACGGATCTGGTTTTCATTGACGCCATCTCGACGGGCTTCAGCCGCCCCGCGCCGGGGGAAGCTCCGAGTCAATTTCACGGGATCATCGCGGACGCCAACTGGTTCGCGGATTTCATCTACCAGTACATCACACGGAACGAGCGCTGGGCCTCGCCCAAATTTCTGATTGGCGAAAGCTACGGCACGACGCGGTCGGCGGAGCTGGCCGGCGTTCTTCAGGAGCGCCATCAAATCTACCTGAGCGGCATTGCGCTGCTCTCCTCGGTGGCATTCTCCAATTGGGGCGCAGACAACCGTTCGGAATTTTTCCTGCCAACCTATACGACGACGGCCTGGTATCACCATCTGTTGCCGTCCGACTTGCAGAACCTCACTGTCGAGCAGGTAGCGCAGCAAGCACGCGAATTCGCCCACGGTGAATATGCCGCGGCGCTTGAAAAGGGCGATGCTCTTTCCGCGGCAGAGCACCAAAAAGTCGTTGCGGACGTGGCGCGCTTCACTGGGCTTACTCCAAAATACATCGAAGAAACCAACCTGCGGATCAGCCCTTTCCGCTGGTTCAAGGAACTGGAGCGCGACAAACGACGCACCATCGGGCGGCTGGATTCGCGGTTCGAGGGCATGGACGCGGACGCCGCCGGCGAGCGCGTGGAATACGACCCGAGCGAAGCGTCTTATGAGGGTGCCTTTGTGGCGACATTTCACGACTACGTGCGGCGCGAACTCAAGTGGGACAGCGACGCGTACTACACGGTGACGGCGAATGTGCGGCCGTGGGACCAGACGGGCAATACGGAAGTGGCGGAAGTTTTACGCGCGGCGATGACCCAGCAGAGTTACCTGAAAGTGCTGGTGCTGTGCGGCTACTATGACGTGGCCACGCCGTTCAACGGCATCGAGAACACGTTTGCGCACATGAATATCGAGCCGCCGGTGCGGAAAAACGTCAGCTTCGCTTATTACGAGGCCGGGCACATGATGTACATTGACGAGAAAGAGCATCACAAACTGCACAAAGACGTGGATGAGTTCATCAATACGGGGTATACGCGCTGAGTCAAGGCGAGTTTGGCGGGCTATGATGGTGAACTAAAGTAAGGATTCAGAAGGACGCGTCGCGATTGCTTGCATTCCAAGTTGATAAAGGAAAGCTCGTTTCTGTTGCGAAGGCGCTGCCCCGGCTGGGCACGTGTGCGCGTGCGGCTGGCGGGGATTTGCAACACGGACGTGGAGAATCTGCGCGGGTATCACAGTTTTCGCGGGACCGCCGGGACATGAGTTTGTGGGTAAAGTGGCTGAGGTTGAGGGTGTATCGGCGAGCGGGCGGAAGCGATGGACGGGGCGGCGGGCTTGCGGGGTGATTAAAGTTTCGTGTTCGGGGTATGCCTTTAGGCCGGTATGCGAGTCTTGCCGACGGGGAATGAAAAGGCATTGCGCGCGGCGGACGGGGTGACGTTCTGCTGAGAGCCGTCGTTGTACGAACTGGTTGCGGTGAACTGCTGGGTTTGGCCTACCGCAATCGTGGCCGCTCAGGGCGACACCGCGATTGGCTGCAGGACGCCTGCACCAGTGCCCGAGCCCGCGCCAGGCCACATCACGCTTGTTTGAACGGGCGTTTTCCTTCAACACTCTCTCTTAACAGCCTAAAAGCCGAATGCGTCACTTGTGACAGTTGTAACAACTCGTCGCGGTGTAAGTGTAGTTGCCATTGCCCTGGTGTTGCTGGTCCGTACTCCCCTTGTTGTGCGCATTAGCGCGGGTATGGCAGTTAATGCAGGAGAATGTCGAGTAGTCCGTCGAGACCAAGTGGCAGTCCGAACAGACCGAGCCATTATGCGGAATGCGGAACCAGGTGTGATTAAAGGTAGCCCCCAGCCAGCCCGTAGTCACCCAGGTGGTGTGGCAGGTTACGCAGGTTGTTGGATACAGCGCGGCAACGTGGTTCGGCACGGCGCCGCCCAGCGTTTGCGTACTCAACCAGGCCGCCTGATGGCATCCATAGCAATCCGTGTTCGCCGAAGTAAGGGCGAACGCATTGGCGCCGATGTGGCACGAAGCGCAGGGCGTGGTGACGTGCGCTCCCTGCAGCGGCCAGCCCGTGGCGCTGTGATCGAACTTGCCATCCACCCACAGCAGCGTGTCGTGGCAGGTCGCGCATTGTGAGCTCGGGAAGCCCGCCGTGATGTGATTCGGAACGTTCCCGCCAAGCGTTGCGGTGCTCTGCCAGGCGGCCAGGTGGCAGCCCATGCAATCCGTGTTCGCTGCCGTGAAAGTATAGTTGTTCCCCACGTGGCAATCGGTGCAGGCCACGACCTTTCCCGCAGGTGCCATCTGGTGCGAACCCGACAGCGGCCAGCCCGTCGCGCTGTGGTCGAAGGTCGCCGTATTCCAACTGATCGTGTTGTGGCAGGTCGAACAGTTCGCCGCCGCGAACGGCGCGCCGGCCTTTGGGTGCACCGGGTTATTTGTTGTCTGCCACGTCGTCAGGTGGCATCCCGCATTGCCGCAGTCAGTCGCCGCGATATTCAGGCTGTAGTTGTTGCCGATGTGGCAGGAAGCGCAAGACGCTACCTTGCCGCCGTTGGCCACCAGCGCGTGAGAGTTCGTCAGCGGGAACCCAAACGCGTTGTGGTCGAACTTCCCGTCGGCCCACCTCGTGATGGGATGGCAGGTCGAGCAAGCGGACGCCGTCGACGGGAAACCCGCCTTGATGTGATCCGGTACGCTCCCGCCAAAGGTCGGCGTGCTCTGCCACGCCGCCAGGTGGCAGCCCATGCAATCCGTCGAGTTCAGCGTGTAGTTGTTGCTGACGTGGCAGGAAGCGCAGGGGGTGGGCGTGGGTGAAGCATGCGCTCCGGTTAGCGTGAAGCCCGTCACGCTGTGATCGAAGGACGCCGAGTCCCAACCCTTGGTGGTATGGCAACTGGCGCAATTCCCCACCGCAAAAGCCGGCCCGGCCGTGGAGTGCACCGGATTATTGGTTTGCCGCCAGGTCGTCAGGTGACACCCTGAGTTCCCGCAGTCGGTCGGCGCGATCTGAAGGCTATAGTTGCCGTTGACGTGGCAAGAGGCACAGGGCACGTTCGCATGGCCCAGGGTCAAGGGGAAGTTGATCGGAGGTGCGCCATGATTGAAGGTTGCTCCCAACCAACTATCGAACGACGAGTGGCACGATTCGCAGGTGGTCGCGAATTGCGAGCTGACGTGATTCGGATTCGTAGTTTTCTGATAGTCCTTCAAGTGGCAGGAGACGCACGCCGTAGACAAGCCTTGGAACTGTCCAACCGCGGCGCTCTTGTGGCAATCCTCGCATTGCACTGCCGCGTGAGCGCCTAGGAGCGGAAAACGATTCTGGTGATCTTTTACTTTCTGGACCGCAATATTCCAACCTTGGACCGAGTGACATTGCGCGCAGTCCGTACCCATTTTTCGCTGGTGAATGTCAGCATGACAATCCTGACAAAGCTTGCCGACGTCGGTGAATACCGGCTTGGCGTGGCACTGCGTGCACTGCACCTTTTCGTGCATGCCGCGAAGCGGATACGCCGTCTTGTTGTGATCGAACTCCGGAACGGCGCGAATCGGACGCCACCCCGCCGCGGTATGGCAGTTCTCACAGGGAATCGCGAGCGGACCATGCGGGCTTCGCGTGGTTTGCCGCTGCGGCGCGGGAAAGGCCAAACTGGCTCCCGGCCCGGCGAGAAGCATCAACCAGCATAAGAAACCGACAAAAATGGGCGCACCTCTCTTCAAGCTCTAGCCACCTCAGTCCATAGTCCATCTCAGCAGGAGGGCTCCAGTATGCGACATTAACTGGCCCCGTAATTCTAGTCCTTGATCAAGAGCAAACAGCGCGAGGTCGGTGGTCAAGCGAGTGGCCGGATCCGCGCCAGTGCCGTCGTAAGGCTCGTTCGCCCGGTAGCCGCCAGTGAATTGTTGCAGCGCCGTTAGGTTGGGGCGGGTGTTGGTTTCGTATTCGATTTCAATGCCCACCCCCAGCCGTTGGGCAACCTGGGCCGCGTAAGTACCGAGTTGCGTTGCGTTGGCGTTCAATGTCAATGCCTGACCGCAATAGCAACGTCTACTGTGGGCAGCCTCCAAGAGCAATCCAGGTAATACCTGCTTTACCATTGAGGTCTTTCCCCTAACTAAGCTGATGGCTGGGGACATATGGGGGACACCAAAGAGGGATTTGGGAATGGTCCCGAGGCTGTTAACCAACCCCAGAGAAACAATTTATGCGATTTGAAGTTCTGTGTAAACAGCCGAGTTGAGCTACCGCGCAACCGCGCGTTGTTATACCGACAATTTGCCCAATGCGGTTCGCTACTCATTGGCACGAAGGGCGTCTCCCTTCCGGATCTCTTGAAACAGTTTGCCCGCAATTGGCTCACCGCTGCCGGATTTAGAAGGAACGCTGTTAACTCCAAAGCAGCGGACGGAGAGAGCGGCGCATCTGCTCCGGGAGCATTGTAATACTTCTGGAAACGGGCTGCAAACTACATACCCAACCTGCCCAACCTGCTGTTTTTTCCGTTCCGCCGCGGCGGCGAAACTTTGGATGCCTTGGACTGGTGAACGATCTCCTGGCCGGCAAGCTTGCGCCGGAAGATTGGGTTCAGAAATGTTTTCAACTGCGTAGCGCACAAGAAACTCTCGGTGTCGTTAAGGCACAAACAATTCCAGCCGCTCCTTCTGCCTAGCTGACTCTTGGCCTCTCACGTCTCCGCGATCGAACCCACAAGCCATGTCAGTTAACAAGCTATGGAAAGTGCCCAGCGAGAAGCAAGGTTTCGGCCGTCCCCAGTCTATCCATGCGGTGCGCAGATAATAAGTTGTCCGTCGGCTCTACTTGAAGACCGGAATTCTATGCGCCTAGTCTTATCGCGAACCACGGCGAAACGTTGGGGCACAGCTGGGGAGACAGCGGGGTAGGCAATCGACGCCAAGACAAGGACTTATAGTGTCCGGCTGTGATGGTTAACAGGGCAGTGTATCTCACCGAATACTAACGCCCGCGATCCATGAACGGCAGGCGTGTGAGGCCTGACCGGGTGAGCAAGTGCAACTGCTGACGAAACGCCAGGCGGAAAAGCCCGCTTACCGAAGTCCGTCGGAATCAGTATGAATGAGCAGAGACCGCGCCAGGGGGAGCGGTGAAATTATTCGTATCGAAGGGCCATCAACGGATCCACCCTTGCCGCTTGGAACGCGGGTAAGGAGGCAGCGATAGCCGCGACTGCTAAAAGAATCAGGATTGCTCCTGAGATCGTTAGGGGATCGTTTGCGGTCAAGCCAAACAGCATGCCGGACAATAATTTCGAAGCAGCCAGCACTGACAGCAGACCAAGCGCGAGCCCGAGACCAACAAGCCCTAAGGATTCTGACAAGACACTCCAGAGTACTTGGTGCGGGGATGCTCCCAGCGCCATGCGAATCCCCAATTCCGAAGTGCGTCGCGCTACTACATAAGACATCACTCCGTACAAGCCACAGCAGGCCAGCCCGAGCGCCAGTCCACCAAATGCAAGGGTAAGAAACGCAACCAGACGTTCCTGATTCAAGTTATCGTCCACTTGGTCGGAAAGTGTGGTGACCGACCGAATCGGGAGGTTAGGATCGACTTCAGCGGCTGCCTTCCTTACTTCCGCTACGCTCCATCGCGGATCTGCGGCCGTCTTGACTTCAATTGCTTCGGCCGGCGCCATCATTTGCGGAAGAAAATAGTAGGCCATCGGAACGGGTGCTTGTTGAACACTTGTGACGCGCGCGTCGCGAACCACGCCAATGATCTGCCGATCAGGAGTCCCGCTCCCGAAGCGCTGACCGACCGCACTGCGTCCTGCAAAATAGCGGTGCACCATGGCCTCGTTCACAATCGCAACCATCGGAGACTTATCGGTATCTCGATCGCTGAACTCCCGGCCTTCGAGCAATTGCATTCCGACAGTTGAAAAGTATTTCGGGCCGACGACGTTGCCCTGAACCAGCATCTGTTCGCCGGGGTGGGCCTGGTACCCCGTGATTTGAAGGCCATCTTCAAAGCTGAGACAACGGTTCGATAAGCCGCACCCGGCAATGGCTGCGGAACGAACTCCAGGAACGGCTTCCACGCGTTCCACGAGCCGGCGAAAAATGTCACCTAATTGTGCTGGAACGTAGCCCACACTTTGCGGATCTATTTCTACGGTCAGCAAGTGTTGACGGTCGAAGCCACTGTCAAGGTGCCACAGATTCCGCAGGCTTCTGCCAAATAGACCTGCTCCCACGATGAGCAGTAATGAGAGTGCCACCTGGGAACTGACCAGCATCTTGTTCAAGTTGATTCGCGAGCGTCCCTGGAGGTTGCAGGAGTCTGCCTTGAGAGCGGCCCCTAACTCCACGCAAGTCAAGCGAAAAGCTGGTGCCAATCCGAAGAGTATGCCAGTGCCCACGGCCAAGCCTGCTGTGAATATCAGCACATGAGTGTCCACGCCGGCCGCTATAGATGCAGGGCCTGACTTCACGCCGACAGCCATGCGCACCAATAGCGCGCTGCCCCAGTGGGCCACGAACAAACCCAATGTAGCTCCGATACTCGCAAGCAACACGCTTTCCGTCAGCAATTGCCGAATCAGACGAGATCGGCCAGCACCCATGGACAGCCGAACAGCAATCTCACGCTGGCGAGCCGCCCCTCGAGCGAGAAGAAGATTCGCAATATTGGCGCAGGCGACCAGCAAAACCAAAGCTACCATCGCCATCAGCACAGTTAAGGGGACTGCAAAGTCCCGGCGCACGTCGGAAAATCCGCGGTTGAACGGATCAAAGACCAATGCGCGTTGCAAGAACAACTTTCGCTCCTGGAGATTGCCGATGGTCTCAGCTTCTTGCCTTACCCATTGCTGGAATATCGAATTTACCGAAGCGACAGAGGCGGCCTCGGCTCCTCGCTTTACGCGGAGAATCACGTCCAGCCAGCGGACCCCTTCTTGGGGAATCCACGGTTTCACATAATCACTATTGCTGGCGCTGAAGTGCTGGGCGTAACGAACATCGGCCTGCATCATGAGCGGGATCCAAACATCCACAGGCGTTTCAATCCACACCCCGGCGAAGCTGCGCGGACCGACGCCGACGATCGTGAAGTGCGTGCCATTCAAGACTATTCCCTGTCCTAAGACATTAGGTGTGCCAGCAAATCGCCGCTGCCAATAATTACCGCTGATAACCGCAACCGGATGTTCACCCAGCGTTCGGTTATCGTCCGGTGTCAGCGTCCGGCCGAAGGCCGGATACACACCGAGCACTGGAAAGTATTCGCCCGAGACCAGCTGCATCTTGGCCGATTCCTGTTGTGGCTCGCCATCGACGCGCAGGTTGACGTCCACAACCCGGCTCATCGCTGCCATTCCCCCGGAAAGGTGTGCAGAGTCGCGCAGTCGCTGGAATTCTATATAGGAGAAACGGCCTGCCGTTCTGGTTCGGGCTTCCAAGCGGATACGGTGCAATTCTTGGGGCTTTTCGACGGGGAGGGATTTGAGCATCACGCCATTGAAGACAGAAAAGATGGCGCTGTTCGCTCCGATGCCCAGAGCGAGAGAGAGAATTGCGACGGTTGCGAAGCCGGGGTTGCGTCTCAATCCGCGTACTGCGTAGCGCAAATCCTGCCACCACGTCTCCACAAGAGATTCCCAGCTGGCAGCGCGAACGACTTCTCTTGTGGCTTCGAGACTCCCCATTTCCAAACGCACTGCTCGAACTGCATCGTGGTGGCTCATACCTTGCTTCATCTTTTCATGGGCCGCCATCTCCAGATAGCCGCGTAGCTCCTCGTCTAATTCCCGATCAACCCGTTCCTTGCGGAACAGTGATCGGAGCCCGGTCACTACGCTTCCGAGTAATGACATGGAACCTCCTCCTTACAATGCCTGGAAGATTCTAGCGATGGCCGTAAGTTGTCTCTCTCATTCTTTCGTCCCTGTCCTGTGTAGTACTTTTCTCGCCGGCTATTCTCGGTGGCCTTCCATTGGCCTTTGATCAGTCCATCTCGTTGTAGCTGCTCTGAAAGGCTACTAGTAACGAACCCGCATTAACCTGAAAAACGCCGTTGCTCATCTGTGCGGTTCGGAGGAGCGATCCCTACCCATGCATGGGTTCCAGCGCCAACGTTTTGGAGAATGAGCATGACTAGCGTGCCCGGGACGAGATCACCTAGCTTGTTCGCCATCAACGCTTCCCCTGACAATCAGGGGGAGAATACGCTCCTCATACTGATTGTCAAGAGGAGAAACCGACAGGGCTTCCGCGGTCGTGCGCTTAAGAGCCTCAAATCGGATGAAATCTCGCAGACTCCCCGAACTCTCGTGGTGGGAAGTACGAAACTCCGTTGCGAGCTTATCGCCGATTGCCGGCGGATCACGACGCGCTTGTCCTTGCGGCGGACCCGAAATGACTTCCGGATGAATTTTTATGATTTAATTGTGAGCATGGAACAGGCTGAATTTAGCCCGCGCCCGGTGGTTGGAGCGATCGTTGCGGTGAGCGGCCTCGCAGTGTCATTTCTGCTATGGCTGCTGTACGGGCATCATGCTTCGGCTGATTTCGCCGGGCGCTGGATGTTTCTGCCGGCCCTCAACGCGCTTCTGAACGGATTGTGCGCAATTGCACTCTGCGTGGGATTGTATTTCATCAAACATCACAACAAGGAAGCGCATCGCACGAGCATGCTGCTAGCCTTCGCGTTCTCCTCCGTTTTTCTCATCAGTTACATCGTGAACCACGCACTGCACGGCGACACCATGTTTCCCGGCCACGGCCCGGTGCGCACGCTGTACCTTTCCATTCTAGCCAGTCACGTAATCCTTTCGATCGTCGCGCTGCCGCTGGTGCTGACGACGTTGTTCTTCTCATTGACGGGTCGGTTCGCGATGCATCGCCGAATCGCACGCTGGACGTTTCCCATTTGGCTTTACGTTTCGATCACCGGCGTGGTGGTTTTCGCTTTCCTCAAGGCGTATGCGTACTAGACCCGGTATTGAGCCGGCCTGATTTAATTAATAGGAGCCGCCATGAACGTCTCTTCCACATCACCAGCCAAATCGCCCCTCTATCGCTGCTCGCGCCGCGCCGCCATAGCGTTCCTGGCCTTCGCTACCATCCTCGCACCGACTTTTTCCCCCACCGCCGCCGCCCCCAAGCCTCGACTCTCGTCACCCTGGCCAAAATCCGCGAAGCCTGGGTCCGAGACCTTCGCGCCAAACAGCTCGAAGCCATCCTGAAGTTCTACGCCTCAGACGCCGTCTTCCTCCAACCCACCGGCGAACGCATCACCGGCTCCATCGCCCTGCGCACCCTCTTCCAAACCATAATGGCCACCTTCGACAGCAACCTCACCCTCCACAGCCAGAACCTCGAAACATCCGGCGATCTGGCCTACGATAGCGGCGACTTCCACGAAATCTTAACCACCATCGCCAACGGCGCTAAGATCGCTACCAAAAGCAGCTACATAATCATCTTCAAACGCCAGCCCAACGGCAGTTGGCAAATCGTTCAGCACGTCTGGACCGGTACCCCGCCACCTGGCACATAAGGCTTCGGAGAGAGAGAGCGAAAGGGCAAGAACCGCGGTTGCGGGCTCGCGGATGACCGCTCGATGATCCGCCGGCTCCGGGCGCACTCCAAATCCCTTCCGACAACACCTCCGCGAGATCGTCATCCCGGGTGAAGCCAGCATTGTTGCGCAACATGCGGAGGCCGTTAAGGAAGACAGTCAGGAGGTCTGGCAGTGGGCTGCCATTTAAGGACTCTCTCACCGATGTTCGGTTCCCCTTCAAGATGTATCTGAATCTCTTCTCAAAGATCGCTGTATAGGCTCAACCTGTTCAGAACTGATTCTCAACCTTCACTTCGGCAGGGACGGCTTCTTCTTCTTCTCTTGCTCTGCCGCGCGCCGGGCACTTATTTTCTTGCGAACTTCTCTCTGCTGCTCTGGCGTCAGCAGCTTGAAAACCTGGCCGCGCTCCAGCCGCCGGTACCCCTCGAGCATGGCTTCTTTCTGATCTGGACTTAACTTTTCATCTTTGACCACCAGATCCATACGCGACTTCATATCCTGATGAATCTGGTCAATTTTCTCCTTCTGATCATCCGTGTACTTCAACCCGGCGAAATCGTCCGTTGGTTGAGCGTCATTCTTCGGTCGAGCCGCAGGTGAGGCCTTGTGAGTCTGCGGCGGCCTGGGGGGACTGCCCTGCGCGCGGGTCAGTCCTGGTGCCGCACACAGTAATAGGAATCCGGCTGCAACCGTCACTCGTGCCGAAAATCGGTTCTTGCTCATGCGCATCCTTATCTGGAGCGAAGCGTGTTTTTTCATTTCTAGCTAGAGCTCTCCAACGACTGGATTGTCGCGCGTGACGCCCGCCAAACCCCGCCGCGCTTTCGAAAGCGGGACCTTGTTTCAGCGGAAGGATGCCATCGATTTAGCTTTTTTCCGCTTGGTCTGGTTCGGCGGCCTTTAGGGCCGGGCTCGCCCTCGCCACTGGATCAAGTGTACTTTGCGGAACCGCAAAGTACAAAACCAGCGGCGTGCTTGCAATTCCGTGCAAAGATTTCATAATTAGCGCGTCCCCGCAACAGGACGTTTTCTTGATGGTTTGCCCACAGTGCAGCTACGCAAATTTGGAGAGGTCGGTGACTTGCGCGAAGTGCGCGACGCCATTGCCGTTGAGTGACCAGACCCTGGTTACCGGAGGCCAGGGTTGGTCCGTCCCTGCGGGGGACGTGGTCATTTCCCCATCAGGCTTTGGACAGTTGGATCCCGGCACGATTTTGGGCGGGCGCTACGAGATTGTTCGGCTGTTGGGACAAGGTGGCATGGGCGCGGTGTACCAGGCTTACGATCGCGAACTGGAACGTCAGGTGGCGCTGAAGGTGATTCGCAGCGATCTGGCGGCCAATCCGGAAATCCTGAAACGATTCAAACAAGAATTGATATTGGCGCGGCAAATCACGCATAAGAACGTCATCCGTATTTTTGATTTGGGGCAGGCCGACGGGTTCAAGTTCATCACCATGGACTACATCGAAGGCGAGGATTTGCAGAGCCTGCTTCGCCGCAAGAAGAAGCTGGAGCCGGCGGAAGCGGCCAATATCATCGCGCAGACTTGCCGGGCGTTGGAAGCGGCGCATGCGGAAGGAGTGATTCACCGCGATCTGAAGCCACAAAACATCATGCTGGACAAGCGCGGCCGGGCGTACGTGATGGATTTCGGGATTGCGCGATCGACGTTGGCTCCGGGAATGACGCAGACCGGGGCGCTGATCGGGACGCCGGATTACATGTCGCCCGAGCAGGCGAAAGGGCAGACGCTCGATGCGCGGTCGGATTTGTTCAGCGTGGGCATCATTTTCTACGAGATGCTCGCCGGGCAAACCCCCTTCCTTGCCGACACCACAATGGGAAAGCTCTGGAAGCGCACGAATGAGCTGGCACGCCCGTTGGGAGAACTAGATAAGACGATTCCGCCGACACTCTGCGAGATCGTCCGGCGATGCCTGGAGATCGATCCGCACAAGCGGTTCGCGAGCGCGGCGGAATTATTGCAACAGATCGAAGTGTGGCAAGGACCGAAAGCGGGAACGCGTGTGTTGGTCCAGCGGGTCGGCGGTCTGCCCGCATACGTCAAATGGGCGGGGACGGGGCTTGCCGTGGCGCTGGTTGCCGCGGGATTTTTTCTGCGTTCGAAATTGGGGACACGTCTCGCAGCGCCGCACGCGCCGGTATCGCTGCTGATCGCGGATTTTGACAACAAGACGGGAGATCCGGTTTTTGACGGGACACTGGAACCGATGCTAGGAATTGCGCTGGAGGGCGCGCCGTTCATTTCCTCGTACAATCGCGGGCAAGCGAAAAAGGTGGCGGCCAGGATACAGCCAGGGGCGTCGCATATGGAGGCGGCGCTGGCGCAGTTGGTGGCCGTTCGCGAGGGAGTGAATGCGGTGGTGGCAGGCTCGATCCAGAAAGAAGGAAGCGGCTACAAAGTTTACGTGACGACGCTCGATCCAGCGACCGGCAGGGCCCTGCTGAAGGAAGAAAGCGACGCTTCGAATAAACAGGATGTTCTTGCCGCGGCAGGAAAACTTGCGGAACGCATTCGCAAGGGCCTGGGCGACACAACGCCTGAGTCCGCGCAGAAATCCGCGGCAGAAACATTTACCGCAGGCTCGCTCGAAGCGGCGCATCAGTACGCGGTCGGCCAGGACCTGCAGCAATCCGGGAAATGGACTGACGCGATCAACGCTTATGGGCAAGCGGCCAAATCGGATCCTGATCTGGGCCGAGCGTACGCCGGGACGGCGGCAATGTACGCGAATCTCGGGAAGAATCAGGAGGCGGAAAAGTATTATCAATTGGCTCTGGAGCGGATCGACCGGATGACCGACCGGGAGAAATACCGGACACGCAGCGGGTATTACTTGCTGATGCACAATCAGGCGAAGGCGATTGAGGAGTTGTCGGCCTTGGTCAGCCAATATCCGGCGGATACCGCGGGGCATGCGAATCTGGCACTGGCCTATTTTTACGGCAGGAACATGAGCAAGACGCTAGAGGAGCAAAAGCGGGCGATGGAGATTACCCCGCACAGCCTGCTCCAGCGTGTGAATTATGCGATGTATGCGTTGTATGCGGAGGATTTTGACACAGCGGCGAAGGAAGCACAGTCGATCCTGAACGAGAACCCGAAGTTTGATCAGGCGCTTCGCACGCTGGCGCTGGCGGAGTTGGGGCGGGGGCACAACGAAGAAGCGCGGCAGAACTACAAGAAGCTCCAGGGGGTGGGCGCCTATGGCGCTTCGATCGCGTCAACGGGACTAGCGGACCTGGAATTGTACGAAGGCCGGCTCACGGAGGCGGCCGCGATTCTCGAGAGGGCCATCGCGGATGATCGTGCGGCGAAGGATGAGGAAGCTGCGGCCGATCGCACGGCCACGCTTGCCTTGACGGAGCTTGCGCGCGGGAAAACATCGGAAGCGGTTTCCGCTGCGGGAATGGCTGCTGCGGGAAGCAAAGAAGCGAGCGTGATTTATCGAGCGGCGCAAGTCTATGTGGCTGCGGGACAAGAAGCGAAGGCGCTGCAACTGGTTGCGCCACTTTCGCAGCGGCTGGAGACTGAACCGCAAGTTTATGCGAAATTGATTGCAGGCGAGGCGCGGCTCAAGCGTGCCAATGCACGCGAGGCGCTGAATTCATTTCAGGAAGCGCAGAAGCTGGCAGACACCTGGCTGGGGCATTTTGACATGGGGCTGGCATATCTTGCGGCTTCGGCGTACACGGAAGCTTCCTCGGAATTCGACGTGTGCTTGAAGCGGCGCGGAGAAGCTACTTCCGTTTTTCTCGACGACGTCCCTAGCTACCACATCTTGCCGGCTGTGTATTACTACCAGGGGCGCGCGCGCGAGGGATTGCATAGCCCGGGGGCCGCAGAGTCTTACAAGGCATTCCTCGCCATCAAAGAAAGAGGCGCTGGAGATCCTCTCGTCGCGGACGCCCGACGGCGCCTTGGCCAGCACTGAGGCAATTTCTCCTGTGCCGATTCTGAAGAGGCGGCGGCAGACAAGCCTTCGCCTCTCAGGAAGAGAACGCCGCGCTACGGCACCGGAACGTAGGTCAGGTTGTCCACGTTATATCCACTCGCACCACTTCCCGTGCCCTTGATAGTTACGGATGTAAACGGCGTGCTCGAAATCAACCCCACGAAATAGAACGACGAAGTATCGTAGGTGGAGCCGTTGCAGGCCGTCCCCACGGCCGTGCTGAGACAGTACGAGCCGGGCACACTCGTAAAGGCATTGAAGAAGATCCCCGAGGCGATGACCGGAACAGGGAAAGTAACGGTGATACTATCCCCCTGAAGGAAGAAGCTGGGTGAACCGCCGCGCCGGGCAGTCAGACTCTGCGTGCCGATGCTGGCAAAGCTTCCATTGATGAGGCCGTCTACCCCCGCTGGGAAACTAGAGTAAGTCAGGCTATCCACAGTCGCCCCTTGCAGAATCACGCTTCCATTGGCAAGGGTTTCATATGTCTCCGTTGTTGAGGGAATCGAACCAAGAGCAGCAAAGAAACTGGCCGAACTTGTAAACGTCCTAGGTGTGAACCCGAGATTTGAGAGTGGATAAAAGATTTCAGCATTTGCCAATACGTTGGGACCGTTAAACCCGCCCGCGATCACTACGCTGCCGTCGGGCAGGAGGGCTTCTCTTCCTCCACCGTTGTTGCTAGTCAGGTCTCCGCCGGCACCAAAAGTACCAGTGGCTGGATCGTAGAGTTCGGCGTACGCAGTGGTGCCCCCTCCCACACCCTCGATGAGCACCAATCCATTCGGGAGCACGGTGTCGAAGTAGCGAGCGCGTGGCTGAGCCATGCTTCCCGTCGAGCTGAATGTTCCAGCCGATGGATCGTACAATTCAGCCGTTGCGGTTGTGGCTCCGCCGCTAGTGATTTGCCCGCCCGCGACAAGGACTTTGCCGGTATTCAGCAGAGCTGATGCGTGGAACAAGCGCGCGGTAGCCATGCTTCCGGTCGGTACAAACGTCAGAGTCACCGGATCGTATAGTTCCGCACTAGCGAGCAGCGTAAGGTGAGCATCAAAGCCGCCGGTGATCAACACCTGACCATTGGGAAGCAGATCGGCGTGATGATCCGCACGTGGTGTGTTCATGCCCAATTCGGTGTTGGAAAAAGAATTCGTAGTTGGATGGAAGATTTCCGCGGTCCCAACGGTCGTCAAGGTCGTGGCGTTGTTGACGGAGTCGCCGCCAGCAATTAGCACTGTGCCATCCTGCAGGAGGGTGGCGGTATGTTCCGAGCGCGGGCTTGTCATGGCGCTAGGCAGCAAGGTGAAGGAATTGTCAGCGGGGTCGAAGATTTCCGCGGACGCTAGAGAGGTCGTGTCGTTGAAGCCACCAGCAATCAATACTTTCCCATTCGAAAGCAGAGTCGCGGTGAAGTCGACCCGCGGATCATGCATGTTTCCAATCGAGGCGAATGTATGAGTGGCGGGATCGTAGATTTCCGCGCTCATCAGCGCGCCCGTGCCATCTAGATTTGACGCGCCCCCGGCGACTAACACCTTCCCGTTGGGCAGGCTGACTGCCCGATGGTACTCGCGCGCCACTGTCAAACTGCTCGTGTCGCAGAAACCTTCGACGTTGAACGTGACTGAAGTCCCGAAAACGTTCGGTGCGGAACTGACAGTGGCTTTCAGCGTGTAAGCCTGTTGGCCCCGGTCGATCTTCAAGTCGTTAAAGCTTGCCTGACCCGTCTGGTCCGTCACTTGCGTCAGCGTACCGCTCAGAATGGCAGTAGGACAAGGCGGCGTACCATTGAAAGAAATCGTGACTGGGGCGCCTGGAACGACCGCTTCTTGGTTGTCAGTCACCCGAACCGTGATTGGGCTATTGCTAAGCACATGACCGCCTACCGAGTTGACCGGACTCGTTATGAAGAATATATTTCCGCCGGTCTGAACGGGCATCACGATGTTGATGCTATAGCTCTGCGTAAACACCTGCTGCGGGTTTGAGCTGTCGACGGCCCGGACGGTGAAGTTGGACGTGCCCGTCCCGGTGGGCGTCCCCATAATCGTGCCGTTGTTGAAGTTGAGCGAGGCTGGTAACGCTCCTCCGATAAGAGAAATAGTGACAGGAGAAAGTCCTCCGGCGGGCACGATTGCCTGGCTGTAGAACGTGCCTTGCGTTCCGCCGGGAAGCGTCGCGGATGCCAGCGACAGAGGCGGAACGACGTGAATCGTGTAGCTCTGCGACGTGGTGTGCTGCGGAAATTGAGTTCCAATGGCAGTGTCTTTTACCTGGATCGTAAACGTAAAGGTTCCAGTGGCGGAAAGCGGGCCGCTGATTGCGCCGGTCGCGGTATTCAAGCTGAGGCCAGTAGGCAACGCTCCCACAGAAACGCTCCACCTGTCGGCGCCCGGGTTTCCACCCTGCACGGCGATACGCGCGCTATAGGAATTGCCAAGGATGCCATCGAGCAGCGTCGCCGTTGTGATCATGAGAGGCGGCACGGTAACCGGCGGAAAAATCGTCGCGCCGGGATTCGAGAGGACGGTTTGCGTGTTTACGGCCTGCGGGATGGTCACTGGAGTGATTGAGGTCAACGGATTGAACGGAGTAATTGCTGGCGTTGGATTTACAACGCGAAGCGTGATGTATACCGTCTCACCTGGGGCGAGGGTGACCGAAGCTTCATTCGGGGTGGGATTGGTAATGTTTGGATTTCCGAGTTGGGGATCCGTTGGGGTGTAGAGCTTTGGGTTGGTGATGTTGGCTACGGTGACCCAATGGGTTTCATTGGCGAGCTGGCAGTTGTTGGCGGCGGGCGTCTCGTAAAGCTTGTTGAGGATGAGCTGCAGGAAGACGCCGCCTGGCGGGGGAGCAAAAGTCGCGGTCTTCACGGTGTAGGTGGCGGTGGTGTTGCCGTTGTTGCTCATCGGGTAGATGACGTCCTGAATCGAACCGTTGGTTATGTCCGGATTGGTGATGTTGGGATTGGTGATGTTCGGGTTGGTGATGTCTGGGTTGGTGATATTGGGATTGGTGATGTTGGGATTGGTTGCACTAACGTTGGTGATGTTCGGGTTGGTGATATTCGGATTCGTGATGTTGGGATTGGTGATGTTCGGGTTGGTGATATTCGGATTCGTGATGTTGGGATTGGTGATGTTCGGGTTGGTGACTTCAAAATTGGTGATATTAGGATTGGTGATATTGGGATTGGTGATGTTCGGGTTCGTGATGTTGGGGTTAGTAATGTCTGGGTTGAGAACCGCTGAAGAGCTCAGACCGTTGGTGACCACGGAACCGCCGATGGCGTTGATTTGCGCGACGTTCACGGTGACGCGTGCTTGAGGATTGCTGGAAGTAACAAAGACGCTGCGCGAGACCGAGGAGAACGCGGGAATCGTCAGGTCGAGTGTGGTTAACGGGGAGAATTGCAGGAACGAGGCAGATCCGCCCGTCGGCTGGTTCGCAATCGTAAAGCGCACGTTGAGCGGTTTGTTGGTGACGTTTTGCGCTTCCACGGCAAAGGCGCGCTGGAACGGAAACGTCATATTGTTAAACGTAGTGGTGCCGAGTTGCTTGGCATTTCCCGGGGCGCCAACGACGAGGCCGCCGGTAATCTGAGAAGTGTAGATGTTTTGATTGCGCATGCCTTCCTGGCCGGGCTTGCAACTCGCCACCGAACTGCCCGACTGGAACACACTCGTTGTGCCGATAGGCACCGCCGGGGTGTAGTTCTGCCAGTTACCGTCCGCGGGCGGCACGACGTCGCGATTGTCGGTCCAAGAAGCATGGAAAAGCGGATTTACGCTCGGCGTGAAGTTATACGACCAAGAACTTCCATTGGGCACAAAAAGTGGTGATGGCACGACTTCAATGTAATCGCCGAGGAAGGGGACTTCTCCCGTCGAGAAGAGCGGCAGGTTCGGCACGTTAAACTTGAACTGTTCGATGTCGGGAGCGTTGGGGTTGACGCAGCATCCATAGGCGTATTGCGAAACGAGCACCGAGGGCCCCAAGGTCACCGTCGGGAAAATTCCGAGCTCGAGAACTCGCAAGTCCAGGGTGTGGCGACGCAAGGTTAGTCCGTTGTCATCGATGAAGTTGGTGAAAACTTCGCTCGGGACTGGACTTGGCGGCGCCAACTCGCCTTCGGGCAGAAGCGTTTGAGCATATCCCGTGGGGCTTGTAGCGTTCGGAGTGTAAAAGGCGCCGTAGTGGTCGAGGCGCAGGTCGTAGTAGAGGATGGTAAGCCTTCCGTTGGCAAAGGTCATCGCCGGCATGATTTGATGGCCGCGGCCGGAGGGATTGCTTTGGGCGTTCAGCGACGGATTGTCGACCATGATGGCGGGTGTCCAGTGCGCGCCGTCGATGGACCCTGCGAAAACGACGCGCGCATCACCACTGGCTGTCAATCCCCGGGCGGAAAAGGCCACGTAAACAAGCCCCAAAAAGTCGGTCGTGATCGCGGGATAAGCGTTCGTGCGAAACGATGTGCCAGTGGTTCCTTGATCGAACGGTTGAAAAGTCGAAATTCGGACCGGCGCGCCGAAACTCGTTTCGCCATTCGTGGATTGCGCGATCATGATGGCGTCGGGCACTCCCGTGGAGGCGAATTGACGCCATGCCACATAGACATTCCCGTTCAGGGGATTCACCGCGATGGCACTGCCCTGGCTGGTCGTGGTTCCGCTGTTGATCTGAATCGGAGAGCTCCAGGTTACGCCGCAGTCGGCCGAGCGCGTGAACATAAGATGGGTGGGAGTAGTGTTGTCTTTTGTGGCCGTCAAGAAATCGGTGTAGGTAAGATAGATATTGCCGGCGGGGAAGGATTGATGGACCGTAAGCGTGCCGCCGTTCGGACCGGTGCCGGGTTCGTTGGCGTTGAACGAACAAGTCATGGCACCGGAGCGCGGAATGTCCACGGCCATGGCGGGCTTGTCGAGGAATTGCGAACTGTTCCCCGTAGCGACGATGCGGGTGTCGATGTAAGTGATGGGATCGACGTTCTCATTGTTGTTCAGGTCGTTGTAGCGGGCCACGAAGATCGAGCTGAAGGAGCTCGCGGTGGTTGAACTGGTCGCGCGGTCAAAAGCTAAACCCGCGTAATAGAACATGCCGTTTGTGCCGGCCCGGACGACCGGATCGGAAGCCGCCTGGTACCGGCCGCCTAGAGCGCCGCTGTCCGTACACTGAGGAACGGCTTGCGGGCAGCCCGGGAGCAGCGTGCTCTGCCATGTGAGACCGCCGTCGAACGACTTGAACAATCCGAGCCAGGAATCGCCGGTTTCCGCACCGCCACTGAGCACCAACTCGAGATCTACGCTTCGATAGTCGTTCGATCCCGCCAGAATATGCATGGGATTGCGTGTGGAAACGGCCATGGAGGGTTCGTTCTGCCGCTGCAGAAAGGGGTCGCCCGTCGGCCACTGTGTGCCGGAAACCATGTTGACGTTTTGTCCCGCGACCTGAGCCACCGACGCCGATGGCATGAGCAAGGCGGATAAGACTGTGAACACGGCAAGGGCACAAATAGATTTGACGGACGGGATCATGCAAACTCCTAGGCTGAGGGTAGAGTTCCGGGACCGGTTCGATCCCGCCGGCAATCAGTCACACTCGCTTCGGACAGAGACGCTTGGCGCGAAGCGATTTGCCATTCGAATACTGACTCAAAGGTGGGTGAGACAAGCCACGTTTCGAGAATCCGATGAGTGGCAGTCTCCTGTGAAAGCCGGAGAAAGTCAAGTGTCCGTTGTTTTGTTTCTAGTGTTTCTGGCCGGGTTCGGGAACACGCGATTCACGAAAGAAGTCTGGAGAATACCTGGGGGAACCATCTAAGGGGTTCATCCTAAGGGGTTCATCATGGAGAACAAGCCGGAGAGGTGGAGGACGGCGGGTGGTGAGTAATTTTTGCGGTCTAGTACTAGCCAGCAAATACAGACAGCGCCTGGAAGGTCGTGACAAACCTAACTGTTTCTTAGATTTGGGGCCGTTCTCTGGAATTTGCGGTTGGTTGGATAAATGCAGGTCGTTTTGGCTATCGGGGTTGGTGAAGGGGGAAGCATGTTCAATCGACAGAGTGAAGCGATGGTAGATGGGACGCTGTTCCGGCTGAGGAGGTTTGTCCCCGTTGTGGCCTTGATTCTCTTGCTCTCCGCGGCAAACAGTTATGCCGACAATCGGGTGATGGGGGAAGTGCAGTTTGAAGGCGCGAGCAGAGTGGAGCGGGACTCGGGGGTCTGGATCGATGGACAGTATCTAGGCTATCTGAAAGAGCTAAGAGGCGACAAGAAGGTGATGCTGCTGCCTGGAGAGCATGAAATCAACGTCCGGCAGGCGGGTCTTGAGGACTTTGTTCGCAAGATTGTGGTCGAACCTGGTCGAAAACAAACGGTGCACGTGGCCATGCAAAAAAGCGTGGGATGGCAGACACCATCGGCAACGGCGACGTTGAAGCTGACGGTACAGCCGAATCGAGCCGCCGTGTTTCTTGACGAATGGTATGTAGGACATGTGGGCGAATTTGGCGGGAAGTTTCATTCGCTGCTGATCGCGGCGGGAAAGCATCGCATTAAGATTGAATTGCCGGGCTACCGCACGTTCGAGACCGAAGTAAACCTATTGGCAGGACAGAAATCGGAAGTAAAGACGGAGCTCGTGAAGGGCAGCATCGAACAGAACGATGCAATGATTAAACAGAGTGCCCGGCAAGCCGCATCAAACCCGCGTTAACTGAATCGCATCGAGCCGGTAGACGAACAGCCGACCCGAACTGCAGTTGGCCGTGGCTTTCAGTAAGGAGCCGTAAATAAATAAAGGTATCAACTTATTTTTGCCTTCGGTTTGATGACGTAGTTCCACTCGCCGTGAAACTTGTTGCGTTCCAGGTTGAGGGGTTCCATTTGCGCTTTGCTTATCTCGCGTCCTGTCAGGTATTTGCGTCGATCCAATCTGCAGGTGACTTTCAATCCTTTCGCCGTGGTGGTCTTGGCG
>QHYZ01000045.1 GCA_003225295.1 Acidobacteriota bacterium | reverse complement strand
CGAAAGTCTGGTGCTGAAACTTCCACGGTGCGACACATCTCATACAGTCTAGACCGCATGCGGCTCCCGATTCGTTGCTCCAGCGCATCTTCACGCGTGGGTGCAATCAATTTGCCGCTCGGAAGCCGCGCCGCTTCGCCTTCCGTAGCAGGGTTATCAAGATAATTCGTGGTGATGATGGTCGTCCGGTTCTCGTTATATCGTGCGTTCAAGACAATCCCCACGATGTCCCGCACCCAGTCCGACGGCTTGCTGGCCCCGAGATCGTCCAGCACCAGAATCTCCACGTTGCGAATCGGCTCGAGAATCTTCATTTCCGTCGATTCGCTGGCGGGGTTGTAGCTCGCTTGAATTTCCTTGAGGAGTTCACGATAATCGCAAAACAACCCGGCATGCCCGCGGTGAATCAGTTCTTTCAATGCCGCCACCGCCAGATGCGTTTTCCCAACGCCCGAAGGTCCCATGAACAGCAAGCCCTTTTCGAACGAACCCGGATACTCGCGCACAAACCCTTGCGTGAACAGTTTCGCTTGCTTCAGCGAATGCGCGTGCTGCGCCGTCCAGGTCTTCCCGTCCGTCAGGTCGGTGACGTAACTCTCAAAATCGCAATGCTGGTAGCGTTTCGGAATTCGCGCGCGCTCCATGACCCGCGACGCACGCTCCTCCATCCCGCAATCGCACGCCTCCGCCACGCTGCCCGCCGCGCCATCCTGTCGCGGCACCAGCTTCCATCCCGTCCCTCTGCAAAGCGTGCAATTTTCCAGGGGCATAGCTAACCCCGGCTTCCCGCCGGCCTTCCGGTTGCAAGTCTTTGTGGTGGCCCGTCTTCCGCGTTCTGGCCCTGCCGGGAAGAGCGCTTCCCTTGGCCACGCCAGACAGCATACGGTCAGGAGCAGCTCACGGCAAGTTGTCTGCACGCGCTCTCTTTGGAAAACTGTGCAAGGAATTACAACAGCTTCCGGGACCATCCCGCAACACTCCTTTCTTGTCCCCAGGATGTCCCCAATGTTGGTCTGTCCATAGCGGTCTTCCATGCGGGTGTCCAAGAAGTCGCCTACCGCCTTTCATCGGTCGCGACGGTTTTCAGGTCTCGCCTGAAAATCCTCAAGGTCGTACTGTGCCGCGATTTTCTTGCTTTTGACATAGTCCATCATTTCCCGGAGTGAGACTCGCGCCCCACGTGCGGCACGTGCTAGGGTGAGCTTGCCGCTGCCATACAGGCGCGAATAATGGTGCAGCTTCCAGTCTTGTATTGCCCGAGATAGGAGTTTTCTTACCGTTGTCGAGCGGTCGGATTCCCTCGACTTGCTCGATTGCTTTGAGGCCCCGAACCACTGTGCCAGGCAGCCTCGTCCCTGCCATCGGTTCCTTTTTCATCGCTCAGCCTCCCGAGCTTTCTTCAACACTTCCGCAACAAAGGCCGGAGCAAGCCAGATGGTCTGACTCAATTCCGCAACCGCATCCTCGAGTTCAGCCAGTGTTAAATGCCTTTTCATGAATGCGGGGAACAACATTCCGGCAGGTCCAAAGCCGGGGAGGATGTCAATGTCGCATCAACCGCGGCGGTGTCGGTGTCGTCGCCCGCACGATCGCATGCCGCGGCACTTTCTCTTGCAGGTGTGACGCCGCCACGCGCGACAATTCCTGTTGCACCACTTGCGCGAACTCCCCCATCTGGCGCTCCATCTCGATCATCTTCTCGCGCATGTTCAGAATAATTTCGATTCCCGCCAGGTTCACACCCATATCCCGCGCCAGCGTCAAGATCATATCCAGCCGCTGCAGATCCGCATCCGTGTACAGTCGGGTGTTCCCCTGCGAGCGTGACGGCTTCAGCAGCCCCACGCGCTCATACAGCCGCAAGGTCTGCGGATGCAGCTTGTACAGCTCCGCCACCGCGCTGATCATGTAGCCCGCCTTGGCCCGTTTTTTCGCTCGCGCTGGCATTTTACTAGGACAGGCATTCTTGCCTGTCTCTTCTCCGTTTTTCAGTCCGCCGTGCGCAGTACTCAGCAGGAAGAGAGAAAGGCAGGGAAAACTTTAAATTCCAATTTCCTGTTCCCTATTTTTTCTTGCCCTTCCAACTGATCACTCCTCGTCACACTCCCGCTTTAGCGAACAAATCTTTCCGCGGATCCGCGGGCGCAACTCGCTCCAATTCCTTCATCAAATTTCGCACGCGCTCGTCCGTGGGCAGCGGCACGACCACTTGAATCTCCACATACTGGTCGCCCCGCGCTCCGTTCCTCGCGCTCGGCACGCCTTTTTCTTTCAACCGCAGCGTATTTCCGCTGTTCGTTCCCGGCGGGATTCGAACGATGGACCGCCCGTCTATCGTCGGCACTTCAATTTTCGCCCCCAGCGTCGCTTCACTCACCGTTACCGGAATCTTGGTGTACAAATCGTTGCCGCGCCGTTCGAAAAATTCATGCCACCGCACCACCACCCGCAAATACAAATCGCCCGCCGGCGCGCCCATTGTTCCGGAGTTGCCTTTGCCCGGGACACGCACGCGCCCGCCATTGGCAACGCCTGCCGGGATGCGCACGTCAATGGTCTCCGCCCGCCGCACGCGCCCTTCCCCGGCGCACGTCTTGCACGCGGTTCGCAGCTTGCCCGTCCCGCCGCACCGTGTGCACGGCACGTTGAAGCGCATTTTTCCCGCGGCCTGCTGGACCGTGCCCGTGCCCCCGCAGACCGCGCACGTTTGCGGTGAGCCTACCGCCCCGGTGCCATGGCACGTCTCGCAGGCATCCAGTCTGGTAATCGAAAGCTTTTTCACTGCGCCGCGCACGGCATCCCAGAAATCGATCTCGATCTGGTATTCCAGGTCGCCACCGGGTTCGTGCTCCGGCTCGCTCCCCGCGCTTCCGCGTCCACCGCTAAAAAACTGGCTGAAGAGATCGCGGAAGCTCGCTCCGCCGCCCGCCGCGCCCGAGCCACCGCCAAAATCAAATCCGCCAAAATCAAAGTTGACGTCCTGCTCCTCGCCGTGGCTGTCTGCTCCACCCGGCCCGCCCGGTGGAAGGTTGTCACTGTAGAACCCGTACTGGTCGTACATCTGCCGCTTCTTGGAATCGGAGAGAACATCGTAGGCTTCCTGCAGCTGCTTGAATTTTTCTTCCGCGGATTTGTCGCCGGGGTTCAAATCCGGGTGATACTTCCGCGCCAGCTTGCGAAACGCCGCACGGATATCAGTGGCGTTGGCCTTGCGCGCCACTCCCAGCAGTTCGTAATAATCCTTTTTTGCTGTCGTCGGCATGTTGACCTTGAGCAAACACTGGAGAGGGGCGCTGCCCTGCTGCGCCCCTCTCCAGCGCTACGGCAACTTAATTCGGCCGCTTCGACTCGTCCACGTCCACGTACTCGGCGTCGATCACATCGCCGGGCTTTTTCTCTGTGGCGCCGCCCGCTCCGGAGGAAGACCCGCCGCCCGCTCCGGCGCCCGCGGCCGCACCGGCCTGCCCCCCGGCACCGGCGGCTTGCGTTGTCTTGTACAGTTCCTCGGCGATCTTGTGCAGCGAGCGCTCCACGTTTTCCGTCGCCGACCGCAGCCGTGCCACGCCGCCTTCGTTGATGGCTTTTTTCGCCTCTTCGATGGCCTCTTCGGCCTTTTTCACGTCCGCTTCCGCGATCTTCTCGCGGTTTTCGCGGAGCATCTTTTCCGACTGATAAAGAATGCCGTCCAGGCGGTTGCGCGCCTCGACCTCTTCCATGCGACGCCGGTCGTCTTCACTGTGCGCTTCGGCCTCCGTCTTCATCTTCTCTGCCTCTTCCTTGGTTAGGCCACTCGACGCGGTGATGGTGATCTTCTGCTCCTTGTTGGTGGCTTTGTCCTTGGCGCTCACGTTCAGGATGCCGTTGGCATCGATGTCAAACGTAACTTCGATCTGCGGCGTCCCGCGCGGAGCCGGGGGAATCCCGTCCAGCTTAAATTTGCCAAGCGAACGGTTGTCAGTGGCGAACTTGCGCTCCCCCTGCATGACGTGGATCTCCACGCCCGGCTGGTTGTCCGCCGCCGTCGAGTAGGTTTCCACCTTGCGCGTGGGGATGGTGGTGTTGCGCGGGATCTGCACGGTCATCACGCCTCCGAGCGTCTCCACACCCAAGGAAAGCGGCGTGACGTCCAGCAGCAGGATGTCCTTTACGTCCCCGGCAAGCACTGCGCCCTGGATCGCCGCACCCACGGCAACCACTTCGTCGGGGTTCACGCCCTTGTGAGGCTCTTTCCCGCCAAAGAAGTTGCGAACCAGTTGCTGCACCTTGGGGATGCGCGTCGAGCCGCCCACCAAAACCACTTCCTGGATGTCGTTTGGCGACATTTTGGCGTCTTCCAGCGCCTGCTTTACCGGTTTCATGGAGCGCTCCAGCAGCTCGTTCATCATCTGTTCGAGCCGCGTGCGCGTGAGTTTCTCCTCCATGTGAATCGGCCCGCTGGCCCCCGCGGTGATGAACGGCAGGTTGATCTCCGTCTCCATCATCTGCGAAAGCTCGATCTTGGCTTTTTCCGCCGCGTCCTTCAGCCTCTGCAGCGCCATCTTGTCCTTGCTTAGGTCGATGTTGTTCTTCTTCTTGAACTCGTCAATCAGCCAGTCCACGATGCGCTGGTCGACGTCATCGCCGCCTAGGTGCGTGTCCCCGTTGGTGGACTTCACTTCCACCACGCCCGCGCCGACTTCCAGCACGGAAATGTCGAAGGTGCCGCCGCCCAAGTCATACACCGCAATGGTCTCGTCGCTCTTCTTATCCAAACCGTACGCCAGCGCTGCCGCGGTCGGCTCATTGATGATGCGCACCACTTCGAGACCGGCGATTTCGCCCGCCTGCTTCGTGGCTTGCCTCTGCGCGTCGTTAAAATACGCCGGGACGGTGATCACCGCCTTGGTCACCTTCTCGCCGAGAAAATCTTCCGCCGCGGTCTTTAGCTTGCCGAGGATCATGGCGGAAATCTCCGGCGGACTGTAAGCCTTGCCGGAAATCTCCACTCGCGCGTCTTGATGCGGTCCGGCAACTACCTTGTAGGGCACGCGACGCGTCTCTTCGCCAACTTCATCGTAGCGCCGGCCCATGAACCGCTTGATGGAGTACACCGTGTTTTCTGGATTGGTCACCGCTTGGCGCTTCGCCACTTGCCCGACCAGCCGCTCACCGGTTTTGGTGATGGCCACCACGGACGGCGTCGTCCGCGCACCCTCCTGGTTGGGGATGACCACTGGCTCGCCGCCCTGCATCACCGCCACGACCGAGTTGGTTGTTCCCAGGTCAATTCCAATAATCTTGCTCATTGCTACCATTCCTCCTGAATCTTCTTGTCATTTGGCTTCGCCTGTATCTCTTTGAAATGAAGGCGAATCCAGCTCGGTTCTCGCGTCCCAAGCCCAGCTCGAGTCGCAGTATACATGTTGAGTGTATGGTTGTCAAGTTTTATGAAGCAGACGTAACCTATTTATCGTCAGCACGTTACAACAACAGTCCGGTCTTCTTTGGCTGACTCCAACTCTTCCGGAGCAACTCCCTTAGAATAGAATCACACCGACAAGAGACAGGCGGGTGGGGTTGTTATGGTTCAGCCAGGCGCTGCCGCGCACAACTCATAGGGTGTCGAGCGCAACCAACCTACCAGGGTCCCGGTAGGTCTTGTTCAGTCGGCGGACGAACTTCGGTTGACGACGACTGCTACATTCCCGTCGTTTCGAGGTAGAATTCTCTTAAACCCGCAGGGGCAAATCGCTCAAGCTATTTCGGAGGATCGTGTGAAACATCGGGGCATTCTGGCTGGAGCAGTTCTTCAGAGCATACTGGTGGCTTTCGCGGTGCTGTCTACCTTGGCCGCCCCGCAATACTCTCCTGATATTCCCGACGTGGATCCGCACAAGGCCTTTGGCTCGAAGAACGCTCCCGTGACCATGGAGGTCTTCAGCGATTTTCAGTGTCCAGCCTGCAAGACCCTGTTCACCACCACGAATCGCCGGCTGATGGAAGATTACGTGAGCAGCGGCAAGGTCTACCTGATCCATCGGGATTTCCCGCTCCCCATGCACGCGCACTCGCGGGTAGCCGCGCGCTACGCTCGCGCCGCCGCGCAGCTCGGCAAGGGTGAGTCCGTGGAGCAAGCCCTGTTCCAGAATCAGGAAAAGTGGGAACAGAACGGCGACGTGGACGGCACGGTGGCCGCCGTGCTCTCCGCCGCGGAAATGACCAAGGTTCGCGCGCTTGCCAAGGGCAACTCGCTCGACACCGCCATTGACAAAGACTACGCGCTGGGCCAGACCTATCGCGTCAACCAAACCCCCACCACCGTATTTCATTGCAAGGGCCAGATCTATCCCTACTCCGGGGTCATGACCTACGACATTCTCAAGCAGTTTCTCGAGCAGCTGCTCGCACAAAAATGAAGGAATCATTTTTCACGGCGGTAAAACGGCAGAGCTCCTGGCTGCTGAGCTCAATGAACGAAGAACTGAAATCCGAAAAATGATGCCCTCCAGCCCACTCAATCTACGCCGCGCCATCATCTGGATCGGCCGCCTGGTCCTTGCCGGTATCTTCATCTATGCCGGCTACGCCAAACTGACCATGGGAATGCGTCCGCGTCCGCCGTTGGGAGTGGCCCTTTCGTTTTTTGCATTGCAGGTGGATTCCTATCGCATTCTCCCATCGTGGGGCGTCAAGTTGGTCGCCCACACATTGCCCTTCGCGGAAATCGGCCTCGGTCTTCTGCTGCTCATCGGCTGGCGATTCCGCATTTGGGCCACGCTCGTCACCTTGATCATGCTGGGATTCTTCGCCGCCGTGGTACGCTCATACGCTCTGGGCATGCAGATCAATTGCGGCTGCTTCGCCACCCCCGAGCCGCTCACCATCAAGACGGTCATCCGTGACGGCGCACTCCTGGCTCTGGCGCTGCTCATGACCATTTTCGCCTTCATCGAAGCGCGCCGGCCGCACCCTTGGACGGCCCCGGAAAAAGCTTGAGCCGCACTTGCTCCGATGAAAACCCTCGCTGAATACCTCGAACTGGCTGCCGCCGCCCACGGACACCTCTGCGCCGGCCAGGTCCTGGGCGTGCGCCTGGCCATGCTCGGGCTCCGCGAACTCGGCATCGACGACCCCGTCGCCGAGCGCAAACGCCTGGTTACTTACGTCGAGATCGACCGTTGCGTCACCGATGCCGTCGCGCTGGTCGCCAACTGCCGCCTCGGCAAGCGCGCCCTGAAATTTCGCGACTGGGGCAAGGTCGCCGCCACCTTCGTGGACCTTCAGACCGGCCGCGCCGTGCGCGTGGCCGCCAAGGAATCTTCCAAGCAAGCCGCCCGCGAAATGTTTCCCGAACTCGTCAAGGGAGTCGGCCAGCAAAAAGCCTACGCACAGCTCTCCGACGATATTCTCTTCGACAAACAATGGGTGAAAGTGCAAGTCCAGCCTGAAGACCTACCGGGCTTCAAAGGCCCCCGCGTGGTCTGCGCCCAATGCGGCGAAGGCATTAACTTCAAACGCGAAGTCGTAAGCGACGGCCGCACCCTGTGCCGCTCCTGCGCGGGCGATTCCTATTACGCCCCATGAGGAAAGGAGCGGTGCATGAAAGGGTCTCCGATGCGGCCGTGATTTTGCTGGCATCCCTTTCGCCTGCCTGGGCCGCCAATTCAGGAAGCGCCATTTTCGAAACCATCTGCTAAACCGGACCTCCCGCGGTTCGAGGCTCGGACGGCCACCGCGCTGCTTCAGAGCATCTAGCGCGCCACAAGAAAACGGGTGAAATGGGCTGCTACATTACGATCTCCAGTGGATCAACGGAGAACCGCGTGTCTTCCGATGGGCTTTCCCTACCGTGCTCGTTTTGTTCCACGACAACCGTGGGAAAAGCGGTGAAAGTTAAAATCGATTTTGAGTTCTAACCGCCGGGCTGGTTTTTCTTGCGCAACCTGCTCGTCGTCAGCAACCTACAGAACTTGGATTATGCGCTAGAATTGAATTTTCACCTGATGCTGACCCTGCCACCGATCACGCTGCGCTTGCGCGGCTGGAAACTGATTGACCGCGTCGCGCTGGCATTCTTGTTGCTTTGCTCGATTGCGCTCGGCGCGGGCTGCGGCTTACTGTTTGTTTACGCCAGCGACCTGCCGGAAATCCGCGCGCTGGAAACCTACCGTCCCGACGTGGTCACCGAAGTTTACGCCGATGATGGCCAGCTCGCCGGCAGCTTCGCGTTGCAGCGCCGCATCCTGATGACCCACGAGCAGTGTCCCAAAGTGCTGTACAGCGCCGTCACCGCCATCGAGGACCAGCACTTCGAAGAACACTGGGGCATCGATTTCCCGCGCATGGCCAGCGCCGCCTTCCGCAACCTGGTCAAGCGCCGCATCACTGGCGGGGCCAGCACCATCACCATGCAGCTCGCCGGAAATCTTTTCCTCGACCGCAGCGACCGCAGCTTCCGCCGCAAAATGCAGGAAATTCTTCTCGCCCTGCAGATCGAGCGCCGTTACACCAAGCCGCAAATCTTTACCATGTATGCGAATCAGGTCTATCTCGCTCACGGTAACTACGGTTTTGCCGCCGCCGCGCAGTTTTATTTCGGCAAGCCGGTCACCGACCTGAACCTTCCGGAGGCCGCGCTTCTCGCCGGCATGGTCAACGGCCCGAAATTTTCACCGCTCACGAATCCCGAACTCGCGCTCAACCGCCGCAATCTCGTGCTCCGTCGCATGGAAGAAGAAGGGAAGATCACACCGGCGGAAGACACTGCTACCAAGAAGTCGCCGCTCGGTCTGCACATTCAGTATCCGCGCAACGACCTTGCGCCGTACTTCTTCGAAGAGATTCGTAAGTACCTTGAATCCACGTACGGCACCGAAGCGGTCCACGAGCGCGGGCTGCGCGTCTACACTACCCTGAACATACACATGCAGCGCATCGCCAACCAGTCGCTCCGCGACGGTCTGCACAGCTACGAACGCCGCCACGGTTGGAGAGGCAATCTTCCCAACGTCCTCGGCGACAATCTCGGCAAGCTGGAAACCTACGAAGACGACGATTGGCGCCACGCGATCGAGAAGGGAAGCTACCTGAGCGGACTCGTCCTCACGGTGGGCGAAAGAGACGCGGTCATCAAAATCGGGCCTTACCGCGGAATTCTCTCTCCCAACGATTTCGCCTGGACCGGCCGCAAGAAACCTGCCGAACTCCTGAAAGTGGGTGACCTCGCCCAATTCTCCATTCAAGAAGTGCGGGACAATACCGTGCGTGTTCAGCTCGAACAGCAGCCCGGGCCGCAGGGCGCGCTTCTGGCCATCGACAATTCCACCGGGGAAATCAAAGCCATGATTGGCGGTTACAGTTTTGAAGATTCCAAATTCAACCGCGCCACGCAGGCTTTCCGCCAGGCCGGCAGCTCTTTCAAGGTTTACGTTTACGCTGACGCGCTGGAACGAGGCTCGACGCCCTTTGACACCATCGTCGATTTGCCGTTTACCACCATCAGCGGCGGGCAATCCTACTCACCGCGTAACTACGATGAGAAATTTGAAGGGACCATCACCCTTCGCCGCGCCCTGGCGGGCTCACGCAACGTTCCCGCCGTAAAACTGGCGGAAAAAGTGGGCATCAACACCGTCGTGGATATGGCCAAGCGTTTCGGCATCACCACCCCGCTTCCGCCCTATCTGCCGCTGGCCCTCGGCGCCGCCGACATGAAGCTTCTCGAACACGTCTCGGCTTTCACCGTTTTCCCCAACGACGGCATCCGCATCGATCCACACATGATTCGCCGGGTCACCAGTTACGAGGGCGCGCTGCTCGAAGAAGCGCATCCTGAAGTGCACGACGTTCTAACCCCCGAAGTGGCACGCACCATGACCGCCATGCTTGAAGAAGTCATTCAATTCGGCACCGGTATCCAAGCCAAAGCACTGGGACGCCCGGCGGCCGGGAAGACCGGAACGACGCAGGATTACACCGATGCCTGGTTCGTGGGCTACACCCCCCAGCTCACCGCCGGCGTGTGGGTGGGCTTCGACGACAAGCAGATTTCACTCGGAAAAAAAGAAACCGGCGCGCGCGCCGCCTTGCCCATCTGGCTCGAATTCATGCAAGGCGCGACGGCCGGGACGCCGGTGATGGATTTCACCAATGTCGTTCCGCTCGAGGAGCAGGTCGGCGAGCATCACGTCAACGTGGATACCCCAGATACCGCCCCCACCGAAGACGAGCCTGCCGCCCCCAAAGAAAAACCGCCGGCGCCACCGCCGCCGGCAAAAACTGGGGCGGCGGATACGGCCGGCGTTTCGCCGCGCCTTTCTGCGGCTCAGAAACAATGGTGAGCAGGGACTCAGCCAGTCTTGGAAATCGTCCGCATGCCATGAACAGCACAGGAAATGCGGCCGTTCAAATTGGTACACACCCAGCGTACATCTTTTCAGTCTACAGCCTTTTTCGAAAGGGATCCCATCCAGCGGGAGTGAAGGGACTCTCCCGACCGTTCTCTTCGACCAGCAGCACGTCTCGCTCGCGGGTGATTTTTCCAATGGCGGCCAGACCCACACCTTGAAACGACTTGGGCAGGAGCTTGATCTTCGGCGGCGGCACGGTGAACAGCAATTCGTAGTCATCCCCGCCATGCAACGCCAACTGCTCGGGGTGGTGTCCGTGCTTCAAAGCGAGATGCGGGGTGCGAACCTGCGGAATCTTTCGTTTTTCCAGTCGCGCACCGACCGCGCTAGCAGCGCACAGCCTCGCGAGATCGCTCGAAAGTCCATCGGAGAGGTCCATCATCGCGCTCGCCAAGCCCTTTTTGGCCAACCATTGGCCCAGCGCGAGACGCGGCTGCGGATAAAGGTGCTTTCGTGTCAGGGGATCCTGCGGGCTGGCTGTCCCTGCGCTTCGTCGCACCATCTGTAGACCCAATTCGGCTTCCCCCAGCCGCCCACTGACATAAATGAGGTCGTCTGCTCGCGCTCCCGAACGCAGCAAAGCGCGCCCGGCAGGCACTTCACCAACGGCGGTTATATTGATAAGAATTTCGTCTCGCCGGGTGGTGTCCCCGCCCGCTAGCGCACACTGAAGCTTGCCGGAAGCGCGCCGCAAGCCGCCGAGGAATACATCCAGCCACCGGCCGGTGCGCGTTTCGGGCAGTGCCAGGCCGAGCAGGAAGCAGCGGGGCGCGCCCCCCATCGCCGCTATATCACTGACCGCCCTGGCCAGGCACTTCCAACCCACGGCATCCGGCGGATGCTTCTTGGGCAAGAAGTGTGTCCCTTCGAGGAACCAGTCGCATGTGAGGATGATCTCGTGGCCGTGCTTCGGACAAAAGAGTGCCGCGTCATCGCCGATTCCCAGAGAGACGGATCGCCCAGCTCCACGTCCCGGCGATGATCGGAAGCTGTCCCAAATCTTCCCGAGGAGCGCATCCTCGTTCTGCTGTTTCCGCGGCATCGGTTCTCTCTCGCTCTAGAGCGACTATTTGCGGGCGATAGTATAGCCTCTGATGCTCGGCCGGTCTTTGGCAACCCAGGCGTTCGAACGCGGAGACTTGTCGACCCTCTATGGTTACCTGGCCTTTGGTGCAGGGGGGCAGGTTCTAACCGCCTGACCTTCAAAGTACAAAATACAGGGTTGACGTCCAACTCTACAGAATTTAGTATGTGCTAGGTCGCGAACCAAGGCTCACGGTTCAGATTTTGGTTGAAGTTCAGGTTCCAGCGGGTACCCGGGTAAATCGCCCGCCAACGTCAAAAGTAAAGGCCTGAGGGGCCCGGTATTCATGAGGGGTAAGAGCTACACATTTTTTATCGCGTCCACTCCGGGCAAGCTCCGGAAAGTCATCGTGCCCGCTTATGTGCTGCACGGTATCGCCGTGCTGGCGCTTATCGGGGCCATCAGCGTGACGGTGGCGGTGGGCTCCTATTCGCGAATGCTTTGGAAAGTCGGCAACTACAACGCCCTGCGCCACGATCAGGAAACCCTCAAGAAGCAGTATCGGCAACTTCAGGGCACCGTCAACGACACCAACCAGCGCCTTGATTCTCTGCAGTCCCTGGCGACGGAAGTGGCCATGACCTACGGAGTGCTGCGCTATCATCCGGCGGCGTTCGATCAGAGCGACAGTCCGGTAGATGCCCAGGATGCTTTCGACCGCTCCATCGAGCAGTACACTTTCTTAAAGCGCAATGCCGCGGTGATCGCCATCTCCAGCAGTGGGCTGCACTTGCTCTCCCCGACGTATTTTGCCGACTCCATGTATACGCCTTCGATCTGGCCGGTCCTCGGTCACATTACCGATAGCTTCGGGGAGCGCTTGGATCCGTTCAGCGGTGAAGGCGCATTCCACACCGGCGTGGATGTGGCTTCCGATTACGGGGCTCCGGTTCACGCCACTGCGGATGGCATCATCGCCATCGCCGAGAATCATGCAGGCTACGGCCGGCTGGTGGTTATTGATCATGGTTTCGGAATCACCACCTGGTACGCGCACCTTTCGGCGTTCTCTGCCGTGGCCGGCGCGCGCGTCAAGCGCGGCGAGGTGGTTGGCTACACCGGCATCAGCGGCCGTTCAACTGGTCCGCACGTGCACTACGAAGTGCGCATGAACAACGCGCCCATCAATCCTTGGCGCTATATGAAATCCACTCCTGCGGGTGACTGATTCTTGATTCAAATTCTGCCGATGGCCTAGCGGCGGGCCGGGGCCCGGCAATTCTTTTGGCGCGCGCAGTTTCCCGTCGGCGGGATGTCCAGCGCGAATTTTCTCCACGGTATTGTCACGTGCGGCCTTTCCTGGCTTTACCTGCGCGCGGTTTGTTTGGTGTGGAGTCCGGCATGACGGGTGCAGCCCGGTGGGCGGTCTCCAGAAACTCCGGCGTGATTTCGAATACCACGCGGACCGATTGGCTATCTCCGCGGTCGATTTTGGAGACCTCCGCGCTCCTCAGAAGTTGCAGGTAAGCCTGGCGCGCCGCCGGATCCAATTGTTGCCTGGTCTGGGCATCATTGAGTCCCAACTGTGCCAGTATGACCACCCCATTCAGCAGGTCCACGAGTTGCCGGGCCGTCGCTTCCACCGTCGATTCTCCTTCGGCCACCACGCGCAGCCGATCATTTTCCGGTTTTCCTGCCAGGGTGATCCACTGCAATTGATCGAGCAATGTAGAGAGCTGTGGGGAGCGGAGACCGCTGGGAGCCTGGGCGGCGAGCGCGGTACCGATGGCGGCGTCTTGCCGGATCACGGCAAATACCGGCGAGCCCGCCAGACGTTCGAACCGCGCGCGCCAGTCCGCAGCGTCCTCAGCCCTTTTTTTTGCGTCGCTGAGGAGGGCCAGGTGTTGATCATCGGTGACCGCGATTCGATCATTCCTCAAAAAGGTAAGATAGATTTTCCTGGCCGTTCCACTGACCGGCAGAGAAAAAATCTCGCGTCCGTCCGTTCTTACCGACGAACCGGTCTTCAATGCATAGGCGGAGATTTTTTGCCGGTCGAATTTTCCATCAAGAATTGAAAACAAACTGGAGCCTGGTCCACCTTTGCCGACCGCCATGGTGATGCGCTGGAGGTCGCGAGCGTAATTGAATCCGGTTTCTTTGACAAACTGCGCGTAATCGGCGTCCACTGGCGGTTGCGGTGCCCAGGCGTAAAGTTTGGCCATGAAGGGCGCTTGGCGGAGTTCGTCGAAATCCGCAAACACCACCGCGCTGGCGTCCGTGGGCAGGAGCGCCAGTGCCTCCTCGCGCGCAGCGCCGTGCGCTAGGCCCCATTTCCGATATCCGAAAAAGGCGACGGCTGCGCCCAGAACGATGACCACGGCCGACAGGCCGATGATCCAGGTCCGTTTCCTCATGGTCTCCCTACCGTTCGCATCCCGGGGTGCTGGGTATGCCATTGTCCCATCGGAAAGGGGGTTCCCGGCATCTAAATCCGAGGGAGAAAAGGCGCTTCGCACGACGCCTTTTCGCGGCTTCGATGGGGGCCGTTTCGGCTGACCGCTTTATGTGGTAAACGATAGATGACAGACAGGATAACGGGTGTCCAGGTGGACAAGGGGGCGCGCCGTTTTCCACAGGGCTGGCCCTCCACGTGCTACCTTTGCTGGCAACCCCTTGCAATTCTTATTCCTCTTCTGCTATTCTTACCCGGTTTGAGCGGCGCTGGCGTAGCTCAGCTGGTAGAGCATCTGATTTGTAATCAGAGGGTCGGGGGTTCAATTCCCTCCGCCAGCTCCACCAGCAACTGTTGCCGGGGAGCGAGGGCGGAGCGAATCCTGAGGGAAAAAACGAACGGGCTGGTGTCTTTTGACACGAGTCCTTTTTGTGTTTTTGCCCAGCATGCTTCTAAGTTGTTGAAGACAAGATCGGGACCCGTAGTTTGCGTTCCAAAAGTTTTCACGGGACGGGTGGGTGAGTGGCTAAAACCAGCAGACTGTAAATCTGCCGCTCCTTGCGGGCTACGAAGGTTCGAATCCTTCCCCGTCCACCACTATCTCGTTGTGGGTTTAGAGAAAACCGCAGGGCAATCGCATCCAGCGATGTTCGAACGCGGTCCGATTCGGGGCACCAGCGCCGCAGCGGACCATGTGCGTCGCTAAGGACGAATTTCGATAGGGACATGGGTTCGGCCTGGGTAGCTCAGTTGGTAGAGCGCGTCCTTGGTAAGGACGAGGTCACCGGTTCAATCCCGGTCCCAGGCTCCAAGGATTGAGTGGGGCGGCGCGAGCCGCGGCAGGGAAAAAGTTGGGAGCAACACCGGGCGGGGGTAACTCAACGGTAGAGTCTCACTCTTCCAAGGTGATGGTTGCGGGTTCAAATCCCGTCCCCCGCTCCAGATTTTGAGCTGCAGCGCGGTCGATGGTTAGCGACAAGCGCGATGAGAGGTTAAAGGAACATGGCGAAGGAGAAATTCGAGCGCAGCAAGCCGCACGTGAACATCGGGACCATCGGTCACATTGATCATGGCAAAACGACGTTGACGGCGGCGATCACCAAGGTGCTCTCCAAGCACAACCCCAAGGTGCAGTTCCGCGCGTTCGATTCGATCGACAACGCTCCGGAAGAGCGCGAGCGCGGGATCACCATTGCGGTGTCGCACGTAGAATACGAAACGGCGAACCGGCACTACGCGCACATGGACTGCCCGGGGCACGCGGATTACATCAAGAACATGATCACCGGCGCGGCGCAGATGGATGGAGCGATTTTGGTGGTGGCGGCGACGGATGGGCCGATGCCGCAGACCCGCGAGCACATTCTGCTGGCGCGTCAGGTGGGTGTGCCAGC
>QHYZ01000173.1 GCA_003225295.1 Acidobacteriota bacterium | reverse complement strand
TCGAGCCCGACTTCCCTTCCTCCGCCGGTGATTTCCGTCAGCCTGACGCCAGCGGAGCAGCAAACAATCCAGCAGAACCAGACGGTTGGTATTGTGGCAACCGTCCAGGGTTCCTCCAACAATGCGGTCACCTGGAGCCTCAGCGGGTCCGGCTTTCTCAGCAACCAATCAGCTACATCAGTAACTTCAGAACTCCTGACATGGGTTGTCGGTAACCTGTCCGCTTTTTGCTTCAAGACAGGAGGATGCGACCACATAACGCATTTGAAGCCGGGTGCCCGGGAATAACGTGTTCGTGTTGTTGAGTGTCTCGCAAAGGGCTTCGAGGACACGCGACCGATGTGGCGAACTGAGTGGGGCTAGCGTTATCCGAAGGTGGTCCTCCCCGGGCTCGATGTCCGCGGTATCCTGCAGCGCCATCTGAATGAAAGTACGCCCTTCATCTTCAACGCGGCTGTAATGGGGGCGAATCAGCTCAACCAGATCGCTCTCCGTCTGGTATGCGACCATTTTCAAAACGTTGGTTAGGTGTTTGCGTTCGGTAGAAAGTTTCACCATCTCCTGGCCCTTTTGGGCATCCGCAACTGTCACGCGAGCAGGAAGAGAGTCACGCCGAGCCTTGAGTTTCTTGATGTGGTTTGCAGCCTTGTCAATCTCCATGCGAATTTTCTCTTCGGCAATCTCAAAATCACGGTCTGTGGATGTACTTCCATGGATGTAATCGATTGCCGTTGCACCATAGCTTTCCCGTAGTTTCCTAAGATGAACACAGAAATTCGGGGTTTTGCGCTTTGTAGATTTCTCTACCCCGGAAAGAAACAGAATTACTTCTTGTTAGCCGACGATACGCTCCTAATCGTGTTGGCAGTTCGCAACAGATCCAGATCGAATGGTTGTCCGGTCCCTACCGGGTGAAGGGATCCCTCCCCAAAGAAGCGCACAATGAAGCTAAGACTGACAACTTACGGGCTGCTTCTCCGCTGAATGCACAACCAAGATTCCACGATGGAGTCACGAGCCCGCGAACTCACGAGGAGATAGAGGGCTGCAAGCAGGAGCAAAGGCGAACTGTACACACCTGGCATCCAGCGGTGAAAATAGATGGAACTGCCGATGTGAAGAGTGGCATTCAGCACTCCCACAAGAATGGCCAAGGGCCGAGAGACGGTTCGCAGCCAAGAGTCTCTACGAAAAGCGAAAGGGGAAAGGCAAAGCAGCAAGAAAATGCCTGTTATCAAGAGAGCGAGCCAAACCCCGAAGCTAAACGTTGGGAGTGGGAGAAATGGCAATCGAGCCCGAATGGACCGGACGCTCGGATTATAAGTTGACAAGAAGTCGTGCATCGCCTCGTCCGTGACATGGACCGCGACTGCAAGCGCAAACGTAACCCAGGCCATTCCGAAACGGTGATGGGTGTGAGATTTTCGATCCGTGCCTACTAGTGCGGATATTTGCTTAGTCCTCCACTCCTTCACTCGCCGACGAATAAACTACGGTTTACCTGTTGTTTGCGCCCTCTTCCACCATTGCTGCGGATCAGGGATTGGTAGCGACGAGTGTTGGTGAACAATCAGCCAGCCCGAATCTCGTCGCTCCAGTATCGCCGTGAGCCGCCATTCCGCTTCAGACCCAGCAATGTTGTGCGAATCCACTTGTTGGGCGTGCACGATGCCCGCTATCCAGGCAATGTCGCATCCCGCTTTCAAATGAGGATCGCGGATCTCCATGTGCCAAGTTTCTCCAGATTGACGTGCGGATTTGGTCTCGCGAGTGCGCTCCGCTGCACGCTCTTGCCGCTGGAAGACCCATGATTCGCCCGGAAATGAATACTCGTCACTTGCGTAAAATGAAAGGAAACGATCGTCCTGCTGTGAACGTAGGTCCATCACTCTTTGAATGACTTGGCGCACTTGTTGTTCAGATTCCTTAAGATCGCAGGTTCGCGATTGAGCGCTAGCCATTGTTGTGGCCATGCATAACATCACCAGCAGCCTTTTCATGTACTTTCCTTTCCCGCTCCGATCCCTCGCAAATTAAACCCGGAGATTTCTCTCGCTAGCGCCTCAGCCGAAATGTGCCTCTCTATGGGAGATTCCAGCCAGTGGTACACGGATTCGTGCACCGCTCCCACCCAGCACCTTGCGACCACTTTCGAATCTAGCTTCGGAAGAGAATCAGAAATGCTAATCAGGGCTTGTTCGACGCTCCTGCAATGGCTGGCAATGATAGAGCGACGAACCTTGGACAACCTTGGGCTCAACCCCGAGGACTCAACGATCAAGATGCGAGCCTCATCTGGATGTTCGGCCAAAAACAAAATGAACGTTTCCACGGCGAGCCTCATCTGAGAGACGGTGTCCCCACTGGCGCTGGCCATCGCCTTGTTCAGCGCACCAGTGATTTGCTCTCCAATGAACTCCAGGGCGCGGGCAAAGATGTCGTCCTTATTCTGAAAATAGAAGTAAAAAGCGCCTGTGGAACTCCCCGATTCGCGCACGATCCTCGGCACAGTCGTGGCGTGGTAGCCTTGCTTGCCGAACAAACGGATGGCTACCTGCAGCAGATTTGCTCGGTGCGCTTCCTTCCGTTTTGCCATCTTAGGAGTGGTGTGATAAGCCACGAAATACTTCCTCCAGTCCTTCGGAATATTTGGGGTAGCGCGGCTCGAACCCCAGCTCGTGTTTTAGACGAGTATTAGAAAGCGCCTTAGGCGTGGTGATGAGCCGTACGGCATGTGCTGTCAAAATCGGCTCGCGTCGGGTGACTCGGCAAGCCAGCGTGCCGCACGTCGCATAGAGGTGGACCACCGTTTCCGGAAGAAATACGGGAGGCCGAGTTCCTAAAAGCCGAGCGACTCGAACCGAGAAATCGAGCCAAGTCGCTGGCACGTCGTCGGCCACGTTATAGACCGAAATGCCGGCCGGGGCACTCCGCACAACGCATGAGAATGCCTGGGCAACATCATCAACGTGCACGAAACTGAGTGGAACGTCCCCTGTCCCAGGCCAGGGACAGAAACCTCGTTTCAACCGTGCCGTCAGTTCAGTGATCAATCGGCTCTCTGAACCATAGACTTCCCCGATTCGGAGAATAACAACTCTGCAGTTGGAAATGTCTTTGGTCTTTTCCAGGAGAAGGCGTTCCACCTTGAGCTTGATCCGGCCATACGGAATCACCGGTTCAGTGGGTGCTTCCTCAGTGGCTGTGCCATGAACATCGCCGTATACTTCGGCAGCGCTGGCGAAGATCCAGTTTTTGATTCCCGCCGCAAGGCCGCAATGAATGACGTTGCGTGCCATAGCCAGGTCCGCATTTTGCAGCTCTTCGTCACCGGCACCGGCATAAGCTCCAGCAAGATGAAAAATCCAATCGGCTGGAGGCAGCTTGTCCAACGGGAGGCTCAGGTCGTGTTGGATCACGCTATGAACGGCATCGGGGTAAGGCTTTCGAACCATGGCGGTAACGCCATACCCGGCACTGTTGGCTGCGCACACTACGCGGCGTCCGATAAACCCGCCAGCGCCAGTGACGACAACGGAAGTCATCTACTTCACCTTGTAAGACCGCATCACGCTTACGCGCACGGTTTTCTCCCAATTTCCCGTTTCCTTCTCCAATGCTGCAAAGCGCTCTGGACCAAGGCGGCGTAGCAGCACATCGTAATGCGGAGGAATTCGACGCGTGTCCAAGGAGGCAAAGCTCTTCAGCTCGAAGAGCAGAACGAAATCGACATCCTGAACGGGAAGTGGTGCTTCCAGATAGGTGAAATTGGTGAACGCATCGCCCTTCTGAATGGCTTCGCGGATCGCAGGAAGCGTCTCTTTCTCGAACGACTCTCGCCACAGCTCCGCTGTTCCGGGCTTACATTGGATCTCCACCATGATTACCGCTGCGGATGCCGGGGGCTGTGACGTTTGAGCGGTGAGTGTTCCAGGAAGAATCAGGACCCAGCACAGAAAAAACAGGCAGAGAACCATAAAGCGGTTGCGGCTACTACCATACTTGTTGTCGATCATCGTTAGCCTCCCGGTTTCAAGTATAGAATGACATATCATTCTATTCTTGTCAATGACAAAATTGGAGTCAGAAGTTCGGCGGCACAAGGAATACAGTCACCCACTCGGCGACAAGCCGCTCGTTGATGTCAGCACGGATGAAGCTCTCGGCCCTGATTACGCCAAATTGCAGACTGAGCTGTTGTCCCTTTCTCAAAACAGCAAGCAGATCGTTGCGGAAAAGAGCGGGCATTTCGTCATCATTGATAGGCCTGACGTTGTAATTGATGCGATCCGTCAAGTGGTGCAGTCGGTTCGCAATAACTCCAAGCTCTGAAACAACGCTCTACCACAGAACTGAATGTTTTGAAGATGAAGTCTTGGCGAGTCCACTCAGAGCCCGATAACGCGCTACTCGTCGATGTGAATGCGGCGAAACTGTCCCGAAGTCCCGTTCGATGACATCGCCAGTGATCTCCTCAATCGCCGTTTCCGGCCAGTCACCACCGATTGTAAGCTTGCCCGGAAAGTGAGACAGAGTGATACTTTGCAAATGCTGCGTGTCGAGAAGCACGTGCCCGGCGACTTCTGCTGGATCGAACTAGCCACGACAGACCAGACTGCGGCGAAGAAATTCTATTCCGAGCTCTTCGGCTGGGACATCCACGAATTTACCATGGC
>QHYZ01000172.1 GCA_003225295.1 Acidobacteriota bacterium | reverse complement strand
TAGCAAGTAGGTCATATCCTGTTAAAGTTAAGGAGTAAACCTCCAATGCTGCTTCATCTGGTATGCCTTATCTCAATCAGCCCGTTTCCTTGCACGGGCTAAGAGAACACGCAGATACCAAGCACCAATACCGAACTAATTGAAGGCCCGTGGGAGACGACGGGTGCGTCTGGAATCGACGGCATCTTTCTGACTATCGAGACCGGTTCCAACTGGCAAACAATCAACATTCGCGTGTACCACCGGGACGCAGGCAAGGAAACTTCGGGAAATTTCGGGACGAATGAAAGAGCGGCTGCACAATCGTACAACACGCAGGATGACCACTCTTTCACGCTTTTCGACGGAAGCCATCTGCGCATTCATTTCGTAGACGTCGAGGATTTGAAGTCATTCGATTTGGACTGACGTTCTCATCGAGTTCTCACGAATGGTCGGGTACATGGTCCCGCCCCGGTCAGGCTCCTAACGTGGTACTGAGGCGACCCGAACCGAAGCCCGGTGTCACTGCAAACCCATTTGTGGGTGATTGGACGACGGCGTCCGGCAAACCCTATCTCGCGTCCGGCAGCCTCCACATTCGACAGTCGAGCGACGGAACACTTTCTGCATGGCTAGACCGAGTCATTGCTTCCAGCGACCGACGCAACGGCGAACTCCTACGTGTGTACTCTGCGACCGCGCCAGAGTTGGATTTTGAAAGGCCCGGCGACATTGGTCCTCCGTATCGCTACCACGGGAGTTTATCGGGCGACGGGCAGATGCTCACGGGCGACTGGGCGGAAAATAGTGGCGCTAGGCTGAATGCTCCGGACAGATTTCGGAAAGTGCCCGATTAGTGGGTTATTACCGGAAAAGTTCGTACCAAAACCGCGTGAAACTTCGCGACATTGGCCACTGTCCGATTGCTCACGCTCGAGGGTGGGTTGAGTCAAAATAGATAACCTGATGGAGGTTCTGCATGCTGGCACGTAACCTTTGCAAAACGCTTTTTGTGTTATTAGTCCCCGCTTTCGCCGTCGCAGCGCAGCAGGCTCCTGCGCCGCACGTCGTGGACCTAATGGCTCCCGACGGGCTCAAACTCAAAGGGACATTTTCTGGCGCCGCGGCGTCGGGGCCCGGCGTGCTGCTGCTGCACCAGTGCAACCGGCAGCGCAAGGTGTGGGACGACCTTGCCACGCGCATGACCGCGGCCGGCATGAACGTCATGACGGTGGACCTGCGCGGCTACGGAGATTCGGAAGGCACGCCGATCGACAAGCTCACGCCAGAAGAGATCAACCTGGTGTTCAATCAAAAGATGCCACTGGACGTGGAAACCGCTTACAAATTTCTGATCGCTCAACCCACCGTCTCTCCGGGTATTCTCGTCGCGGGCGGAGCAAGCTGCGGCGTCAACCAGTCCGTGCACCTGGCCCTGAAGCACCCCGAAATCAAGGCGCTGGTGCTGCTCTCGGAAATCACCGACCTGGACGGACGCAATTTTCTGCGCGCGCATCCCTCGCTGCCACTGTTCTTGGCCACCGCCGAAGACGACACCGATCCCGGCGTCTCCGACCTGATGCAATGGCTTTCCACGTTCTCGACCAATGCGCATACGAAATTCGTACGCTACAAGACTGGCGGCCACGGCGTGGAGATGTTCGCCGCGCACCCGGAGCTTCCCGCGACCATTGTGGATTGGGTCACCATCGCCGTGCGTTCGCCCAACGTCGCCACGGCGAAAGGCCCGCCGAACGTGTCGCCGGAAACGCAGTTTCTTGACTCGCTCGACCAGCCCGGCGCCGCGGCCAACTCAGCGCAGCTATATGCCGCAGCCTCTGGCAAAGATCCGAATGGCCCGGTGGTTTCCGAGTTGGTCCTCAATCGCCTCGGCTACGATCATCTTCAGGACGGCGACAAAAAGGGCGCGATCGCCATTCTCAAGCTCAACGCCAGCCTGTACCCCAATTCACCCAATGTTTACGACAGCCTCGGCGACGCGTACCTTGCCGACGGGCAGAACGATTTGGCGCGGCAGAATGCGCTGAAGGCGATTGAGTTGTTGGCGCACGACACCACCGATCCGGAAGATCGGCGCAAGGGAATCCGCGACAGCGCGGAGCAGAAGCTGAAGCAGCTCAGCCAGCCGCGTTGAAGCGAAGCTGGCTGGCGCCTAATTCGCGGCCTTGGTATCCAAACCCAAGTCGGACGCTACGCGCCGATTTCCGATTACCGCGCTTCCCAGGACTTGGACCGAGATTTAAAGTACATTCTCTCGTATGACGAAAGAGAAAGACAACTTGTGGCTAGCGGTCAAAATACTCCTCGGCTTGCCGCTGTTGTTCTATGCGCTTCTATCTGTCCTTGAGCCACAAAGGGAAATATGGCGAAAGCCGACGAAAAAGGTGCTGGTAGCTTTCCTCATTGCATGGGGTGCGGTCGTTTGTTTCGTTGTGCTCGTTTTCGTTTGGAACGCTCACAGGTAGGAAACCTACTTTACCGATGACGGCGTTAGGACGTAGCCGCCCGGCGGCGGACGAGCCGTTGTGCTGAACCGGACACGAACCGCTCATTCCAACGGCTTGAACTCTCCGCATTCGCTTGCTTTGTTAATGTCTGTCCGAGAAACAACGCCACTAACTCCCGGTTCTGGCGGATTCCACATTTACGGGAACGCTGTTTGAACCAGGCATGTGGATTACGTCGGCCTGCCTCATGATCCGGTCACGCGAGATTCCCGATTGGAGACTCCCAGATGGATTTGTCAGAACTTGGTGACAAAATAATAGTAATTATCTCCTTCGTCGGATCATTCCCCAATCGCATCCAGGCCCTCCGCACACAGAGTTTGGTAACACCGCGCGGCTCCCAGAGAAATCACTTTGAGATTCCCGAGCGCTCGTTCGCAGCTTTTTCAGCCCGCACCCTTTTACTGGCGATTCCCGGGGCGCATATCCTGCGCGAAATTCTGCAACGCCGCCAAGTCTTCGACTGCACCGGCCCCCAAGGCACTGCGCTTCTTCAGCGCCTCGCCAGCCGCCTGTTCCGGCGTCCAAGACTTCAAAAAGACCCCCTCCCGCAGATAACGCAATTCTTGCAGCGTCACGTCGGAAGCGCCCGCATACTTGTCCATTTGTTGGACGAAGTAGTTGAAGAGAGGCTTGGGAAGTTCATAAGTGTCCGAGACGTCGCGGCGTGTGTATTCGTAGATGGTTTTCTGACGCCAGGGATTAAATTTCTTCGTGTCAAAGCGGTCAGTTTCGTCGAGAAATATCTGTGACGTGGGCACCACCACGCGCACTACGGGTCCCGTCGTTGGCCTCACCACCCACACCGCGACCGTATGATTCAGTGCCGGCCAAAACAGTCCCACGCTTTTTACCGCGGCTCGCTCCACAAGAAAAGCGTATAGCGCCGAAAGCTCATCGCACTCCGCCGTAGCCGTTGATTTCAAAGCAGATGGCTTCTCAACGTTCTTCCATTGTTGCCAAATCCTGTCCGAATTCGGCGGCTGATCCGTAATTGCCCAATGCAGGTTCCAGAACCCCGCATCCCGCGTCGCCTCAAAGAGTAATCGCACAATCACATAGTCCGAATAGCGGATGCTCTCCGGAGCAAGCTGATGTGCCGCTAGGAACGACTGGAACCCAAGCCGCATCCCGGACGTGCCTTCAAGGGCTTTGGGTTAGAAGAACGAGGGCAAAGAGGTGGGTGCCACCCGGCCTTCGAAGATGTCGTTTCATTGGATTCCTGTCTCTTATTAGTAACAGGTCGAATAATCTTATCCAACAGGAATGAATCTAGCCGTTGAACTTGTCCGGAGGAATGACCATCCCCATCAAGACTTTCTCCAGCTAGTTCGAGACTCTCTAAATCCTATTTGCTCATAATACCGACGTGTACGATAGGGCGTTAATCGGGAGCTCGCGCAATCTATTCCTCCAATATAAAGACTGACATAATGCTAGCTTGAATCCGATGCCGTAAATCGGCAATGTATCCAGGGGAGGATTGGCGATGCGAATCTCACCTGTTTGGTTCTTAATCTTAGGAATTCCATTGCTCCACGCATCGAATGCATCTGGTCTAAAAATGACTGTACGTCATATGTCTGAAGGCATATCGAGTGACCAAACTTTCTACATAGAGAAGGATCGCAGGCGGGCAGAATATCGAAATCGGATCGGCGTACACTACGGCCCGCAACTTGCGTCGATTACGCGGTGCGATCTGGGACAGATGTTCGAATTGAATCTGGATGCCGATGAGTATGTGGAAAGCTCTTATCCTCCAAAGCCGCTGAGCAAAGAAGAAAGAGAAGCGCGCGGACTGAAAGTGCCGGATGTTGTCGCCTCCGGCAAACCGACCCTGCGGATTGAAATCACGACCGTGGACACAGGCGAGCGGAAGGAATTCTTTGGCCATGCGGCGAGGCATATCATCACGACGAGAAAACAGATTCCTCTTGAGGGCTCAAGATCCGATGCCCAGGAAACGGTGACCGACGGATGGTACATCGACGTTGATACAAGTATTTCTTGCGACCGACATATGCCCGAAGGTAAGCGAGTCCATGCCCACGCCTTTCTGACGGCAGGGAACATGCCGATCGAGAAGATCGAATTCATAGACAACGGGGTGCCGGAAGAGGGCTTCGCGATTGAGTGGAAAATAACTTCGCGGGAGGCAATTGCGCTGCCCGATGGCGCGAAGAAAGAGCATACCTCCAGCAGGGAGATGCGGCTGACGCAATTTGTCGAAGGTCCTTTAGATCCTGCCCTGTTTACTATCCCAACCGGATTTCTCCAGGTTGAACACATCGAGCGTAACCCGCCTGCGAATCTCCCGAGTCAATGGAGCATCGCCTGGGACCGATTCAAAGCAAGCGTCGCTCGCCTTTTTTCAGTGAAGAATTCGGTTGAAGTAGCCGTACACTGAACGACCGGCAAGACGTGAATTCAAACGCTGAATTTCACACTGAGCATAGCCGTGAGCCGCCGCTCTGGACGACGGGGAAAGGGCCAGTGGACGTATAGTGGCTTTCACGTCCCTTTGACCGGCCAGGATCCGCGACGGATTCCACATCGGCGTGAACGCTGTTAATCGGGCACTAGCCGTGCTATGCGGGCATTTTGCTTCGGAGCTAGGCGAGCTTCTGTTTCGAATCCGCGAAATTCTCTTGATTGAGTTGCAAGCAAGGTTTGAGCAGTGGAATGTCCGCGGCCGCGGATGTCTTTCGCCAGCAGACTTGGCGGGAATTCATTTGTATGGCCGTTGGGACGATTTTGGGCGTATCGTACCGAAAACAGATCGCTAGTTTTGTGTGAAAGGGGTGTGCTATGCGAGCTGCCTGGGGAGTGCTATTTCTTTCATTGGTTGTCAATACCAGCACCTGTTTGGCCCAAACGGTAGGGGCCAGCTTACAAGGCACAGTTTACGACCCGTCCGGGGGTTTTGTTCCCGGCGCGGCGATCGAAATCCGCAACGCCGAACAAGGCGCGGTGCGAGCTCTTATTACGGACGATAAGGGCCGCTATCGCGAACCACTGCTGCCTCCGGGAGAGTATGAGCTGCGCGTTAAGGTGGCGGGCTTTCAGCCGGTGGTGCTGAAGGGCATTAAGTTGACGATCGGGCAAGATGCGGTGCTGGACGTCAAACTGGAAATTACGGGCGGCGTTGAACGCATAAACGTTAGCGCTGACGAGGCCCCGCCGATCGATCTGGCATCCGCAGCGCTGAGCGGGACCGTGAACCGCTCGCAGATGAATGATCTGCCGCTCAATGGGCGCTCGTTTCAGGAGCTGGCACTTTTGCAGCCAGGTGTAAACGCCGCGGTCGCGGCGGGAAGCGACGCAGTGGGCGGACGTGGAAAGAAAATCACTATTAACGGTGCGCGTCCGGAGCAGAACAGTTTCCTCTTGGACGGCTCTGACATCAACAATGTTTACAACAAAACACCGGGGTCGGTGGCCGGCGTGCTGCTGGGCGTGGAGACGGTGCAGGAATTCCAGGTGCTGACGAATTCTTATTCGGCGGAGTTCGGCAGATCTTCAGGTGGCATCATCAATGCGATTACGCGGTCGGGAACTAACAAACTCCATGGGAACTTGTTTGAGTATCTGCGTAATTCGGCGCTGGACGCGAAGAACTACTTTGATCCGGCGACAAATCGCATTCCGCCTTTTAAGCGCAATCAATTCGGGGGAACACTGGGCGGGCCGATTCGGCAGGATAAGACGTTTTTCTTCGGGGCTTTCGAGGCCGTCAAGGAGCAGCTGGGAGTAACGGGCTTAACGAATGTGCTGGATGATAACGCACGCAATTCGGCTACTGGCGCGGTTAGTTCACTAGTACAGATTCTGTTCCCGCGGGCGAACGGGCGGGTGCTCGGGGGCGGCGTTGCCGAGTACTCATTCACGAGAAGCCAACCCACGGATGAATACTTCGCGCAGGGCCGGATCGATCATCACTTTTCCGAGAAGGACATCTTGTTTGGCCGCTACACCTTCGACAACGGCAACGTCGACCGGCAGATCAACAATAAGCCGCCGGACGTCTTTTTTAAGGAGCGCTCGCGCAATCAATACGTGACGCTTGAACACGTACACACGTTTTCACAGAGACTGTTGAATACGCTGCGCGTGAGCTTCGCGCGGTCGACATCTGAGGTTGATAACCAACGCACCGTAGATGTGCCGCCAAACCTTTGGTGGATACCTCCGTCGGCGGGCGGCGTGCAGTTCGGGTTCCTGACGATTTCGGGACTGGTGACGGAGATGGTGGGTGATTACCGCCTACCGCGGAACGATCACCTGAATAACTACCAGTGGCATGACACGCTGTTTTGGACAAAGGCTGCTCACGGTTTGCGCTTCGGTGGCGAGGGCCAGCGCATGCAGTTCAATCAGCATACGACCAGCCAGCTGGGCGGCATCATGATTTTCACAAGCTTGGCGAATTTCTTGACGGGCACGCCTTCGTCGTTCAACTTCGCTGTGCCGGGGCGAATTGATCCGGATCGGGGCTTCCGGCAATCTTTCTACGCGGCTTTCGTGCAAGACGACTATCGTTGGAAACCAAATTTAACCCTCAATTTGGGCCTAAGATACGAGTTCGCCACAGTCCCCACAGAAGTAAACGGGAAAATCTCCAACCTCCGCAGCATTTCAGACTCTGCCATGGTCATTGGGGACCCCTGGTACGCCAACCCGGCACTGAAGGACTTTGCGCCGAGAATTGGCTTGGCTTGGGATCCGTTCAAGAATGGAAAGACTTCGGTGCGATCTGGGTTTGGGATCTTCTACGACCAGCTTCTGCCCAAGTATTATGTATTTTCGGGCAGCCTCAATCCACCATTTACGACGCGCACGAGCCGAACAAATCCCCCATTTCCGAATGCCGTGCAAGGTTTCAACGCGAACGCTCCAGTCTGCGGAGTTCCCGGCGGCCCAACGGGAGGCTGTCCTGCCGGAAATCTCAAGGCCAATCTCCAGACGGTGAACTACGACCTGCAACCCTCTTATATCATGCAGTACAACTTAAGCGTGCAGCGCGCTCTGCCTGGTAATTGGGACCTGACGCTCGGCTATGCAGGCTCTCACGGGCTCCACCTGATTCGGGTTGCTGATGCCAACTTAGCCCCATCGATCCTCGTAAACGGTGTAAAGACTTACCAACCGTCGCTGGGTCGCCGCAACGCGACTTTTGGTGGCGTCACTCAGCGCGAGACCGATGCGCAATCCTTCTACAACGCACTACAGGCGGGCGTGACCAAACGACTCTCGGGTGGCTTGCGCGCGCAACTCTCATATACTTTCTCCCGCTCGATTGACGAATCGAGCGGCATTAACTCCCAGGATTTCGACAACACCACCCAATATTCGATTGATTTCTATGACCGCAAGGCGGACCGCGGCCTTTCGAGCTTTTCAGTGAAACATGTTCTGGTGGCGAACTGGAGCTATGAACTACCGTTTGGAAGAGGCAGCACAGGTCTAACCGGGCTGCTGGTGAGAGGCTGGCAGCTCAACAGCATCGTGACAGCGCAGTCGGGCACTCCATTTGAAGTGCGGCTCGGCCACAACCAATCGGGAAACTTGAACACCATTGATTTCTCCATTCACGAAAGGCCGAACGTCCGGCCAGGCGCGTCCAACAATCCGATCCTCGGCGATCCCAAGCGCTGGTACGACGCAAGCGCGTTTGTGCTGCAGCCCGCCGGCACGATCGGTAATCTTGGCAGGAACACGCTGATTGGCCCTAAACTCGTGAGCTGCGATTTCTCTCTCTTCAAGCAATTCGCGTTGGGGGAGACCAAGGCGCTGCACTTCCGCGCCGAGATGTTCAACATCTTCAACCA
>QHYZ01000044.1 GCA_003225295.1 Acidobacteriota bacterium | reverse complement strand
TACCCTTCTTCATCTGAAGAAATGTGCTGGTCTTGAAAAACTCTTCGTTATGCTGTACGAACGGGGTCATGTCCTCCATGCGCAGAATAATCTGATATTCGCTCTGGGGCTCGCTGGCATATTTTTCGACGTCCACCTTTTCGCCGTGCAGAACCGCCTGACGCGCCGTGGCGGCGCGCATCACGCGCGAGGATTGCCAATAAATGAAAACGTTCAGCTCCCTCCACGAGCCCTCGCCAGCTCGTATTGCACCTTCGCCGCCCCCGGCGGGCATTTGCCTCACACCTCCGTTGATCTGAGGGTCGGGCGCAACGTCCTTCTCTGAAACCGGAAGCCATGTGCGCTGGATCGTAGTTACCCGCACCCAGGGTGAATCCGTGAGGATAGATTGAAGCTCCTTCTGGTCCCATTGCTGAAACGGCTTGGTCTTCCAGGGCTTGTCTGCGGCCCAAACGAGAGTTACTTCAAGAAGCAGTGCAAGGAGAACTGCGACTTGTGGGGAGAAAATTCTCGAACCGAGAAGGAAATTCGTCCGCGGCTTCATTGCGCCTCCAGATGGCAAAGCCGGCGACCTCTACATCTCAGGGTTTGCAAAAACCCTGAAACCCGAGGGCCCCGGCTTTGGAATGTCCGCGCTGCAGCAAGCAGCGCCAAGAAAGAGATCCGAAGTCTAGAGCCTTCGGCTCCTGGCCCGATTAGAAGTATATCTTAAATTCCGCCTGCCCTCTCCTCGGTGTATTGCCTTGACAATTTTGTCCAGCGAAATTGGCTTTGCCAAAAGTAGGGGCCCGCCCGAACTGGGCTTGGTCCCAAACGTTGCCATCCCAGCACTGTATGTAAGCTCCGTTAGCGGGAGTGTTGTTCAGTAGCATCCGATTGAGCACGTTGAAGAATTGGATGGTCAACTCGCCGCTGAATCGCTCGCCAAAGAAAAACCTCTTGGAGAGCGAGACATCTTCATCTAGGTAAGCCGGCGCACGGATGGTATTAAAGCGGGGAGTCGCGTTTCCAATGGTCCAGTCGCCCGGCGGAGCAAAGGCCGCGGTATTGATGAGTGGCTGCCCCTTGTAATAGTTGTTCCAGTTGAAGTCGAAATGGGTCGACACAAGGTTTGGCCGGTTGCCCACAAAGATGTTGCCGACTACAGGGTCGCAGTTAAACTGGTCGAGGCATGCGCTCAAGGAGAGGGGTGTCCCACTCTCGTAGTAGTTGACCATGGCAAGCTTCCAACCGCCGAGCAAGTTCTTCCTAGCCGTGCCACCGGCGTTCAAGAATTTCTTTCCGGGACCGATCGGCAGTTCATACACCCCCGCCATGGTGAGCACGTGGGTCTGGTCATTATTGCCTACGGACCATTCTGCGTTGGGATTGGCCGGGTTCAGACCTCTGAAATTGAACGTTGAGAAACCGCTATCTGTATTTGTCAAATACCTCGAAAGCGTATAAGACACCAAGTAGGTTAGCCCCCCGCCGGTGCGCTTCTGCAGGCTCACCTGAAGCGCATTATATTTATCCGCTCCCGAAGTATCAAAGTTGTTGGTCACAAAGGGCATGTGCGGATAGGGAAGCTTGGTCACGAAAAGAGGGGTTCCCGTACCCTGTTCTTGGCAGAAACTATTATAGGGGGCGTAGTACGTAACGGGCCCCCCAGGGTTTCCACAGGTACCCGTGGGGTACGTGACTTGACCGAACGTACCCTGATTGGCCATAAACGTCTGGGCAGCCGAAGAGGTCCACGGCTGGGCGAGGACACAATCAGTGGTTTTAGTGACCGTAGGGCCCTGCGGGCAAACCGATGTTATAAGGCTGTACGGAAGCGACTGAATTCCAGACTGTAGCGTCGCCGGCAAGTGGACGTCATGCGTGTGCACTCCCGTAACGGAAAGAAACATGTTCCAGGGCAGCTCACGTTGAATACCAATTACGAATTGCTCATCATACGCTTGATTAACATGCCTGGGCAATTCGTGAACCTGCCCAAAGCCCAAAATAGATGTACCGTTAAAGAAGCTTGGACTAAAACCAAGCGATGGTAGCCCGGGGAGTGGACGTGTGTCCCACTGACCCAAGCCTGGAATCTGCGCGCTTGGTGAGCCGATCGACACAACGCCATTCAGGTTGTTCCCGTAGTTCACCGCAACCTTGTTAACGCCGTATTCGAATGACCCCGTGTCCAGCCAATACCACGACACGCCGCCCAGCAATACGGTCTTGTTGTTCAACTGATATGTAAACCCTACGCGGGGGCTTAAATGGTGCCAGTTCATCTCTTCGTGACTCCAGCCACTGCATGCGGAGCACGTTCCCAGCTCCGCCATAGCACCCATGAGCGGCTTACCGGTTAGAGGGTTGATCTCCGCACTATTTACGACATTTGGATCGAAGAACGTAAGTTGGTTTGTCTTGAAATCATTGGTAAAGGGGAATGCCAAGTCCCAGCGCAGACCCCAGTTCACCTTGAGGCGCGGCTTAAGCTGCATGTCATCCTGAAAGTAAGGAGCGATATAGGTGTTGCTGAGGTTGGTGTTGCCCGCGCCACCCCTAGCTCCTAAGGTAACATCTCCGAGCAGGAAACTTGCGAACCCATTTCCCGTATTTGCGCCGGGTGTAGTTTCGCTGGGGTCTGCCGTTATGTCGGAGGTAAACGCCAGCAATCCTGCGGCTCCTGGCTGGCCCCCGGAGCCGCCCGCTTCGAAGTCATCCTGGTGCGTCTTCCGGATATCGACACCGATGTTCATGGTGTGCCGGCCCCTTACGTAGAGCAAGTTAGCCAGGTATGAGTATCCCGTCTTGTGGTTGATGGTCGATGACAGGCCGTTTCCGGGCCCCCAGCTTTGTGGCTCCCATCCGCCCCCGCTAGGCCCGCCAAAAACAATGCTTGGAAAAGCATTGGGCTGCCCGGATAGACCCGAGGGCAAAGCGCCAGGGAACTGCCCTGACAGCAGATGCGTCGGAAAGAAATCATTGGCCTGGTAAACGTATAAAAAACCGCCAGTTAACACGAGCCTGGAAGAGATTGCGTTCGAGTAGGTGATATCCAAGCCGCGCCCCAAGATCGTGTTGACGAACGCGTTGCTTAAAGGATTATTGACCCAGTCCGCGTTGCTCGGCTGCGGGTACTTTTGTCGCCAGTAAAGGCCGTGGATAGCTTGCTTCGACGTCAAGTTATGATCAATACTGACGCTGAGATCCGTCTGCAGGTTTATCGGGATGGTCGTGGGGATATAGTTGTTGACTACGTTCGAGTTGCTCGGCGCCGGGATAGGGAACTGTTTCAATAGGCCCGCGGAAACCGAGCTGAAACAACTGGTCGGAATCTTGTTCCCGGGCCACTGGGTTCCCGGACTACCAGCACCGCTTGCTGGCACGGAGCAACCTGCTGGTATAAGAGAGGGATTGGTCTTCCAGGCGGTGGGGACGAAAATGGGTATGGGGGCGTTGTTATTATTCGGGTTGACCAAGCTGCTGAAATCACCTGAAAGTTCCGCCGGTGTGGGAAGCGTGATGGGAGACTGCCCGACCGCCTTCCTGTACCGGTCATAGCTAAAGAACCAGAAGGTCTTGTTTCGTCCGTCATAGAGTTTTGGCAAGAACACGGGTCCGCCGACAGACCCGCCCCAGTTGTTTTCGATGTCTTGGTTGGGCTGGTCAACCTTCCCAACATTGTTTGGATTCAGGTCGTAATAGGCGCCGGGAGCACCAAGATACGTGTCGTCCCTGTACAAGAAAAAAGCGTCGCCATGGATCGCGTTGGTCCCGGACTTCGTGTGATACTGCTCGACCCCTTGCCCCAGACCGTATTGCGCCGAAAACGTACCCGTCAGAATATCCGCGTCTTTTATCGAGTCGTAAGGCGGCTGATTCCAAAATGTGAAGCCGGCGGTCTCTGAAAAAGCCTCGGGAACGCCATTGAACATTATCTCTGTCTGCTGGTCCACACCTCCGTTAATCCGGTGGCTGAATCCATTGCCCGTAACGCCGGGCGCCAGAAAGATGAAAGTGTCAATCTGACGGTTACTTCCACTAACCAAATTGGGAAGGTCTTGCGTAAGCGTCTCGCTTATCGTCGTACCGATCTCCGGTTGCTCCGTTTGCAAAGCGACCTCTGGAGCTGTAACCTCAACTGTCTCCGTGACTGCGCCAGGATCCAAAGTGGCGTTGGCCGTAGATGTCGCTCCACCCACCACGACAACATTCTTGTCAACGAAGGATTTGAACCCAGCTTTTTCGACCTTAACAATATACGTGCCAGGGTTGAGGTCGACGACCAGATAGGTGCCTACAGAGGTAGTAACGGTCGTCTGGGACACGTTGGTATCCACGTTCGTCACCGTCACCTTCGCGTCCGGAACTGCGGCACCGCTTTGGTCAGTTACCGTGCCGTTGATTCTGCTAACCGCTTGCGCACGCACTTCGCACGGGCAGAGGAGGACAGCCAAGCAAATGGCCAGCCCAGCGACCAAGCCGTGGCGAACTGCCAGCCGGTTGCGCACACCACTGCACAGCCTCAAAATCGCTTCCATGTTTTTCCTCCCTGTGAGTGCTTCCAACCGTCCCCCCGCGAAATAACGGAGAGGTGCGCTTACACTATCCCCTTTTGCGGGCGACGCTAATGCAAAAGCACTATGGCTGTCAAGGGCCCTTCATGTGACCTAATTACTCCCGTCTTAACGGTTGAGTCTATTCGGCTTACTGGAAAATATTCTCTGCGTTACAGAGCTTGTGCAGCTGTATTGCAAGTTTGACAGGTGCTGATCTAAGCCGCCCAGGTGACACGATGTGAGAAAAGAAGACACTTGGGGTAGAACATACCTTTGCCCTCCACATCTGATCCGATATCGCCTCCGGAATGACAATTGGAGGTGTTTTTAGGTATCCGGCGAAGTGTCCGTTATCGATTCGCTGCTCCGCGTGGCGCATCAGCGTGCAGCGGTTCGTCCACCTGCAAAATCTGATCGGCGCGCACGGCCTCTAATACTTGCACAATCCCGCTCGGCCAGCGGATCTCCACTCGTTGGGCCACCGCCTCCGCTCCCAGGCCGAAGTGCACGCGCTTATCACTCGAGGACAGATAGCTACCTGCCGTGGTCACGGTCTGAAGCTGCATGCCCTTTGAAGTCGTCAATTTCACTTCGGCGCCGATGCCGTCGCGGTTGCTACGATGGCCCACCAGCTTCAAAATCAACCAGTGGTTTCTCGTAGGCGTCTCATTTCGCAGAATATGCGCCGCTCCGTCATTCGTGGTGATCACTGCATCCAGGCGGCCATCGTTGTCGATGTCGCCGATGGCCATCCCGCGCCCCACCCAAGGCTCCTTAAAAACGCTGCCTGCGGTTGAGGAAATATCCGTAAATTTCCCCCCTGTGTTGCGAATCAAAACGGGCGGCTCACGGTAACGCAAATTGGGAGTGGTCAGCTCCACGTTATCCATATCGTGTCCCTGGACGATCAATAGGTCCTTCCACCCATCGTTATCGAAATCCATGAAACGAAAACCCCACCCGGAGTGAGGCCGGGTGATGTCCGCAAGTCCACTGGTGTAGGTCGCGTAGGTGAAGCTGCCATCGCCGTTATTCTTGTATAGCGCGTAGGCCTGGTTGCCCAGGTCGGTGATGAGCAAATCGGGCAGACCGTCATTGTCGTAATCGGCGAAGTCCACGCCCATGCCGGCGTATGTCGCGCCGTCGCCATCCACAGCCACCCCCGCCATCAAGCCCACTTCTTCAAATGTGCCGTCACCCTTGTTGCGATAGAGGAATTCAAACATGGAGTCATTGGCGACACAAATATCCAAGCGCCCGTCGCGGTCGTAGTCGGCAAACGCGATTCCCAAGCCTTTCCCTGCCTTAGAGAGACCAGTCTTCTTAGAGACCTCCGTAAAGTGGCCGTCGCCGTCGTTGTGATACACGAGCGGAGTTGCCGGCCGGAATTGGTTAGGACTGCAATAGGACCGGAGGCCTTCTTTGGGTGGGCCGCACCAGACATCGTCAAAATCCCATTCCATGTAGCGCAAGACAATCAAATCGAGCAGCCCGTCATTATCCAAGTCCACCCATGCCGCGCTGGTGGACCAGCCGCTGCCGTTGAGCCCGGCTTTGGCCGTGACGTCCGTGAACGTGCCGTCGCCATTGTTGTGATAGAGCCTGTTGCCGCCATACGCCGTCACAAACAAGTCTGCATTTCCATCGTTGTCGTAGTCACCTACGGCCACGCCCATGCTATAGCCCCATCCTTGCAGCCCAGCCTCTTCCGTGACGTCCTCGAACGTTCCGTCGCGCTTCTGTCGATACAACCGATTCCAATACTGCGGCCCGGTCTTCTGCGGAATCCTTCCTTTGGGGGTAGGATCGCTGAGCGGCGCGCCATTCACAAGAAAGAGATCCAAGCGGCCGTCATTATCGTAGTCGAAGAGCGCAGCCCCGCCCCCCATCGTTTCTATCAAATATTTTTTCAAAGTGTGAGAGGCTAGGTTGCGAAAATCCAAACCCAGCGCCGCAGTGACGTCGGTAAACTTCGCTGCCGTCGCTTCTGGCGCGCCAAAGGATTTGGCCCCGGACCCTGTGCCAGGCATTTTCGGCGCGGTTTTCTGTCCCAAAATCGGCACGACCGGAACAAACGCCGAGAAAAGAAAGATAAGCGCCGAGCGCCGATCGATCACGTAGCGCGCCCGCTCCTTGGTTCTTTGAACAAACCGCCGAGAAACATTCTGACGCTCGGGAGCCCCCCAAAGCGGTAGACCCGCTAGAAAACGCATAGGAACAGGCACTATAACATCCACTGAGAAACTGACGCCAGAAATTCTTGACGCCGCCGGCAGATGAACTCGAAATCGTCATTCAGTCGGAGGACATGGCTCCTTTGTTCGAAAAGACGAAAACTTTTTTCAAGCAAGCGCCTATCTTCAGTCCAGAAAATCCATACAGCACCCTTCCGAGCCACGTTCGTTGGGACCGCGATGAGAAGGGATTTGTCGCCGCCGCTGTCTTCTTATTTTCCAAGGAAGACTGAATCGGGCGCTCCTAGAATCTCTCCTGATGAGAAGACCGTCGAATCCACCTGCAAAATCGAAGGCTCAACTCTGCGCGTTGCTTTCAAACTCCAGAAAACGGTCGACCAAAGTGGCCCAACGCTTAGAACACCGCGCCGCCTTGCCGCCATCGCAGTTAGCGTTCTGGCTGTCATCGGTTTTTTTCTTGGCAAACTTAATTCTTCTGTTAAAATCCGTCGTGTTCCTCGAAATCGCCATCGTAATTTTCGCCATGCTTGTCACGTGCCTCTGCACGCCCGTTCTTGCTGCCCCGACATCAAAGCCTGCCAAAAACAGCTGCCTAACTCCCTTTAGAATCAGCAGTTCCGGAAATACCCGGGCGCGTGGGGGCATCGCCTTGGTCCTCACTGCCCTCGCTGTGATGCAATGGACCGCACCTAAATCGGCCTGCGCAGCCTCGCCTCAGTCAGCCCCCATCAAAACGCTGGACTCTGGGCGGCAGAATCGCGCCCAAGCCTCTGCAGGCGGGGGTAACTCATCAGAACCTTCGCCGCCTCTCGATCCGATTCTCGCCGAAGCCAGATCGCTTGCTGATAAGGGCATGGCCTCAGAAGCGGAACGTAGGGTCCGCCAATATCTCGCCGTGCATCCTGACTCCGCGAATGCTCATTTCTTGCTCGGGCACATCCTTTTCCGGGAGATTCAGTCAGAAGCAAGGCTGGAGAGCCAGCTGGCGCTTCCGGTGCAGACTCCTATGGGCGGCGCGAAGGTACTCGGTCGAAATTCCTCCGACGCCAAGGACCGGGACGAGAAGGCTAAGGCTTCACTGGCGGAGTTTACCGCAGGCGCAAAATACAGTGCCCCCATCGCCGCCGATTTGAAAGTCGTGGCTTTCGATTATGTCCTGCTGGGTGACTACTTGGATGCCGACAAATGGCTGACCAAGATGCTCGAGTGGACTCCCGATGATGCCCAAGGCTGGTACTACCTTGGCCGCACCAAGTACAACGAGAATCGATTTGCGGAAGCCATCAGCGCGTTTGAGCAATGCTTGAAGGTCGATCCGAAAAATGTCAAGGCAGAAGACAACTTGGGACTGTCGTACGCGGGTCTCGGCCAGAACGAGGAAGCCGCCACGGCCTACCAAACTGCGATTGCCTGGCAATCGCAGTTGCCGGTCAAGAATCCTGGACCGTACATCGATCTAGGCAGCTTGCTTCTCGATGAGAACAAACCGGATGAGGCCATTGCGAATCTTCTCCAGGCTGTGGAGATCTCCCCTCGAGATTCCAAAGCGCATGAACTCTTGGGCAAGGCCTACGCCCGGCTGGACCAGCTGCCGAAGGCGCAAACGGAACTGGAGAAGGCACTCGAGTTGTCTCCCCAAAGTACCAATCTCCACTGTATGTTGGCCCCCGTCTATCGAAAGCAGGGACTCGCCGAAAAGGCCAAGCTCGAATTTGACCGCTGCACTGCCATGCACGGAACGCATTCTTCGCCAGAAACTCCTCGCCCTTGAAAAAAATAAAGCTGCCAACGAGGAATCCTTTGGAGCTCTGAAGCAGAATTGAATTCGGTTGCAAGAAATACGCCGAATGCGCGGCCCTCGAACACGGCAAGGACATCTTTCTCCGTTTATTCCTGCGGTGGATTTTCCTTATTCTGCAAGACTTGCTGCGCGCGCTGCGCCGTTGCGGCCCGGGCGCTTTCTTCCAGCTTGGTGAACACTTGCATTTCCGCCTTCGCGTCTTGCGCGCGTCCCAGCGCGCGATACGCTTGGGCCAGCAAAAAGTGGATGCTGGGATCGGAAGGGTCGGCCGTCTCCGCCGCCTGCAGGTCTTTCACCGCCTCTTCGTTCCGATCAAGTCTCATCAGCGCGCGCCCGCGGTCCCCCCGAGCCGGCATGAGGGTGGGGCAAATAGCGAGCGCCTTGTCGATGTCAGTGACTGCAAGCTGCGGGTCTAGGTGCTGCTCCAGGAGAATATTTCCAATTTTCCATTGCGCCGTGCAATTGTTCGGGTCGTTGGCAAGTTCCGCCTCGAACTGCTGAGTGGCCGCATCCCACATGGAGAGACTCCAATAGGTACTGCCGAGTTTGTAGTGAGTGCCGGGCCGCTGCGGGGCCATCTCCACAGCTTTCTTATACTCGATCAGCGCTCCATCGAAATTCTTCATGCTTTCCATAACCTCGCCGGAAACTTCGTGCATCAGAACTGAATTTGGATCGATCTCATTCAGCTTTCCGAGTGCCTGCTCGGCGAGTTTCATGTACGCGCCGCCGAGCAGATACCACACCTCCTGGTCCTTGGGCTCGCGGTGTGCCAGCTGCTGGAGATGAACTGTCGCAGCTTCCAGCTCGCCCATCTTGATCAGAGCGTTCGCCAAGAGCAATTCCGCATCGTTGTCCTTTGGATTGGCCCGAAGAGCTGCCTCAAGCCTCGGCCGCGCCGAGGCGTACTCGCCCATTTCGTAAAGCGAGATACCGAGCAAGGCGGAGGCGGAAGACATCGCCGGGTCAATCTTTAGGCCTCTTTCGAGAACGGCCGCAGCTTTACGGTACTCATGCTGCTTCAGGTAAAGGGAGCCAAGATTGTTATAGGCAGCGCCGAGACGCGGAGAGATTTGCAGGATCGATTCGTATTTGGCGATTGCACCATTCAGGTCGCCACTGGCCTGCGCTGCTTTTGCCTCGGCATACAAATCTTGTACGCGGTCATCCGCTGAAGCAGTCGTCGATTGTGCTTCGAGCATTTGGGAGGGGAATAGCAGGAACGGGAGAAACAGAAAAACTGAGACCAGCGCCACCATGAGAGAGCTGCGCGACGGAATGGAAGCATAAGTGAACAGCATTGCGAGCGCAATTTTACACTTCGATAGAGAGATATCAAAGCGAGTTAGAATTTGCGACCCATAGGTGTCTTAGAGATGGCGAGGCAAAACTGCTAAGGGGTCTAGCTGCTGCAATTTGGTTTGCCTTGGGAGGCGGCGCGCCCATGACGAGAGATATAGAGAGTCTTGATAACGCCGAATTCGCGTGCTACCCTTCCGCCAAATCTAGGGGTCGTGAGCCATGCAATCCGCTCAGTGTTCGGGTCGAACTCTACGATTTGGATTTTTTGAAGTCGATCTCCGTGCGTCCGAATTGCGCAAGCACGGGATTCGAATAAAAGTCCAAGAGCAGCCCTTTCACATACTGACTCTTTTGTTGGAGCGCTCCGGAGACATCGTCACGCGAGAGGAACTCCGGCAGAAACTCTGGCCTGCTCATACGTTTGTGGATTTCGATCGCAGCCTGAACAAGGCCATGACCAAGCTGCGGGCCGCCTTAGGTGATTCTCCTGAAAGCCCTCGGTACATCGAGACCCTGCACCGCCGCGGCTACCGCTTCCTGGCGCCTATCACGCCAATTCGAGAAGACCCAGCCGAGAGCCACGCCAATTTCAATCATGCAGCACTGGAGCGGGCGGCGGCTTCGCTCGAGAATGACCAGTCTCAGGATCACCCGAAAACAGGTTTCCTCTTGTCTCATCCTCGTCCACCAGCAACCTGGACCTGGTTTTCGCTGCTGCTCGGAACCTCAACCGTGCTGGTGTGTCTGACCGCGCTCTTCTTGCTTCGCGTCAATCACTCCATCGCACTCGGGAGTTCTTTCGGCAATCTCAATCCCCGGCGTTCCGTTGCCGTGCTGGGTTTCCGGAATCTCTCAGGCGACTCCCAGGAAGCCTGGCTCTCGACGGCTCTTTCTGACTGGCTGACCACGGAACTTTCCGCGGGAGAGCAGCTCCGGACGATCCCGTCGGAGAGCGTTGCACGAATGAAGATCGAACTCTCTCTGCCCAACGTCGATAGCTTGGGAGCGGCCAGTCTTTCGAGAATTCGCAAGAATCTGGGGACGGATTTGGTGGTCGTGGGATCCTACGCCATCCTGGGAGGGCAGTCCCATGGCCAGATCCGACTTGACCTCCAATTGCAAGATACTCAGAGCGGTGAAACGGTTGACGCGATTTCGGAAACAGGTACGGAATCACGTCTGTTTGACCTGGTTTCCAGGGCCGGAGAGCACCTGCGTGAGAAACTGGGAATTCGAGCGGTCACGCGTGAAGAAGCCGCGGCGTTGGCGGTGGCACTGCCTTCGAATACGGAAGCGGCGCGGCTCTATTCGGAAGGTCTAGCCAAGCTTCGCGTCTTTGATGCACTCGCGGCTCACGATTTGTTGTTGAAATCGGTCGCCAAAGAATCGAATTACGCTCTATCCCATGCAGCTTTAGCCACCGCATGGGGACAGCTCGGATACGACGAGAACGCCAAGGCGGAAGCAAAGAAAGCCTTTGATTTGTCTGCCAATCTCTCCCGCGCGGAGCGCCTGCTGGTCGAAGGCCGCTACCGCGAAACCTCTCGCGAGTGGGGCAAGGCCATCGAAATCTACCGTGCCCTTTTTGAATTCTTTCCGGATAACCTGGACTACGGTCTGGCCTTGGCGATCGCACAGGTCAGCGCGAACAAGTGGAAGGATGCCCTGGACACCATTGCAACGTTGCGAGAAATGCCGTCGCCGCTTCGAGACGACCCACGAATCGATCTCGCGGAAGACGATGCGGCTAGGTCGCTCGGAGACACCAAGAGGGCCGAGGCGGCTCTGGCCAGAGCCGCGGAGAGGGCACGCGTGAAAGGGGCAACGCTGCTCCTCGCTACGGCTCGGCTCGATCAAGCCTGGCTATTCGAAAATATCGGAAGGCTCGACGAGGTCGAAGAAGTGGTACGCGAAGCAATGCCGCTCTATGTCGCAGCGAATGACCGGAGGGGTGTCGCACGCGCGTTGACTCTGAAGGCCATCGCGCGGGAAAACCAGGGAGACTACCTGGGAGCGAAAAAAGGCTACGAAGAGTCTCTGGCCATCTATCGGGAGTTAGGTTGCAAGCTCCGCCTTGCCAGCGAATATATCAATATGGGAGGCATTCTCCTGCATCTTGGTGACCTACCCGGGGCGCGCGGAAACTATGAGCAAGCGCTCGAAACCTACAACGAGATCGGGGATCAGGATGGCGTGGCACTGGCGAAGAACGGCCTGGGAGATGTGTTTCAAGCGATGGGGAGGCTGATGGAAGCTAAGGCCATGTTCGGAGAAGCTCTGGAGATCTGTCGCCAGATCGGCAATCGAAGCCGGCAAGCCTCATCGCTGGCTGGATTGGGCGGAGTGCTCCGTTTTGAAGGCGACGTTGCTGCAGCTCGGAAAAATGAGATAGAAGCGGAAGGAATATTTCTGGAGATCGGAGACAAATCGTCAGCCGCGCAGGCCAATCTCCATCTAGCCAGGCTGTTCCTGGACGAAGACAAGAGCGCGGACGCTGCGCTTGCGGCTCGCCGGGTAGCAGAAGTTTTCGAGAAAACACGAGCCTCGGTGGACGAAGCTTCGGCCAATCTCGTGCTGTCTCGAGCACTGCTTGCACAAGGGAACATGGTTGAAGCGCGGGAGAGTGTCGAGCGAGTAAGAGGGGTCGCAAAGGAAACCCACAGCCGAGAACTGGAGTTGTCAGCGACGATCACGGCGGCTCGCATCCGCGCGACTTCCGGGAGCGCCGCCGACCGCAACGAAGCGGCAAAGCGCCTCAACACCGTGATCGGCGAAGCGACCACTGCTGGTTTTGCCGATGTAGTGCTCGAGGCGCGTCTCGTACTGGGAGAGGTCGAAATTGGCTCTGGACAAGCGACGAATGGCCGCGCCCAGCTGGCAGCCTTGGAGAAGGATGCTGAGGGGAAAGGCTTTGGTCTGGTGGCAAGAAAAGCCAGAGCAATTCTCCGCCGCGGAAGTGAAAATCTGGTTGGTAACTAATTGAAGCTAAGCTGCGCGGAAAACCCGAGCCGCCTCGGTAGTGTCCTAAGTAGATCTTGATTGAGTTTTCGCGAAGTTCCACGGAACATCCGTGAGTTCCGCGTATATCTTTGGAGGGCAGGTGATTTCTGGTGCTCACGTAATTGTGTACAGTAAAGACGCCGAAGCGGATCGCGCATTTTTCCGCGACGTTCTCGGGCTCAAGTCCGTGGACGCGGGCCATGGTTGGCTGATCTTCGCCCTCCCACCGGGAGAAGCCGCATTTCACCCGTCCGATGAGAATGGTCTCCACGAACTTTATTTCATGTGCGACAGCCTGAAAGCCGAGATGGCTTCACTCGCGAAGAAGGGCGCTAAGTGTTCCGAGGTTCAGGAAGCACGATGGGGTTCAATTACAAAGATGCGGCTTCCCGGTGGAGGCGAAGTCGGCCTTTATCAACCGAAGCATCCGACAGCCTTGGGCCTCGGCACGGATTGACGTGCCGGTCAAGTTAGGACAACGTCCGCGCCTGAGGTGACAGTCAAGACTCCGATTCAAATACGCGGAAACGGCGCTCCAGTTCCCATTGCTGCTGGGCTCTCTCACTGGACTTGAGGAAGTCCCCGCAATTGGTCGAAGGTTTCTCCGTCCCGGGAGAGTCGTGTGAGCATGGGGAAACGGCGCGATTGAACACATCCGGCGCGCTCCACAAGCTGGCGCCGGGCAGGAAGCTATGTTCCAGTCCGGTACGGACCATGCGCTTGAGGTCGCCGTAGTGAAGGTCGTAGGTCAGTACGGCGCGGACGTATTCGTGGGTCAGGTCAATTCGCGACACGCCCTCATCGTCGGTCGCCAGCGCCACGGGGACGCCGAACATCCGATAGAGCGAGAAGGGGTGATCTTTGCCGCTCACACCGAGGATCACGTCATTGCTTGTCAGGCTAATTTCCACCAGCACATGTTTCGCGGCCATCTCTTTCAAAAGCGCGTGGGGATGATTCTCATAAATAATGTCGACGCCGTGACCGATGCGTTCGGCCTGAGCCTGCTCGACGGCCAGACGAATATGGCAACACAAACCTTCGTAAGGAACCAGACCCGGTGTAAGCTCGCCCGCGTGCAGGCTCACGTGGATTTTTGCGTACCGCTCGTGAAGGAAGCCGACGATGCACATGTGCAGAGCGTAGTCGGACATGGCTGTGTAGCCGTCTTCGGGCATGACTAAATTGATGCCCACGAATCGCGGATCAGCCGACGCCGTCTCAAAACAGAGCAGCGCTTGCGCAAAGACCTGCTCCTTGGAAAATCCGCGCAGAACCTGGCAAAGATAGCGGACCTGCACGTGGCAGGCGGAAGCCGCATCCGGTTGTCCACAGTGTTCGCGCTTCAGCCGGAGAGCTTCAGCCTGGTCGAGGCCAGTCTTGGCGATCGCCACGTCGTCGCGCAATCCGTGAGCTAGCAATTCATCGCGCAATTGGCTGAAATCATCGCGCCAGCGAATCTCTCTAGCGATAGCGGCAGTGTGACTGAAGTCGGGCGTATGCATCAGCTCGAGATATTGCTCATTCTGTGCGGCAGCGCGAGTAGCGACCTCATCGATCCATTCGCCGAGATGACGATGATCGGTACCGGCGAATTTCGCAAAGGTATCGAAGAAGTGATCGTGCCCCGTTACTCCCGGTGAAGGCACGAAACCGCGCATGGAGAAAGTATCCACCAGCGCGTCAAAGAGATGCTGGTCTTGGTACGCCTCGGCCGCGGGGACTTTGCCCTCTCCGCAAGCAGGTTGGTCCGAGCCGCTGTCGGAAGAGGATTGCGGCTTCGAGAATGCGAGTTTCGCAAGATCGATGCACAAACCATCCTCGGCTGCGGCGCGAATCCAGGATTCCGCGTAAACTGCGCCGCTCAGATGATTGTGCAAATCAGCGCCCTTGGGCATGCCGAGGAGATAGTGACGAAGCTGAAGCAGATTCCGCTTCGCGGCTTGCAGTCCGAGTTCGGTGCGTTGCTCAGAATTTGTTGGCGCGGCCGCAGAACCGAGGGTCTTGGTTTGTGCCAAAGCCGTGGAGGCGAAGAGCAACAAAAGAACTAGAACACGGTGCGATCTGGAGAAGGTGAGGCTTCCTAAACGATTAATTCTTGAGTTTTTCATAAAAAAGGATTTCTCCAGGAAATCGCAGCACGATCGGATGGGCCACGAAACAATCGGATTTTTGCGGGAGTGACCTGTGCTATAGAGTCTCATTCGCGCGAAGCACAGCATATCAGGCAGATCGAACAGATCAAGAGGTTGGGGGATTTCATGAGCAGATTCCTTAGTCGGTGCGTGCTGGTGTTTATCGAGCTCGGAATTTCTCCGCTACTGCTTTTTGACCAAGGTGCGCCACCCAGCAAACCGATTCGCATTAAGGTGGTGGTGGTCGCCATGTTCGAACGCGGTGAGGACACCGGGGATACACCAGGGGAATATCAACTCTGGGTCGAGCGCGAGCACTTGGATCAAATCAACCCGCTGCCCGCCGGGTATCACCAAGTGCGCCTGAACAAAGACGGCGTGCTGGGCATCTTGACTGGCGTGGGAACGGCCAAAGCAGCGGCATCGGTGATGGCCGCCGGTCTGGACCCGCGATTCGACTTATCGAAAGCGTATTGGATTGTCGCCGGAATCGGCGGAGGAGA
>QHYZ01000043.1 GCA_003225295.1 Acidobacteriota bacterium | reverse complement strand
CCCTCCGGCCTGAGCTTCGCCAAACCAAAGTCCAGGATCTTAGCGTGTCCGCGCTTAGTGATGAAGATGTTCGCGGGTTTGATATCCCGATGGATGATCCCTTCGGAGTGCGCGGCGTCCAGTGCGCTGGCAATCTGAATCCCGAAGTCCAATACTTGCTCCATCTCCAACGGCTTACCTTCGATGCAGTGCTTTAGCGTTCGCCCTTCGAGGAACTCCATGACGATGCAATACTTGCCATCCTGCTGCCCGATCTCGTGAATGGTGCAGATATTGGGATGGTTCAGCGCGGAGGCCGCGCGTGCCTCGCGGTGGAAGCGTTCCAGCGCTTCGGGGGTCTTGGCCAGTTCTTCGGAGAGGAATTTCAAGGCCACGTGGCGGCCCAGGGTGATGTCCTGGGCTTCGTACACCACGCCCATCCCGCCACCACCCAGCTTCGCCAGAATGCGGTAATGCGAGATCGTTTGGCCGATCATGCCAGGGAACTCGCCCGGGGCGGACATCTTAGGCCGCGCTCCTGAGCAAGTCAACGCGCAGCACATAAGCGACATAAGCGCTCCCTGAAGCTGTCGCTCTGGAACCCCGATGTCTTTGTTTTACTGGGCCTTACTGGGGCCTTTACTGGGGGGTACCCCAACCCTTTTTTGTAACTGTTCATTCCAGGGGACTTTAAGTCCAATGAATTTGTATGTGCACATTCCAAAGGGTTTACGGACGTATTTTTCGTAACTGCGGATTGCAAAGGGGTTGCGGACTTGGACGGGCGCCTGAGCATTACACTCCAAAGCGGCTGTGAGCCCCGATCAGAAACAGGATTATCCCTCGCCTGTTCCTGCTCCGCTGCGTGTTCTTCGCGTTTTTTCCGACGACGGAGTGAACCGGAGCTTGGTCGCGACGCATTGACACGAGCGTGTCTTGCGCAGCTAACACTACGGTCAGCCTATCATGTGCAAATGAAGTGTCCTCATTGCCGCGTCGAGTTTCACGACGACCCCCGGCAGCTGAGTTATTCTCAAATGTTGTGGATTACCGGGTGAGTCGGGCGGCGTTTTCCTTGAGCCCTTCCTCTCTACGCTACGCTGGGCGCTTGCTCGCAGTTGATCGCCCAGGGTATGCCGAATTGATCGACAACCACGCCAAAGCGGACGGACCAGAAGGTTTTCTGGAGGGGCATTTGCACTGCGCCGTTTTCCGCAAGCGCGTGAAATATCCGTTCTGCATCCACAGGGTCATCGATGCCAAGCAGCACGGCGAAACCCTTTGGTTGTTCATACTGCTCGGGAACAGGGTCGGCGCCCATCAAAACGTTGTCGCCGACTGTGAGAGTCGCATGGAGGATCTTCTCGCGCCATCTCGGTGGCACTTGTTCTGCCATGGGCGATTTGCCATAGGTGAGCATGGTGACGATTTTGCCCCCCAAGCATCGTTCATAAAACTTGAACGCGGCCTCGCATTGCCCGCCAAAAGCTAGATGGGGATTCAATCGCATGGTGCGCTCCTTGAGATTGGCCGGGGTGTAATTGCCACATGGTGGCCCCGGGAGTCAAGCGGCGTCTTCATTTTTCTCCGCAACCGCGTTTGTTGGTATGCTCTCGACGCCGTCTGGGAAGCGGAGGCGGGCGCGCACCAACCCAAAGAGCTCAGTCTCGGCAGCGCTCTTCTGCCGTGGAAACCGCGAAGATCCTGGTGGCTGCCGGAATTTCCATCAGACCGGAATTCGCAACGCCGTTCATTGAACCGATTTAAGGCTTGACCAGCATTGCCTCCTCCGAATAAATTGCTAGATCAGCAACACGACAGTCGTTGGTTCGTGAATGGAGAGAAGAATCATGACCGCATCTAAACCGGCGGCTGCATCGAAAATGACGGTCCCCTTCTATGGGCATGCCCGTCAGTACCGCAGCATTAAGAGCGAGATTGACGAAGCATTCCACGCCGTCATCGAAAGCGAGTCCTACGTAATGGGTCCGACGCTGGAGCGCTTCGAAAACGAACTCGCCCACTATTTTGGAATGAAACACGCCGTCGGCGTGAACTCCGGTACGGACGCGTTGTGGCTTGCATTCATGGCACTGGGCATCAGCCCCGGCGATGAAGTGATTACCACCGCGAACACCTTTTTTGCCACGGCTGAAGCCATCTGGATCGCACGCGCCAAAGCGGTCTTCGTGGATTCCGATCGGGCGACCAACAACATCGATGCCACGAAGATTGAAGCGGCCATCACGCCGCGCACCGTGGGCATCGTGCCTGTACATCTTTACGGACATTGCGCGGACATGAAGGCGGTCAGCGCGATCGCCAGGAAGCACAAGCTTTGGGTTGTGGAAGACAATGCGCAGTCCATTGATGCGCATGGAGAGGGATTCAAACAGGGCGAATTGAGCGATGCAGTGTGCACCAGCTTCATCATCCAGAAAAACCTCGGGACCTATGGCGATGGCGGCGCACTCATCACCAACCGAGCGGAGATAGACAACACCTTGCGGCGGCTGCGCAACCACGGCTCGCTGAAACGGTCCGTGCACACCTTTGGGTTCAATAGTCGGCTGGACGATCTCCACGCAGGATTCTTGAGCGTGAAGCTAAGGCATATTACCAAGTGGACCGATCAGCGCCGAGCGTGGGCCAAACGCTATACCCAGGGGCTTACAGGCACTAGTCTCAAGCTTCCCAAGGAATTGCCGGGATATCGCCACGCGTATCACCTTTACGTTGTGGAGCATCCGAAGCGCGATCAGCTAGCGCAATTCCTGGTTGCGGCGGGGATCGATGCGAAGATGCACTACCCCATCGCGATTCACAAACAGGAAGGCTATCCATGGAACAAGCTGGCGGACCTGAAGCCGCATGTGCCAAACGCCGAGGCCAACGCGGCACAGTGCGTTTCTCTGCCGATGTTCACCGAACTGACCGCCGAAGAAGTGGACTATACCATCGCTAAGGTCAAGGAATGGGATGCCGAATTCGGGAGGTAATTTATCAGCGAGGAACCGTTTCCCGGGGGGTAAAAAGCCGGAACTGCAGAGTTTTGCCGGAGCAACCCGCGCGACTCTCCCCTGCAGTCCATGGCCACGAGTACTCGACCTGATGGCTGAAAGTTATGTTTTCACCTGAAGCCCGCGCCGGTGGTCGAAAAGGGCCGGGGGTGGGGACACTTAGGCGGGCACCGGAGGACATGGCAGCACTTGCTTCCAGGGTTTAGAACTTTCGGCGTCGCCGGGATTAAATTCCTCTTGCGCAGGAAGAGTCCTACTGGAGGTCGAGGACGAGGAGGGTAATGTCGTCCTCCTGCGCGCGCGCGGAGTTGTGACCGGAAAAACCGGCGATGTCCGCGAGGAGGGCGGTAGCGAAACGAGCGGCAGGGACATCCAGCTGCCTTTCCAGGAATTCTTTGCAGCGTGCCTTGCCGAATTCTTCCTGCGCGGTGTTCTTGGCTTCGAAGAGTCCGTCCGTATAGAGCAGACAGCGATCTCCGGGACTAACGCTGATTTCCACAGAAGAGTAAGCGGCTTCGGGAAACATGCCCAGCATCAGGCCGTTCTCTTCGATTTCCCGTACGTTACCCGCGGCGCGGGAGGCCAGCATGAGCGGGGGGTGGCCTGCAGCGGAGTAGTGGAGCAAGCTCTTCTCCAAATCCACGAAGAGATAAGCGGCGGTGACGAAGTGCTCTTCGAACTTGCCGCAGAGAGCACCGTTCAAACCGGTGAGAACGCGCACGGGATCGTGGGCGTGAGCCGCTTGGCCCGCAAAAGCGACCTTGAGCATGGAGGCGATCAGCGCGGCCGGCACGCCGTGTCCGGTGACGTCGGCGACCAGAATACCGACGCGCTTTTCGTCTACCCAAAGGAAATCGTAGAAATCGCCAGCCACGGCGCTCATGGGCGCGTAGCGCGCAGCAATTTCGAGTCCTGCTAGGGTGGGAACGCCTTGCGGAAGCGTGGAGGACTGAATCCGACGGGCGATTTCCAACTCTTTGTTGATGGCGATGAGTCGTTCTTCGTTCGCGAAGGTTCGGTACGCGGAGATGTATCCAAGACCCGCGACGAAGACCAGGAAACCAAGAAACTCCACATTGTGCCCAGTCAGAATCTTAAGGCCCAAGAGATTGGCATGCACCACGAACAGCATCCAAACGAGAAAGCCAGCGACAAAGACGCGGAATTCGCGGCTGGAGTGTTGGCGCGGGCCGGGGCGCCATTTACTAGCGACTAGAAAGAGCGCGGTGGCCGCGAGCGTGCCGAGCACCACGAAGTTATTCTCGAAGGACAGCTTAGCCAGACTGACTCCGAGCGCGGCGGCCAGGATTCCGAAAATCGCGAAGGCCGTCGGTGCGGCGAGCAGCCAGCGAAGGAACTTTCTAAGCTGTTCGTCGGCGACTTGGTAAAGGAAAAGGCCGAGGGGAAGAATGATGGTGCACGTGATGACCCAATCGGCGTAGGCCCAAAATATTCGCGACTCATCGAAGAGAGCGCGAAAGGACGGCCGAGAAACCAACAGCCTGACAGCATAGAGAATCGAGAACACCCCGACGTAAACGAGCGTCAGATCGCGCGTCCTGCGGCGAAAGAAGAAAAGTGCGATCGCGGCGAGAGCGACAGTGAGAAGAGCGACGGCGGCCGCAATAATCGCGAGCTCCCAGCGCAACTCCGAGCGCGAAAAAGATGCCACGGCTTGGGCCAAGGAAAGCGTGCTGGTGTTCGACGCGTCGGGCATGTGGGATTGAATTGTATCCAAGTCCACCGCCATCTCCCAGTCGGCCCATCCCGATTTGGGCCTGTTCGTGGAGCGATGGTGGGTCGTCGACTTCGAAGAAACGTGACCGCTAGTCGCCGATGTCATTTCCATGGTTGGTTCGAAAATAATGTTCTTTCGCGGTGTGTACTGATTGAGAGGATCGCTCCAGAAATCCTGCCGGCCAACGCATCTTTCGTCTAGCATCACGTTGGGAACTTCCGGTAGTTTACCCTCCCCGAAAGTCTCCGACTGCACTCGACGAACCGAATCGTGGTGAAGCTAAATGATGTTCCCGCTTAGTCGCAGGTGGAGGTTAGGGCTTGGCCTGACTCTATTGTTTGTGGGTCTGGTGGCAGCAGTCTACCGCTACTTAAGCACGCACCAGATCAACGTGCATATCACATCAAGAGTCTTCATGCTCGTTCTTGTCCTGGTCATCGTGATCGTCGTTGTCGTCCTGCCCGCTTACAGCGTTATTGTCACCAACGAGATTCGCAAGCGCCGGCGGGTGGAAAAAGCCCTGACACACGCCAAAGAGGAAGCCGAGCGGGCCAGCAAATTCAAAGATCGATTTCTGTCTACCATGAGCCATGAGTTGCGCACGCCGCTGAACGCGGTCATGGGCTTCTCCGACCTCCTAGCCGACACGCGCTATGGCCAGCTTAACGAACGCCAGCAACGTTACGTTGGCCACATCAATACCGGCGGAAGGCATTTACTCAAGCTCATAAATGACATTCTGGATCTTTCCAAGATCGAGGCGGGCCGCCTGGAGATATCTCTTGAGGACCTGTCTGTTGCAATCATCTTTGATGAAGTCGTCAGTGCCTTACGTCCGCTAGCCGAGAAAAAAACACAAACCTTGTCTCCCAGCGCGGAGCCCAGTCTGGCTGTTCGCGCGGACGCCATGAGATTCAAGCAAGTACTGATGAATTTGGTTGGCAATGCCGTCAAATTTACTCCCAAAGGCGGGCGCATCGAACTATCGGCCGAACAAGTAGAACGGGAAGTTCTTGTGAAAGTGCGCGATAACGGGCCGGGGATTCCGCGGGAAGAACAGAAGCTAATTTTCGAATCCTTCTACCGTCTGCGTAATTCTGGCGAAGGCGTGGAAGGTACGGGATTAGGCTTGGTAATCGCGGAGAGCCTGGTCAAATTGCAGGGAGGGAACCTGGGCCTGGAGAGCGAACCGGGCCACGGAAGTTGCTTTCATTTCAGTCTGCCCGTTGCTACTGCCGTTCGAGAACGGCGAGCATCAGGCGCGAAGGTTGCCCACAAGCCGCCAAAGACGCCCAAGATCTTGATCATTGAAGATGATCGCCTCACTGTTCACCTCATCGAGTCACAGCTCACTGCTTCCGGGTATGAGGTGGTTTCCTGCGATCAACCCGAGCGCGCACTGGAAATAGCCGCGGATTTGCAACCCCAGGCAATCACCCTGGATCTCCTGATAAAGCAAACCAGCGGCTGGGAGATCTTGCTCCAATTGAAGAATGATCCTCGCACAACGAGTATTCCCGTGATTATAGTTACCATCGTAGATCAACCGGCCATGGGCGCGGCCATCGGCGCGGACGAATACTTGGTCAAGCCGGTGGACAAAGCGACCTTGCTAGCCGCTGTGACACGATGCCTTAGCGGCAGGGAAGTTTCCTCTCCCGCGCGGCCCATCCTTGTTGTCGAAGACGATCGGCCCACACTCGAAGTGATCGCCGAGTTGCTCAAGACCAAGGGATACGCTGTGGCCACCGCTGCTGATGGCGCCTCCGCGCGCAGACAGGTGGCCGCGTCATTGCCCGAGCTGGTGATTCTCGATCTTATGCTGCCGAAAGTCAGCGGTTTCGAACTTCTGGCGGAATGGCGTGCCGACCCCCATACAGCCGAAATCCCGATCTTCGTGCTGACGAACAAGGAATTAACCGCGCAGGAGAAAAATTACCTGCGCACGAATGCCCAATTCTTGTTCCGCAAGCAGGAATCCTGGCAGGACGGTCTGCTTAAGCAACTACAGCGCGCGGTGGGCAAGCCCCAAACGGTCAAGGTTTGAAGCATCGCATTTGCCGTCGAAGACGACCCGGTAGAGAGAAAGCAAACACTCACCACCTCTAACACTTCGCTCTAATTGACCGGCCCGAAATAGTTGTGCATCACGCTGTGCGCGACCTTACGGCCGAGCAAACCACCCTGCACGACCGAGCTATGATAGTGAAATCCCACGTAGATACGTGCAAGTTCCACCTCGGTCTGCCACTCGTGAAGGTTTTTGTATTCGTGGGTCGTGCCGGTTACCGTGCTGTCGATGGAGATCCGCAAATTGGGGGTGCCAAAATATATCTTGAATATTTCCGCCAGCGATCCGGTCAGGCAGGAGTGCGCTGAGGGATATTCCGGATGCGGGGGCGTGGCCGTCAGCGGTGCCCAATGGGGATCAGCGATGGTGTCGGGATTACCGTCGATGCCGCCGTTGCGAATGGCCGTGACTGGCCGCCAGAAGCTGTAGATGTATTTCGCATTGTAGCAGCCGATGAGACTGTCGGCATGGGCCACATACGCCATAGCAAACAATCTCGCGGTATCGGCAAGGCTAAGGTTGAAGTCAGTAGCAGTTCTGCGTAGCAAGCGGCCGTATTGAGCGGTGGTGTGCTCCGTCCAAAAAAGAGCAATCTCCGTTTGTTTTGGCGTTCTCACCGTGCTGTTTATCGCCCCCAGCGCCTTCACCTGGTTATAGTCATCGACCCACGTTTGACTGAACAAGCTGGGCGGCGGCTCGGGAAGGAATTGGGCCGGATCATCAAACGTGAACGGCCGCATTTGCCCGAGCCAGGGCGTTTGCGGCGCGGTTGCGCCAGGCGTCAGGATCCAAACACCAGGGACGGGAGTCGATGGGAAGCTGTAGGGGACATTGGCACCTAACCCATCGCCGGCGCGCAGCGCGATCAAGGCGTTAGCTGAAGCCAGCCCCACGGCCTGACCGTCTGTTTTATCGGGACCGTCGGGGATAGCTGCCAATGCGCTGCTGTAGGCGGCGTCGAGCGACATAGCGCGATCGGGTAATAGGTGCCGCAGCGTCCGATACGCGGCTTCAATCGCCGCGGCATCCTCGGACGCGCCCGCAGGCGCGGTCAGAGAGTATTTGTAAGGCTCGAAGCGTCCATCGATAGCGTTGACCGCGTTGTACACAGCCAATTGCACGTAGGCGACGTAAACTCCCGCCCCACCTGGAGTCGCCGACCCTGGTGCGGCGCTGCTGCGAGCTTCGCTGATGGCAATGGAGTTCCACTGCGTCACGGCGTTCTGTGCGGTCGTGCCTGTAGCAATGAGCAGGCTGAAGGTCGCGACGATGGCGATGCGTTTGACCCCGTTCATTTCGTCCTCCTCTTTCTTGGCCGATATCGCGGTCCCGAGATATTGGGCTTCCGGGCTTGGAGGGTCAATGCTACGGCGCTCCTTTGCGCGTCAAATTTGGATCCCCAAGTAAGCTGTTCATTCCACGCAAGATGTGTGCGTAGCTCCGAAAGCTAGGTTGGTGTGATACCCTTCGGTTCCAGGGACCGCCCATGCCGGACGCCAAACACGCTTCCTCAGTCCATCGCTTTGCTGCGTTTGAGATAAATCTTCACTCGGGAGAACTGCGCAAAAGCGGGATGCGGCTACGGCTTTCGGGCCAGCCCTTTCAAGTCTTGGCTGTCCTGGTCGAACGTCCCGGCGAGTTGGTTACGCGCGAAGAATTGCGCTCCAAGCTGTGGCTGGCCGATACCTTTGTCGATTTCGATCATGGCTTGAATAACGCAGTTGCCCGGATTCGGGAGGTACTCGATGATTCCTCTGACGCACCGCGATACGTGGAGACCATTCCGCGGCGCGGTTACCGTTTCATAGCGCCCCTGACCGATTCTCGGCCGACGGCGGTTCCTGCCTCGGCCAAACTCGGCCCTGCCAGTGAGATCACCCGCCGGCAGGCATCGGCTCCTTCGGTTCTACCTACTGAAAAACGGCTTATCCGTAGAAGAGTGTTGCTCGGCGGAGTAGCCGTGCTGGCTTTGTTCACCATCATTTTGGCGCTGTACCGCAGCAGCGCTGCTAAGCGCACGACTCATCCGGCGATCAACTCGCTGGCCGTGTTGCCTCTGAAAAATCTCTCTGGCGACCCGGGACAGGAATACCTGGCTGACGGTATGACCGAGGCCCTCATCGGATACCTATCGAGGATCCACGATCTGCGCGTCATTTCGCGCACCTCGGCGATGCACTTCAAGGATAGCTCGCTCGCGGTGCCAGAAATTGCCAGAACGCTCCGAGTGGATGCCATTGTGGAAGGATCGGTCATACGAGAGGGCAGCCGGATTCGCGTCCACGCGCAGTTGATTCGTGCCGCCACCGACGAGCACTTCTGGTCGGAAACTTACGACCGCGAACTGCGAGAGGTCCTGGCTCTGCAAAGCGATGTGGCGCAATCCATCGCGAGAAAGGTGGAGGTCACCGTCACCGGGAAGGAACACGAGAGACTTACCGCGGCGCGTCCCGTCTCGCCGGAAGTGTACGAGAGCTATCTCAAAGGACGGTTCGCCAAGGGCAACAACAGAGCTGAGATTGAAGAGAGTATTGCCTACTTCGAAGAGGCCATCAGGAAGGACAGGACGTTTGCCCCGGCTTACGTCGGTCTGGCAGATGCCTACGATAGCCTCGGCTTGGTTTTTATCGGCGTTCCCCCAGGTGAAGTGCGTCCAAAAGTAATCGGTGCGGCGCGGAAGGCACTGGAGTTGGATCCGGAGCTTGCCGAAGCGCACGTGCGGCTTGCGGACGTATATCAGAAAACGTGGCGCTGGAGCGATGCCGAGGCGGAGTACAAGCGCGCGCTTGAGTTGAAACCGAACGACCCCTCCGCGCACCTCGGATTCGCGAGCTGGCTGCTGTGCCGAGGGCGCACGGAGGAGGCGCTTCGCTGGGCTCAGCGTGCCCGTGAGCTGGATCCGCTCGGGGCTATTGGCAGTGGCACGGGGGGGATTCTGTTCTATGCGCGCCGATACGACGAGGCTATGCACGAGTTGCGCAGCGCGCTGGCGGTACGGCCCGACGATGCCATGGCCCTCTGGTATCTTGGATTTGTGCTCACCGCCAAAGGTCAACCCGAGGAAGCGATTCCGGTTTTGGAAAGGGCGGTTTCTATATCTGACCGCAGCCCAGGGGTCATCGGTGTGCTGGTCAGGGCCTATGCCCACGCCGGGCGACGCCCGGATGCCCTTCGGCTCCTCGCCGAGCTGAAGAGGCGCAGGCAGGCAGGTTATATTCCTGCTGCGGCCTTTGTGAACGGTTATTTAGGTCTCGGTGAAAACGACGAGGCGTTTGCCTGGCTTGAACGAGCCTACCAAGAGCAGTCAAACATTCTGCAGTTCCTCAAGGTACATCCCTACTTTGACCCCTTGCGCGATGATTCGCGTTTTAAGGACCTGCTCCGCCACGTCGGGCTCGAGCAGTCTCGGTAGCTCGCGTCTTGTGGGTTGGCAGTGCCACGCTCGCAAGCCAGCCTTCTCTACGGGGCGATCGCTGCCGCTGCATGGTGACCCAATTGGACTACAGCGAGGATTCTTTCTAGAAGCACATGGCCGTCTCGGAGCTCACTGCTACGCGTTTCAATTGCTGGGCATGACCCCGACAAGATCCGTTTGCAGGTGTCGTAACCGGAGACTTGTGGGTGGGGAGATCGCCTTTAGAGTGAGCAGAACTTCGGCGTAGCGCAGCGTGTCGGCCCCGCAATGACTGCGGACTGGCATGCCTGCCGATTGTCAGCTTATATTTGTTCGAGAGTCGAACATGATTCCTTTATCGCCCTCGACACGAGCAACATGGCGGGTCCTCTGGATGAGCCTTTTAGCCGCCGTCGGTGCCGCATCTGCCGCGGGGCAGGAAGCTCCGAGCCCGTCCCCTCCAGCTTCTACGACTGGGCCGATGAACTGGACAGTAGAACAAGACCATCAGAACATGATGGATCAGCTCGGCATCAAGGCCCTCCGCCCGGGTCCGAGCGGCAACGAGAAAGCACCCAAGCACGCCAATTACGACGAGTCCAAGGCCAATCCCTTCCCGGACCTGCCTGATGCTCTGACGCTCCAGAGCGACAAGAAGGTCAGGACGGCCACAGAGTGGTGGCAAGAGAGACGTCCGGAGATCGTCGAAGATTTCGAGCGCGAAGTGTTCGGCCGTGTCCCCCCAAATGTGCCTAAAGTAACCTGGACGGTCACGAGTACAGTCAAGTCGAAGGCCGGTGTCTTCCCGGTAATCGAAAAACAACTCGTCGGACGCCCGGACAATTCGTCGTATCCGTCGATCAGCGTGGACATGCAGATGACTTTGGTCATCCCGGGCAATGCGAACGGTCCGGTGCCCGTCATGATGATGTTCAGCAGTGCGGCTTTCCGGCAGCGCATGGCCGAGATGATGGCCAAGCAACCTGAGCTGAACGCCATGATGGGGACCGATCCGCCCGCTACCGAGCAATTGATCGCTCACGGCTGGGGTTACGCGTTCATCGACCCGGGCAGCATTCAAGCAGACAATGGCGCGGGCCTCAGGAAAGGCATCATCGGTCTGACAAACAAGGGCCAGCCTCGCAAACCGGAGGATTGGGGTGCGCTGCGGGCGTGGGCCTGGGGTGCCTCGCGCGGTCTCGACTATCTCGAAACCGACAAGGCCGTGGACGCCAAGCGCGTCGGCATTGAAGGCGTCTCGCGTTTTGGGAAGGCCGCGCTGGTGACCATGGCGTTTGATTCGCGCTTTGCGGTCGTGCTGGTCGGTTCCTCCGGGGAAGGTGGCGCCAAACTGCACCGACGCAATTTCGGCGAGGCAGTTGAGAACCTCACTGGCTCGGGAGGCTACCACTGGATGGCCGGCAACTTCCTGAAGTACGGTGCGGCTGAGGCTTCCTTTGGGAACAAGAATGCCGGTGACCTGCCGGTCGACTCCCATGAGCTGATTGCCTTGTGTGCACCGCGGCTGACCTTCATCAGCTACGGCATCCCGGAGAAGGGTGATGCGAAGTGGCTGGACCAGCAGGGCAGCTACATGGCAACCGTGGCCGCGGGGCCGGTGTTCCGTCTGCTCGGCGCGAAGGACCTGGGAGTCACAGACGACTATCACGCCGCGAAAATGCCGCCGGTCAATGTTGGACTTCTCGAAGGCCAGCTCGCATGGCGGCAGCATGACGGAGGCCACACCGACGCTCCGAATTGGAAGTACTTTATTCCGTGGGCGGACGGGTTCCTGAACTATCACGCGGCCGTTTGGCAACTTCCTGCCGACCAGCCGGTGTTCCGGACGGATCCGAACTCGTTGGTGGCGCATTCCCAACTACTGCGGAAGGCCAAGCAAGGTGAAACCGACGTCTATTTCGAGGGCGACTCGATTACCCGCCGCTGGGGCGCCACCGACTATCCTGAGCTGCTGGCCAATTGGAAACAGAATTTCTTCGGTTGGAACGCGGCTGATTTCGGATGGGGCGCCGATCAGACACAGAATATTCTCTGGCGACTGGAGAACGGCGAACTTGACGGAGTGCATCCCAAGGTCGTCGTTCTGCTCGCCGGCACAAATAACGTCGCTAATACGTCGGTGCATGATGATGCCGATGTGAGGGCAGATGATGTCACGCGCGGCCTGCGGGCGATTGTGCGAGTGATCCAGACCAAGGCGCCCGCGGCGACGATCATTTTGACGGGACTCTTCCCACGAAACGACGACATGAGCTTCATGCCCGTCATTGACCGGATCAACGGCCATCTCTCCAAAATCGCCGACGGTCAGAAGGTCCGGTATCTGAACATCAACGACAAACTCGCCGATCGCGACGGCAGACTCTTCGATGGGATGATGAACGCCAGGGACAAGCTGCATCCGACCGTCAAGGCGTATCAGATTTGGGCCGACGCGTTGAAACCGGTCCTCGCCGAATTGCTGGGTCCTCGCGGTGCCGTGGAACTGGCCCCACCGCCCACTGGCGATCCCGGCGCATCGCCCTGACCGCGTGGCATCTTGCCTAGGCGCTCCATCTCCAGGCAACACTCGGAACAGCAGGGGTTAAGAAATGGCACATACTTCGATTCCTCTCCTATGGGGTCTCATCCTCAGTCAACTTGGCACGGCACTCACGTCCGATCTGCCGCACTTTCAGGCAGAGAACGGCGCTCAGCAGTTTGTGGTTCACGGCAAGCCCTTTCTCATTCTTGGAGGTGAACTCGGAAACTCTTCTGCGGGAACAGCGGCGCAGGCTGATTTCATCCTGCCCGACTTGGCGCGGGTGCACCTGAATACCGTCCTGATGCCGGTGGCGTGGGAACAGACCGAGCCTGCCGAGGGACACTTTGACTTCAGTGTTCTGGATCACTGGATCGATGTCGCCCGCCAGCAGAATCTTCATCTGGTACTGTTGTGGTTCGGGAGCTGGAAAAACGCGTTCTCGGAATACGCACCTGACTGGGTCAAGGCCGACATCAAGCGCTTTCCGCGTGCGCAGACAGCGAACGGCACGCCGCTTGAAATTCTCTCGACCTTCGGGACCGAGACACTCCGTCTGGACAGCCGCGCCTTTGCGGCGCTCATGAGTCATCTCCGCGAGAAGGACCGGGAGCAGCAGACTGTCCTGATGGTGCAGGTCGAGAACGAAGTGGGCTATCTCGGCCCGGGAAGAGACCGCTGCCCGGAAGCCATCCGGCAGTTTGCCGGTCCCGTTCCGCGAGAACTCGTCCAAAAGCTGCTCGCAAAACGAGCCGAGCTTTCACCGCAACTCGGAGCTCACTTCAACCCGCAGGGCAGTACCTGGCGCGAAGTGTTCGGGGAAGCCGCCACCGAGGTCTTCATGGCTTGGCGATACGCGAGCTATATCGACTCGGTCGCTCAGGCGGGAAAGAGGCAATACGCCTTGCCCATGTACGTGAACGCGCAGCTTCCCTCCCTCATGGAACGGCCTGGGGAGTACCCGAGTGGGGGACCACATCCCTACTATCTCCAGGTGTACCGCGCGGTCGCGCCGGCCATCGACTTCTACTCTCCGGATATCTATTGGCCGGAATTCGAGTATTGGGTCAGAGAGTATCAGATCCAGGGCAACCCCATCTTCATTCCGGAAGCAAGGATGGAAAGCGCTCCCTACAATGCGCTGTATGCCTACGGGGCCGCGAGGGCCTTCGGGTTCTGTCCGTTCGGCATCGACAGCCTGCACGCGCCGGCGAGTTCAACTGATCCCCAGCCAGCAATCATGCAAACATACGCAGCGCTCTCCAGCTTGGAGGACATGCTCGCAACGGCGCAAAGCGCTGGGCGCACACGAGGAGTGGTCCTCCATGCCAATAGCCCACGCGCAGTACAGTCAGTCTCGCTTGGCGGGTATCTTTTTGAGGCCTCCTTGTCGCGGGCGTGGAAAACAGGCACGTTGCTGGCGGACGATGGCGCCATGCTCTTGCTGGAGTCCCGGCCCGATGAGTTCATTGTCGTTGGCAGCGGTCTGACCGTGAAGATGAGTAGGGACCCCGACACAGATAACCAAATCGCCGGGATCGCGAGCATTGAACAAGTCTCGAAAGCCGGATCGGAATGGGTTGTCTCTGCCAGACTGAACGGGGATCAGAGCAACCAAGGAAGACAACTGACCATGGACCCCCGAGAGATTCGAACCTATCGTTTGCGGCTGTACAGCGCGTTTCCATGACGGCGAGCTGCAACTCTTCGCGTGGGCATAACGCACTGGATCTCCTTCACGGCTTAGTTGCGGCACAGCGCCTGGAACCTCTCGCCGACGCGAACGCTTTCTCCCTGACGCCGAGAATTCAAACTGCCTCCCTTCGTCCCGGGAGTGTCCCGAACCAACGATAGCGATTCCGTACCCGTGGAGCGGTAAAGCCCCGGACTTCAGCCCGGGGATATAAGGCCCCTTAAAAACGTCAGCGCGGCTCCTTCTGCTGCTCGATATAACTCTTGAGCGTGTTGCGGGGGGCACCGCCGCAACTGGCGGCGAAATAGGAAGGCGACCACAGCACGCCTTGCCAATAACGGCGCGCTAAGTCAGGTCGGACTTTAGGTCAGGGAGGACGTCAATTGATCACTCGGTGTTCTTTAAGTATCTCCACAGTCTTTTCAATCGGCAGAGCTTCGACCGTGTGGCCGTTGCCAGTCATCGTCGTCGCTTTAAACATCGAGTTGTACACCGCTTCCTCCGTAGCTTCGATGGCGGCCAGAAACAGCGGCGACATCGCGTCGTTGGTCATCACTTCAACGGTCCGTGTCAGCGCTTTGTCATTGGCATGGATGCGCACCTGCGGCGCCGTCGAGAATGCGATGGCGTAGTCTCCGCTGCCGTTGGAGGCCGAACTCCCGGTGCGCGCAACGTCTGCCTTGTCTTTCCCACCGGCGGCCAGTTCCTTACGCAGGTAGTACTGGCCTAGTTCCTGGCCCACGGGGGCGCCGGCAATCGTTAGGACGCCGCCGAAATTTGTCTGCACAAGGACGCCAACCGTGTATCTACCTAGATTGGCGGGCAGGCGGCGCGAGGAGGTCCCGATGCCGCCTTTCCAGCCGAAGACTATCGTTCCGGTGCCTGCCCCGACATCGCCCTCTTCGACCGGACCGCCCTTTGCGTTCTTCAGGGCGGCGAACACGTCGTCGGACGTGATGTGGCGGCCGCGAATGTCGCTTAGGTATCCGTCATTGGTTTCGCCGACCACCGGGTTGATGGACAGCACATTCTCGTTGCCCGGCAATGCCAACATGTAGGCGATCAGCGCGTCCGCCGCGCGCGGCACGCTTGAGGTGGACGTCAGCAGGATTGGTGTTTCCATGTCGCCCATTTCATCTACCTGCGTGGAGCCCGCCAGCTTTCCGAAACCATTGCCCACGAAAATCGCACCAGGCACTTTCTCACGATAGAGATTGCCGGAATGTGGCAGAACGGCGGTCACGCCGGTGCGGATGTTGTCGCCGCGAATAATGGTGGCCTGCCCGACTTCGACACCGGCAACATCGGTGATCGCATCGAGCGGCCCGGTCGGCAGGATGCCGACCTTCAGCCCCAGGTCGGAGGCGCGGGGGCGTACATTGGGAGTTGTGCTTTGGGCCGCAGCGAACGTGGTCACCAACAAGATCGTAACAACGAGGAAAGGCTTATTGGCCATGGGCATAGCATACGACCAAACCCCAGTCAGTTGGATCGCCATTCGGCTGGCAATAACCGACTTCCGTCCACAGGCTTAGATGAAGGGTTCATATTGCCCCGCGACAGCGTGGCAGCGCATGCTATTCATCGAGAAACGCGGGAGTGCACACGTTGAGAGCAACTCCAGTTCTTGCGGTTGCGTCGGCTTTCCTGTGTGTAGGCGCGGCTTTTGCTCAGAACTCACCTCAGGCTGCTCAACACGCAAGACCACCTGAGTACACATTCAGGATTGTTCGTGAATTTCCTCACGATTCAGACGCGTTCACGCAGGGCTTAGCCTATCGAGATGGTTTCTTGTTCGAGAGCACGGGCCTGAAGGGCCGTTCGTCCGTTCGTAAAGTTCGCCTGGAAACCGGGCAAGTTGTTGAACGAGTGGATTTGCCGCCCGAATATTTTGGCGAAGGCATAACCCTCTTCAAGGATGAAATCGTACAGTTGACGTGGCAGGCAGAAACCGGGTTTATCTACGACGCGAGGGACTTCCGGTTACGTCAGCGATTTTCGTACCAAGGAGAAGGATGGGGATTGGCGACCGATGGCCGTGAACTTTTTATGAGCGACGGTACGGAAAATATCCGCATCCTCGACCCCGTGACGTTCACGGAAAAACGGCGTCTCCGCGTTCACGATGGAGCGACCTCGATTCCAGAGTTAAACGAACTGGAATTGGTGGACGGCCAGATTTTTGCGAACGTATGGCACAGTGATCGGATCGCACGGATTCTGCCGCAAACTGGCGCCGTGGTGGGGTGGATTGATCTTCACGGGTTGTTGAGTCCTGGGTATCGACGCGATCCGGAAGCCGTCCTGAATGGCATTGCGTACGATCCGAAGAGGAAGCGCCTGTTTGTCACCGGCAAACTTTGGCCTCGCATCTTCGAAATCAAAGTCATTCCCAAAAGGTAATGTCGAGAGACCCTTCATCCACCAGTCTCAATTCCAAACGAGCGGCCTCCTGTAGCAGTCGCGTTTCTCTCGGTTCATCAGCGCACAGATTCCGGGCGGATCGTCGATCCAGAAGTAATCCGATTGGGCACCGAGCGGATTAGTAGCAGGAAGTCGCCGGTGCTAATCGGAAACTTGAAATCCATTTGAACGATTATTGTGGAAGTTCGTGCTAAAACTCATTTGTCCGAGAAGCGCGTAATCAAGCGCTGGGCAAGTGGCGCACAATGAACGCGTGCGAAATCGTTTCCAGATTCATCGCGTGGTGCCCGCCAAGCCGCGTGAAGTACTATTGCCCGCCGCGCGGCGCGTTGGTAAATTCTGCTGCGATTCGACCTTCCAGCCTCAATCTCTGAGGACGCAGCGAGTACCCTGCGCCAGTCGCCTGTCACGCTAGCGCACCGTCGGGCTTGGCTCGCGCTGCAGCTTCACAGCAGACGAACTTCGTGGCACTCGCCGCACGCCGGTCGCAGATTTCGCCAAACACTTGGTCTTCTATCAATCGCGCGAGCGTAAGATTCTCGTTCTGCGTGGACTTCACGGGGCTCGTGATCTCGAAAGCTTGTTTTCTGAATGATTGCCTGCTCGGCAAGTAGTATGCTGAATGCGCCAAGCGTGTGGCAGGTCATAACTCCTGCGTGCCGCAAACCGGAGAAATAAAGCAAATAGAGCAGTACTTCACATTGACGGGAACGCTGTTTCTCGGGCCTTGGCGTCAAGCGATGCTAAGATTTGGCCGAACAGCAAAATGGCCTCCACTAAATCTCCAGGCTTCGATGCTGCTGTGGCGCGTTTCCGCGCTTTCCTCAAGGCGAACAACTACTCTGAAAATATTGTGTGGGTAATGCCGGAAGACATCCTGCTCACCGGGAAGCGATTTCTCTACGTTCGAGTGCCTATTCCTGCTGACAATGAAAGGAGGACTCGTCGGATGTACGACGAAGGCATGACACAGGGGAGAGGTCTACTGATGGGTACGGTCTGCAGAATGAATCAATCGACTTATTGCTATGTTTGGTTCCCGAAGTCGGGGGAAGAAATACCGCAAGGCATTTGGCCGAAAGATGGAGATTTGAAGTTGTCTGCGAGAGAGAAGTCATCGAGTCCGGCAGCCCGACCAATAAACCATCGAGGGCTCTGGATTCTATTGAAACTCTGGCATCACAAGAAGCAGCACATGAAGAACCTCTTGTTTAGTGAAAACGGACT
>QHYZ01000171.1:2713-7478 GCA_003225295.1 Acidobacteriota bacterium | reverse complement strand
GCGCGTTTCATCGCGAAGGTTCTGGCCCGGCAAGTCGGGCCGCGGATGTAACGCGCTAGGAGCTAGGGCGGCCAGCAGGAGAGGCGGAGATGAAACCGGTGAGCAGCGGCTACGCTGATATAAACAGTATCAGGCTCTATCACGAGATCTACGGCCAGGGCGAACCCCTGGTGCTGATCCATGGCGGGCTGACGACGATCGGCGAGATGCAAGGATGGGTGCAGCCGCTCGCGAAGACGCGGCGGGTAATCGCGGTGGAGATGCAGGGGCACGGTCGCACGGCGGACACGGACAGGCCGATGAGCTTCGCCACGATGGGCGACGATATCGCGGCGCTGCTGGACCATCTCAAGATTCCGAAAGCCGACCTAGTCGGCCATTCGTTCGGAGGCGCCACTGCGATCCGCGCGGCGATCCAACATCCGGACAAGGTCCGGCGGCTGGTGGTGATCTCGTCGCCTCATGCCAGGTCCGGCTGGTATCCGGAAACTCAGGAGGGCATGGGCCGGATCAGCGCGTCGATGGCCGAAAACATGATGCAGACGCCGACGGGCCAACTCTCCCAACAATGGCCCGAGCCGCAGCGCTTCCCGCAGTTCCTCGACAAGATGGGGAGGATGATGAGCGAGGACTATGACTGGTCGGCCGACATCGCCAAGCTACCGATACCCGTGCTGCTGGTGTTCGCTGACAACGATTCGATCTCGCAAAAGCACGTCGCCCAGTTCTTCGCGCTGCTGGGCGGCGGCGTGAAGGAGCCGGGCTGGCAGAACACGCAATTATCGACGTCGCGGCTAGCGATTGTGCCGGGCTACAGTCACTACAATTTCATAACCTCGCCGGAGGCGCCAGAGATCATCCGCAAGTTTCTGGACGATCCGCTCACCAATCCGCCGGCAGGCGCAGCGGCCGCCTCGCAGGTCGCGCCGGCGTCGGAGAAGACGCAATAGGCCTGGATCAGAAACCCGAGGGGACAGGCAGCCTAATCGGTCCGCTTCAGCTCCACCGAATCGCGTGGGCGTCGTGGCCGGGGGATTCTACACCTGCATGTCTGGGCTTGGGAAAAACAATGCCAACGGCGTTGACCGCGCGGGTTCTGTCCGGTTAGGCAAACCGGAAGTCATCACGGAAATCGCATCCTCGGGCCAGAACAGGCATTGCCGCCGCAAAGCAGCGCTCAACACCCTTCGGACGCCACCGAGCTACGCACAACGACCCGCCCGGTGTTCGGAGGTCACGTCGATGAGAGCGTGTCCGTGCGGCGGCCTTGGAAGCGGCTGGTGTAGCAGCCGTCGTCTGAAGCGCTCCCAATTGAAAGAGCGCTTCTGACTCCGACGATTGAGCCACTTGAAGAGCGCGTCGAGGTACGCCTGGTAGAAGTGATTCAGCCTGGACTCGTTGAAGCGTACCCGAAGTAGATACGGCGTTCGTCGCGTGCACCTCGACGGTGGGGTCGGGATACGGCAGGGGCTCGATGAGGATGTGATCGACGACGTGACTATTTCCGACGGTCCCCGTCGTCATCGGCACCGGGCGGCTCTTCGGCGGCCGGCCTCAAACGAAGACCTGGACGCTGGCCTCGGCTCGCAGCTTTCCCAGCGGCTCGTACAGGCCGACTACGATCACGATAGTCGACGGTGCCCGCCGATTTCGTCGGCACGGCTCACGCTTGACCGCCATATGGACGTTCCATAGACATGGCAGTCTCCTCCGCGATCAAGACCGAGCGCCCTTCGGCGGCCAGCTCGGGGCCTCGACGCCGAACTGCTTGGCGTATGAGGCAGGTGCCGAATCCCCTATGGGAGGAGATATGGCCGGGACCTGCGATGAAGCTAGTCGGCCCGCTTGCTGCTCGCTCGCCGGGGCTTCGACTTGCTCTGGCCCTTGAGATTGAGCGCCACTGCAGCGCGGATGAGATCCTTCAAGGCCGCCTCATTGACCTTGTCGCCTTCGTGGATGTCGATGGCGCGCCTGGCATTCCCGTCGAGGCTGGAGTTGAATAGACCTGAAGGGTCCTTCAACGCAGCTCCCTTGGAAAATGTCATCTTGACGACGTTCTTGTACGTCTCTCCCGTGCAGACGAGGCCACCGTGGGACCAGACGGGAGTCCCCATCCACTTCCACTCTTCGACGATCTCAGGGTCTGCCTCGTGTATGATTTCGCGCACTTTCGCGAGCGTCTTCCCGCGCCAGTCCCCAAGTTCCTTGATCTTCTCGTCGATTAATGCAGAGGCAGATTCCACCGGGACGGGCCTTTTCATGTACAGCTCCAACTCTCGCACCTAATTTAGCTGCGCTCAGCGTAACCTGCAACCTCCGCGAGTGGAAGCCTCTTCTGGTTCGATAGCAGTTCGGAAAGATGGTGGCAACCCGCGCTGTAGTCGTCCCGTACACAATGCACAGTTTGAACAGCAACGCTTACCCTTCCTTCCATTGCACCTCTCGTAACTTATTGATTCTGTTTGGAGTCTGAAGGCCTCGTAAACAGGCCGCTCGCGTGCAATATGAATCCCGGATATTCGAAGCACACGGATAACAGAGGCTAGGTAAGTTAAGGAGAACAGGGCTATTAGCGATCAGTCACAGTGACGGAGTTAACAAGTAACGATGAAGCATGAACTGATCTTTCGGGCAGGCCCTAAGTATGGTCAAAATCAGTACGATAACTGAAGTCGTGTCGGATGCGCATTCATTGCTCCCATGGGTTCGGTGGCTCAGTCTTTGTCTTTCTGCCGGGCTGGTCGCGTTTGGTTTGATCCCCAGCCCGGCGAATTCACAGACGACGCTAGGGACGCAAACGCTCAACTTGGTCACACTGCCGGACGGATTGCTCTATGGGTTTCCGGACACCTTGACACTTTCCAAAGCCGGCACTGTTTTCGGCAGTTATACAGGTACCGTCACGGTCCAGTATCGAGTTCGAACCACGACAGCAATTGGTACGGGAAGCATTACTGTAAAGGCGACTACGGATTTTGTCTGCGCGTCGGGAGGCCCGTGCGTCGCCACACCGCCAACCGCAGGCGATGCACTCACCTATACCTGTACGGGAGCAACTCTTGGTAGCAATTGCACGGGCACCCAGACGGTCAGTACTGTGGTTGGAACAAACGTGGTCACGGCAATCCCCGCTGGATCGTGCACCGGTGGAGGAAGTCCTTGTACCACCGCCGATCCGAACACGGTGAATCTGAATTTCACGCTTACGGATGATCCGAAGTACAGGACGGGCTCTTATTCGGCAACCTTGACTTTTACGATTAGCACCACGTGAAAGATTTTCGGGAGATGAATAGATGATCAAAAATTTGCTGATTACCTCGATCCTGGTTGCAATTACGGTAGCCTTCACGTCCTTTCCAGCGAACGCGCAGTTGGGCAGCGGCACAGGGACTACAACCCTAAACGTCACGGTAGGGGCTGAAGCGGGTCTGACGGTGGCGGCAACCTCGAACCTGACGTCGGTCGGCACCAACTTCACCAGCTTTACTGGCTCAACGGCATTGACCTATTACCTTCGCACGACGCAGTCAACCGGTGCGGGCAGCATTACGCTAAAAGTGACCACCGACTTTTCTCCCACCGGAGGTCCCTCGGTTGCCACGCCGCCGACAGTAGGCGATGCACTCACCTATACCTCCAGCGGTACCACCCCCGGCAATAACGGGACAGGGGCGGTGATGGCTTTCACCAATGTGACCGCGTCCGCAAGCGCCCAGACGAACGTCGCTACGTTCGGAGCGGACAATCGTTCCCTGTTTGCGGGGAATAGCGAAACTGTAGCCTGGACGCTAACCAACGATCCTAAATACAAGACTGGGGCTTATGCGGCCACGGTGACCTTTACAATCAGTGCGACTTAATTCCAACAAGGAGAAAAGAAAGTGAAAAAGTCACTACTTCTATCGTTCGCCCTATTACTGATATTGCCTCTCGGACATGCGCAGGGGTTGGGCACTACCACAGTAACCAACCAAGTGAGTGTGACAGTGGCCGCCGAAGCTGCATTGACCATCGGTGCCTCTGCCACGACACTCACGTCGACAGGCACCAACTTTTCCGATTACACCGGTACGACGCCGTTCACTTACTTCATCCGGACTGGCAAAACCGCTGGCAGCGGTTTCATCAAGCTTCAGGTGACAACCGACTTCGCCCCCTCAGGCGGCCCTTCGGTGGCTACCCCGCTCACGCCTGGTGATACGCTCAGTTACACCTGCACGGTGAGCAGCCCTGGGACAGCCTGCAGCGGTTCGCAGACCTCTTCCACCGCGAGCCAAATGTCCGTGGCGACCTTTAGTACCGATGCTCATTCCGCCAAGGTGGGGAACAGCGCTTCGGTTACTTGGGATCTGTCCAACGATCCGTTGTATCAGACCGGCACGTTCACAGCAGTGGTTACCTACACGATCAGCGCATCGTAACGGAGGAAACGGCCCGGCTTACTTTTCGAGCTTTGAAGAGGTGGCGCTCCAGTTCGGTAGCGGATTGGCGTGGCTTCATGCAACGGAGAGGCCACGCCGGACAAGGCCAGCAGTGCAGCACTGGTGGTAGCAGTTAGACAGGAAAAGAGGAAAGTAAGTAACAATGTATGTTAGACAACTCACGATGATTGCGGCAGCCGCCCTCGCATTGGCGGTTCTGCCCCTGTACGCGACCGTCAGCAATTGGAGCGTGACTCCAAGTTCTGTAACGTTCACTTCGAGCAATCCAGCTGGAAGCGTCACAGGCATACCTTCTACGACTAATGTCTCTTTCAAGACAA
>QHYZ01000171.1:0-2630 GCA_003225295.1 Acidobacteriota bacterium | reverse complement strand
CATACAACTTCCAGGACTCCTGGAATTATCAACAAGGAGCGTCATGTTCAATAGGCACACAGATTGTTTATACCGAGCCTTAATCATTTTCCTCTGTCTGTTTCCCCTTGAGCAGCTTGCGCCCGTGGCCCACGCGCAATTGGGTCTTGGCCTCGCGCCCATGCGCGTCGAATTGCGAATGGCCCCCGGCCAGGAGTATTCCAATACCGTGAAGTTGAGCAGCCAATCGGGTGTAAGCACCCGCGTGCGGGCCGAGGTCCTCGATTTCGATATTGACGAAACGGCTACACCGCAATTCGAGCGCAACCTGCCGAAGGAAGCGCCTACCTCCTGCAAAAATTGGCTAAGCCTTAACCCCATGGAAATGGAGATTGAGAAAGATGGCTACTTGAATGTCCGTTACACGATCCACCTTCCTGAGGGTTTGGCAGAAGGCAGCTACAACTGCGCGGCGGGCTTCACAACGCTTCCTGCCGTATCCCAGGAGAAAAGTGGTGTGGGACTAAGCATGGCCGTGCGCATCGTGGCCGCATTTTACGTTGTGGTGGGCAAACCTGAAATCAACGGCAAGCTCGAAGAGATCAAGCTGGAGCAGGTAGCGGCCACAAAAGACCACGACGCGGGATTCCAGGCGATTGCAGTGCTGAATAACTCGGGCCGCATGTACTACCGACCCACTGGTACGGTGGATGTGCTCGATGTCGATGGCAATATCGTGGAGTCGGCAGATTTTCAATCGGTGCCCGTATTACGCGAGCGCAGCCAGCGATTCCTGTTCCCCATTAAGACGCATCTCGATCCCGGACAATACAAGTTGCGGGTACGGGTAGACATTGGCACAAGCGAACTCCAGGAGGGGAACGCCGACGTGACTGTCGACGCTGCGCCTGTCCAAGGCGCTCAGAATGGAAAACGGTAGAGCTTTTATGCACGCAGTGAAGGCGGCCCGGCCTGTGAAGGGACAACTGCCTCCTCCGCAACAATGACGTCCGGTCGCGAACCGCGCTTCCGTAAAAATCTGCGACGAGCCGCAAGGCCTGAAGGGAAATGAATTGCATTGGTTTAGACAAGGGTCGGCGCAAGCGGCAGGGACGGTCGCGGTGCTTCTGCTCTTCGCACTCGGGCTGCACTCGCAATGCGACGGAATTCTAGACGTGAGCGGAGCCGCCGACACAGGGACCCAGCCTGTGGGTTGGGCCGCACGTCCTTTTTGGTCTCAGACTGCCGGGCAGGCCGACGTGGCTTTCCAGGGCTATTACCTCGGTGGCAGCGGGCAGCGGCTGATCGACACTTCGGGCGCGGCAGTGAATCTCAAGGAAGTTCTGCCCGGAGTGGGATTGCTGCACGCCGCTTTTGAAGGCTATGGCGGCGGAGGCTTTCACACGGGCACGAGCTTCCTGGGGCTTGAGCAAGTGCCGCTATTCGGCTGGCACTGGGATTTTGTCGGCGGGGACTCGCAATTTTCTTCGAATCTCGTGCCCACCTCGTCTACGAACCTATACACGCCAGACATTTCCGAGCGCGGGATGCGCGTGGCGATGAAGCGCAAGGACCGCGCTTACCAGTTTTTCCTCGGGGATGACACGCTGCTGGGTGGCCCGCGGATTCCTTACCGCTTGAGCATGCCCCAAAGAGTGCTGGGCGCGAGTCTGCAGCAAAAAGTCGGCGAACGCTGGCAGATCGGCGTGCGCTTCCTGGACCTAAATACGAATCCCAGCGTTCTTGTGAACTACGCTAATTTCTTCTTGCCGGGCCATGAGTTCCAGAAATCAGACAGCATGGCGTTCCAGTCGTCGTACGACTTCACCAAAAGTGTGCGGCTCAGTGGCGAGTTCAGCTACGGCCAGGCATCACCCTTTACACCCGCACCGGTCGCGCAGGAGCCGATTTCATTTTTTGTGGCACCGTCGTGGGAAACAGACAAGTTCACGCTGCGCGGTAATTACGTATTCCAGAGCACGACGTACCAGCCGCTGCTCGGCTATTTTGTTGGGGACCGCAAGGGGCCGTTTGCCGAAACGCGCTATCGCATCACGCCGAAGATCGATCTGTACGGTTCGGCCAGCGCCTATTCAAACAACCTCGAACATAATCCCCAACTTCCGACCTTCCATAGCTCGGGGATCTCCGGCGCTGCAGCATTTATCCTGCCTTGGAAACTGAACGGCAGCGCGTCGATTTCGATGCTGCACCTGACCACGATGAGCCCTTCGCAGCCCGTGCCCCCCTCCGATAACTTGCAGATCAATCTGAACGTGAGCCGCACGATGCGGCGGCATACGGTGAGCGTGTCCTACATCGACATGAAGCTGAACAGCAACCTGCTACCGCAGACCCAGCGGTTCACGGAAGTCGGAGACACCTTCACTTGGAAGCGCCTGGTGCTGGGCGGCGCCGTGCGGGAACAGGTCTCGCAATCGACGGAGACGCGAAACACACTTTTCTTCCGCGGGTCGATCCAGGTAAACGTTAGGCGCTTTTCCGCATACGCTAACTTAGAAAAGGGCAACGACCTCGTGAATGAAAGCGTCTTCAGCACGAACGCATACTCAAGCACGGTGATTGGCTTCAGCGCGCCGCTGTTTCACGGGTGGAACCTGCAACTCGAAGGCTTCCGCAATAATTTGAAC
>QHYZ01000170.1 GCA_003225295.1 Acidobacteriota bacterium | reverse complement strand
CCGGCAACCAGAAGAGTCTGGAGCGCAGTTTGCTCAAGGTCAGGCTTTGCCATTCTTCCGGAAGACATGTCCGCTGAAAAGCCGTGACCAAGTTGTAGGCCAGCCGAACTACTTCCAAATAGAGGGCGTTGGCCGCGAAAGCACGAGTGGGAATCTTCCTGAGCGCATAGTCCTCACGCAGCTCTCGGATGCGTGGCTCCATTCCGGCGCGGCCATCATAGAAGTGCCACACCCCGGCCGGCGTCAGCGGCAGGTTGGTGTGCCAGGCTCGATACGCGTAACGTTCCAAGGTAAACAAAGTCGGCTCCGGATCGGTCTCCGCGATCCTCCTCCGCGCCACAATGCAGCGGCGTGCTTGAGACCAATCGTGTGGATGGTGCTCAAATTCCGCGATCTCCCAACGCGGATTCATCTGTTCATAGCGCAAACCTTTGAGGGCATACTTCAGGGAGCGGGTCATACGCGCGACCACGGCGTATTGGGCCAAACGCGCTTCCAGCATCTCCAATACGGGCCCGTAGCCGAAGCCGGCATCGGCCCGCACCCGAAGCTCCCGAATGTCGGAAGGGGTGGAGTGAAAACAACAGGCCAAGAGTTCTTCGCTGCCCGCCCAGGTTCCCGCATCGCCGCGTCGCAGTTCCACATCCCAGAGGAACGAGGAGTTCGCTTCCAAGCAGAGCAGCGGGTCATAGGACCGCTTGCCGCGATAGCGCGGGTTGTAACCAACCGCCGCCCCTTCCTGATGGCCGAAAACTGTAACGACGGTGCTATCCAGATCTAGAATTAATCGCGACCGATGATCGGGCCGGTGAATGAAGTGCTGCAACAGGTAGTCATTGACGCGGTGGAGTTGTTCCCGAAAATCGGGTGCAGCCTGCAACAAAAATCGCCGCAAGCTTTGCGGAGTGGGGTAAGTCGGAAGACCGGTCAAATACTGAAAGGTGCCATTCGAACGTAAGAGCGACGCCGTCTCCAAACGATCCAGACCCAAGATGATCGGGTAGACCAAGGACAGGATCATTTGGGAAAGCTGGTAGTCATGGTTGCGTCGGGGATAGCGCAAATGCCGAGTTAGGAAGCGGCGCAATTGCAGCATTCGACTGAATTCGTTGAAAAACAGAATTCCGCCGTAATGCGTCAGACCCGCATGGCTAAAGGCGATTTTCACATTTCTAGGCGACCTTCGCATGCTGACTTCAACATAGCATACAGTGAAGTTAAAGTCAGAATGCCAAATCAGTTAAAAACCCCGTCAAATAAGGGGAAAATCAAATTTGACGTGAGTTTTCACGACGGATTCAGGAATGAAGGCTCTCGGTCGACAGTTATCGATGAGCGCGGTAGCTGTCTTCATTGTCGGGGGCTTCATCGGAGGAATCGCTGCGATCTGGCTATATGCGGCTGCCCGCCCACGGTTCGGTGCCGGTCCTAAGACCGCAGCGTTGACGGGCCTCGCCTACTGGTTGGTCGGATGCGCGCTGCCTACTCTCGGCCAGATGCCATTGGGATTGTTTCCGAAGCGTCTGTTAGTGATTGGAGGCATCGTCGGCCTGGTCGAAATCATCGTGGCCAGCCTAGTGGGTGCTTGGTTGTACAAGGAATAATCGCCGACAAATGCTTACTAGATTTCTTCAGCGCGACAGCAAGCTCAAGCTCGTAGTCGAGCTTCTCCGTAAGATGCTCGGGATAAACAATGGGTTCGTCCCGGCCGATGATGGCGTCCACATTCTGAAAAAACATGATCCATGGAAGTACCGGATGGGAAAAGCCGGCTTTTTGGGCTTCTTCGTGGTGCTCGCCGAAATTTCCAGCAGTGTGAAAGAATTCTTTCGGAATGAGGAGGGCCATGATGCGCATGGGGTCCCCGCAAAAGCAGATGGGTTCGCCCGCGGCGCCGGCAGTTGCCGGCCCTTCCTTCAAGGCATATTCGAGCGCAAGGCGCGTGGCATCGAGTCCGCGATCTCCATTTTTTCAACAGCCCCGCATATTGACGGGAACGCGCGGCGGCAAGCGCATAGAACGCACCTTCCTGCTCGACATTCCGCAAACAAAGGGCATACGCCGCGTTGAGATCCACGATATTCCCATCGGGTGCGACAGTCCCGATGTGACAACTTGACGAACCGTCGGTCCTGCAGGAGATGCTGGCCAATCTGGGGATGAGGCCTGCGCTTCCGGAGAGCGCCGATGCGGCACTCGCGGCGCTGCGCGAAGCGCACAAGGCAGTGAAGAGCGTATCTACGGCGAGCACGGGCAGCCCTTCCACTCGACCTGTAATGTGGATTCGGCCTTTTCATGTGCCCCCTGATCGATTCGAACATGTGCACCGGGATGCGGATGGTGCGGGCCTGGTCGGCGATCTCGCCCTCGGACGAGGCCATCAATTTGAACCTGAAGGAGCAGATTGCGTCAGTATTGAAGACGCTCACCCCACGCGAGGAAAAGATCATCAAGATGCGCTTCGGGCTGGAAGACGGCAGGCAGCACACGCTCGAAGAAGTGGGACAGACGTTTGCCCTCACCCGCGAGCGCATCCGCCAGATCGAAGCCAAGGCGTTCGGCAAGCTGCGGCACCCCTCCTGCTCGCGCAAGCTCCGCGTCTTTCTTGAACCCCCTTCGCGAAATTAGGTCTGCACTTGTGTCTTGCCAAAATTCCATGTGCACCGAAAGCAGCGCAATTCACTACTGCTCATCGGCAAAAAGTCTGTGAGTTCAAGACTCACATTTGCAGTTTTTTTTCCGAGTTCCGATCACGACCTGACTCTTTGGTTAGGCAGCTCGATCGTAGCGGCGGTGCAGACCTTCCAATCTCGCATGAGAAATGACGCGGCCATGATCTGCTGAACGAACTCTGCCGTTTGGTGTTTCTTTGCTCACCGCGAGGTGCGTGTGGTCTTTATGGTAGTAGCAAACGTACTCACCCGAGGCGCAGAATCCAACCCTAGATCTCCTGCAAAATCCGAGAGCTAACTTCGCAGAAATCGGGTCCTAACGCCCCGATTTCTGCACCCTGCCGCCCCGCGGCCTTTTCTTCCTTCAGTTTTAAATGCCAGCCGCGACGGCTGGTAAACTACCTCGGTCGAAAGGCAGAAGAGAAGAGCGAGGACTTTTCGATGGAGGATGACGCGAGGAGAGAGGTATGAACGCAGAAAGAATATCCGCGATCACGATCAAAGCAAGTGACATGGCAAAATCCGTGCATTTTTATAACAAGCTTTTAGGCCTGAAGATTCTCTACGGTGGACAAGAGGCTTATTTTTCTTCGCTTCAGACGCTCAGCGCAAAAGATACATTTCTCAACCTCGAGCGGGGTCACGTGACCCGTGGTTGGGGACGGATCATTTTCAATGTTGGAGACGTAGACAAATTTTGGGCTTACCTGAAAGAGAAGGAATTCAATCCGGATAGGCCAAGGGATGCAGAATGGGGCGAACGGTACTTCCATCTGCACGACCCCGATGGCCACGAGCTCTCATTTGCGCAGCCAGTCGCCTAAGGCTGCTACGTTCATTCACCCGGAAGTGTACTCCCTACACCCCTCTCTCCAAATTCGTGACCTCACAACGGCAAACTGGAGGATGAGATTGCGAAGTGGGTGCAACTTGGATATTCACGGAGAGGCAACGAATGACAGTGATAACTTATCAGGACTATGTTCGACCTACGATGACTCCCACCGAAGGGAGGGGTAAGGTCTACCTGCGACCCCGCGGCGACGATCCCGAAGCCGTCATCCAGCAGATTGCCCAGCGCCGCGCGCGCGACAAAAGCGACCCTCAGTATTACGCACGGCTCACGGTCACGAAGGCACAAGCTGAGCTACAACGACAAAGCAACGCTGAACAACCTGGTGAGGATCAGCGAACTCCATCAAAAGCAATCGCATTGGACCATTGAGAATGATCTGTATGGCACGCCGGAAAAGTTGGCGACCGTCGGAGGTTTTACTTGGGCGTGCGGTGCGTCGGTGAGAATCAGCCGCACAGACAAGATGTATCGCATTGCAATCGTCTGGCCGGACGGGGAAAAAGTTTTCATGGCGTCAAAATGTCCAATCCTTGGACGAATAGAAACAAGTTCACGTTCGACACACGAGGTTTAGCGATCTACGTGGACATGACCGAGCAGCAGGTCCGTGACGAGCGCAAGAAAAACTATGAGGACAGCCAAGTCCCCGTGCCCGAGAACAGGAAGGAGCAATGATGGACAGTGAAGGCAGGGAGATGCTTAGCAAGGAAGACTCCGCCGCTATCGGGGCACTCATAACGGAGGCCACGGGGAAATTCTTCGTGGCTCTTAGGGGTTCGTCGCGGGCAGTTTATCCCGTCAAAATAGAGGTTGTCAGCGGTAACGGTTCGATTTTGACTGGACTACTACTGGACTCAGATGCTGAGGCAGTTTTTGGCGATGCCAGCAAAAGCGAGATGACATTCCCACTTTCCCTGACAGCCACCGATAACACGGGGCGCGTCTTCGTGAGCATGAAACTTCCACAGCCGACTCCTGCGGTCGCGGACGAAGGGCAAGCGCCGTCGTAGCTCTGGGCCAAAGCAACTAGTTTAGGTTACCATGGACGCGCGCTTAAACACGACGCCGGAGAAACGTCACAGGAGAAAATCCATGACGAATCGTCCGGGTCAGCAAGGTCGCATCGTAAAGAAAGGACTCCAGTGGCATCTCCGTTTTTTGGAGGATGTCGCT
>QHYZ01000042.1 GCA_003225295.1 Acidobacteriota bacterium | reverse complement strand
TCGCAAACTCCTTGGGTGGGATGGTGGCACAGGGACGACATTCGAAGGCGCGGCACGCGAGTTCGGGCTCACCCGCGAGCGCGTCCGGCAGATCGCGAGAGCGTGGATATCGAGGTTTTTAGGGGAGAAAGCTGTCCTCCTCCACCGCGCCATACGGTTCATCGCGAGACGTGCGCCCGCTATGGCGAACGAGCTTGAGGCGGCGCTCGTCCATGAAGGAATCATGCGCACCCCGTTTCGACTGGAGTCTCTGTGGGCCACGGCTTGTTGGTTCGATATCAATCCGTGCTGGGCGGTTCACCAGTGGAATGGCGTTCGGTTCGTAGCGAAAACGACCGACCTGGAGGCCATCCGGAATTTTCATGTCGAGGCCCGCAGAGGAGTAAGCCGCTTCGGAGTTACGAATAAGGCTTATGTGATGGCGGGGCTGCCTGTCGAGGCATCCGCCGGCTTCGCCGATCTATGTTGTTCCCTTCTCGAAGACCTTCACTGGCTGGACGACCAGCACGAATGGTTCTGGCTGCCCACGGCGCGAAATCCCATCGAGAAGCGCCTCGCAAAAGTCCTGCGCGCCGTTCCGCAGGTGAGCATCGAGGTTGCCCGCGCCGGCGTGCTGCGCGACCGCCACATGGATGGCGCTGACCTCCCCGTGGAGGTTTTCCGGTCCTTGTGCGGGCTGCTCTGCCCTGGTGCCACATCGAAGGTGCGGATTTAGACCTCGCCACGGCAAAATGCCGAGGATCGAGTAAACACTGCGCTGCGGCTGAAATCGCACCACGGCGGACTTGCTGCTGCACGCTTTCCGGGAGCAGTTCCACCAGCGCCAGACGGCCTGCCACCCAACGCACGCTTCGATCAAAACGGCGCGCCAGCTCCTCCAAGCTGTAGCCGAACGTTGCTCGAGTTCCGCCAGCAGCCAGCCTTGCTCCAAAGCGCTGTCTCGTTGCGACCAACGCAGCGAACGATCCAACACCAGCGCTTCCGCTTCGCTCAGCGGGCCAGAGCACTGCCTCGATCGTGTCCCGACCCAGTTGTTCCAGAGCGGCAACGCACTTGTAACCGTCGATCAGCCGACGCCCTGGGACGCCGAGTAGAACTTCTTCCGGAGAAACCGCACGTTCTCGGTGGCGGTGCGCAACTCTTGCACCACCATGGCTTGGTAGCCCTTGTCTTGCGCATCCGGCGGAAGCGTCGCTCGATCCACATCCAGCTGCACTTCCCGGTCGATGTGGATCTCGCTGAGCTTGGCCCGCTTGGTTCGTTCCCGGGGTTCCTTGCGCTATGCCTCTGCGGGGATGGTGCACTTCCCGGTTGGCCGCCGGGCTTTCCGCCTCCACCCTGGCGCCATCCTAAGCGCTCCCGCAGATAGGCGATTTCCTGCTGGGCTTTCTTCAGTTCTCCCCGCAGATCTTCCACCAAATTCAGCAATAGGCCGACGATGGCGCGCGCCTCCTGGTCGGCGATAGCGGTTAGATCGATCTGCTGAACTTGATCGAGCAGGGCTTCGATCCTCGTGGCTGGGGACGAGCCCTCAGAACTTTGGTTTGATTGGCCAGATCCGCGGCTACCCATCCGTTGTATCGTAGAATTGGGAGGGTCCTTTGTCCGGCAAAATCATAAAGCTTTGTTAATGTTTCCCCGGATCATTGAGAAGATACAACAATTGTTTGGCTCTGTGGCTCTGTGCAACAGGTTGCCAATAAGTGTAGTAGAATCAATGTGGAGGAGTGGCAGAGTGGTTGAATGCTACGGTCTTGAAAACCGTTAGACTCGAAAGGGTCTCGGGGGTTCGAATCCCTCCTCCTCCGCCACTAAATCCAAAGCAGCCTTGGGGTTAGAGACGACTTGCAATTCTTTCAGCAGGCATAGTCTTTATCCCAATTATCCCAATGCACGAATTGCCCGCCCGGCGGTCCGCGAAACCGTTAGGCTCGACCTCTACAAATAAAGCGACGGTCTGGTATCTGCGGTCGGAGATTACTGTCCTAGCGTTCGAGATGAACCTACTTGGAGGCGGCCTGGACTTTTGTGCCGTAGTCGAGACTGGTGTACCAGTTGCCGCGGCCTTGCGGAGTGAGGTCCATGAAGTGCCAGACGGGAGCCAGCAGGTCGATGCCGCGCTCGGAGATGTCGGGCGCCATTCGAGGATGCGCGGAGTAGAAGTGGCGCAGAGTGCCGTCGGCATCGCGCGTGAACACGGAAACGGTGGAGTCCTGATGCCCTTCGCGGTCTTCGCTGCCTAAATCGTACTTGAAGGTGCTGTCGCCGCCGCTGAGGAGGCGCAGCCTGTCCCAGCCGCGCGTGCGAGCGTGCGCGCGCAGAGTGGGCACATCAGCGGCGGCGACCACGGCGAAGTCAAGGTTCTGAGCGAGGTGGTGGGCCACGCCGTTCGCGCCGTCGAGCCAGGCGGTGCACATTGGGCAAGCCTTGGTCTGCCGCTTTCCGTACATCAAGTGATAAATGACGAGCGAGCGATTCGGCTTGGTGAAGAGTTCGCTCAGACGGACGGTCCGCACAGGCGCATCAACACCGTTGAGGTCGCGCGGGCCCTCTTCAAACGCATAGTCCTGAATAGGAGCGCCCTGCGGAAGATGGCGGCGCAGCTCAGCGACGCGTTCCCGCTGGCGCATGAGTTCGATTTCCGCGAGGCGAAGCTCTTCGCGCTTGGCTAGATACTCGGACGATTCGTTGGTCAAATTGGTCTGCCGGAACGTTCCGTCAACGATTGTGTTTACCATGAGTCGTTCTCTCCACAGGTGATTCTCTCTCCGGCAGCAAAGGAGACACAATGGGCAAGTAGAATTACGATCAAGCAACGTCTGTCCGATTAGTCTTGGATTCTCGGATGGTCGTCGGCGAGCCAGAAGTAATGGTGTGATCGGTTTTATTGGGATAACTTCCGCATGTCCGTGATTCGGGCACAAACCCCTTTCGCTACATGCAGTCCGAATGTCCTCGCAAATCGTGTGATAGACTTTCCGTCAAACAAAATCGACAGTAACTGCCGACGAAGGTTGTGTTCATTGAATGTCTCATCATCGATCGCAGTTTTGGCGCTCACCGTTTCGCTGGCACCAGCAGCTTCCTGTTTTGGTCAGACCGCGCACGATGCGGACGTGAAGGAGCTAGAGCGTCTAGAGATCGTGTGGAATGATGCACATGAGCGGGGAGATTCAAACGCGCTAGAGGCTCTCTGGGCAGAGGACCTGGAGGTTGCGGTTCCAAAAATGCCAGTCATGACCAAGGCCGAAGTCCTCGGTTTCGCCCGTTCTGGCCGCATGAAGTTCCTGCATTATGCAACATCAGACGTACACGTCCGTGTTTACGGAAATGCAGCGGTCGTAACGGGGCGCCTTCAGCGAACCCGCACCTTGAACGGGAACGAAATCTCCGACGATTGGCGATTTACAAAGACTTACGTGCGAGAGACTGGGAAATGGCGCGTAGTCGCTTTTCATGCCTCCGAAGCTGCTAAGCCTTGATGGTTGCTCGCCAACCGGGGGAAACCACCGGGCGAGCTTCTTCTTCGCAGGCTCGTTCGCGTATTAATTCAGAGCTTGGAGTATTCGTGATTCAAGTCCTGATCGTTTGACAAAAGCTCGCTGGCGCGACTATTTTCTCTGACTATCATGCCTCCTCGCCGCATCGAAGCCTTTTTCTATGGTTTGTTTATGGAGGCCGACCTCCTGAGAGCCAAAGGCGTCAATCCAACGAACAGTCGCCCGGCTTCCGTTCCGGGCTTCGCGCTGCGTAGTCGTCGGAGATCCCGCCTACGACGCGACCCAGCACCTGTTCAATTGTTCTGCGAGATTGCGATCGGACCCGGACGGAATGATCCGGAGCTTTGCGGACCTCTTGGCGTCGATCACGAACGCGTCCGGCTGTGGACGTTCGCTCGCGCAGCGGCGGAACCGCGGGACGATTGGAGCAACGGCGATTTGGTTGCTCCGTAAGTCGCACGCATCCTCTAGACCTTTGCATCCGAGGTGGGACATCCTCTCGGCCAGCGCCAATTCCGGTGAGTTCTGATTAAGTTAAGTTCTTTTCTGTTAACCGAAGGGTTACTAGTTCGAATCTAGTGCAGTAGCCATATCTTTCGCGGCATGCGACACGCGCGCACGTGATAGTCGGTGCGGCAAGTGGAATGTGCGAGTGCAGAGGCCAAGAAGCTTTTGCCTACGCCGCGCGGTCCGCCAGGTTTACTTCGTTTACTTCGCGTTCACCTGCTCGTCCCAGCTCCCGGCGCGGCCTTGGCCGTTAAAGAACGGCAAAGCGGTCTCGACTAACTGTGGTGCGAGGCCCATTTCATAGTGCGTCAGATTAGGCAGGATCGCCAGTCGATTCTGTGACATGTGCTCGCGCTGCCAGCCGGCATCCTTCAGTCCGCCGCCGAGTAACTGGTAGAACCTCACCTCGTGCTCCGGCCGAAACATGTCGCTGTCGCCGTAGATGAGCATCACCGGCATGGTCAGTTTCTTGACGTCCGCCGACCAGTCGTACGACTTGCGCATGTATGCGCCCATCGCATCGAGCAGCTTCGGAAACTCTTCCGGATGCGGCGCGATCGCCACGTACGACTTGTACATCGGCGTTCCCTTCATCTGCTCCAGCATGGCGGCGCCGACTGCCGCCTGCTGTGGCAGCATCTCCGGATAGAATCCGTCCTGCGCATAGGGAGTGGAAACCAGCGCCAGGCGGCGAACCATTTCCGGATGTTGAGCGGCGAACTGGAACGCGACGCCGCCACCCATCGAATAGCCGAGCACGTCGACCTTGTCGTAGCCGAGCTTCTTGAGCACGCCGGCCATGTCGTTGCCCATGTCGACCAGGCTGAGCTCGCGATCGCCCAGCGGCGTGCGGCCGTGGCCCTGCAGATCGACGCCGATCACCTGCCGGCTCTGCGCGAGCTTGGTCAGGTTGGGACCGAACATCTCGATCTGGCCCAGGCCGCCATGAAGAAGCAACAGCGGCTCGCCTGTGCCGTACACGGCGTAGTAGTAGTTGACGCCATTGACGGCAGCATGGCCGGTCTTGACGGGCTTGGGTGTTGCGGTTTGCATGGTCGGCTTCTCCTGGGCTGCGTGGACGATCGTCGGGGCGGCAAAGCTGGCGGTCACAGTCGCAATCATTGCGATCAGCGTCTTGACGGACATCGTGGTCTCCTTCTGCAAGGAGTGATAGTACGCCAAGTGCGAATTTTTTAACAAACCGGTGCTTTTTTCATGTGTTTGTCCCCCTTCCGTGCGTCAATTGCAGCCGCCGCAACGCCGAAGCGCGCCGCGACTACGGCTTCGCTGCCTTCCTCTGCAGCTCCTCGCGCAGACGCTGCTCCCGCTACCGGTTTGCCCGTTACCCATTCGGCTCCCGTTTGCTTTGGCAGGTGGTGGTGCATTCACGGCTGAGAAACTAAATCTTCATTCCCAACATGGAGATTATCCGGTCCTTCCGGCGCGTAGATTTCGAAACGAGCCAACAAGGAGCTCTTACAAAGGTTGAAATCGAGACTGTACAAATGTGGACTATGGACGACAAAAAATACGGCATAATTCGGACAAGAGAAAGGGAGTTTCACAATCCCCCAAGAAAGTTGGGGGATTGTGGGCGCGAGAACTTGTCTAGTAAATTACTTGGAATCAATAAGATACATTCGGTCGGCAGGCTTCGACTTGCGCACCGGACCGTTCGGATACATAATACCCCAAGAAAGTTGGGGGATTATGCAATGGCTGGTCCTTATAAGGAAGCCGCTCGGCGACTCCTCGAAATAGCCCAGGCGCAGCAGGGCTTTTTCACAACCAAACAGGCCATCCGGGCCGGGTTCGCCGAAAAGGTACATGCGTACCACGTGAACACGGGAAACTGGATTCGAGAGCACCGTGGAATCTACCGGCTCGCCGATTTCCCGACACCAGAGCGCCCGGACCTCATGCTCTGGTATCTGTGGTCGCAAAACCGACGGGAAATTCCTGAGGGCGTCTACAGCCATAACACGGCCCTCAGTCTTCATGAACTTTCAGACCTGATGCCTTCGAAACTGCACATGACGGTGCCGAAAGACTTTCGACGCAGCAGCGCGATTCCGGAGATTCTGGTTCTTCACAGGATGCATCTCGAGAGTAGCGACGCTCAGGAGATCCACGGCGTGCGGGTGACGTGCCCACTGCGAACGATTGTCGATCTGCTCCGGAGCGGAAACGTGGACCGGAGCCAGCTGAAGCTGGCAGTCGACGAAGCGATTCGGCGTGGTCTCGTCGTCCGTCGAGAGATCGATCGCCTGCCGCACGATAAACTGCAGCGCTCGCTTCAGGACCTGGCCGGTCAGCCCGCATGACGGAAGAAGCCAAAACCTACAAGACGGCCGGCGCGTTCCGCACCGCGCTCGAGACGCGTTTGCAGAATCGCGCGCGCGCGGAAGGAACGGATCTGCAACGTCTCCGCAGGCAAGTGGCTTTCGACCGTTTTCTGGCACGCATGTTTTCGAAGGGACCCAAGGCGGCGTATCCGTGGGTGCTCAAGGGCGGCTACGCCATGGAGCTGCGCACACATACCGCACGGACGACGAAGGACATCGACCTGACGCTCCGTGATGGCACGAGTTTACCCAAGGACCCGAACGAGCGTCGCGAGCAGGTGCGCGCCATGCTGCAGGATGCAGCGGCACCTCCCTTCGACGACTTCTTCGAGTTCCTGGTGGGCGAAGCAAGAGAAGATCTTGAGGGAGCACCCGGAGGCGGAAGCCGGTATCCGGTCCAAGCACGAATGGACGGACGAGACTTCGCGCGCTTTCACGTGGACGTTGGTATCGGCGACGAAGTGCTGGAGCCACTGGACGTAGTGACGGGTGAAGATTGGCTCGGGTTCGGTGGAGTGGAACCGCCGTCTTTCCCGGTGATTTCGCCAGAACAGCAGTTTGCGGAAAAGCTGCACGCATACACGTTGTCGCGGGGCGAGCGTGTCAACACAAGAACCAAGGACCTGATTGACATGGTGCTGTTGATCCGCGGAGAAAAACTCGATCGAGCGAAAACCGTTGCGGCGTTGCGTGCGACCTTTGCGAAACGGGCGACCCACGACGTTCCGAAAGAACTCGATCCGCCGCCGCCGGAATGGGACCCTGTTTTCGACGCCTTGGCAAAAGAATGCAATCTGGACATGAAGCTTCACACAGGATTCGAGGCGGTGCGCGCATTTACGCGGACCTTGCAGATCTAGCGGCGGGAAAGCGGAGGAAAATAAGCGAAGCGGTGTTTCAACACGTGCGCGTTATCCGGAAAAAGTTCGAGGGGCCTCGATTGTTCTCGACAACATGCAACCCTACAGAGTGTGGGGAGGGCTGGCAGTTTCTGCTGGCCTTTTGCTGGCCTTTGGACTGTTAAATCAGCATACTGCCGACTGAAAATTCTCCTGCTAACGTATGGCTGGCCTAGATTCCAACCAGACAGTTTCCCTGGTTTTGAGTTTCCCACGTACTGTCCGACGAGCTGACTGTCTTTATCCCAATTTATCCCAATACAATGAAATTCGTGCCCAAACCGTCCAGAGCGGGCCGAACGCCGTCTTTAGTTATCAACCATTTAGAGGTGAGCCAGACCGCAACCACCCGCCTTGAAAACCGTTAGACTCGAAAGGGTCTCGGGGGTTCGAATCCCTCCTCCTCCGCCACTAAATCAAGCGCTCTCGGGTTTAGAGACGACTGCCAATCTCTCCGGCGAGCGTAGCCTTTATCCCAATTTATCCCCATCGGCGAATTGTGTGCCCCAGCGGTCCGCGAAACCGTTAGGCTCGACCTCTACAAATAAAGCGACGGTCTGCGAAACCGTGGTATCTGCGGTCGGAGATTAATTCCGGGTTGCCGTCATCCGGACATGATTGCCAGAGTGACCCTGCTCCGGCGATTATCCCGGGGTGCGTTTTGTCAGTATACTCTTCGTGGCGCGAGCTAAACCGATGGACAAACCCGCCAAGACTGCTGGCGCTCATGTGCAGACCGCGTGGCCGATCATCTTCCTGCTCGGCATTGTGGTCAGCTTCTCAACCGCCCTTTACGCCCAAGAGACGCGGGACCATGTTCTGACGATGGGCAAGCCAAAAGAAGTCGGTATGTCGAGACCTGTCCTGAAAGCTGCCGTGAGCATGTATTCCGAAGCCGCGGCACGCGGAGATATTCTGGGGGCAGTTTTGCTCGTGGCACGACATGGGAAAGTGGTGGTGTATGAAGCCGTTGGGCTTCGAGACCGGGAGAAGAACCTCCCCATGGAGAAGGACACGCCCTTTCAAATTCAATCGATGACGAAGCCGGTCGTCGCTTCGGCTGCGCTGATTCTGTCCGCTCAGGGCAAACTGCGATTGGACGATCCGGTTAGCCGGCATGTGCGTGCTTTTTCGCAGGGCGCTCGCAAGAGATCAAAGTTCGCAATCTGGCCAATCACACCAGTGGATTTCGGATTCCGACCAACTTCATAGCCAAGACAAACGCTGAGATTCCAGATGGGTCAACGCTTCAGCGAGAGTTGCCCGTTTTTCCGGAAATCGGTCCCGCTGAGGCTCCCGGCTCCTCGTACGACTACAGCAACCCTGGCTACAACACGCTTGCGGCTGTTATTGAAGTGGCTTCCGGTGAGACGATTGATCGTTTTTTGTCCGATTTTATTTTCAAGCCGCTCGGAATGAACAACACCTACTCCTACTGGCGCGGTCAACCGAGGAGGGGACTCTCGCCAGTCTATGAAAGGAGAAACGGTGCCTGGGAAATCGTCCAGGAAGATGAAGCCCCATTCCCCAGAGGGTCGGGTAGCTTGGTTTCCACTGCATGGGATTATGCGACGTTCTGTCAGATGTACCTGAACCAGGGTATCTACGCCGGGGTCAGGGTAATGAGCGAAGACTCCACTCGGCAGGCGACCTCCCTCACTATCCGTAGTCCGTTGGTGTATCCAGGTGCCTGGCAACTGGAACAGCGTCGAATGCAACCACGGTGGCACTACCGGCGGAATTCTCGCGGACTAGGAATTGACATTGGTTATGGCCTAGCCGTGGTGCTTCCAGGCGGCAGCGGCGTTGACCGTGGAAACGATACGGAAGCTCGGCTGGCAGGTCAATCCTCCGGAATAGATTTGAGGAACGAGATGCCGCACACAAGTGAAATCGAAAAAGCTCTCGACGATTTGATCATCGATGAGCCGGCATGAAGTTTCAGGCCCTTGCGGTGGTACTAGCCAAGCAGAAGTGGCCCCGCCTGATCGCGTGCGACCTCAAAAAGGACTTAGGTCTCGATGCGTATGCGAGCGGAGAGCTGGAGCCCGACGGGTCCTACAGTATGGTCGGCAGTCCGGGGAGAGGTGGGAAAGCGTCTTCGAGCTTGGTATGCACAGCAGGACGGACATCACAAACAGTGCGCTCTGGCTGCGATGCTGACTACTGGGTCGGACGACTTCAAAGACGTTCTCGTGCCGTTGCTTAGAGACGCCAACAACCAAATGCGTCTCGCCGTGATTCACACTGGAGCGGAACTTCTTCCATCGAGTCTGGGACCGAACTGGCAGGAAGAAGTGAGAATGTGGCCAGAAGCCGCTCGTCTCGATTTCCTCACGGAATTGGCACGTAATGCCTGCCCGCGCCCGCTGGCATAACTTCGCAGTGTCATTCCTGAATCCGTCGTGAAAACGTAGGGTGAATGTGATTTTTCGCCCTATTTTACGCAGTTTTTCTTAACCTTCGGCTGTCTGACTAATTCCTAACGCTCTGTTAGGATTTAGTCAGCCTGCGGTATTCACCTAGAAATATAGAAATCGCCTTTGGCCATGCGGGTTTGACTCACTATGGCGGAGTCCTGTTTTTCGGTGAATTCATTCGAATGCTGCAATTGCGCCGCTTCCTAACTCGGCATTTGCGCTATCCGCGGCGCAACCAAGACTACCAGCTTTCCCAAATGATTCTGTCCTTGGTCTACCCGATCATCCTGGGTTTGGATCGTTTGGAGACGGCATCGCTGTTACGTTCGAATGGCACCTTTCAGTATTTGACCGGCCTTCCGAGTTACCCGAGTCCACAAAGCTTGCGGCGATTTTTGTTGCAGGCTGCACCCGATTTTCGAGAACAACTCCACCGGGTCAATGACTACATGTTGCAACATTTCATTCACCGGCCGGATCACCGCTCGCGATTAATTCTGGATCTGGATAGCACCATCATTACTGTGTTCGGCCACCAAGAAGGGGCGGCGGTTGGCTACAACCCGCGGTATCGCGGCAAGCGATCCTATGACCCGCTGCTCTGCTTGGAAGCGAACTCCTCATTTCTCTGGGACGTGGAACTGCGCCGCGGCGATGCGGGAACCTGGGCTGGCAGCGAGGAACTCTTGGCTTGCTGTTTTCACTCCACCCCTGCTGACATACGAGAACTCCGCGTGCGAGCCGATGCCGGCTTCGGCTATGGGCCGGTGTTGGAGATGCTGGAAGCGCGTCCAGCCCAGTACGCAGTGGTTGCGCGCATGATCCCCTCCTTGAAGCGTGTGCTCAGAGGCTTACGCTATGAGCCGATGAATACCCGCTGGGAGATCGCGGAGTTTGAGCACCATGTCCACGGTTGGCCTCACGCACGGCGTTGCATTGTGGCGCGGAAGAGGATCGAGGAGACCGATCCGGAGCCAACTTTGTTTACCTTGGAGCGTTACGCCTATCGGGTCTGGCACACGAACCTGCCGCTGACGCCGGCCGGGGTGTGGCATTTCTACGATGGTCGCGCCGGAATGGAGCCACGCATCCGAGAGCTGCGTGAGGATTATGCGCTGAGGAAGATTCCCACTCGTGCTTTTGCGGCCAACGCACTGTATCTAGAAGTAGTTCGGCTGGCCTACAACCTAGTCACAGCATTTCAGCGGACCTGCCTCACTGAAGAATGGCAAAGCCTGACCTTGAGCAAACTACGCCACAGGCTGTTCTGGCTGCCCGGTGAACTTACTCGGCCGCGGAATCGACCTATTCTTCGATTCGCAAATCCACCCCTCATCAAAAAGCGAGCCGCTGAGATACTTCATCAGATTCACAGGCTAAAACCCCTGGAGGGCTGAAGCTACTTTTGTGAAAATCAAACGACTGATGCAAACATTTTCAAGAGAAATGCTGGATTTTCGGCCACTTTTGAACGAAAACAGCTAAATTCACGACGGATTCAAGTCATTACGCAGCTTTGGACAATTTGGCCACGGCTGGGAGGGTCGAGCATGTAGCGCGGATTTTTCTGCACGACAAGGTCGGCCGCGTCGAGCAGGCCCTGGAGGCGTGCACAGGAATCCGCCTGCGCCGCTCACCCGAAGATTAGTTCAGCGTGATCTTCAACGCCCAAGCCGGCTGGGCTCTAAGATCCTCAGGAAGATCTGGCAGCTCGATGGCGAGGCCTGATTTCATCGCCTTGAACTTCACTAGTGTCGGCGAGCCCAGCAGGGCGACTGATTTGGCAGCGTTCAGGTCTTTAATGACCAGGCTATGGCCTAACCAGTGCGGCAGGATGGCGTAAATATCGTTACCTTTCGCGGTGAAGAACGCCTCGATAGACGCTTTGCCGCTCGAAGGCTTCTCGATCAACTTAGTGACATCGTACGCGGATGAGAATTCCTTGTTGTATTCGATCTTGGGCACTTCGCCAGCCGTCCATTGCCGCGTATTTTTCCACGGCTTGGTGCCATAGATGGCTTCGCCGTTGATCCTCATCCAATCGCCGATTTCTTTGAGCCGCTGCTCCATGATGACTGGGATCGTTCCATCCGCGTTGGGGCCAATGTCGAGCAGCAGGTTGCCGCCGCGGCTCACGGTGTCGACCAGGATAAAAACCAATTCCCTGCCGGTGTGATAGACGCTGAGGTCCTCGGCGCGGTTGTAGCCGTAGCTCACGCCCATGCCGCGGTTCTCTTCCCAGGGATGGTCGATCCCGCTCATGCCCGCGGTGTATTCGGTCGTCCAGTAGCCGCCGTGCTTGTGGCGGGTATCGCTGCCCCAGCGATCGTTAATCACTACTTCATCTCTGACGGGCGAGTCATTGAAAAGCCATGCGAGCAGTTCGGGAGAATGCCAGTCGGCAGAGGACATCTCCCACTCGCCGTCGCTGAAGATGACCGAAGGCTTGTAGCGCGTGACCAGGTCTTTGAATTGCGGGAACATGTGCTCGGTCACGTACCGCGGCTTGTTGTAAAGCCAGAGGGGGTTGTACCACTCGTACAGCGAGTAGTAATAGCCCATGCGCAAGCCTTTGCGGCGAACGGCGTCGGTAAGATCACCTAACAAATCCCGCTGCGGACCGATCTCGACCGCATTCCAGGGACGTCCCCATGTGGCGGAAGCTTCTTTGCTTGGCCACAGGGCAAATCCCTCGTGATGTTTGGAGGTTAGGACAACGTATTTCGCTCCCGAGCTGGCAAGAACGTCGGCCCAGTGATGGGGATCAAAGAGCTCAGCTTTGAATTGCACCGCAAAGTTCTGGTAAACGAAATCGGCACCATACAATTTTTGATGGAACGCCCAGGTACCCCTCTCGAGATCATTCGCTTTTGGATCGTATCTGCCATTAGTCATCGCGTGCCAGTACCACTCGGCGTAGGCGAGCTTGCCGGGAATGACAGGAGCATAAGCTGGTAGAGAATAGCTGCCCCAATGAATAAAGATGCCAAAACGCGCTTCGGTAAACCACTCCGGGTTCGCGCGTTGGTCAATGGAAGCCCAGGTAGGCTCGTATCTTTGCGCAAGTATCGTTGCGGCTGGGAAGCAAAGTAAGAAAAAAAGAGCAGCAAGTCTCTTCATATAATCTCCCTATGGCTGAACCGCAGTACAAAAGCGCACGCTCTGTTACGGCAGAAGCGGGCAATGGTTGTTAAGATTCTGGCGTCAAATCAGAACATAAATCTCAGTCAGGAACCTGCTTCCTACTAAAGCTTTGTCCAGTTACTTTGAGCGTCGATCGTCCTGGATGGATATCGGAGAGTCCTCCGAAACTCGGACACCGGTGCGGGGCGCGCTACCGTCACCAATGACTCGGGTACTTACGTCTTCCAGCCCGAGATCGCTCATGTTATTCCTACGGACGTTTAGAAAATTTCCACAAGAGTATTTCAAATTAAACTTTCATTGCCCCCCTTTTGCTTAAGGCGCTCTTTGGCTCTAGCTTTTCATCGCGCTCCGCAGCACTTCTTGGAGACGCCTCGCTACGATCTCATCCTCACTGGGTTGCAGCATCCAAACTCCCACAACGATTACATTGCTGCCTCCCGCGAGACCCATGCTGGCGGGGCCTCCGCCTGTGGATGGGTTCAGTTCAATGCGCGGGGTCCCTTCGCGCATCCTTTGCATCACCTCAATTGCCGAGACCTTGATTCGATTCATGTCATAGGTAATCAGCAGGTGCGGGACATGGTTCGCAACGGGAGGAATAAAAACTCTTGCTTCTACGCTAGGAACGCTTTTAACGCGCTCTGCGATTAGCGCGGCGCGCTTGCGATATTCCGCTTCCATGCGGGCATCGTCCTGCTCAAGAAACCAGTCCACGGCAGCAACCAGACCAATGATTTCTTCCTTCCCCACCTTCATCCCGCGACCTATTGTGTTTGAGTTGGGTGAATTGTTTAGCTGTGCCGCGTCGATCAAATCTTTTTTCCCCAAGAGCAACCCGGTACATTGCGGCCCACGCAGACCCTTTCCACCCGAAAAAGCCACCAAATCAAAGCCCATCTCCGTATAGTTCCAGAGATTTGAAATAGGCGGAACATCGGCAGCCGCATCGTTGAAGCACGGAATTCCATGCTTGTGGGCTACGCGGACCCAATCTTCCCTACTGATCCGGCCTCCCTCGGCGGCATTGAAAAACTGTGTCATTACCGTGCGTTCCGAGAAGGCTCGTTCATATTCATCGAGCGTTTCCACGTCGATGAGGCGTGCGCCACAGTCTCGAATCGCGTGATCGTAGTCATAGCGATGCGCCTTTTGGACGATAACTTCGTTCTTTAATCCCTGCATTTCCGTGGGAATATTTATAACCGCAGATTTGTTGCCCCGAGTAATGCACGCTGCTGTCGCCAGCTTGATTGCAGCGGCAGCACCGGAAGTTACCAATGCGCCCTCACAGCGTAGACGCTTGGCCAGGTACTCGCCAGCCGCCTGGTGTAGCTCCAACAGATGAACTGGCCTTTTTGCCGCCAAGGCGACGGCCGCTTGCACCTCATCTGGCATGGTTGAAGCGGATAAGATCGTGTAGGTGCCAGCCGCGTTGATGAAGGGCGTTACTCCAAGTCTCTGGTAATAATCTACGGCGCTGGCAGCAGGGGTAGAGGCGTTCGCAGGCAAGGCGCAACCGATGCACAGGCCTCCGGCGACAGCTTGACTCCCCTGGCGCAGAAGTTTTCGACGGCTGATAGATTCCGGCATGCTTCCTCCTTTTTTAATTTCTCGCGTAGTTGTCGGCGGTCGCTCCGAAGGGAGCCTGGTAATATCGGAAGATTGAAATATTGCGGGCGGGCTTTCTCCCATTGGACCATGCTGAGGCCCGAAGGGTCATAGAGGATTCTCCCCCCGCGAATCGTCATTTGCGCCACGATCCGCAGGGTTCCCTCCATCTTGGCGTAACCGCAATCAATGTACCCGAAATGACCGCGCAACTCTTCCAAAACGGCGATGTCCGCCTCCCGGCCAACGGACAAAGTTCCCAGTTCTGGTCGGTGAATTTCGTATGCGGGATTCGCCGTGGCACGCCGGATTAAATCGCTCAGCGATACGCCCATATTCAGAAACTTGGAAATCACATTACTCATGCTGAGAACTGTGAAATCGCCGGTGTGCAAGTCGGTGGACATGGAATCGGGAACAAATCCCTGTTTGACCGCAGGCACGGCATTTCGGAACCAGAAGCTCCCCGCTCCGTGACCCACATCGAAAATCACTCCACGGTTTCGCGCTTGTTGCAAGATGGGATTGATCTTCCCATCGGGCAGAAGGATCGGAAACTGCTGCGCAAAAACATGAGTATGAATGTCTCCGGGTCTGGCTTTTTGGAGAATGAGGTCCGCATAGGGCCTTTCTGGACGAGGCCAAAAATCGAACATCACCGGAACTTTTGCTGCTTCTCCGCAGGCGATGGCCCGATCCACAGCCGCCCAACTGGGATGCAGTTCGTCCAAGGGTTTCTGAGGCCAGTAGTGAGCCGTCTTTACACCCACGATGATGTCCGAATATCTTAGAACCGTATCAGCACAGCGCTTCACATCCATCGCATCGACGTTCTGTTCCAATCCACCTTTCATCCCATTGGCCACGATGTTCAGAAAGGCCAGCACACGCACCTTCGCCTGATCGATCACTTCTTCTTTTTCCTGCAGAAAGGTGTCCGCCCCCGCCGTCCCTGCATCAACTATTGTCGTTACGCCCGACTGCAGCGCTAAGTCCGCTGGAACTCCGAGCGGTGCAAGCTGCCAGCGTGGACTGGTTGTGAGCGAAGCAGTTGCGAGCGGAACTTCGAGATCTGGAGAATCGGGAGCAAACCAATTCAGCGGTGCGCCTCCTTGCCCGATATGGTAGTGAATGTCAATCAGCCCCGGCGTGACGTACAGACCTGAGACATCCACCACCTTGGCAGCCTGATCGGCGGGAATATCCTTTTCAACTGCTGCGATCTTGCTGCCAGAAACAGCAACATCGATTCTTCCATCGCGCTCATTAGCGGGATCGATGACATGGCCTCCCTTCAGCAGCAAGTCGTACCGTGGAGTGTCGACGACGGAGGCGCCGTGGCTGCCATCTCTCCTGGGGGCTTCGGGAATACTGTTCGCCGCCGCGACGCCGCGCATCGCGACGAATGCTCCAGCCGCAGCAGAATTTTGAAGAAAAGCCCGTCGGTTCTGTCTATTCATTCCGACCTCGCCTCGATTCGCGCTTCAATCGTACACGCGCGATTGCGCCATTCTCTATCACGGAGCACCGTCCCCGTCTATACCCGGTCGGTATACATTAAGAGATCCGCAGATAGGAAACGCGATCTGCTGCCACGGAATGCCGGGAGCATCGACTTTTGAACTGGAGGCCGGGTATCCCGCGGAAACCTCGTTGCCACTCCCCGCTGCAAAGCGTGTGAAGTGCATACAGGAGAGATGGTCCGATGGGCAAGCAGGTGAATCCCTGCATTGGCCGTCCGGTCAAGAGGGCATAGCCAGGCGCAGCCGCGCCCGGCTCACAGGTAAGCTCCGTGCCAGAGAGGAAGTGTCGGAATGATCGCAGCGAATCGCTCCGGTGACGAACAAGAGGTCATTCAGGGTGGTTCGCTTCCCACAGCCAAAGACCCCTCGCCGCAGGGCACATTCGACCGATCCGGCGGCACACCAATGAAAAACGGTTAGGGCCGGATGACCGTGCCATCCCGTCGCCGCGTCGTCCCCCAGGAATAATCGAAATTCGGCGGACCAGCGGGGATCGGGAATTTCGCCGCGAGCTTCTCGTCAACCTCGATGCCCAAACCCGGCTTCTCCTGCGCCAGCATGTAGCCGTTCTGGACTTCGGGGCAGCCCACAAATACCTCCTGGGTCTCTTTTGGGAAACCGCTGCCTTCATGGACGCCGAAGTTGTAACTCACCAGCTCGAGCGCCAGCTGCGCGGCGTGCGCCAGCGGCGACGCGTCACCTGGTCCGTGCCAGGCGGTACGGACACCGAAAAACTCGCTCAGCGCGGCGACCTTGCGCGCCGGACTCAAACCGCCGATCTGCGAAATGTGGATGCGGATGAAATCAATCAGCCGCTCTTTGATGAGGGGCACATATTCGTGCTGTGTGTTGAACAGTTCACCCATGGCCAGCGGCGTAGTCGTCTGCTGGCGCAGCAAGCGGAAATGATCGTTGTCTTCCGGCGGGAGCGGGTCTTCCAGAAAAAACAAGCGATAGGGTTCGAGCGACTTGCTCAGATTGATCGCCTGATTCAACGTCACGCGCTCGTGCACGTCGTGGAGGAGCTCGACATCGTCGCCCAGTTTGGTGCGCAGGTGTTCAAATAACTTCGGCACCATCCGCACGTACGGCGCCGGCTCCCAGATGTCTCTCGGGCTGGTCGGACCGACAACTTCGCTTCGGGCGCCCTCCGCCGGCGCGTTGCCGCGCGCCCCGTAGCCGGCGTAACCGGGCGTGGCGACCTGCACGCGCACGTGCCGGAAGCCCTGCTCCATCGCCCGCCGGGCGTTCTCTTCCACTTCAGAAAAACTGTTGCCGCTGGCGTGAAAGTAACAGTCTGCGCCGTGCCGCACCTTGCCGCCGAGCAATTGATAGAGCGGCATCCCGGCGCGTTTTGCTTTGATGTCCCAAAGGGCAATGTCCACGCCACTCATGGCATTGAACAGCACCGGTCCGTTGCGCCAATACGAACTCAC
>QHYZ01000083.1 GCA_003225295.1 Acidobacteriota bacterium | reverse complement strand
TGCAACGCCGCTGCCGCGCGTGCCTGCCGCTGCCTGGCAGGCCTCATTGCCGTGCTCAGCTCTTCGCGGAGTCTCCGGTGCGCTCGGAAGAGCCTCAGACGCACCGCCATCGCGGAAATCCCCAGGCGCGCGGCAACTTCCTGCGTCGAGTGTTGCAAGACGTCGCGCAACAGGCACGCCTGGCGTAGTCCCGGAGCTAGTTGCGTGATCGCGTCTGCCATTAACTTGCGCATTTCGCGCCGTGCGAAACGCTCTTCGGGATTGTCTTCACACGCCGTCGCGTTGCTTCCTAGTGTTTCGTCGCCTGCACCGTTCGGCTCTTCGAGCGAGAAGAGTCTCCCGTCGCGCCGCTTGCGGATCACGTCGATCGAGGCGTTCGCCGCAATGCGCGCAACCCACGCGTGCAGGTCGTCCCGGTTTTCACCCGGCTTGCCGGAAAATTGCTCGAGCCGCGTCATGGCCTTCAGGAACACATCCTGGCGCACATCTTCGGCGTCCGCAGGATTACGAGTCAGCCGCAGCGCCCCCAGGTACAACCCCGGGGTGTACGGCAGGATCAGCTTAGCCAGGGATTCGCGATCGCCCTTTCGCGCTTGTGCGAGTAACGAGGCGCGGGTCCCGCCATCAAGACATAAGGAGGTGCTGCACATGAGGTGATTAAGATTGGGCAGGCTAATCGCCACCGCCAATCGAGGTGTAAACTGTAGAAAACACGGAACTAACTGTTTTTGACCAGGAGAGAATCAGAAAAGGGAGTGACCGCTTGTGGGACGCAACGTGGCGATTCCGGTCACCTTCTTGTTTTGCATTTGTGCCGCGCCGCTACCCATTCGGCCTTTACTGGGCAGCGGCCGACGAAGCTTCCCGTTCGATCGGAGCGCCGATCAAATTTCCCCACTCCGTCCAGGAGCCGTCGTAGTTGCGGACGTCCTTGATGCCCAGAAGGTACTTCAGGACGAACCAGGTGTGGGAGCTGCGCTCGCCGATCCGGCAATAGGCAATGACTTCTCTGTCGCCGGTGATGCCCTTTGAACTGTAAAGCTGCTTGAGGGCCTCGAGGGACTTGAAGGTGCCGTCTTCGTTGACGGCCTGCGACCAGGGAATATTGGCCGCGCCCGGGATGTGCCCGGCGCGCTGCGCGGTTTCGGTCATGCCCGGCGGCGCGATGATTTTCCCCGTGAATTCATCGACCGAGCGAACGTCCACAAGCTGCACACCGGATTTTTTATCCAGGGCAGCGAAGATATCGTCGCGCTTGGCGCGGATCACCGCGTTCGTCGTTTTCACTCTGTATGCCGTCGCGGAGACCGCAGGTTTTGCAGTTGCCAGGGGGCGTTTTTCTTCCAGCCATTTCTTGCGCCCGCCGTTCATGATCAGAATTTTCTCGTGGCCATAGTATTTCAATTGCCAGAAGGCCCAGGCGGCAAACCAATTGTTATTGTCACCGTAGAGAACGATGGTGGTGTCAGCCGAGATGCCGGCCTTGCCGAGGAGACTCTCGAAGGCCTTGGGATCGGCGAGGTCGCGGCGAATGGCGTCCTGCAATTCAGTTTGCCAATTCCAGGAGATGGCGCCGTCGATGTGGCCCTGATCGTAGGCGGTGGTATCTACATCGACTTCCACGACGCGGATTCCCGGATCTTTGGCGTGCGCAGCCACCCAATCGGTGGTGACGAGAACTTCAGGGTGAGCATAGTCAGACATGGTCTTCCTCCTGGAGCGATGGGAAAAGCCTAGCGCAGCTAAACGCGGAAATCACGCTATTTTCTACTCCGCCGGTTGCAGTTTGCCGGCCTGTATTTCCCACTCGATTCGAACGAGGAAGTCGAAATGCATGCCCTCGGTTTCCAGCCAGGTTTCCAGATCTTCGCGGGAATTGGCGCGGAACTCGACGAACATTTTCCCTTCGAGCATGTTGACGAGCACGCGTTCGGCATGCGCGAGCCCTCCGGCCGTCATGCGTTGGGCAAGTGCCTCGGCTCCCTGGCGCGTGAGGCAGGCGAGCGTGTGCTGGGTGAGGTAGCGTGGCATCGGAACTCCAGAAAGCAGCTTTGGCGTCCAAGTATTTCATAAAAGCGGATTCGCGAGCACCATCAGGGAATAGAGCGGCTGGTACCGGCATGATGTGGGAAAAAATGCAGGACCAGACAACACCGGTGAAATCGCACGCATCTCGATTGACAAGTGTTGTTGGTTCGCGATGGGGGTGGTTCATGAAGCTGGTCCTGCCAGTACTATGCCTCTTGCTGTCTTGCCATGCGACTTTGGCACAAGAAAAAGCAACTCCAACGGCAAGATCACAAAATACGGAAGCAGCGAATAAGGGGAGCGAATATGCAAATCCATCGGCGGCGAAGCTGCCGGTACGCCGCGTAGTGCTCTACAAGAATGGCGTCGGATATTTCGAGCATCTAGGCCGCGTACGCGGAAGCCAGGATGTCCATGTGGACTTCACCAGCGCGCAGTTGAATGACGTGCTGAAATCGTTGACCGTCCTGGATCTCTCCGGCGGCCGGATCACCGGCGTGGACTACAACTCGGAGGCGCCTCTAGCACGGAGACTCGCCACGCTGCGGCTGTCACTGGGCGAACGGCCGACGACGGCGGAGTTCCTTGGGGCCTTGCGCGGGGCCAGACTGGAAGTTCGCAGCGGAAACGGGCCGCAGCTGACAGGCAAACTATTGAGCGTGGAGCGCAAGACGCGCACGGGTGCAGGTCCCGGTTGGACGGTGGAGACGGATGAGATTTCGCTGATCACCGATAGCGGCGAAGTGCGCAGTGTGGATCTCAATACGTCGACGAGCGTGAGAATCGTGGAAAAAGATTTGCAGGTCGAAGTGGGGCGCTATCTGGGGCTGATCGCTTCTTCGCGCGACCAGGATGTGCGCCGTATGACGATCTCGACGTCAGGCGTAGGCGAACGCAATTTGTATGTGAGCTACATCAGCGAAGTGCCCATCTGGAAGACCACCTACCGCATCGTGCTGCCCTCGCAGGCAGAGAAAAAGCCCCTGCTGCAAGGCTGGGCCATCGTGGACAACACTGTGGGCGAGGATTGGGACGGCGTGGAGCTCTCGCTCGTAGCGGGGGCGCCGCACTCGTTTATTCAGCAGCTCTCCGAGTCATTTTACGGGAGGCGCCCGGTAGTGGCATTGCCGGAGAGCGTGCAACTCTCCCCGCAGACGCATGCGGCAACGCTCATGAGAGGAAACGGCCGGCTTACCGGGACGGTCGAGGATCCATCGGGAGCCGCGGTTAGTGGAGCAAGTGTCCGGCTGTTGGATGAAAGCCATGGAGTGATCGCGCAGACCACCACCGAGAGCAACGGGCAATACACGTTCTCGGGAGTGTCTGTCGGAACCTACCGAATCGAAGTGGAACGACAGGGCTTCCGGAAAAATGTGATTGCCGGGCTCAACATCGCACCGGGCGAGAACCAGCTCAATGCCCAATTGCGTTTGGGGTCGAGTGCAGAAACTGTGGAAGTAAGCGCGAATACTATTGCCGCCAACACGGAAACAGCAATGCTCATTGGCGCGGCGAAGCCCAGTGCGGTGGCAAACCGGCCGCATGTGGGAAGCGGCGCTGGATCGGGGAGCGGAGCCGGCATGCTTCGAATGGCACCGTCAGCTCCGCCGCCTTCGCCGGCAAGTCTCGAGGAGGCTCGTGCGCGGGGCGAAGCTGCAGCGAGCGGGCAAGAACTGGGCGACCTGTTCGAATACAAGCTGAAGGACCGGGTGAAGCTGAAGAAGAATCAGTCGGCACTCGTGCCCATCGCGCAGACCGAGATAGAGGCCGAGAAAGTGTCGCTGTGGAGCGGGACGATAGGAGCGGGCCGTCCTCTGCGCGGACTATGGTTGAAAAATACGAGCCCACTAACCTTCGATGGGGGAAGTTTCAGCGTCTTAGAGAACGAAGTGTTTGCCGGAGAAGGACTGACGGACCCCATCAAGCCGGGAGAACGACGGTTGATTTCCTACGCCACGGATCTAGGGCTGCTCGTGGAGGCCTCGAGAAACAGTCAGCCGCAACACGTGGCGCGGGTAATGATTTCGAAGGGCGTGCTGACTGAGGTGAGCGAGTTGCATGAGCGGACACTGTATACAGCGCGGAATCAGGACCAAGGTGCCCGAACACTAGTGATCGAACATCCCGCGCGAGTGGAGTGGCAACTCGCCAAGGCGGTGAAGGAGCCCGACGAAAAAGCGCCCGGCGTATACCGCTTCCGTGTAGAAGTTCCATCTAAGGCCACCTCTTCTTTGCCCGTGGAGGAAGTGAGGATGCTGGCGACAACTTACGAGCTAGGGAATCTGAGCGAAGATCAGATCGGCTTGTTCGCGAAACAGGGCACCATTACCGGGGAGATGGCGGAGGCGCTCAAAAAGATCACTGCGCAGAAGGCCGTGGTCGCGAAGCTGGAAGAAGAGATGGAGAACCGCCAGAAAGACATCGAGCGGATCGTCGAGGATCAGGGCCGCCTGCGAGAGAACATGAAGGCGCTGCGAGGCAGCGCGGAGGAAAGGGCGCTACTGCAACGCTACACCAGGCAACTGGACGAACAGGAGACCCGGCTTGAGGCGCTGCGAAAAAAGATCCAGGACACCGAAGCCCAACGCGATAAAGCCAACCTTCAGCTGGAAAATATGGTCGGCGACTTACAGATCGAAGCGACTATGTGAACGAAAAACTACTCGAACAAAATTCGTGAAGCGGTGTCCCTCAAGGCTCGCGCGAGGATGCCCTTCCCTAAGCCTCAGAATCTTTCGCTGGCGTCTGCAGGTCCGCTATGAAAAGAGACGATCCGCCGGAAACACTTGGCGTTTCCGACCGTCTGTAGCACATGAACCTGGTTGCCAATCTGCGGTACGCCTTCCGGCAAATCACAAAGAATCCAGGCTTTTTTGCGCTGGCGGTCGCCGCCCTGGCGCTCGGAATCGGCGCCAACACGGCTATTTTCAGCGCCGTAGAGGCGGTGTTGCTGCACTCGCTACCGTACTCCCGGCCTGACCGGCTGGTGGTCGTCTGGGAGGACGCATCCTTTGTCGGCTTCGCCTTCAATACCCCGGCGCCGGCTAACTACCTGGACTGGCAAGCCCGAAACCGAGTGTTCACGGACATGTTGGCCACGCGTTTTGTCACTGCCAGTCTGACCGGAGATGGGCAGCCGGAACAGCTTTCCGGTAAGAAGGTGACGCCAAACTTCTTTGATGTCCTGGGTGTGCAGCCGGTGCGGGGACGTCCGTTTACCGTGCAAGAGGACAAGTCGCAGACCCCGGTCGTGGTGCTGAGTTACAACCTATGGCGCAGGCGCTTCGGGGGTGACGAGGCCATCATTGGGCGGACCATGCTGATGAATGGCGTGCCGACCAAAGTCGTCGGGGTAATGCCAAAGGATTTCTTTTTCAGCGATCGAAAAAACAGTGACTACTGGGTGCCCATGGCGTTCACGCCCGAGCAATGGGCGTGGAGGCATACGCACTTCCTAACGGTAGTCGCGCGACTAAAGCCGGGCGTTACGGCCGAGCAAGCACAGAAGGACATGCAACGAATTGCCGAAGAACTGCAAAAGCAGTACCCCGAATCAAACGCCAAGGTGGGCGCCGTGGTTGTGCCGATTCAAAAAGACTATGCGGGAGACACGCGGAGCGGACTGCTAGTGCTGCAGGTCGCTTCTCTGTTCGTGCTGCTGATTGCCTGTTCGAACCTGGCGAACTTGCTGCTGGCGCGCTCGACCGGCCGGCGAAGAGAGATGGCCGTTCGGCTGGCGATGGGCGCATCCCGCTGGCGAATTGCTTCACAGTTGCTGACCGAAAGCCTGGTGCTTGCGGTCGCGGGCGGGTTGCTGGGGTTGTGGGTCGGGCAGATGTGCTGGAGCGTGTTTGGAAAGCTGGTGCCGCAGCAGGCCGGCGAGGGATTCGCCGTCAACGGGCAGTTGCTGCTTTTCACTGCGGGAATCTCCCTGGCGGCGGGAGTGTTGTTTGGCTTCGTCCCCGCGCTGCGAGCGAGCAGTGTGCCGTTAGAAGAGTCGCTCAAGGAAGGAGGCCGAGGCGGTGAATCGCGCAGCGGATTACGGCTGCGGGATACCCTCGTGGCGGGGCAATTTGCGCTGGCCTTCGCTCTGCTGGTGTGCGCCGGGTTGATGATCCAAACCATCTGGAACCTGCAGAAGCAAGAGTTGGGATTTCACGCCGATCATCTGCTGACAATGGGAGTACCTTTGCCGGAGAAGAAATACGACACGGACGAGAAAGTGCGTGGATTTTTTCACGCCGTGGTGGAGGACGTGCGCGCGCTTCCGGGAGTAGAGGGAGCGGGATTTGGTTCCGACACGCCGTTCATGACCAATGGGGATACCGAAGGCTACACGGTCGAGGGTGAGCCCCCTCTGCCGGCGGGAGAGTACAACGACGCCCTCTACCGGGAAGTAACGCCCGGGTATCTGGAGATGCTGGGCGCCAGGGTAAAGGAAGGCCGCTTGCTGGTGGAGAACGACCACGAAAACGGGGCACTAGCGCTGGTCGTGAATGAATTCCTCGCCAAGCGGCACTGGCCGGGAAAGAGCGCGGTCGGGAAACGAATTCGCTTCGGGGACGAGAAAGCGCTTTGGTGGACGGTGGTGGGAGTGGTCGGCGACATTCGGGAACGCGGGTTTCTGTATGAGATGAAGCCAGCGGTGTACGTTCCGGTGACGCAGGTGCAGAAGCCGGGTCGATTTGCGATGCTCGTGGTGCGCACGTCAAACGATCCTGCGAGCGCCGTTAAGATGGTCGAAGGCGCGGTGTGGTCCGTAGATCCGCAGCAGCCGGTCTCCTATGTGCGCACCATGGACCAACTGATGGAGACAGACGTTGCTGACCGGACGCGACCGATGATCCTGCTGGGGGTGTTCGCGGGATTGGCGCTCGTGCTGGCCTGTATAGGCGTATATGGCGTGCTGGCTTATGCGGTGGCGCAACGCACGCGGGAAATCGGAGTGCGCATGGCCCTGGGGGCAAAACCAAGGGACGTAACGAGAATGATTCTGGGGGGCGGTGTGAAGCTGAGTGCCATCGGATTGTTGGCAGGCGGAGCGCTGGCGGCGGGACTCGCAAACTTGCTCGAGACGCTGTTGTTCGGGGTAACGGTTGTGGCGCCGGGTATTTATGTGGGGACCGCCGCCACGCTTCTGCTCGTGGCCCTGATGGCGTGCGTGATTCCCGCGCAGCGCGCATCGCGTGTTGATCCTGCCGTGGCATTACGCAACGAGTAAGACAGAACTTCGCGACCTGTCCGAACCGGCAGGTTGACGGTGAAGCACATTCTCGGCCTACGACGGTTGGCCCCGCCGGACACGTTCTACACTCAGAGCAGATGGGATGGAAGAGCCTGGGTTCCGATTCAGGCGCAATCCTTCCCTCGGTGTCTCTTCGCGGGACACCGAACGAGGTTGACAAATGGGACGCACACTCGGGTTGCTATCCATCTTGCTGCTCACTCTGGTGGCCGTTCGGGGCGTCTCCGCCGCTCCGCAGAGCAGAGCTTCCTCCACGCTGAGCGGCGTGGTTCTCGGTCCGGATGACAAACCGGTAGCTCACGCGAGCGTATCCTACCAATTGTCGAGCGGCAGCGCACCCCACGCGGTCCACACGGACTCGCATGGGCATTTCTCCATTTCAAAGTTGAGCGCGGACAACTACGATCTTCGGGCGTCGGGAAAGGGAGTTTTTTCGGTGTGGGAGAAGAACGTCAGGCTGCGGTCCGGAGAGACCAAAGACCTGACGCTGCGGCTGATTTATGCGAAAGAGATTCCTAAGGCATATGTGAAGCGCAAACAAAATCAGTGAATTGTCGTTTGAACGAAACGGGTGCAGTGATCCCGCACCAGTGACCAAGAACTCCCAAAAAACCTGTTATTGATACATGAGCTGCGCAAGCTCGTACAGATCGGAATCAGAAACGTCCGAGATGGCGCAATACTCCATCCCCTGCCGGCGCCAGTGGCGCCATTGATACCCTTGGCGCAGACCGGGCGGATGAATCGCGGTATCCGGCTCTTTGGTGGGCAGAACAAAAACGTTAATGATGTGCTTGCGGCGTGAATAGACCAGAGCGGCGACATTTTGGCCGCCGAGAACATCGAGACGCCCGCCGACCAAGGTAAAACCTTCATCCGCAAAATCCTTCACCGGAGGAACAAAGGCCAGCCTCCCGTTGAACCACGGCTTGACGGTGTGCTGGTCAGTGGAAGTGACGTCGGTGAGGTGGCCGGGCTGCAGCGAGCGAACGTGAGCGTCGATGATCTCGGCAACCGTGAAGGGCGCGGTAGATGCACTATCCTTCCCGGCGCGCGACCAGGAAAACCAAGAAACGCCGGCAAGGAGGAGGACAGTCGCGGCAACGGCAATCAAGCGCCAAGCGGGAATCCGCATGCCCGCGGAAGAAGCGGTGGCGGCATCGAGACCAGCGCGAATTTTCTTGCGGAGCTCGACCGGGGCGTTTTCGTAAAGACCGCTACGCTGAAGCGACGAGCGCAGCGATTCCTCGGCCCCCAGAGCAGCCGTGCATTCGTGACAGCATTCCAGGTGGCGCTCGAATTCCGCAGCACGCGCGGCATCCAACTCGTCATCCAGATACCCGTGCAGGAGCGTGGTTGTGAAATCACAGCTCACGGGAGGCCTCCTGCGGAGAGGACTGCGTGAGCGCTCGATGGAGACGCTGGCGGGCACGCGCCAAAGCGGACATGACCGTGCCGATGGGGATGGCGGTAATGGACGCAATTTCCTTATAGGAACAGCCTTCCAGCTCGCGAAGGACGAGAACTTCACGGAAACGAGGCGGAAGAGTTTCTAACGCACGGGTCAAACGCTCGCGATTGTCTCCGGCAATGGCTAGGGCTTCCGGAGAGGTGCTCGGCTGAGGATGCAATTCCTCATCGAATTCGGTCATGAGTTCCACAGGGCGATTTTTCTCCAACCAGGTATAACAGGCATTGCGCACAATCTGCAAAAGCCAGGCGCGCGCGTCCCCCCCGTGAAACCCCCGGAAAAAACGGTAGGCGCGGAGCATGGCTTCCTGTGCCACGTCTTCTGAATCTGCACGCCTCCTTAGCAGCCAGCGCGCCAGATTGAAGGCGGCATCAAGATGCGGCAGCACGAGCTGTTCGAAGCGCGCCCGGTCCTCCGCATCCAACACGTCCGAGCCTTTCCCCTGGTCATATCCACTCATGGGCAGAAACCGCCTGAAGGAGCATTTTATTCCCAGTTCCCTTCTTGGATGTGACGAATAAGCAAAATGGTTGGTGAGCGGTCTAACCGGGAATAACTGGCGGTCCTGGATGGTCTGGACAAACGAAACACGTCCCATATGCGGCGCGGGCCCCCTGGACTCTCTAGCCCGCGCCGCCCTCCCGAAAAAATTGGCGGGAAGAAGCGACCTCCATCTAGCCCTGATCGTCCTGACCATGTTCCTATTTTTCATCGTCAGGTACTCCCCACTCTCCCCGGCAGGATTGGAAAGTCGTACTATGCGCTCGCCCGAACGCATGCGGCGCTGGGCGGCGTTGCCGTGTTTGCTCCTGCTGGCGGCCGGCACAAATCTTCTTCCGGAAAAGTTCCGCATCAAGCGCTACAAATTCTGGATGCGCACCGTTCTCTTCGTTGCTGGGTGGTTCTTTTCCTGGGAATGGCCAGCTAGGCTAGGCCCGTTGTTCGGTGACCCGGTGGTGTGAGCGAGTGATTTTACGGATGGCCCCTCGATTGGCGCTGGATGGCTCTAAAATTAGGGTAGTACTATTCGGAGCGCGGAACACCTCAGCAGCGCTACAGGCTTCTTGTTATCTTACTGACAATAATATGCTTATGCCATGGGCGAAGTTTACTTTTCGGTTTCGGGATGGCCACGTTGTACTACAACCAGAGTACTCCGTCTAGTGGCTCCGCAGACCCATTGAGGCGCTCCATCGAGATGCGTACTCTTTTCAGTGACGGGTTGGGGGCCGCGCGGGGACAGCGGCTCCGCAAGGGGTCGTGTGCGAGCTACCCAACCCGCCTTTTTTTTTCGCTTCCCGCTATATTACAGGCAACTACGCAGGGGTGGAGGGCCTCGACCGGGCCCTGCCTTTATCTCCATGGGCATCCGCCTTGCATCCTAAAATCAGCCGTGTGCGGTGATATTTTCATAAGCTGCTCTGAAATGAATGCGTTAAGAATGGCCGGGTTGGTGAAACCTCGAGGATTCGCGCGACAGGTGAAAGCCACAAACAGCATGGCCTGGAGAGTCATGGTGTTCCTGCTCGTCGCGTTGGCGCTGAATCAGGTGTCTCGGTGCGTCGCGCGCGCCGGGGAACCGGCGCTCCCAAAATTGAAAGCGGAGACCCAAGCAGTGTTTGAACATTACGTTGAATTGGCGGAAGCGCGAAATGAAGGTGAGCTGAAGCGCGGTACGGACCTGCTGTGGGTCGATGGACTGCCCGAGGAGCAACGTGCGGAGGCCTACGCTGCGCTGAAACGCGGTGAAGTAAAGATGCGGAAGCTGGAGATTCTCGAAAACGCCAAGTCCGTCCGGTGCCCCGGCGGGATGATTCATCACTGGACGGGCGTGGTGTTCCTTCCCGGAGCGAAACTCGCGGACGTGCTGGGCGTGCTTGAGAACTATGACCGGCACTCCGCGTACTACTCGCCGGACGTTGAACGATCGAAAATCGAATCGCGAGAGGGTGATCATTTCCGCGTCTTCCTTCGGTTTCGGCGGCACAAAGTGATCACCGTGGTGCTGAACACCGAGCATGAAGTGCAGTACTTCCACGATGCGCCGAGAAAAGCTCACAGCCGCAGCTCGGCAGTGCGCATAGCGGAGGTCGAAAACGCCGGAAAGAGAGATGAACGCGAAAAAACACCTGGCGACGACGACGGATTCCTGTGGCGGATGGAAACGTGGTGGCGCATGGAAGAAAAGGACGGCGGCGTTTACGTCCAAAGTGAAGTGGCTTCGCTGACCCGGGACATTCCCAAGGGGCTTGGCTGGATGATCCGACCGTTTGTGACCGACATCCCCAAGGAGTCGCTCACCTTCACGCTGGAAGCGACACGCAAAGCGGTCGAAGCGCACCACGCGGACCGCTGATCCCCTCTACCCAGAAGAGCGCGTAGCCGCGGCGAACTCCCTTCGGGCGAGGCCCCGGTATCTCTTCGGCGAGTGCAGATCGAAAATACGGAAAAACCCGGCGAGAAATTGCAAGAGATGCGCAAGTCTTTCGGATTCACCGAGATGCCCCGCAGCGGAGTATAACTCGTTTCGCTCGATGAGGGGCTGTGCTAAACTAACGTCGTTCCGCAGGGGTTTGCGGTTCACCGTAAGTCTCCGCACTGGTGTCGTTTTTCTTGGCGACCGTACATCGGCTCAGCTGGTGTACGGGAATGTTGCGGCCGGCCTTCTCCGAATCCGCTCTGCGGGGCAAAAAAATTCTTCCATCGATGACCCGGCTAGGCCGCGGTCACGTGAAACAAACGAGGGTGTGTCATGTCCGGGCATTCAAAATGGGCCACCATCAAGCACAAAAAAGCGGCCACCGACGCCAAACGCGGCCAAGCCTTTACGCGAATCATTCGTGAAATCACCATTGCTGCGCGCATCGGCGGCGGCGATGCAAACTCCAATCCGCGCTTGCGAACTGCGATTTTGGCGGGCAAGAACGAGAACATGCCCAACGAGAACATCGAGCGCGCCATTCTTCGCGGCACCGGCCAGCTGGAAGGCGAGCAGTATGAGGAAGCCACCTTCGAAGGCTACGGCCCGGGCGGAGTGGGCATGCTGATTCAGGTTGTCACCACGAACCGCAACCGCGTCGTCGGTGAGTTTCGCCATCTCATGAGTAAGAACGGCGGTAACATGGCAGAAGCTGGAGCCGTCGGGTGGATGTTCCACCGCAAGGGTGAAATTTCTGTTCCCAAGGAGGCGGCCAGCGAAGACCAGCTGCTGGACCTCGTGCTGGAAGCGGGCGCCGAAGATCTGAAGGACGACGGCTCCGCATGGTACATCGTGACGCCGCCGGACGCCCTCGAGAAGGTGAAGGAAGCGCTGACCAAGGCGGGAATTACTCCCGCGTCCGCGGAGATCGGCATGGTCCCGCAGAACTACATCAAGCTGACCGGCCCGCAGGCCACCCAGATGGTGCGCCTGGTCGAAGCCCTCGAAGAACACGACGACGTACAGCACGTCTACGCGAACTTTGACATCGACGAATCCGAAATTCAGGCCGCGGTCGGCGCCAACTGATTCACTCGGCAGTTCGTTTGGCGGCCAGTCCCTAATCCGGGCTGGCCTTTTTTTTTGACTACTGCACGCTACAAAGCGCTGGCAGGGATGCGCGGAAGGCCGTAGACTTGGGGCGATGGCAGGGACGAATTCATCAGGCCGGCGGAGCGAAAAGAACGGATGGACGTGCGTTCTGGGGGTGGACCCTGCGGCAGCTGGGCCGACCGGGTATGGGATCGTCGAAAGCGACGGACGGCGCTGCCGTATGCTTCATTATGGGTCCCTGAAAGTGGCCGCCAAGCGCCAGAAGAAATACGCGGGGGCCGCGCTGCAGGATGTGCATGCCTTGCTGTGCAGACTCATCAAAGAGTTTTCGCCCGACGCGGTGGCGGTGGAGAGCGTCTTCACGGCGCTAAACATGCGTACGGCGCTGCGGCTGGCGGAAGTGCGCGGCGTGGTTCTGCTGGCGGCGGCGCAGCATAGCCTGGACGTGCATAGCTATGCGCCTCGCGAAGTGAAGGCCATCATCGCGGGCAACGGCCACGCGGACAAAAAACAGATGCAGATGATGGTACGTGCCCTGCTCTCGATGGAGGAAACACCGGAACCGTCGCACGCCGCGGATGCCTTGGCGGTGGCGCTGTGCCATTTGCAGGCGGAGCAGACCCGGCGGCGGTTCGGGTTGCCGGATGTGGATCGATCAGCGAAAGCACGCGCCTTCCGCGCCGCGGTAGGTTCCACTGTATTGTCCAAAGAAAATCGGCGCCGCGGCGCAACGCGTGGCGAGTTGCCACGCATCGTATCGATGCGATGAAGATTTCCCTCCTGCATTTCTTCCTGTTGATTGCCGCGGCCTGCTTGGCGGCACCGGCCGTGCTTTCCGTCCCCGCTCCCACCGGCGCCAAACTGACGTTTCGGCGCGTCTTCAAAGGCAGCTCACCGGAATTAATCGAAATTACGGTACGGGAAGATTCCGATGCCGCGGCGTATGAAATCCGGCAGTTGGACGAGGATCCCGGCTCGTTGCCCTTTCAGGTGAGCGCGGCTTGGCGCACCAAGATGTTCGACCTGGCGGCGCAACTCAAGCACTTCCAAGGACTGGATCTGGATGTGCATCGCAAGATCGCCAATCTCGGCGAGAAAACCTTTCGATGGGAATCCGGCCCCGAAGTCCATGAAGCAAAATTTAACTACACTTTGAACTCCGCGGCTTCCCAACTCCTGCAGATTTTTGAAGGGCTGGCGCGCCAGCAGGAACATTTTGATTTGATTTCGCGGCGCATGAAATACGACCGCCTGGGAATCAATGACGCCTTACTGCAATTCGAATCGGACCTCAACCGCAGCCTTATGCCGGAACCACAGCGGGTCCTGCCCATTCTCGATCAGATCGCGGGGGACTCCCGGTTTGTGGACATCGCGCGACAGCGGGCCCGGTCCCTCGCCGAACGCATTCGCCATCAAGGCTAGGTCGAATCTATTTTCGTCTGCACGTGCGGTACGACCCGGGGGGAGTTGATTGAGGAATTCTGCGATGGATCGCCTGCCTTCGAACGGATTTCGCCGCAACCGAGGAGGGCCGGGCCGGCACCGCCTTGGTGTTGTTTCCCGCCGGGGAATCATACTTCTTGCGGCCATCCTGTTCGCCTGCAGTGCAATCTGTTGGGCGCAGAAAAAACAAAAATTGGAGAAGAATCATCGGGACTGGCTGGAGCGGGACGTCGCTTACATCATCACCAAAGACGAACGCGACGCCTTTCTGAAGCTGACCACCGACGAAGCGCGCGAAAAGTTCATTGAGACCTTCTGGGAAATCCGCAATCCTTCTCCCGGCTCACCCACCAACACTTACAAGGATGAGATTTATCAGCGCATCGCTTTTGCCGATGCGCGTTTCGGCATCGGCTCAGGCGTGGAAGGCTGGCGCACCGATCGCGGCCGCACCTACATTACCCTGGGCCCCCCACAACAAAAACAGGTCTTCCGTAACTCCGCGAATCTCTATCCCCTGGAAATCTGGTTTTATAGCGGTGCCAACCCAGCGCTACCGCCGTTTTTCTACGTCATGTTTTACCAACGCGAAGGCAGCGGCGATTACCGCTTCTATAGTCCGTACACCGACGGCCCGGATAAACTTGCTACTGGCGTGGAGGCCATCAATTCGCGTTCCGCCGCGCTGCGTATGATTCGCAATTCCGCGGGGCCGGAAGTGGCACGAATTTCGCTGTCGCTCTTGCCCGACGAGCCGGTCGACGAGACCACCGGAATCGTAAGCCTCGAATCCGACATCCTTCTGAACAGCATCAAGAATCTCCCCAATTTGCCGGCGAACCGCGACGATATTCTCCGGCGAAGAACCAACCGCGAAACGGTTACCTCTCGGCTGGTCCTGGAGGGCCACCATCTCGACATCGTTACCTTCCCGGCTCGCGATTCTCGCGGACTGACGCGCCTCGACTATGCCCTGCACTTGCGTAGTCCCAGCGACCTCAGCCTGACCGAGGAGAAAGACGAACGCTATTCCTACTCTGTGGAGGTCCGCGTCCGCGTTTTTAGCGCTGAGAACCAGCTCATCTTCACGCAACAAAAATCCCTCGCGGATTCGATCACCAAGAAACGCCTCGATACCATCAAAGACAAAGTGTTCGGGTACCAGGGAACGCTCCCTCTCCCGGCTGGTAAGTATCACCTGGAGTTTCAGTTCACCGACTGGTCCAAAAAAACGGCCTTCCACACGGTGCGGGAAGTCTCCATCCCCATGCCCCCCAAAGACGCACTGGTCGTGCCCGGTGTGCTGCCATTTCTGTCAGCGGAAAACGCCGATCCCGGTCTCGCCGATCTCATGCCTTTTGCCATCGGCGGCGTGCAATTCACTCCCCTGCCCAGCAGCGCCCCAACTCTTGCCCCAGGCACCAACCTCCAAGTGGTTTATCAGATTTGGGCCCCGGCCGCAGATCCCCGTGAAAATCTGGGAAAGAAACTGGACGTGGAATACGCTTTCGGCCGGCCCGCCGCTCCCGGCAGTGCCACCAAGGTCAAAGACGAAATCAGCAGGGAACAATTCGACGCTGCCGGTTCTCTGGTGACGGGAAAGAAGCTTCGACTCGAGCAGCAATCAAGCGGCAGCTATATTCTGAACGTCACCGTGAATAATCCGGAGACCAGGCGCGGCGGTTTCGCAACCATGAATTTCAAAGTTCTCGATGCTCCTTCTCCGCCCGAACCCTGGGACGTGCTCGAGCCGGGAATCGCCCAAGACGCGGAAAAGGGTATCCTCGACCAGCAACGGGGCCTTTGCTATTGGGCTCTCGGTCAGTTTGACGAGGCCCGCGCCTGGTTCCGGCGTGCCTTGCAACTCGACCACTCCAATGACGTCGCCCGCTCCCGGCTTGTGGACGCCTACTTCTCAAAAAAGGACTATGCCGCCGTGGTCAGCCTCTTCTCTGACGCGGGCGTTACGGAAACGACGGACTCGGAGACCCTTCTTCGGATTGCCACGAGTATGGAGAAGAGAGGAAACGCTCCCGAGGCCATCTCCATCCTTGAAAAGGCCCTGCTGTCCCGCCCTGAGGAGGGCCCGTTTTATCTGGCCTTGGCCCAGTACTACACCGAAATTGGAAACCCACAGAAGGCGGCGGACCTAACGCAGAAGGGCAAGTCTCTCCTCATCGAAGAGCCAGCCAAGCCGTGAGGACACCAGCCCCCTGCCGCCTTAACTAATCCATATTTCTGCATACTTATCCAGGAATCAGGAGTACGTCGCATGTCTTCTCCTTATAATGTCCGCTAGCCCAACGATAAGTCGTGGAATTCACGAAGCTTAGCATTGGATAAATTATCTATCAATTTGGCAGTTTTTATGCAATGCGTGAGAATATGTCCTGGGCTTCGGGGAGCAGGGTGGAGTCCTTCTCGTTATTTCCGTTCCATCTACACGCCAAAATAAGTTTTGGATAAATGAGATGCAAGGAAGGGAGTTCGACCGCTATGAAAAGTAAATGGCTTGTGGTCAGCTCGGTTTTGGCATTTAGTATGATCTTCTCGGTATCCATCGAGGCACAGGACCAGGGGGCCGCGCGCGGCAATCTGAGCGGCATAGTTTATGACGCTTCAAAAGCCGCAGTTCCGGGAGCCCAGGTCACTATCACCGGTCCCATTGGCAGCCTTTCTCAATCCACGGCCGAACAGGGGTCCTTCCTCTTCTCCACCCTAATTCCCGGTACTTATTCAATTAAGGTGCAGAAGGCCGGCTTCAAGATCGCCAGCGTGAAGAGCGCCGAGGTGCAGATCAACAAGACCACCAGCATCGAAGTCATCCTCGAAACCGGCCAGGTTTCCGAGACCGTGGAAGTCAGCGCCGCCACCGTCACGGTGGACACTTCCACGTCGGCTGTCACCGCGGATATCTCCGACACTTTCTTTCAAAATATTCCCGTTCAGCGTGGTGTAGCCAATCTTTTCTATTTGAGCCCCGGCGCGGTCGACGGCATTCAGACCGGCAGCAACAACCCTTCCATTTCCGGCTCCAGCGGACTCGAGAATTCCTATGTGGCGGACGGCGTTTCCATCAATGACCCGGCCTTCGGAGGCCTGGGCGTCTGGGCACGTTCCTACGGTGCGCTTGGCAGCGGGATCAATCAGTCCTTCGTCAAGGAAGTGCAAATCAAGACCGGTGGCTTCGAACCGCAGTATGGCCACGCCAGTGGCGGCATCGTCCAGATCGTCACCAAGTCCGGCAGCACGAAGACCCACGGCGAGCTCGGCGGCTACTTCCATCCACTAGGGATGCAGACCACTCCGCTCAATGCTGACGACCCGCAGTTTGGCAGAGTGAACCTGTTTGGCCGTTACCTTGGCAATGCCAACTACGAAGGTGACGCCGAACTTGGCGGATACGCGCCTCTTGGAAAATTACGCGATCACCTCTTCTATTTCGGGAACTTCAATCCCAGCGTAAATAACCAGTACGTAGCCCCGGCCGTTGGCTCAGGTCTTTTCACCGCATATGACGGTCAATTGCAGCGCACCAAGACTTCCTACGACTATGCTGGCAAGTTGACCTTTAAGATTAACGACCGGCATACCGTAGAATCCTCAGTTTTTGGCGACCCCTCGCACACCAACAATGTTCCTTGGGCGTCGTTGAACGCTTCGGACAAAACGGTAAATTCCAAGTGGGATTATGGCACACGCAACTGGGCGGCGCGTTACGATGGCACACTCACCTCGACCTGGCTGGTTGATGGCGCGTTTACCTGGAGCTGGAACCACTTCACCGAAACTCCTTTGGCGGACGTGACCCAGATCCAAGACGAATCAGGGCTCCTGCAGGCGGGAACATTCAACGCTCAGGGGTTTGGCTTCCTGGAGCCATACGACTCTAACACGCGCAGCATTTCTTTCGATACTTCGAAGACTTTTCATTTTCTCGGCCAGCATACTTTCAGCATCGGCTACAACTGGCAGTTTCCTGTGTATGACGACAGCACGTCCTATTCGGGAGGCAAGTTCGCACTTCCGGCGACCAACGCTTCTGGTGGAGATCCCGGATACGGGACAGCCACCAACCCGACCGTCGCCGGCAAGATGACCGACGCCTCACTCGTTCTTGAGCCCATTTCAGCCGTTTCCAATAGTTCCGGCTGTACGCTATGCCCGTACATGGCGAATTCGGTCGGTGGGGGAAATCCTGTTCAAGTCGTACTTGTCCAGTCGCGTGGCCGCTTTGACGGAGGCATTACCAAAAGCAGCGGAAAGTATCACGCTGGATACGTGAACGATTCCTGGGCTTTAGGCAAGCGCGTCACCGTCAACCTTGGTCTGCGCTGGGAACAGCAACGTTTGGTCGGCAACCAGCTCAATAAGCTTTTTAACGACATGTGGTCTCCTCGGCTTGGCTTTGTCCTCGATCCCAAGGGTGACCGAAAGACCAAGTTCTACGCCAACTATGGCCGGTATGCGTTCATTCTGCCGCTCGACGCGGCCATCCGCGCTCTCAGCGCAGAGGATGATGTGCTGGGCGCGTATTGGGCCCCCGCTTCGACAACCACCGGGTGCCCGGCGGGGACACCTGCGGGAGCTTCTTGCATCGTGACGGATTCCAGCGGAAACCCTGACTACGCAAACATGTTCAAACCAAGTTCCGCCACCTTGCTCAATTCGGCCTCCGGGGGCATCGGGAACGCCGTGACCGTTGGCCTCAGTGGCGGTGAGCCATTCCAGCCAGGAATCCGCATGGAATATACCGACGAATATGTCGCCGGATTCCAGCACGAATTTCGGGGCGGCATTGTCTTCGGCGTGCGTTACATTGACCGCCGCCTGAAGCGCGTCATCGAGGACGAAGGTGGCATTTCGGTGGAACAGTTCAATGCCCTTGCAAACAATGGCGGCGGCTTGAACTACTTCATTGGAAACCCCAACCAGAAATCGGATATTTTCGTGAACCCCAACGAGCAGACGTTCGCTAGCGTAGACGAAACTCAATCTGCGTGTGCCGCAAATGGCGGCAAGCCGCTCGGCGCATTCGACTGCGCTCTCCTCACCGCGGAAACGAACCCTTCGGCCGCTAACGCTGCGGCGCTCGTGGCGTTGGGCTTTCCTTCTTCCTGCATAGATACGCACAACGCTCCAACTCCCTATGTCGCGCCAAATGTTGCCAATACGTTTGGCACGGTGCTCGGCAGTGCGTGCTTCCCCGCCGTCAACACGGGCACCTGGACCGATTCCACCGGCAGCCTGCTTTCCGATTGCACCACTTTGGCTCAGAGCAAGCAGGCGGGTAACTGCGCCGCTTTCGGAGGCGAATTCTACGCCGATGGCAAACCGGATACTTACAAGGATCCCCGGCGCGTATATCAGGCAGTGGAGATTGAATTGAACAAGGGCTTCAGCCACAACTGGGCTCTTATTGCGAACTGGCGGATTGCCCGCCTCAACGGCAACTATGAAGGCGCATTCCGCAACGACAACAACCAGGCTGACCCGGGCATCAGCTCTCTGTTTGACCTTACCGAAGGAGCATTTGGGCTGCTCGGCAAACAGCAGGGAATTGGTCCTCTAAACACGGATCGCCGCCATGTGATCAATATTTTCCCGGTCTACGTCTTGGATCATAGCCGGCTAAAGGGAATGGTATTTGGCGGGGGACTCAGAGTGCAAACTGGCCTGCCCCTGACGACCTTGGTTGCTCAGCAGGCTTATCAGAACGCGGGCGAAGTGCCGCTGTTCGGTCGCGGCGACCTCGGCCGGGCACCCACAACGGCTGGCATCGATGCACACCTGGAGTATCCATGGAAGTTCAATGATCGAATCAGCCTCAAGTTCGGTTTTGACGCTTTCAACATCGCCAACAGAAAAGCCAAGACGCTGATTGACCAGAACGCCGATCAGGGGTTTGGCGTAGTCAACCAGGACTTCAAGCTGCCGTTCGCGACCAACGGAATGAACAACTATTTCTTCCAGCAGCCGTTCAGTTCGCGCTTGAGCCTGCGCTTGGTGTTCTAACCGAAACTCTTCCGGAGGGAGGGCGCTGCCATGCGCCCTCCTTTTTCTTTTGTAGCGCGAGCAGCGGCGAAGCGTATCATCGTCATTTGAGCTGGACTTTCCTTTTGGAACGTTTCATGGCCGCGTCTCTTTTTTTCTGTACCTGGTGTCGAACGAGAACTTCTCTGTTTGATCGTCGCGCGTCAGCAACCCTCCTGCTTTCCCTTGTTTTCCTTCTTCCACGTTCGCTCTTTGCGCAACGCTCCCCGTCCAGCGGACGTTCCCCGGGAGCCGCCGAAATCAACGTTCAGGTTCGCTATCCCAATGGAACCGCCGCCCCACGCGGCATCCATGTGCGCCTCGAATCCGAGGAAGGCGGAGCCGTCGACGATTGCGTCACCGAAACGGCCGGCAAGTGCCGCTTCCTTCCCAATTCATCGGGAATGTACATCGTGCGGCTCAATCAAGTCGGCTACAAGGAAGTTTCCGTTCACGTCAACCTCGTCGACAGCTTGAGGGGATATGTAACTCTGGACCTGAAACCCGACCACCCGGAGGCCCCCTCCGACGGCCCCGATGGCGTCATTGGCGATTCCGTATCGGCCGCAGAACTGAGCATTCCAGAGAATGCTCGCCTGGAATTTGAAAAAGGCCAAAGGGCCATGAAGGAAAATAAGCTGGACGCTGGCATCTCTCACCTGCGCAAGGCCATCAAGCTTTATGAAACCTTTCCGCTGGCCTATACACTTTTGGGTACGGCATACCTAGAGGCGAAAAACTGGAAAGACGCTGAGACTGCGCTGCGAAGATCCATCAGTTTCGATTCCCACTCTGCGGATGCCTACCTGGCATTGGGTGCGGTGTTTAATCAAACCAAGAGTTATCCTCAAGCAGAAACGGCGCTTCTTCGCGGACTCGAATTGAAGCCCGATGCCTCCGCCGGCCACTACGAACTGGCCAAGACCTACTGGGCCTTGGGCCGTTGGCGGGAAGCTGCTCCCCACGTGCGCAAAGCCGTCTCCGGCATGCCTGACGTGGCCTCGCCACATGTTCTGTTGGGAAACGTCCTGCTTCGGGAAAATAACCCGCGGGGGGCGCTGGACGAATATCAGGAATACCTCAGGCTGGACCCCCGCGGGCTTATGGCACCGGGCGTGCGCCAAATGATCGAGAAAATCCAGAAAACCCCGCGACCCTAGATGCCTCAACTGGTAATCCCAGAGCTGTCCTGCGCGTATGTTAGGATGTGGTCTATTCCCGCTCTATGCCGCGTGCCACCACAATGAACTTGTCCGAGGCGGTAGCCATCTCCGCCTCCAGCCTCTGGGCACACAAGCTGCGCAGCGTCCTGACGCTCATCGGCGTAGTCATTGGTGTGGCCGCGGTGATTGCCGTCGTCAGTCTCATCAACGGCGCAAACCAGTATGTCGCGACACGCGTCTTCCGTCTGGGCGCCGATGTCTTTGGCCTCTCCAAACAACCTTCCATCATCACCAACGTGGACGACTGGCTCGAATTCCAAAAACGCAAGCGCATTACCTATGACGACTTCGAAGCGGTGCGTGATCTCTGCAAATCCTGCAAAGAAATCGGCGCCTCCCTGGGCGGCCGCGTGGAGGTGAAAAGCGGCCTGAATTCGCTCAAAGACACTAACCTGCGCGCCTGGACGCCGCAGATGCCCGAATTGTACGACGTGGATCTGGTTGCCGGCCGTCACATCACCGATTCGGACTTGAATAGTGCGGCGCCGGTTTGCGTGATTGGCATGGACATCGTGGAAAACCTCTTGCCCGGCCTAGATGCCCTCGGCAAAGAGGTTCGCTGGAACAACATCCCCTGCGAAGTGATCGGTGTTGGAAAAAAAGAGGGTTCCTCTCTGGGAACCTCGCTGGACAACTGGATCATCCTGCCGCTGAGCACCTACAACAAGGAATATGGCAACCAGCAGAATTCCTTACGGGTCACTTCCCGCGCCGGCTCGGCAGCCAACATTCAGGTCACTGTGGACGAAGTTCGCCAGATCATGCGTGGACGCCATCATTTGTCCTACGGCACCAAGGATGATTTTGCCATCGAGACCAGCGATTCGTTTCTTAGTCTGTGGAAGGACATCAGCGGCAGCTTTTTTGCCGTGACCATCGCCATCGCCTCGATTTCACTGGTCGTCGGCGGGATCGTCATCATGAACATCATGCTCGTTTCGGTCACGGAAAGAACCCGCGAAATCGGCGTCCGCAAAGCGCTGGGCGCCCGCCGGGGCGACATCCTGCGCCAATTTCTCATCGAGTCCTCCACTATTTCCGTAATTGGCGGGGCTCTCGGGGTGTTCTTCGGCGTACTGGCGGCCAAGCTGGTCTCCTGGGTCTCGCCGCTTCCGAGCGCCGTACAACTCTGGTCGGTCCTGGGCGGGCTGGCGGTCGCGCTCAGCGTGGGGCTGTTTTTTGGAACCTATCCGGCGTCGAAGGCTGCCAAGCTCGACCCCGTGGAAGCGCTGCGATCGGAATAGGCAATCATCTTTATGGCTACCCTTGGAAAAACTCTGCCGCGGACCGCTGTCCTCCCGGTGCGTTCCCTGATTCGCAAGGAAGGCGCGCTAAAGCTTCGCGGCGAAGTGCTGCTGGCACTGGATACGCTGCGGAAAAATCCTCTGCGCTCGGCGCTGACCATTCTCGGCATCGTCATCGGTATCACCACGGTCATTACCGTCAGCGCGGTCATCAACGGATTGAACGAAAACGTGCTGGGCGGCATCCGCGAATTGGGATCGGACACCATTATCGCGTATCGCTTTCCATGGGCCTCGCTTTCGCGGCCTCCCAGCGAATGGTTCAACCGCAAAGAGTTGCAGGCGGAGTGGGCGGATGACATTGCCAAGCTGCCGCACGTGGCCGCCGCTTCTCCCTCCATGCGCATCTTTATGCCGCAATTCGGTTCGGGAACAGTGGACGTGCGCCGCGGCTCCTATCGCGCGAAAAACGTGATCCTCCAGGGGAACACTCCCTCCATCAGCAAGATCTTCGATTTGAAAGTGGCTTTCGGGCGTCCCTTCAATGACACGGATACCGAACATCACGCCCCGGTGGCGCTGCTGGGTTACGACACCACACGGATTCTTTTTCCCGAATCTCCGGCACGTTCGGTCGGAGAGGAAGTTACCGTTGACGGTCAACTCTTCACCGTCATCGGTTCGTTCGAAAAACGCAAACAGGGCATCTCCGGCGGTTCGAACCCGGAAGACAATATCGCCATCATGCCGGTGACCACGCTCCGCAAGCTGTACCCCAACAAAAAAGACTACGTGATTTTCGCCAAGGCCAAGGACCCCAGTAACGTCGGCGAAGCCGTCGAGGAGATCCGTGACATGCTGCGCCGCAAGCGGCGCCTTTCGAACGACAAGCCGGACGACTTCGCGCTCTTCACTTCGGACTATTTTCTCGATTTATGGAACAAGATCAGCGGCCTGATTTTCATCCTGATGTTCGCGGTCGCTTCGGTCGGGCTGATTGTCGGCGGCATCGGCGTGATGAACATCATGCTCGTAAGCGTCACCGAGCGCACCCGAGAGATCGGCGTCCGAAAGGCCATCGGCGCGAAGCGCGGCAACATCCTCGCGCAATTCTTGATCGAAGCAGTGACCCTGAGCGCCGTGGGGGGCGTCATCGGCGTGTTGTTTGGCTCCGGCCTGTCCCTGCTCATGCGCTATGGCCTCAAGATGCCCGCAGTCCTCTCCTTTTTCTGGATCTCGACCGCACTCATCCTATGCGCTCTGATCGGCATCGTCTTCGGGGTTTATCCCGCTTGGAAGGCCGCGCGCCTCGACCCCGTCGAAGCCCTGCGCTACGAATAGCCGCCCGGACTCCTGACTATTCCGCAAGTTGTTTGGCCAGCACCAAGGCCGTCTTGCCATAGTGCTCGCCTTCAAGAAATCGCACCTGGCAGCAGGAATCCGGTGGTCGAATTTCCAGCACTCTCACCGGAGTCCCGTCCGGCACCATGAGAAGCTTTTGTGACGCAATTAAAAGAGACAGCCCCACGTCGTCACTGGCCGCTTCCAATTTCTCTCGCTCCCGAGCAGCAGCTTCATCGACGGACACCAAAACGAAAGAGAGATTGCCATCAGCGCGGAGTCTGGTGAGCCGGCCTACCCCAGAAGCTGGCGCCGGAGTCTTGGCGGACACAGGCGGCGCTTGCTGCTCCAAGTGGCCGATGAACCGATAGCCGCGCTTCGGCAGGGTTTCGACGAAACGTGGCTTCTTGTTGTCGTCGCCTAAAGCCAGGCGCACCTTTTTGATGGCCGTGTTGAGGCTATGATCGAAATCCACAAACGTGTCTCCGGGCCAAAGCCGCTTTTCGAATTCCTTGCGGGTGACGACTTCGCCTGGCCGCTCCAGCAGCATGGCCAGCGCTTGAAACGGTAGAATCTGCAGTTTGATTTTGCGGCCTGCTTTGTGCAATTCTCCCGCCGAAAGATCCACCTCGAACACATCAAACCGCGCGACGCCCGAGGATCGGCCGGGAGAGGACATGGATTCGCTTCTGCCTCGTCGGATGACTATAACACTCCCGGGAAAAACCACCATGGCGGCAGTGCCTCTCGATTAAGTCCCGCGCTTTCTTGCTGTTTGCTGTTCATTTACAGTCGTTTTTCAGTTCATCCGCAGTGCATTGCGCTCCCTCCGGGAATGCGTAAAAGTGCACAGCATCGCATGACGCTTCAGGGGCGCCAGGAGCAAAAAAAAACAAACAGGCCGGCTCCCAACGCCCTGACCAAGACGAAAGAGGAGGTTCTTATGAAAAAGCGAGTTTTTGTGATGGCCAGCTTACTGGTGCTCTCCATCATGGTGGCGGCACAAGTTGTGCGGGCCGAAGAGTCCATGTTCGTGAACATTCCATTTGCATTTACAGCCGGCCAGGTGACGCTGCCGGCCGGCGAGTATCGCATCCAGAAATTTGACAGTAGTTCCGGGGTGCTCTTGATTAACTGCTTGGACCCGAGCACGCCGGTCATGGTGCTCACATTTGCAGCGCAGGCCAACGCGCCGCAATCCCAGTCGAAGCTGGTTTTCAACCGCTACGACCATCGCTATTTCCTCTCGCAGGTTTGGAGGGCGGGATCCATCCGTGGAAGACAACTCTCTAAATCGCCGCGAGAAAAAGAATTGGCGCAAGTGGCGCGCACCGAGACAAAAGGCGAAATTACGTTGGTTGCCCGCCTGGCCCCCCGCTAGGGCGTGATGTAGTCGCGGCTGCCATGGCAAACCAACGGAGCGGAAGCCGGAGCCCCCAGCTCCGGCTTCCTTTGTAGTTTCGAACCAATTTTTTCAGCACCGCTCCGCTGTTTCTTACCCTCCTGGAGCCGCAAGAGAAATACTCCTCCTACGAAAGAAGCCCACCCGCGAACGCCGCAGCGTGGTGTTCCACCACACTCCAAGCCGGCTCCACAACCTCATACTTCCTCCGCCTTGGTCCCCTGGATTCCTGCCATCATTCATGCCTCAGCGCCACCATCGGATCCACGCGCATGGCGCGCCAGGCCGGCACGCTGCACGCGACGACCGATACGCCTGCGAGCAGTGCGATCATGCCGAGATACGTGACCGGGTCGAGCCGCGACACCCCGAACAACATCGCCGCGATGGCCTGACTCCCTGCCACCGCTCCGACCAGCCCGATCGTGACTCCCAGCCCACTGAGCATCATCCCCTGACGAACTACCAGGGCGAGAATGCTTTCGCGCGATGCGCCGAGCGCCAATCGCACTCCGATCTCGCGCGTGCGCTCGGCCACGCTGCCGGAGAGCACGCCGTAGATGCCGGCAGCCGCGAGTACCAGTGCTGCGAGAGCGAACGCTTCGAACAGGATCAGCGCGAAGCGTCGCTGGGAAGCCGAGGCGGTGAGCAAGTCTTCCATGGTTGCAACACGCACGACCGGCTGGTCCTTGTCCACCGACCAGATGGCCTTCTGAACAGCGGACCCCAGTGCGGCTGCGTCGCCGCGCGTGCGAACCACCAGCCACTGTGTCCCGTCCGCCCACAGCCACTGCGCAGTGGTGACGTATACCGCATCCGATTGGCTTACCGCCAAGGACGTCTGTTTCACATCGCCCACCACGCCCACGATAATATCCCAGGGCCGGTTGGGGGGGCCGCCAAAGCGAACGCGCCGCCCAATGGGGTCTTGGCCGGGGTACTTGCGCTTTGCGAGCGATTCGTTTATCAGCACTGGCCTCACCGGCAGTCCAGCCGCATCCTGCGCGTTGAACAGGCGCCCGCGGCGGAGCGGAATGCCCATCGTTTCAAAGTAGCCGGGCGCCACTCCGTAGCGAAACGCATCCTCAACGTCTCTGCTCTTGTTGTCATTCTCGAACTGGACACCGTACACGTCAGCGTCGCCGCTCAGCGGCAATTGGGTGGTGAACGCCGCCGCCGACACTCCGGGCACGCTCTCGACCGCTTCAAGGGCCTGAGCGAAGAAACGATTGCAGGTGGCATCATCGTCGAATCGGCGCCCGTAGGTCTGCACTTGCATGGTGAGCAAGTGTGAGGCGTCGAATCCCGGAGCGACCGCAAACAGACGCTCCAGGCTCCGCAATAGCAAACCAGAACTCACCAGCAAAACGAGAGCGAGCGCGACTTCCACTACGACCAGCGCGCTGCGCGTGCGCCCGTGTCCGCCAACGCTGCGCTTCGAGCTTTCTTGTAGTCCCATTTGCGGTTCGTTGCGGGAGGCGCGTAGTGCGGGAATCAGTCCGACCACCAACCCGATCAGCGTGGTCATGCCCAGTCCGAAGGCGAACACCGGGCCATGAACACCGATTGCGCCGACACGCGGCAGCTCCGCTGGGCTGAGCGCCACCAGCGCGCGTACGCCTAGCTGCGCCACGGCCATGCCGGCAACACCGCCACTAGCGGCCAGGAGCAGGCTCTCTGTGAGCAGCTGGCGAATCAGCCGGCTGCGCCCTGCGCCGAGCGCAGTGCGCACGGCAAACTCGCCGCGCCGCCGCACACCTCGAGCCAGCAGCAAGTTGGTCACGTTTACGCACGCGATGACCAACACCAGCAGGACTGCCCCAACTACGGCGAGCAGTGCCGGTTTCACGCCGCGCGTCACATCGTCCTGCAGCGAATTCACGATGAACCCCTGCTTGTGGGATTCCCAAGGAGGCCTTGGAAATTCCTCGACTGGGGTACGCACGATTGCTTCGAGCTCTCGCCTGGCTTGATCGGTGGAGACGCCGGGCTGCAGCCGCCCCACCATCCGCAGGTGATTGCCCCACTCTCTGGTCAGGAAAGAAGTGATGTGTCCCGCATCGTACTGCAAGGGCGTCCAGAGCTCCGCAGACGGAACCAGAACGTTTTCGAACGAATTCGGCATCACCCCTATCACGGTATAGCTGGTGTCGTCGAGCGTGATTTGGCGCCCGATCATCGTGGGATCGCCGCCAAAGCGACGCCTCCACAATGCATCGCTGAGGATCACCACGTGTGGCCCGTTGAGTCGATCGTCGGAGGCCTCAAAGTCTCTTCCCAGAAACGGCGGCACACCTAGCACTCGGAAGTAGCCAGCGCTCACGAACTGCCCATCGAATCGTTCTGGTTCCCTCACACTGACCAGTGTCGGCTGCCATACCTTCATCACGGCGATCGCGTCGAAGGAACGGCTCCGCTCCGCCAGTTCGCGATACGTATGGAACGCAATATGGCTGCGCGAGCCGGCGGTCCCGAAATCCCAGATCATCATGATCCGGCTGGCGTGCGGGTACGGCAGCGGTTCGAACAAGATGGGGTTCACCGCGCTGAAGATCGCCGTCGTGGCGCCGATTCCGAGCGCCAGTGTGAGTACGGTGATCGCCGTGAAGCCCGGCGTACGCAGCATGTTGCCTGTGCCATAGCGCAAATCCTGGATCAGAGATTCCACAAGATTCACGCCTCTTGCCTCGCGGCACTCCTCTTTGGCCCGCTCCACTCCGCCAAACTGCAGCCGCGCCCGCCGCAAGGCTTCCCGAGAAGGCACGCCGCTCTGAATCAAGTCTTCCGCGTAAGCCTCCATGTGAAAGCGCAGCTCCGCATCCATCTGGCTTTCCATCCGCGAACGCCACAGCGTCGCGTTCCACCACGAACGAAGCCGGCTCCACAACCTCATACTTCCTCCGCCATGGTCCCCAGGATTTCCATCATTCATGCCTCAGTGCCACCATGGGATCCACGCGCATGGCCCGTCGCGCGGGGATGTAACATGCCGAGAGAGCGATCCCACCGAAGAGAAATGCGACGCTGGCAAAGGTGATTGTGTCGGTAGGCTGCACTTCAAATAGGAGACTGGACAGCACCCGCGAGAGCATCCAGGCGCACGCAAGTCCCAGCGCTGTGCCTGTGAAAGCGAGGCCTGCGCCCCAGCCAATGAGGAGTCGCATGACGTCGCGCTTCTGGGCTCCCAGCGCCAGGCGGATCCCGAGTTCCGCGGTCCTTTGGCGGACGGAATAGGCTAGCAGTGCGTATAGCCCCACCAGAGACAAGACCAGCGCGGCGCCGGAAAATACCGATAACAGCAGCGTCTGAAAGCGACGCTCCGCCGTGGCTTCGGCGACAAGCTGATCCATGGTTCGAATGTCAGCCACGGCCAGTGCGGGATCCAGCGTGTTCACTTCTCTCTGGACGGCGGCAGCAAGCAGTTCCGGGCTTTCGCTGGTTCGAAGGACGACCGAGGCGGCCGCTACGCTCGACTGCCAGAACGGCACGTACACTTGCAGTTGCGGCTTCTCTTCGAGGCTCGCATGGCGCACGTCAGTTACGACGCCCACGATGGTCCACCAAGTCGGTTTGGGGCTGCCATCCTTGAAATGGAGGCGCTTCCCCAAAATGGTCTTCCCCGGGAAATACTTCCTCGAAAAGTTCAGGCTAACGATGGCTACCAACGGCCGCCCGGCTGTATCGTCATCAGTGAAGGACCGTCCCTCATAGAGGCGCATCCCCAGGGCCGCAAAATAGCGAGGCGTAACCGACCTCGTTTGGAAGAAGACCTTTTCGTCAAACGGATAGTCTTCCACGGTTAGCCAGCTGAGGGTTTCTCCGTGCCCGAGAGGTAAGTTCGTCACTGCGCCGGCCGCCTGCACACCCGGAAGAGCACCGAGAGTGTCGACAAGCTTGCGGTAAAACGCAGTCTGCCGTTCGGAGGCCGTATATCTCGCGTCCAGGGAGAGATTCATGGTGACCGTCGAGTGCGGTTCGAAGCCTTTTTCCACGGACTGGACTCTCATCAAGCTACGAATCAGCAAGCCCGACCCGGTCAACAACACGACGGTCAGCGCCACTTCTGCAACGATTAGCCCCTGACGAAACCGGCCTGGTGTGCCTTTTACACTTCTGCTGCCCGATTGATTCAAGACCATAGAAGGATCGCCACGGGAAGCTGACACTGCCGGAAGCAATCCAAACAACAAACCCGTGACCATCGATACGCCCAAGGCGAAGAACAACACGCGGCCGTCCAGGGATGTCCCTTCGAGCCGTGGGATGTTCCCCGGATCAAGCCGCACAAGCAGCCGCGTCGAGGCCAACGCCAGGCCACACCCCAGCGCGCCACCGCCCACGGCCAAGAACAAGGACTCGGTAAGGAGTTGGCGTACTAAACGTGACCGCCCGGCACCGAGGGCGGCCCGCACTCCCATTTCGCGAATTCTCCCGGTGGCGCGAGCTATCTCTAGGCTTGCCACATTGGAGCAGGCAATGAGCAACAGCAAGGTCACGGCTCCCATCAGGAGCAGCAAGGCGTGGCGCGGCCCGGCAGTCCCGGAAGCGGTGAACGGCATGACCATCGCGCCAAATCCTCGATCGTTCACCGGACGGATCATGTCGATCTTGGCCATCAGCGCGCTCATCTCGGCCTGCGCCTGTTCTAGGGAGACTCCCTGACGCAACCGGCCAATGGCATCTCCGGCGCTGTCTTCTCGGTTAGCCTTTTGCTCCTCCGTCATGGCCCAAGGGATCCACACGTCGGTCACCTTAGCCGCATCCAGGGCGTCCGTGGCGTGCGGAAACCCAAAACCGGCAGGCATGACGCCAATAATTTGATACCGCCTGGCGTCCAGGAGGAGTGTCTTGCCCAATATGTGCGGTTCTGCTCCGAACCGGTCCCGCCACAACCGATCGCTGATGACCACGACCTGGTCCTGCCCTGGCTGATCGTCCCTGTTACTCACCGGCCGTCCCAGCTTTGGCGAGATTCCCATGGTCGGAAAAAAATCTCCGGTGACACGCGCGCCACCCCACACATCCGCGCGTCCTGCACTTACAACATTGAATCTAGCAACGCCAAACAGGGCCAGGGTTGCGAACGAGTGATTTTGTCTTTGTAGGTCGAAAAAGTCGGCCGTCATCGGCGTTAGGTATTCGATCGGCACCTCGAACCGCGGATTGGGGGACCACAGATAGACGAGACGTTCCGGCTCGTGGTAGGGCAGCGAACGTATCAACACGGCATTGATCAGGCTGAAAACGGACGTGCTCGCGCCGATGCCGAGCGCGAGTGTGAGGACCGCAGTAACCGTGAAGCCGGGGTTCTTGCCGAGTGTGCGAGCGCCATAGCGCAAATCCTGGATCAGAGATTCCACAAGATTCACGCCTCTTGCCTCGCGGCATTCTTCTTTGGCTCGCTCGATTCCGCCAAATTCCAGCCGCGCCCGCCGCATCGCTTCCTCGCAGGACACGCCCCTGTGAATCAAATCCTCCGCGTAAGCCTGCTGGTGAAAACGCAGCTCCCTATCCATCTCGCTCTCCATCCGGGGGCGCCGCAGGGTTGCGTTCCACCACGAACGAAGCCGGCTCCAGAGCCTCATACTTCCTCTGCTGTCGTAGGCAGGATTCCTTCGAGCACGTCACTTATTCCTTCGAAAGTAGGTCGTAAATCTCTTTCTCTAGAGTTTCCTTACCCCTGCATTCATGGTCCGTGGTGGTCCGGAAAGGACCACCACTTATTCGCACCGCAACGCGACTATCGGATCGACACGCATGGCCCGACGTGCCGGAATGTAACTGGCCAGCGCCGCCACTGCCAAAGAAAGGATCGCACCAACCAAATAGGGCGCATAGCTGGTGGGCTTGACTTGATACAGCAGGGTCGTCAGAAACCGAGACAGGCCCAGTGCTGTCGCCGTACCGATCAGCACGCCTGCGAGTGCCCAACCAAGGCCTTGGGCCACCACCAGCTTCAACAGTTGTCGCGGGTGCGCTCCCATGGCAATACGAACACCTATTTCGTGCGTCCGCTGGGTGACGTACAAATTTAAGACGCCGTACATTCCAACGGAAGCCAGCGCAAGCGCTATACCCGCAAAGAGTCCAACGAGTAAGGCGTCAAAACTCTGTCCAGCGACGGAGCCCGCGATCACGTCGGTCATGGAATGAATCGCGGTGATAGGTTGCTCGGGGTTCACGTCCACAACCGCCTGACGCAGCGCCGCAGCAATATCGGTTGAGCTGCTGGTGCGAACTACCCAATCGGTCGTGCCACCAAGCATTACGCGATTTTGTGCGGCGGGAATATAGACCATTGGCGGAGCGGGCCGGACTAGGACCCTGCCCTTCACGTCCGCGACGACACCAACGACCTCTCGGGGCGGTTCCAGATGATTAAGCAAATTGTGGCCTCGGAAGCTCCCGATCACGATACGCTCGCCGATTGGATTGCCGCCATTCCACCATCGCCGTGCCAGCGCTTCGTTGATTACCGCCACGGGCGAAGTGCCGGTCGTGTCGTTTTCCAAAATCCCTCGGCCCCGCAACACCGGAATCCGCATGGTAGCGAAGTAGCCGGTACTAACAGCTCGCACTTCCGTTCCGCCGAAGCTGTGCTCGGCGTCGTTATTGCCCAGCAACTGAGCGGGAAGGTTTGCTTGGCCAGTCAGCGGAGCGACAGTCACGACGGCTGCGGAATTGACGCCTGGCAGACTCTGGATTCTCGGCAACAATTGCTGCTCAAAGTTCCATACCTGGTCGGCGGTAAGATTCCTGGCCCGGCCAATCGGAGTCGTCATGGTCACCAGATTCCGCGGATCGAATCCCAGTTTTTCCTGATGCAAACGGTAGAGACTCTCACCAAATAACGCCGCTCCCACGAGCAGTGCGAGCGACAGCGCCACTTCGCAAGTCACCAGTAGGTTGCGAAGCCGACTATGGGTCGGGCCCGTTCCCGTCTGGCTTCCGCCTTCTTTCAGCGTGACGTTCAAATTGCCGCGCGTTGTTTGCCAGAAAGAGGCGAGGCCAAAGGCTACTGTCGTCAGAAGCACGATTCCGGACGTGAACAGCAAGACCTTGCCGTCGAGGCGGATCAAACCGCCCGAAGGAAGGTTGAAAGGGATGGCAGAAACCAGTGTGCCCAGAGCCCCATAGGCCGCCAGGAGGCCGGCGCCCGCGCCGATCAAGGCGACCAAGAAGCTTTCGGTAAGGAGCTGGCGCAGCAGACGTCCAGGCCGCGCGCCGATAGCCAGTCTGATGGACATCTCGCGCTGGCGCGAGCTAACACGGGCAAGCATGAGGCTGGCCACATTCACACAAGCAATGAGAAGGAGAAGTCCGACTGCGCCGAAAAGCACGATCAGGCTCGAACGAGAATCGCCGGCGAGCCAGCGATGGTAGTCGCCCACAAACAGACGGCTATCTTTCGCTGGAAACTGCCCGAAGATGATCTTCAGGTCTGTCTGCGCCTGAGCAATGCTGATGCCAGGCTTCAGGCGCGCGATCATGCGCGTGTTCGTTCCTTGGTCGCCGAGCGAGTTACCCAAGTGTAGCGGGATGAAAACATCCGTGGGTTGCTCGACAAACGTGAACTCGCGCGGCGTCACGCCGACAATAGTGTATGCACCATCGTCCAGATACAGCTGCGCGCCGATGACTTCTGGATTCGCGCCGAAAGTGCGCCGCCAAAGCGCATCGCTCAGTACCACGGAAGGAAGCGCACCGGGCTGCGTTTCTTCACGTCGAAATCCTCGGCCAAGCTCGGGAGGCACGCCCACAACCCGGAAGAAGTCATCCGTCACCCACAGTGAAGTCACCCAGTCCACACGGCCATGCTGCTTGAGTTCCAATGCTGGGCCCCCTTGAAATCCGGCAACCGAGTCAAATATGGCCTCGCCGTGGTCGCGGCAAAAAATGAATTGCGGTACCGTGACCGAGCCATTTGGCTCACCGTTATCCAAGCTCGCCCCCAGCTGCACGATCTTCTCCGGATTTGGAAAGGGCAGTGGTCGCAGCAGTACAGCATTTACGACGCTGAAGATGGCCGTGTTTGCACCGATGCCGAGGGCCAGAGTTAGGCCCACAACTGCTGTGAAGCCCGGGCTTTTGCCCAGCATGCGGGCACCGTACCGTAAGTCTTGGATCAGAGTTTCGACGAAACTGACACCGCGCGCTTCCCGGCACTCCTCCTTGGCTCGATCGATTCCGCCGAACTCCAGCCGCGCCTGGCGCATGGCGTCCTCGCGGGGCACCCCCCTCTCGATCAAGTCTTCCGCGTACGCCTCCAAGTGGAAGCGCAGCTCTCGATCCATTTCGTTCTCCAGGCGAGAGCGCTGCAGGATGGCCTGCAGCCAGGACAGAAGGCGGCTCCAGTAGGTCATACTTCCTCGTGTGTCGTAGCCATTATTCCCCAGATGACGTCGGAGGCGATTCCACTTTTCCGCCTCGGTTTGGAAGCGGCGTTTCCCCGCCGTCGTGAGCCAGTAATCCTGTTGGTTCTCCGACTCTCCCCAGGGGCTCGAAATCCGCAGGTGCTCCAGGCGGTACGGCGCCGGGGAATTTCCAGGCGGTCTTTTGAAATTTGCCGGATGGGCAACAGAACGCCGTAGCCGTCGAGCGAGCCGAGCGAAACCGTCTTGAGGATAGGCATGTCCAGCGCTCCTTCGAGTTGCTGGTCCACGGGAGCGCGTTCTCCTAGAGCGACTAGGAATATATACTCCGGAGTCTCCTAGACTGTCAAGGAGAAGCAAATCTTTATGCCGGTGACATTTCGCTTGGGGCTCTTCGTTTTTCCAGCGCCCGCCTCCCCGCACCCCTCCCGACTTTACGCTGCCCCCCGACGCTCACCCTAAACCCCGCTTGTCAGCGCGGACCGTCCTGCATAAACTCCTCCCCAAGTGCGCCATCTGGCGAAAGTGACATGAGCGAAGACGACTTCCAACCCAGCGGGGATCGCTTCCCCCTGACGCGCCGGTCGGTGATCGAGAGGGCCCACAGCATCGATGCCGAGGAACGAGCGGGCGCGCTGGAGGCGCTGTGCGTGGCCTACTGGAAGCCCGTCTATAAATACGTGCGATGGCGATGGAACCGGCCGGCCCACGATGCGCAGGATCTCACCCAGGGATTTTTTGCCGGACTGCTGGAACGGGGGCTGCTCGACAAATTTGATTCGAAGAAGAGCCGGCTGCGAACCTATTTGCGCGTTTGCGTCGACAGCTTTGTCATGAATGAAGACAAAGCCGAGCGGCGGCAGAAACGCGGCGGAGCGGTACTGCACGTGGCGCTCGATTTTGCCGGCGCGGAAGAGGAACTTGGCGCCACGGTGATGGATGCCGCTCGGATTCCTTCGCCCGAATCACTCGAGCAGTTTTTCGAAAAAGAGTGGGTGCGAAGTCTTTTCGCGCTGGCGGTGGAGGACTTGCGCGCATTCTGTGCCTCGCGCGAGCGCGAGCGCACTTTTCATCTGTTCGAAGCGTACGACCTGGAAGGAAATGAGACCATTTCCTACCAGCAAATGGCAAGAGAATATGGACTTTCCGTCGTGGAGGTGACCAACGCACTGGCATGGGCGCGCCGTGAATTTCGAAGAATCGCGCTGGAGCGGTTGCGCGTACTCTCGAGCAGTGAGGAAGAATTTCAGCGCGAAGCGCGCGCCGCCTTTGGCTGGGTGGCAAAATGAACTTTCTTTCCGACCAGGCCCTGAAAAGATTGCGCGACGGCGCGGAGATGCCGGATCTCGCCGGCACGCGCTACCGTATGCTGGAGCGCATTGCGCGCGGCGGTATGGGAGTGGTGTACACCGCAGAAGATGAGAATCTAGGGCGACGGGTGGCGCTGAAGGTTCTCGATGTTCCGGGAACGGACGGCGATCTCCGAAACCGGCTGATCCGCGAAGCGCGCGTGCTGGCGGCTCTCGAGCATCCCGGCATTGTGCCCGTGCACGACGTGGGAACACTTGGTGATGGGCGTGTGTTCTACACCATGAAATTCGTGGAGGGAAATCGGCTCGACAAGTTTATTGAGTCGGTCGCATCGGTGCCGGACCGCCTGCGAATTTTTCTCCGCATTTGCGATGCCGTGGCCTTCGCGCATGCTCGCGGCGTGCTGCACCGCGATCTCAAGCCCGCCAACATCATGGTCGGCCCGTTTGGCGAGGTCTTGGTGATGGATTGGGGCCTGGCAAAAATTCTGCGCGGAGAAGTTTCAAGCACTATGCTCGCTGCCGATCCGGAAGCCACGGTTTTCGACAAGCCCAAGCAAGCAAATATCGCCAGTGCTGCCACGGAGGCTTCGGTGGTAACTGGACATGGCACGGTGATGGGTACGCCCGGCTACATGTCGCCGGAACAGGCGCGCGGTGACGTGGAACACCTGGATACGCGCAGCGATATTTATTCGCTCGGTGCATTGTTGCGATTCTTACTCACCGGCCAACCGGAAGGAGCATCCACCCCAGGTGGGCCCCGACTGGATAAATCGCTGGCGGCCATTTGCGCCAAAGCGACCGAGGCGGCTCCGGCGGAGCGCTATCCGGACGTTCAGGAGATGGCACTGGATGTTTCAAGATACCTGGACGGGCTAGCCGTCGGTGCCCATCGGGAGAGCCTTTTCGAGAAGGCCGGGCGCTTTTACCGGCGCTACCGGTTCTTTATCTTGCTGATTGCGGCGTACTTGGCGATGAGGGTCTTGATTTTGCTCTTTATGCACAGATAGGCCTAAAGGAATTCAGGGATTCGTTGTAAGGAACACTACAGAGACAGATCGCGACGGAGGGATGTGATGAACAAAGTGCTGCTGGGGCTGCTGCTGGGGGCCGTGCTGGGGGCGGTTGACGGCGGGACGGCGTGGTTCACGCCCGCTGTGCGAGCGCAATTGGCGGGAATCATCTTCGGCTCTACGATCAAGGGACTGATCGCCGGGGTAGCCGCCGGCATTTTCGCGCGCAAGGTGAATTCCGTGCCCCTGGGGATTCTGTTCGGTCTGGCGGTGGGATTTGTGCTCGCCTTTATCGTTGCGTATCTTCAACATGGCTACTATTTCGAGATCATTTTGCCGGGCAGCATTGTCGGATTGATTGTAGGTTACGCCACGCAGCGGTACGGTGCGGCGCCGACTCCGGTGGCAAGTCGTTAGACCAGGTAGGAGAACAATTCAAGAGCTTCGTTCGATCAATTTAGGAGGAGAAGCATGTCTCGAGTCATCCATTTTGAAATACCCACAAGTGATCCGGAACGCGCCGCCAATTTTTACCGCAAGGCCTTCGGTTGGAAGATTGAAAAATGGCCGGGGCCGATGGAGTATTGGCTGGTGACCACCGGGCCCGAGGGAACACCCGGAATCAACGGCGGCCTCATGAAAAATACCGATGTAAAGACGACTACCAACACCATCGGCGTGGATTCTGTCGACACGGCCATCGAGGCAGCGAAGCACGCTGGTGGAAAACTGGTGATGCCCAAGACTCCCATTCCCGGCGTCGGATATTTTGCCTATTGCGAAGACACAGAAGGAAACCTCTTTGGCGTGATGCAGGCCGACAAGAACGCCAAGTGAGGCCATGACGGACTAGGAGGGAACCATGAGTCTCGCGAAACCAGTGCTGGGACTCGCGGTGGGAGGAATGCTGGGGCTTCTGGATGGCTTGAGCGGGTTTTTCGAGCCCGCACTTGCCCCCGTCATGGGCAGCGTGATCACCTTCTCGTTGTTGAAGGGATTGGTCGCGGGAGTGGCAACCGGATATGTTTCCGAGCGAGTCCATTCCATGCTGCTGGGAATGTTAGCGGGAATCGCGATTGCGGCGCTATTGAGTCTCCTCGTGATTCTGCGAGCGGGTATGGCATTGTTTTGGGACATTATGATTCCGGGAATGCTTCTCGGCGCGATTGTGGGATTCGCAACGCAACGATTTGGGAGGGCCGCTCGGACGGCAGCGGCGGCGCGCTAGGCTTCGGATTTCGCGTGGTCCATTTTCGAGAGGAATAATACTTGAGAGGAGATGATCGATGAGAGGCTGGACGAAAGTTTTGAGCGTCGTGGTGTTGGGCATAGCAGTCATGCCGGTGCCAAATCCTGCGGCCGGCAGCGGGACAGAAGCGTTCGAGAAACTGAAATCGCTCGTGGGAAACTGGGAGACCGACAAGACGAACATGAACAAGGCCACCCTGGACCTGGAGTTGACCTCCGGGGGCACGGCGGTCCTCGAGAAGTTCCACATGGTGGAGAATGGCAAGCCGGTGGAGATGACCACGCTGTATTACCTGGACGGCGACCAAATCAAGCTGACGCACTATTGCATGGCCGGAAATCAGCCGACCATGCGCGGCTCTTACGCGCCGGAAACCAAGACGATCACCTTTGACCTGGTGAGCATCTCGAACCTGAAGAATCCCGGTGATGGGCACATGCATCACGCGGTGTACACGTTTATCGACAACGATCATTTCAAGACCACCTGGACCTTCCAGAAAGAACAGAAGGACGCCTTCACGGAAGAGGTGACTTACGTCCGCCGAAAATAGTGCGCTATAATGCGCAAGACGAAATTCCATAAATCTCCTGGAAGGTATGAATGAAAAACATCTTTCTCGCCATGGCTTTGTTTTTGGCGGCCGTCCCCACCCAAACGCTGACGCAAGAAGAGCGGGATCGGGCCGTAGCCGAACTGGAAGGCTCCAAGAAAGCTTTTCTGGACGCCACCAAAGGCCTATCCCCGGCGCAGTCGAACTTTAAAGCTGCTCCGGACCGCTGGTCGGTGGCGGAGTGCTCCGAGCACATCGCACTGGCGGAAGGATTCATCTTCGGCCTGGTCAGTGAAAAGATCATGAAAACTCCGGCGAATCCAGAGAAGCGTGAAGCCGCCAAGGGCAAGGACGAGCTGATTGTGAAGATTCTCCAGGACCGGAGCCACAAGGCCACCGCGCCGGAACCCCTCGACCCCGCCAAGCAGGCGGCCATGACGCTGCCGGAATCGATCAAACTTTTTCAAGACAAGCGGGCGGGTACCATCGAATACGTCAAGACCACGCAGGAAGACTTGCGCGATCATCTCTTCGACCACCCCGTTCCTGCGATTGGCACGCTGGATGGCTATCAATGGATCCTTCTGATTTCCGGCCATACACGGAGACATACCGCGCAGATTCTGGAAGTAAAAGCCGACGCGAATTTCCCGCCGATGTAGCGAACCGCGGCCGGCACAGGCCTGTCGAGCAGGCATCTGGAGAAATGTATAGAGGGGACGGACGAGATGGTTCGCCCCTCTTTTTGTTTGTGACGCGTGTAAAATGACGCGCATCGAAGGGTTGTGGCGAAAGATTCTGGCGGCCGGAGCGAGGCGATGAGCTTTGCGGCGTTTGCCGGGCACAAGTATTTGAATCTCGAGACCTTCAAGAAAAGTGGCCATGGTGTGAAGACCCCAGTGTGGTTTGCCGCCGATCCCGCCAGCGATCTGGCCAGCGATGCGGCGCGAGTGTACGCGTACACGACCGGAGACTCCGGAAAGGTGAAGCGCATTCGGAACAACGGAAGCGTGCGGATCGCGCCGTGCGACATGCGCGGTAACTTGTTGGGAGAGTGGGTGGATGCGCGGGCGGAAATCGTGACGGGCCGAGAGGCCGCCTATGCAGACCGCCTGCTGAACAAGAAATATGTGCCGTGGAAGCAGCTGTTGAATTTCTTCGCGTCGTTTCGGCGCCGTGGGCGCATCGGCTTTGTGATTCGGCCGGCGGGAATTGAAGCCGGCAAAAAGAGTCAATAGTTCAGTTTGAGGGAGAACTGGATCTGACGTGATGGGCCCGCGGTTTTGCTGATGACCCCGAAGCCGCTGCCACGGACGATGTTGGAGGGCAAGCCGAAGTTGACTTCGTTGAAGATATTAAAGAACTCCGCGCGAATCTGAAGGATCGCGAGTTCTCCATTTCCGCGATGACCGAAAGCGGTGTCCTTGATCAGGGCTAGGTCAAAATCGCGAAAGCCGGGGGCGCGAAATGCGCCACGGCCCAGGGTGCCGAAGCGGCCATGGTTGGGACCGGTGCCACCGGGAATATGGATGGGGATTTCGAACCATGAGCTGTTCGCCGCGCCCATGCCGAAGTAGTCCTCGCGCACGGTGCGGTTAGTGGAAAAATTCGGCTTGGCGAGAAGGTCGGGCCGATCGGTACCGCCGGCTCCAGCGCCAGTTTGTTGCACGCCGGAATAAACGGTGAATGGCGGCCCGGTCGTCAAGGTGGTAATGTCCAGGAGCTGCCAGCCCTTGGTGAGTTTCCTGCCCAACGGCTGGAGGAAACGAAGGCGATCCAAGGCCAAGGACTGAATCAGGTTTAGCGTAAAAACGTGAGTCACATCGAAGGTGGAAGGACCCCGGTCGGCTTGCGGACGATAGGGATCCTGAGGCAAGGTCTGCAAAATCACACCGCCATTGGCGGTTATCCCGCCAGGCACGGCGCTGGTATCATCCATGCTCTTTGAAAACGTGTAGCTGGCCTGGAAACTGAGGCCCATGCGGACGGTGTTTTGGCTGACGCTGGTCTGCAGCGCGTGATAGCTGGAATGTGAGCCGGTGGTCATGACAAGTTCGGGGCCAAATCCGCCGATGGCCTGGCCCGTCGAGTTGAATTGGGTATAAGGCGCAAAAGCTGGGTCCGCACCCCCGTAACTGTTCGGCGAGAGGACGCTGGCAAGATGGATTCCCACGGTGCCGACGTAGGAGGCGCTGAACTTCACCGATGCAATTTCCTGATCGATGCCCAAGATGTCCGTGGCGATATAACCGTTGCGGAAATGGGGATCGAAGCTGATGCCCGAGAATAATTGAACCTGATGGCCGGGAGTGAGCGCAGCCAAATCGTTCTGGAATCGCTGCACGTCCATCGGAGTGTTGGGAGCAACGTTGCTGCTGCTTCCGGAAGAGAAAAGGAGCTGCCCCTGGGTGGTGTAGACGCTAGGAAGAGCGAGGGGCACGACGGAATCCTGAAAGTTCAGCGGGAAGCCGGCGAGAGCGGTCACCAATGGTTGAAAAATGAAGGGAAATGCGCCGGTGACATAATTCTCCAGCCACAGGTTGGGAAGAATGGTCGTGATGGTGCCGCCGGCGTGCAAGGTGGTGTGCTTGGTTAGGCCGTAGTCCACCGAGAGGCGCGGGCCCCATCCGTTCCAGTCCATGGCGTAGGGCGGTTGCGGATTGTATAGGTAGATTTGTCTTGTGCCGGGAGCAAGGAAGCCTGCGGGCTGGCCGCTTGGTCCAATCGGAATTGGCAGTGAAGTGCGATGCTTTGCTTCATGGATCCGGCTGTTCACTTCGTAGCGCAGTCCATAGCTGACGCTCAATCGGGCGGTGGCTTTCCAGGAGTCCTGAACGTAGAAATTGTAGGCTTCGCGGCGCACCGCGGCTTCATCGAACTTGTCTCCCTGGGGCGTCAGGCTGGCGGCCGCGGTCACGGTATAGGAATAGGGTGTCGCGGTGAGAAGGCCGGTGAGAGAATCCGGGAGCGGATCTCCTCTATGGATATCATGCTGGCCGCTGGCGGAAGGAATCATGACGGGAGAATAAGCAGTACCCCCTCCGAAGGTGTACAGCCCGTTGGGATTCGTTCCAAAAATCGTGGAATCGCGGTTGAATCGCAGTTCCGCACCCCATTTGAAGGAATGCGAGCCTCGCCGATAGACCAGGTCGTGTTTGAACTGGTAGACATTCCCATAGGAACCGAAGATGGATCCGTCGGCAGAATTGAAGCCTTGAAAAAGACCATCACCGAAGGCCATGGCCGGCTGGGTATGGTTGCTGGTGATGAAAACAGGCGTGCTGCGAATATAGCCCAGAGTCGTTTGATAGCTGAAGTGCGGAGTGGGGGCGCGCGAATATTTTACCGCGGCATTGCGCTGATGATCGAAGAATTTCACCCCAAAATCAGGATCAATCGCGGTCTGATCGGGGTTCGTGGTTGGCCCGGTGACCTGATTGCGGCTGAAGCGCAGAAACAAGGTGGCTTTATCCGAAAGTCGATGATCGAGCCGGAGCGAAGCCTGATCCGTATTGGTGACCACTTTGGAAGATGTGGCATAGGTGCGCGCGCCGTAAGCGCCGTGAGGATCGTTCGGCAAAGGATACCGGGCGACCAACGGCGCGATGCTGCTGTTCACTGGAATGACCAGTGTATCGCCGGGAAAAGTGGCGGTATCGATTCCCTGTCGCTCTAAAACAGTCGGCACGGGAAATACCTGTGTGGTCCCGAGAACTTGCCGGAAGCCCTGATACTCCGCGAAATAAAATGTCTTGCCGCGGCCATCGTAAATTCGCGGAAGGACGATCGGGCCGCCGTTGGTCACGCCGAATTCATTGCGGGCAAACGGAGGGAGACGCCGAGTGTCTACATCGCTCTGGCGGTCAAAGAAATTTCGCGCGTCGAAGGAGGCATTGCGAACAAATTCGAACAAGCTCCCATGCACCTGATCGCTGCCGGACTTGGTGACCACGTTGGTGAATCCGGAAGCGCCGTGACCGGTGTCCGCAGGCATGACGCCCGAGCTGGATTGCACTTCCTGGATGGCATCGACGTTGAAGTTGGAGAAGGTGGCGCCGCCGAGTTCGGGGTCGGTGGTGTCCGCTCCGTCGATGGCAAAGACGGCGGCGGACCCGCGCTGGCCGTTGACGGCAAATTGTTGAGTGAAATTGGCGGCGCCGTTGGTGTCCGTCATGGTGCCGGCAGCCAGGAGCAGGAGCTTGCTAAAGTCGCGTTCATTCAACGGCAGGCTGGACACTTCTCCGGTTGAGAGTCGCTCGCCGCCGCTGGCCCGGGGAGCAGCGGCATCCGCAGCGACGATGATAGAAAGCTCCTGCCCCTGGGGCGAGAGTCGAAGACCGGACCACAGCGCCCGGCCGTCTTTGATGATCACGGGAGCCGCTGCCGTCCAGATTTTGCCCGCTACGCTTACCGTGAGGGCATAGTCGCCCGCCGCGACGGCGGTGAATACGAACTGGCCGGTTGTCGAGGTTGTGGCCGAATACGCGCGGTGGCGGTTCGCCGCCAAGAGCTTGATGGTGGCCAGGTCCACGGGATTTCCCGCCGAGTCGCGGAGGACACCACTCCAGGAAGGCGCCGCAGAACAGTGGAGAGAAGGAAATAAGACCAGTCCGCTGACCAGGATAAAGGCTCGAGCAAATGGACCATCCCAACAGAGCATAGCGAGACATTATACGCGGGTTGATTTTGACCGACGACAGCTGCTGTAGGTGGTCGCGAGATTTTGATGTGCTCAGCGCGCGGTGACGGCAGATTGGGCCGCAGAGGCGAGGGCCCGCAAGGATTCTGTATAGGGGGCGCGGGCGACGCCGCGTTCGGTGAAGACGGCGGCGATATAGCGGGCGGGCGTGACGTCGAAGGCGGGATGCGCCGCGTGGACGTCGGGGGCGATGCGCACGCCTTGGAAATGAGTGACTTCGGCGACGGAACGCTCTTCGATGGGGATGCCATGGCCATCGAGGATGGAAAGATCGAAGGTGGAGACCGGGGCGGCGATGTAGAAAGGCACGTGGTTCTCTTTCGCGAGCACGGCGATCTGGTAGGTGCCAATCTTGTTGGCGGTGTCGCCGTTGGCGGCAATGCGGTCGGCGCCGGTGACCACGGCGCCAACTTTTCCGGTCTTCAGGAAATGGCCCACCATGTTGTCGGTGATGAGCGTGAGCGGGATGCCGCCTTTTTGGAGCTCCCAGGCAGTTAGGCGCGCACCTTGGAGATAGGGACGCGTTTCAGGAACGAGGACGTGGAGCTTTCGCCCCTGTTCGAACGCCACGCGGATGACACCGAGAGCTGTGCCGATGCCGCCGGTGGCCAGTGCTCCGGCGTTGCATTGCGTCATGACCTGGCCCTCGCGGGGCATGAATTCCGCGCCAAAGCGGCCGATGGCTTCGTCGGTAGCTTTTTTCTCAAGATGGATTTGCTGGGCTTCTTCGACCATGGCCTGCTTGACCTTGGCGAGGTCGGAAGTAAGCGCAGTGAGTTCGGCGAAGCGGCACTTCATGCGCTCAAGAGCCCAGAAAAGATCTACGGCGGTCGGGCGAGTTTTTGCGAGCGTGTCGCAGATTTCCGCGAATTCAGCACTGAGAGCTTCGACGGACGTCGCGGAAGAATGTAGAACGCCGAGGGCGGCGCCCATCGCGGCGGCCACGCCGATGGCCGGAGCGCCACGGATGACCATTTCGCGGATGGCTTTGGCGACTTCGCGGTAATCGGTGTAAATGTAGGAGATTTCCTCGCCGGGAAGGCGCCGCTGGTCGAGCATGGTGACGCTGCCATCGGTCCATATGATGGGTTGGGCTACGTACATTTCCTCGATCGTCCTCGCCATCTACCATTCTAAAGAAATACGCCTCGAGAGAGAAATGGATCCGCCAAGCTAGCAAGGAGCGATTTTCCTGGCGGAATTGAACGGATGTAGCCGTGGATTGTCACGGATGGCGAATTCGCGCATGCCATCGTCGAAGTTTTCCCGTGGGATAGACGATGAGTTGAGAAAATCATCCAGCGGTCCGGTTGGTACCGCAAACTCCAAACACCTCACAATCGTGACGGCTGGGTAGAGAAGGGCAAGGTCCTCAGCATAGCCAACCTAGGGTTGCGGGGGCAGGTGCGTGAATCCGCGGGTGGCAATGATGGAGGTGATGGCGATCATGGAATTGTAGCCCAGGTGAAGCAGGAAACTGGCGAGCACCGTTCCTGTCCAGGCGCGCGCGAAAGTGAAAATGACGCCAACGAGAGTCAGCAGGCTGACCAGGCCCCAGGTCCAGCCCAGTTGCGCGCCGTGCATGAGGCCAAACAAGATTCCGGTGATGAAAATTCCGACCAAGGTGCCGAAGCGCGTGGCGCGAAGCGGGTCGGCGCCGGCGTTTTGGGCAAAGCCGGAAAATTTGCTGGCAAAGAGCGGATAAAGATAACCGCGGAAAACAGTTTCTTCGACCAGCGGAGCCACGAAGACGGCCATGCCCATGAGCAACATGGCGCCGCTACGGCTCTTGAAGAGTTCCTGAATGGGCAGGTGATCCACGTTTTTGACGCGCGAGCTGGCGATGGCCACGAAAATGGCCAGGCCGCAGCCGGAGAAGAAATACATCCACGGGCTGCCTTTGCCCATGGCGGGATCAGCGCTGAGCTTTTTCCAGCCGAGAGAGCGCCAAAAGGGCAAGCCACGCAAGACCGCCAGAGTCATATAGAGAAAAAGAAAGAGCAAGGCGTACCACAAAACGTTGGTGCCGACCAGGAATTGCGGCTTGGATTCGATCATCTGCTGCAGTTGCTTCTGCGTGAGATGTGCGTTGGCCGAAAGCAGCAGAACGGCGCCGATTTGCACGATGAGCAGGCTGCCAAAGCCGAAAACCAAGAAGACCACGAGATGGGTCCAGGACCAGGAAATGCGCAGATCCTCGGGCAGAAGAGAGGATGCTTTGAACGGAGGCGTGGCCGCCGCATAGGAGATAGGATCGCCGCTGAGCGGTGGAGGGAGCGGCTCGGCGGAGAACGACCGAGGCGCATCGCTGTCCAAGAGTTGCGAGTCGAGATTTGGCTCGGACGGCTTCAGTGGATTGTCGTCGACCAGGCTCATCGGCGTGTCTTGGGCCAGCCGGCCGCCAACGCGGCGGCCACCAGCGGCAAGAGCAGCTCGTGGTGGCCGGTGATGGCGTAGCCGTGCGATGCGGATCCGCTCCGGTTGCGGCCGAACGCGGTGGGACGCTTTACTACATTCTGCAACGGACGGTAATGCTGGATAAAGTCGAAGTTTGCTGTGGTGATGGGGCGGAGCCGGACGCCCAGGTTGCGGACCACGGAAACGGCCTTGAGAAATACTTCGGGCAGCAGGACGGCGGAGCCCCAATTGAGATAGACGCCGCCGGGATGCATCCGCTCGACCAGCGAGCAGAAGAGGCGGAAATCGTGATGCGCGGCATCGCCCAGGGCCGCACCGTTGGCGGCGGGATGCATGTGGGTGATGTCGGTGCCGATGGCCAGATGGATGGTGACGGGAATGCGGTGCTTGTACGCAGCCACGAGGACGCTGGAATCTGCGTGTCTGACTTCGATGATGCCGCTAGAGAGAAATTGCCCGGCGGCTTCGCCATAGCCGATGCGGATGCGGTGGGAAAGTTTGGCGAATTCGTTGATGTATTGGCCGGTTTCGGCGGCCATTCCGAATTGGCCCTCGCCCAGGCCGGCTTCGACGTCTTCGGAGGTGTTGCCGGCGAGGGCGATTTCGAAATCGTGGATCAGAGCGGCGCCGTTCATGGCGATCCCGGAGACGAAACCGCGTTCGATCAGATCGATCAGGACGGGTCCGAGGCCGACTTTAATGACGTGTCCACCGAGGCCCCAGAGAATGGCTTGGCGCTGTTTGCGCGCGCTGTGGATGGCGCCGAGCAGGTGGCGGAGATCCTCGGCGGCAAGGATGTGGGGGAGAGAATCGAGAAATCTTGTGAGCAAGGTGTTCGCGGCGGCAGGCTTGGCAAAATCGCGGACGCTGACTTTGCTCTTGCGGGATGAAAGAGAATAGGTATGGACACCACCGAGGGTAATTGGATGGATGGAATAGACGCTCATGGTGAGGACTTCACTCTATGGAGAAGCGCCGCTTACTGCAAGAAGAAGATACCGAGTTTCCAGATCTGAACCGGGAGGAAAAATAAGCGAAAACCGGTGCCAGCGCTTCGCGGGTCATTTGCTGTGGCCATTGGGGAAGTTACCGCTGGCATGGCCGTTGAGGGGGAGGACGCGGGCGAGGGCCTGGCCAGTGTAGGATTTTTTGGCCCGCGCGACGAGTTCGGGCGGGCCCTGGGCGACGATGCGGCCGCCGCCCTCGCCGCCTTCCGGGCCGAGGTCGATGATCCAGTCGGCTTGTTTGATGACGTCGAGATGGTGCTCGATGATGAGCACGGTGTTGCCAAGATCGACCAGGCGCTGGAGAACGTCGAGGAGTTTACGAACGTCGTCGAAGTGCAGGCCAGTTGTCGGTTCATCCAGAATGTAGAGCGTGCGCCCGGTCTGTCGCTTGGAAAGCTCACGGGCCAGTTTGATGCGCTGGGCTTCGCCACCGGAGAGCGTCGTGGCGGATTGGCCGAGGGTAACGTAGCCCAGGCCGACCTCGACGAGCGTCGCGAGTTTCTGCTGAATCTGGGGAATGTTTTCTAGCAGCTTCAGCGCGTCGGAAGAGGGGAGATTGAGGACATCGCTGATGGCGTGGCCTTTGTAGCGGACGGCGAGCGTCTCGGAATTGTAGCGGCGCCCGCGGCAGACCTCGCACATAACATAAACGTCCGGAAGAAAATTCATTTCGATGCGGCGGAGGCCGTCGCCCTGGCAGGCTTCGCAGCGGCCGCCCTTCACATTGAAGCTGAAGCGACCGGGGCGGTAGCCGCGTTCCCGAGATTCCGGCAGCATGGCAAAGAGGTCGCGGATCGGCGCGAAAACGCCGGTGTAGGTGGCGGGATTCGAGCGCGGTGTGCGGCCGATGGGGGCTTGATCGATTTCGATGACTTTGTCGATGTGTTCGGCGCCGATAATCTCGCGGTGCGCGGCGGGCGCTTCCGAAGAGCGATAGAGCTTCTGCGCAAGCGCGCGATAGAGAATGTCGTTGACCAGCGTGGATTTGCCGGAGCCGGAAACACCGGTGACCACAGTGAGAAGGCCGAGCGGAAACGTGACGTCTACCTCCTTCAGATTGTTGGCGCTCGCGCCGAGGATTTGGATGGCTTTGCCGTTGGGGCTGCGGCGTTTTTCGGGGACGGCGATCTTGGCCTTGCCACTGAGGTATTGACCGGTGAGGGATTCCGCAGTGGCTTCGATTTCAGCGGGTTTGCCTTGGGCCACGAGGTAGCCGCCGGCGTTGCCGGCGCCGGGGCCGAGGTCAACCACGAAATCGGCGCGGCGGATGGTGTCTTCGTCGTGCTCGACGACGAGGACGGTGTTGCCGAGATTGCGAAGGTGTTCGAGCGAGCCGAGCAGACGCGCATTGTCCCGGGCATGGAGTCCAATGCTCGGCTCGTCAAGAACATAGAGAACGCCGCGAAGGCGTGAGCCGATTTGCGTGGCGAGGCGGATGCGCTGAGCTTCGCCCCCGGAAAGCGTGGCGGCGGAGCGGTCCAGGCTGAGATAGCCGAGACCGACGGCCAGCAGGAAATCGATGCGCTCGGAGACTTCTTCAAGCGGACGCGCGGCGATTTCTTTTTGGCGCTCGGTGAGTTGCGTGAGAATTTTGTCAACGGCCGGTCGCGCGGCGCTGAGTGACAGCGCAGTGAAGTCCGCGCTGGACCAGCCGGCGAGCTTGACGGCGAGCGATTCGGGACGCAGGCGCTTACCGTGGCAGACGCTGCACAGCGTGGCGGACATATATTGCGTCATCCACTCGCGGTAGGTGTCGGAGCCGGATTCCTCAAAATTTCGTTCCAGAAATTTCAGAACGCCCGGAAAGCGGAAACCTTTTTCGCCTTTGGGCTTCTTAGCTGAACCATTTTCTCCCGCGGCGCTGCCGCCGTTTGATGGCGGATAGCCATAAAGAAGCATGTTTTGGATGCGCGCCGGAAATTTGTCGAACGGTGTTTCAAGATCGAAGCCATGGGCGTAAGCGCCAAGTTCGAGGGTGCGTTTGAGAATCGCGGAGCTGGAACCTGGGCCAAGGCCGCCATCGAAGAGCGGGCGGCTCCGATCACTGATGATCCGGGAAGGATCGAAATCGTACTTCGAGCCCAGACCATTGCAGGCGGGGCAAGCGCCGTAAGGTGAATTGAAGCTGAAGGAGCGCGGCTCCAGTTGCGGAACGGAGATGCCGCAATCGGGACAGGCGAGCTTTTCCGAGAAAGTGTGCTCCTTACCGCCTACGATAGCCACGGTTACCAGCCCGCCGGCCAATTTGAGCGCGGTGGCGATGGACTGCTCGAGGCGCGCGGAGATGCCCGGCTTGACGAGCAGGCGGTCGATGACCATTTCGATGGTGTGGTTCTTGCGCTTGTCGATGACCGGGAGATTGTCGAGCGGGAACAGCTCACCGTTGATGCGCACGCGGACGTAGCCGTCCTGTGCGAATTTTTCGAGCTCCTTGCGAAAAGCGCCCTTACGGCCGCGGACGATGGGCGCAAGGATCATGATGCGGTCGTCGGGCTTGCAGATTTCACCGTGCAGGATGGATTGCACGATCTGCTCGCTGGACTGGCGGGTGATGGGCAAACCGCAGTTCGGGCAATGCGGGACGCCCACAGTGGCGTAGATCACGCGGAGGTAGTCGTAAATCTCCGTGATGGTGCCGACGGTGGAGCGCGGGGAGCGCGTGGTGGTTTTCTGCTCGATGGCGATCGAGGGGGAAAGGCCCTCGATCACGTCGACTTCGGGGCGTTCCATCTGATCGAGAAACTGGCGCGCGTAGGCGGAGAGAGACTCCACGTAACGGCGCTGGCCTTCGGCGTAGATGGTGTCGAAGGCCAGAGAAGATTTGCCCGAACCGGAGAGGCCGGTGATGACCGTAAGGGAGTTCCGGGGAATTTCGACGCTGATGTTTTTGAGGTTGTGCTGGCGCGCGCCCCGGATTACCAGTTTGGTCAGTCCCATGAGACGAAAACGCCCCCTTCACAGGAGCTCTGGCGCTCAGTGGGGACACTGAGTCCAAAATAACCTTCCACAATAGCAGGAGGGAAAGAAGTGGGTCAAGAACCCAAAAATAAGCGCAGGAGTTCCGCTTCTAGCACGGGCCGAGTTCGGCGAGGCGTTGGCCGATCCACGGGGAAATGCCCGAAGCGCACGAGGCCGCCAGCGCAAGGGGCAGTTAGTTATCGAGAGTAAATCTCCTTGATGGCAAAGCTGCGGGCAGGTGAACAGTGATGGCGCCGGTGCGTCCGCGCCGCCCATTGGGCGCGGCTCCGACGCTCGTGTCAGCTCGTGTCCAGGAAAGTCGCCCAAGGAATGGGCGCGGGAAGAGTGGCCACATCGCGAAGCATGACCTCGACGATGTGCCTGATAGTATCGGTGGGATCCTTCGGCCGGCGGCAACGACCCAGCCGCCGATAGACGAACAGCTGCAGTAGATTGAAGGCCAGCGTCCAGAGTAGCAGGACGGCCATCAAAGCATTTGAGCTGTGTCGAAAAACATGCCCGAAATTCCAGTATTGGATCCATTGATGGAAGCCGGTATCCTCGATGTGCCAACGAGCCCGGATGATCTGTAGCGCCGTCCGGCGACCGAGTTGGCGGGCGCGCTTGCCGATGATGGCGAAGCAC
>QHYZ01000135.1 GCA_003225295.1 Acidobacteriota bacterium | reverse complement strand
ACAGTTCACGGCTTTGAGAATCAGAACATATCGAGTGCCAATCAGTGCAATCGAACCGTCCAGTGCTGCCGCGCTGCTCGTGCGTTGACAAACTTCCCGCGTGATTTCAGGCGTGAGTCGTGTATTTGCCGGTCGTTCCATCATCCGCAACGTTTGATGGATTCCTTCCTCTGACACGAGACTCAGGAAGGGCGACTGTTCCAACTGGACAGAAAGGCCTTCTCGAAGCGTCCCGTCGAATACCGCATCGCCAGTCGAATTGGCGAAATCTCCGAGAACGATGGTGTCCTTCTCGGTGAGATGCCGCGGTTGCCGCGCCCGCCAGAGCAGTCCTCCAGCTATTCCCGCTGCGAGCACAGCAATTGCCGCCGCCACGACGATCTTCCGACCGCGTGGCAAGGCAACCGCGCTCCCACGCACGGCGGTCCCTTTCGTTGTACCATCTACCCCGGTAACCGGGGCGATGAACCGATATCCGCGTCTCGGCAGTGTCTCAATAAATCGAGGGTTATCGGCAGAATCTCCCAGCGCCTCCCGCAACTTGTTTGATCGCCGTGTTCAGACTGTTGTCGAAATCAACGAAGGTATCGGCAGGCCAGTTCTCGGAGCGAAGGTCTTCGCGATTCACCACTTCACCGGGCCGCTGCAACAGGACCGTGAGGACATGAAAGGGCTGTTCCTGCAGCTTGATCCGCACGCCCTGCTTGCGCAACTCTCCCTCGCGCACGTCCACCTCAAACACTCCGAAGCGCAGAATTGAGCGAGATCGGACTTCGAGAGCCATCTGTATCTACCCCAGATCTTAGCGCGAGTCTAACACCCCCCAACTAGATGACAAGATTTAGATAAGCCAACGCACTAAGTAACTGAAACGAAGGCTTTTAGTCGCTTATAAGCAATCAAGCCTCAATCAAGCCTCAATCAAGCCGCCGTCCATTGAGCTTCCTCCTAACCAGCCCCAAGTTCGCCTCCAGCACACGCCCGGAGGTGGCAAATGAAGCTGAGAATTTGGACAACCCTATTCTTGGTGACCACAGCGCAGGTCGCCTGGGGACAAACAAGCACGAATCCAAAGTTGGTCAACGCAGAAGCGACCTCGCCTGGACCTTCCGTAAACAGCTACACCGTCCTGGGAGCCACGTCCGAACAAGAGGCTTTGGTGCGAGCTCAGATTCGGATCATGCAACCCGACGTTTATCCTCTGCGAGTTCTCTTTGTGCCGCACTGGAAGTACGTTGACACGGCCAGAACCTTTCGCCTCCATGTGCCCGCCGGATATACCAGCGCTATGTTCACGCACCTGCCCAGCCGAAGCGTGTTCATCGACAGCGACCGCTATGTGAGCGATAACTCCCTCGGATTCTGGATAGCGCATGAACTCGGACATTTGGCTGCCAACAGCGTCAACGAGAGTGCCGCTGTCAAAGCCGCCCATGAATACCGAAAGCGCCTTAAGAATGCACGCAAACCAGACGTACATTAGTGTTTACGGGAGATTCGGCAAGGTTCAATCCGCGATTGTGGTCGGTTGACGGACAACTCTGACGTAACCAGATTAGGTAAGGGTTACCATCCGGACGCGAACCGGAAAGTACGAAGATCAGGCCGAGGTCTCTGTGCCGCCAAGCATCGGGCGAGGGTCACAGTCACCGCGGATAGACACGATCTCGCCATTAACTCCTGAATGTGCTCGGTGAAAGAATGCGGCCGGGCCCTTGCCTTCGTTAACAAACGGTCTGTTTCAGTCGCACTCTTTTGCGTGAGTAGATTGAAGCAGCAAGCCAATACTTGAAGATACCGTTGTCGCGAGGGCCGTACAAATTACATAGACAACGAAACGTCTTGATCCAGGGACACTTTCAACGATGGGAGAAGTTGGGTTCGCGCCGCACGATCGATTGCGCTGACTACGGAATTAAAGCCCTGTGGTTCGCCAAAACTTGAGCCGAGAGCAAAGATGGGGCAGTTCTTGGGGGAGCGGGCCTGAATACGATTGTCGCGTCGACAAAGCATGAAGACTCTGGAGGGCACGAACGGGAGTGCGCTTGGGGGCGCATATGTATATAAAGGACCAGCGGAGAGTCGATACGAGCTAGGCCGCTCGATTGTAACGATGGTGCAGCCCGCCGAGTCGCTCCTGAGAAAGGACCCGACCCCAAGCTACGGAACGAATCCTGCCGTCAGGTGTCCCCTCTCAAGTCCGAGATGCGTGCGGTCCTCATGATGGTAACGAACATACTCCGAGAGCAATCGCTTCAGATGGCGTTCATTCAGCGCAACAATGTGGTCCAGCAGGTCTCGTCTGCAGCTTTCGACCCAACGTTCGGCCACACCGTTTTGCCAGGGACTCGCGAACGAGGTTTGCACCGGGCTCATCTCCAAGGATCGAACTGTCGCTGGAAGCTCCCGACCATATTTCGCATCTCGATCGAAGATCAGAAACTTGGGAGTGGAACCAAACGGAAACGCCTCCCGCAACTGCTGGATGATCCAACCGCTCGTCGGACGCTTGGTGACGTTAAGGTGCAGGATGCGCCGCCGATCATGGCTGATGACGAAGAAACAGTAGAGCACCCCGAACGTGATCGTTGGCACCATGAAGAAATCCATGGCCGCAATCGCTTCTCGATGGTTTCGAAGGAAGGCCAGCCAGCGCTTGGCCGGCTCAGGATTTCTCGGCGCTCGTTTCATCCAACGGGAGATGGTTCTCTCGGAAAGTTCAAAACCGAGCATGAGGAGTTCCCATGTATCCTCGGTGCTCCCCAGGTTGGGTTGTCAGCGACCATCCGAAAGATCAGCTCCCGTACCTCCTTCGGTGTCGGTTTTCTTCCAACCTGCGCCTGAACTCTGGAGATCAGCCTCCAGTAAATACGAAAACCAATCCGGTGCCAGCGGACGACAGTTTCGGGGCGTCACGATGATGAGGTACTGTTTCCAAGCCGACCAGACCCGTCGAGCGACTACCCAGAAGAGCTTATCGAAGAGCCCCAGGCTCGGGCGAGGATGTCGGCGTTTCAGCACTGCGAGTTGTTGCCGGAGCACGAGATTCTCCAAAACAAGATTCCCGCGGCCACGGAAGAGGTGAATTAGGCCTCCGATCCAGAGGAAAAACAGGCTGCACATAGCACGGAGTCATACCAGATCAACGTCTAGAAGTCTTGTTGTAAGCTATTGATTCTGCGGTCGGCAAGAGTTATGGCGAGGGACACGGGACACTTCGTCTTCGGGATAACGATAAATCTCATTCGCCGCTGTCTTCGTCACAAGGACCTTCCTGAAGTCGTGCAGCCGATCCCTGCAGTTTTGGACCGTCCTTCGCCGGGGCAGCAGATGCGTCCTCTTAACGATATAGCCCAGAAAATCGCAGCCGTTCGAGACGGGCTCCAGCCTCCGGCTGCGCGAATTCAGCCGGAGCCTGCTATCTGCAAACCTGTCTCTGGCGAATTGATACGGTTGCAAGTTGTCGATACAATGTAACAATGTCACATCGTTGTATTTTGGGCTTTGTTAGGGCCCGGCTCGCGCTTTCTTTCTTCTTGGCTGTCGCCGATTTCAAAAGCGTTCGCGCCGGATAGCATTTTCGGTATGGACAAGCGACTCGGAGGGCTGCACCATCGTTACAATCGAGCGGCATAGTCCGGATCGCTTTTCGACCGGTCCTTATATATATGTGCGCTCCACGCGCACGCGGGTTGGCCCCCTCCAGAGTCTTCTTGCTGTATCGAACCGATAATCGTCTGCCTACTCCACCAAGAACTGCCCCGTTTTCGGTCTCGGCTGAAGTTTTGGCGAACCACAATTCTGGTAAGAAAAATCGTTGCGGTCTCCTGTATCTCGGTGTATGGTGACTGTATGGCGCGAATGATCTCGACTACGATTCGTTTGAACGAAGAGGATGTGCGCGCCTTGAAGCGCGCGCGAGCCGCGGGGCACTCCGCCTCGGAACTGGTTCGTAAGGGCCTGCGCGTTGTGGCTTCAAGGTACTACGCCGGCCGCCGGCCGCCGTCGACGTTGCTGTTTGAATCCACGGACGCGAAGCTGGGCGACGAATCCGAGCTGTTTCAGGATGTCGAAGATTGAGTGGTCCTGTCCTCGCCGACACGGGCGGACTCCTGAAGGCGCTCGCCCGCACTCCTGACAGCAAACCGAGCTTTCCAGAGTACCAAGTGGCCCTAGCTACGGCGAGCACTGTGATCGTGCCGGCGCTCGTGCTCGCGGAGGTGGACTACTTCCTGAGAGAGAATCGAGCCGCCATGCGCAAGCTCGTCGCCGAGATCTTCGATCCAAAGACCCGTTACCAGTACGAGCTGCCGTTACCTTCCGATCTTGTTCGCGCCCTCGAATTCGACGCCAAGTTCAAAGAGCTGAATCTCGGATTGGTCGACGGGACCGTGGCGGCTCTAAGCGAGCGCCGGAGTGTCTACCGGGTACTGACCTCCGATCGGCGCGATTTCGGCGCGATTCGTGTCGGTCCGCACTTCTCACGAGTACTCGAGCTGTTGCCGTAGCGACGCAAACGGGGTCGCGGCGAGTGCCGTCCCCAGCATGCCAGATTCTCTCCACCTGGCAAAGCGGCTCCTAAAGGCATCACTCACTTGCCTGTGTCGTGGCCATGTTGCTCGGGTCGGTTATCGATGTCGTGCTGGGGATCGAACCGGTGCTCAATGAGGAAGCGCGCCGCGATATCGACAGCGCACACGTCGGCCATGAAGGCGAACTGACCGCCGCCCGGCGTCTGATCGATTCCTTGCACGATACCTACGGAGGGTTCATCGA
>QHYZ01000082.1 GCA_003225295.1 Acidobacteriota bacterium | reverse complement strand
CACGTCGAGCAGGCGCAGACGCCGCCGCAAGCATGGTCCAGACCGGCCTTGATGCCCTCGGAAATGTCGAGGATGCTGCCCGGAATGCCATTGTGGCCGTAGGGAATTTTTTCCGGGTCGACCTCGATGGTTTTGCCACTCGGAAGAAAGGTCACCTTGTATTTCTTCGTCGCGGGTTTGTACTTGACTTCCTCGATGTATGGATTGCTGCCGCCCATTTTGTTCCCCCCTGATGCTCGCGGCTCTCACTACGCTTCAAGCAACGGCGCAGCGCTGCTGTCCGCCTACAAAGAAAACTCACACCTCGGCTAGCTTGCGGCCTTCCAGGGCCGTTGAAACCGCCGAATTCATCAGCAGTTCCGCAAGGTGCTCGGTCGCTTGATTCAGCTCGTCGATGCGTTTGCGAATCAATTTGTAGTCGTTGCCGGCAACGGATTCCTTCAATGCGGCTACGCTCACATCAATTTTGGCGCGTTCCTCGACAGACAAGGCCGCAGCTTGCGGATTTGCTAGTGCTTTGGCGGTCGCAGCCAGTATCGATTCTGATTCCGTGCGCGCTTCGATCACCTGGCGCTCGGCAAAATCCTGTTCGGCGTATTCGATGGATTCCTCGAGCATGCGCTCGATTTCGGAATCGTTGATGCCATAGCTCGGCTGGACTTCGATGGAATGCTGCTCACCGGTGCGAAGATCCTTTGCGCCCACCTGCAAGATTCCATTGGCATCGATCAGGAATTTCAATTCGATGCGCGGCAAGCCGGCGGGTGCGGGCGGCAGGCGCAAGGTGAAGCGCGCAAGCGAGCGGCAATCCTTAGCCAGTTCGCGTTCGCCCTGCAGGACGTGGATGTCGATGCCGGTCTGATTGTCGACGCCAGTGGTGTAAAGCTCCTGGGCGCTCGCGGGAATAGTGGAATTACGCGGAATAATTTTTGCAACCGCGCCGCCGTAGGTCTCGATGCCGAGTGAAAGCGGTGTAACGTCGAGCAGCAGCATGTTTTTTACGCCCTGGTCGAGAATGTTGGCTTGTACCGCGGCCCCCAACGCCACGACTTCGTCGGGATTCAGTTCGATGTGCGGTTGGCGATCGAAAAACTCTGCCACCGTGCGGCGGATCAGCGGCGTGCGGGTGGTGCCGCCCACGAGCACGACTTCGTCCATGTCCGCACGCTTGAGCTGGGCGTCCGCCAGCGCTTGTTTGAGGGGCCCCATGGTGCGGTCAACGACGGGGCGAATGAGGGCGTCGAGCGCACTGCGGGTGAATTCATGAACGAATACTTGGCCGTTCGGCAATACGAAACGAAGTGTGGCCGTCTCGGATCCCGAAAGCTGATGCTTCACGTCGATCAGCCCCTTGCGAAGCTCCTGCGCGAGTTCGCTGTGCGGCGAAAAGTCGATTGCATCATGCTTAAGAATCAATTCGTGGACATAAGCCTGGAGCAGATTGTCAATGTCATCGCCGCCCAGATGGGTATCGCCGTTGGTCGAGAGGACCTGATAGATGTCGCCGTCGCTGGTGGAAATGAGTTTGAGGATCGAAATATCGAACGTGCCGCCGCCAAGGTCGTAGACGGCGACTTTGCCGCGCTGCTTTTCATGCAAGCCGTAGGCGAGTGCGGCGGCGGTTGGCTCGTTGACGAGACGCAGAACTTCGAGGCCAGCGATCTTGCCGGCATCTTTGGTGGCCTGGCGCTGGGCATCATTGAAATACGCGGGGACGGTGATGACAGCGCGGTCGACCGTTTCGCCGAAATAGGTCTCCGCCCAGTTTTTCAGTTCGCGCAGGATGAAAGCGGAAATCTCCGGCGGTGTAAACACTTTCTCGCCTAGCATCACGCGGATGACGTTCTTACTCGATGGATCGATGCGGAACGGAAACAGCTTTAGTTCATCTTGAACATCGGCAGGACCCCGGCCCATGAGGCGCTTCACGGAATAGATGGTGCGCTCGGGTTGCGTGAGTAGGCGCCGACGCGCCGGTTCGCCAACGACAATGCCGCCATCGGGATCGCGGCTGACCACGGACGGGCAAAGCGTCTCGTCGTAGGGACCGGGAATGCACGTGGGCTGACCAGTCCGTGGGTCAAGATACGCCACCAGGCTGTTGGTTGTCCCGAGATCAATTCCGACGATTCGTCCCATTTTAGGGTTCAGTTCCCAGCTTTCAGTTGTCCGTCAAAAACAAAAACTCTTAAACTTGACCGCTTGAGTTACAACAGTTCCTTTTGCACGTTGGTCACCAGATTCCGGATATAAGAGCGCCGATTCAACAGTCCGTTCAGTTGCGCCATGATCTTTTTTCGCGTTGCGGCGTCACCTGATAAGGCAGCGTCCCATTCGCGTGCGGCGACTTGAAGCTGCGCATCGACTTCGCCGAGCTTTCCCTGAAAATTCTTCTCGGCGGATTCCAGGCGCGATCTCAACGCGGCGAGATCGCTTCGCGCGGCCTTCGCCTCGCGAAGTTCATCGAGCGATTCGTTCAGCTCAAAGACTTCCTCGAGCAGCTCCGGTGGAGCCTGCTGCTTGTGTTCGCCTTCCTTGCGCGCCCCTTCGATTCCCAAAAGATATTCGACACGGCCCACGGGATCGCGGAGCGTGCGATAGGCATCGTTCAATTCCGAGCTGCGCTTGAGTGAGAGCTCGCGCTCCTGCTCGGTGGCATTCACGAAATTGTCGGGATGCAGCTTCCAACTGAGCTGTAGAAATTTCTGTTCCAGCCCGTCCATTTCGATCCACAGCTTGCGCGACATTTCGAAAAGCGCGAAATAGTCGACCGCCTGCGGCATCTGCAGGAGCTTGCCGCAGCTCGCACAGAAGTGCGTGCCGCTCGTGCGCTCATGGCAGTTCCAGCAAACCTGTGGTGGATTCGTTTCTGTCAATGGAGCGGTCATAAGATTTTAGTTGTGCTCCAGTTCCCAAGCCCTGAAACAGCAAAAACGGTCGGCCAAGTAAACACTCCATCACGAAATCCAGCAGGAGTTCGAAGAACAAATCCAAGAAGATCCAGCATGCTCTGCTCCCCGTGCTGGCACAAAAAAAAGTGGCTGGCGGGTGCGGCTGCCAACCACTTGTCAGGCTCGCCTGTGCGTTTCCCCCCGCTGGAACCGAGTCAGAGGCAAAGAGCGCAGACTGAAGTCTGTGCTACTAGGCCGTAAAGGAGCTGCCGCAGCCGCAGTTCCGCGCGGCGTTGGGATTCTGGAAAACGAATCCCTGGCGCATCAGCGTCTCTTCGTACTCGAGCGTCGTGCCGTTCAGGAACAGAAAACTCTTCGGGTCAACAAAGAGCCGCACGCCATGTTCTTCGAAGATCTTGTCGCGATCCCGCGCCTGCGTGTCGAGACGCATGGCATAAGAAAGTCCGGAGCAGCCGCCACCCTGCACGCCAACGCGCAGGCCGCCGCGTTCAGGCGAAATGCCATCCTTCTCGAGCAGTTCGCGGATCTTCCGCGCGGCACGCTCGGTCAGGTAGATCCGCGCGATATTCGGACTGATTACGTCAGTTGCCATACGAATTCCTCTTGAGCGGAGCAATGGCCGGCTAGCCTAACCGCCGAGATCACGGCCGAGAGAAGGGCCACCATCCAAGCTTAGTGCGATGGCTTTTCGGAAGCCGGCACATCCACGCCGTGCTTTTTCTTCCAGTCGCCGATCGCCGCCTTGATGGCGTCCTCCGCCAGCACGGAGCAATGGATCTTGACCGGCGGGAGCGAAAGTTCGCGCACGATGTCCGTGTTCTTGATCGAAAGCGCCTCCTCGACCGTCTTGCCCTTTACCCATTCGGTAGCGAGCGATGAGCTGGCGATGGCCGATCCGCAGCCAAAGGTCTTAAACTTGGCTTCTTCAATGACCTTAGTATCGGGATTGATCTTCATCTGCAACTTCATCACGTCGCCACACTCCGGCGCTCCGACGAGACCCGTGCCGACGTTGGGGTCTTCCTTCGAGAGGCTGCCGACGTTGCGGGGATTGTTGTAGTGATCCACCACTTTTTCGCTGTATGCCATTAGCCGTTGCTCCTTGCCAGATTCACGAGATTCCCGAAACCAGCGCTCTTGACCGCTTTATCGGTGAGCGAAACGTTCGGTACGGAAGCCGAACGGCCAGCGGTCAGCTGACGCAGAGCGTCCTTGATGAACTCCGCGCCGAGCCCGAGCATTTTCAGAAAGGCGCGTACCTGCTGAAGCTCGTGGAAAGAGCGCTCGCCGGCGACGGCGGCCTCTTCCCCCTCCCCACCGTAGGGCACAAACGTCACGCGAAAAGCCGCGCCGGTGCCACCGATGGAGCGATGAATGCGAATTGTTCCTTCATTTGCCATGTTGTCTCTTCCAGTCCTTTAGGCGGTTTGCCATTTCATTTTCGAGATGTCGATTCCCTCTTTGGCCATTTCATAGAGCGGGGACAGTTCGCGCAACTTGGTCACCACCTGCACCATCTTATCGATGACGTAGTCGACTTCCTCCTGGGTGTTAAAACGCCCTAGGCCGAATCGAATCGAGGTGTGGGCGAGGTCTTCGCCGACGCCTAATGCTTTGAGTACATAGCTGGGCTCAAGGGTTGCCGAAGTGCAGGCAGAACCGCTCGACACCGCGATGTCGTTGATGCCCATAAGCAGCGATTCGCCCTCGACATAGGCAAAGCTCATGTTCAGGTTGTTCGGCAGGCGGTGCTCCATCGAGCCGTTGATAAAGACCTCGTCCAGCTTGGCTTCCAGACCCTTTCGAAGACGCTCGCGCAAGCCGAGCAAACGTGCCGCCTCTTCCGGCATCTCTTTCTGCGCGATTTCGCAGGCCTTGCCGAGGCCCACGATACCAGGCACGTTCAGCGTGCCGGAGCGCATGCCACGCTCGTGGCCGCCGCCGTCAATGATGGCGGAAAGCTGAACGCGCGGGTTGCGGCGGCGGACGTACAAAGCGCCAACTCCCTTTGGTCCGTAAATCTTGTGGCCGCTGATGGCCAGCATGTCGATGTTGTCCTTTTGAACGTCTACCGGAACCTTGCCCACAGCCTGCACGCCGTCCACGGCGAAGAAAATCCCGTGTTCCTTAGCGATCTTGCCGATTTCCGCGATCGGGTTGATCACCCCAATTTCGTTGTTGGCGTACATGATGGTGATCAGAATTGTAGTGGGCTTAATCGCTGCCTTCAGATCCTCAATGCTTACGCGCCCATCCCGTTGGACCGGCAGATAGGTCACTTCGAAACCATGCTTCTCCAGGTTCTTACAGGTGTCCAGCACGGCCTTGTGCTCGATGGCCTGGGTGATGATGTGATTACCCTTTTCGCGGAACATCTCGGCAATGCCCTTGATCATCAGGTTATCGGATTCGGTGGCCCCACTCGTAAAGATGATTTCTTTGGGGGTGGCATTGATCAGCGAAGCAATCTGCTGGCGCGAGGTCTCCACGGCCTCTTCGCCCGCCCAGCCGAACGAATGGTTGCGGCTTGCGGCGTTGCCGAATTTCTCAGTGAAATACGGCAGCATCGTTTCGACGACGCGCGGATCGACCGGCGTGGTGGCGTGATTGTCCATGTAAATCGGTAGCTTAACGGCCATATGCTCTCTTCTCCTAAGTCCTCAGCGCAACGAGCGCGGGCTCGTGCAGCTCTTCGCTCATTTGAGAAATGGTAACAGTGCCCAACACATTCAAAATGCTTTCGTTCACGCGGCGCAGCGGCTCGCGGACCGAACACTTCTCTGTGGCGTCGCAGTTCCCGTGGCTGGTAACGCAGGAGGTAATCAGCACCGGACCATCGATGGCCGAAATCACATCGAGCGCGCTGATCTGCCCGGGCTCCTTAGCCAATTGATAGCCACCGCTCGACCCATGCTTCGCGGCCACGAGCGAATGGTGCGCCAGTTTTTGCAACACCTTGGCCATAAGCGTCGCAGAGATGCCGTACTCCTCGGCAATCTCGTTGGCGCTGCAAGCATGCTGCTGGCGATGCATGGCCAAGTGCTTGACGGCAATCAGCCCGTAATCAGCTTTTTTGGAAAGCTTGAACATCGCTTGCGAGACTTTCTAGACGCTCCACAATATGCGACTGAATCAGTCGCACATGAAGTATATCCCCCGAGTCGCCCTCAAGTCAACCCTAAACCTTTCTAACATTCAACACAACCCCCTTGTTTCGTTTAACTTACAGTTAAGACCAAACTGGTCTCATTTTGCAGGCAATTTCCCCAACCCTCCGCGGCTAGAAAGAATGGGGCGAGCTTCAGGTGACCTGCGATCCGCGCGGCTTGCTTTCGCAGCATGGTAGCCTAGACTCTCGATGGAGGAGCTGGATGCTCGGATATATTAGAAGGCGTAACGAGTCGGGCGTCCGACTGGTGGTGCGCGGGCTGTTCCTTCTAGTTCTTGGCGCTCCCACAGCGCTCTTGGCGCAAACACCATCGCGGCCGTCAACCGATCAGCCCAAACACGTCCAACCCCCAAAAAAGCGGCCGCCGGATCGAGCTTTTGTTCTCGTCGGTGCAGGGGACATCGCCAGTTGCAAGGATCCAGAAGGAGCGCAGGCCACAGCCAAGCTGATCGAGCAAATCCCCGGGACGGTTTTTGCCGCCGGCGACTTGGCCTATGAAAAGGGGAGCCCGGAAGAGTTCAAGAATTGCTATGACCCAGCCTGGGGCCGTTTCAAAGACCGCACCAAACCGGCTCTAGGGAATCATGAGTATGTAGACAGTACGGCGTCAGGCTATTTCCAATACTGGGGAAGACAGGCAGGACCACCTGGCAAGGGCTACTATAGCTATGACCTCGGAGACTGGCACATCGTCGTGCTGAATACCAATTGCGACGCGAAGGGCTTGGGCGGTTGTGCCGCCGGCTCACCGCAAGAGACGTGGCTGAAGGAGGATCTTGCGAAGCATCCCAACGCTTGCATTCTGGCGTATGGTCATCATGCGCTCTTCAGCAGCGGCGTTTTCAAGAGCCATGCCGTGCATCCCGAGCTGAAGCGGCTTTGGGAAGACTTATATGCCGCTCACGCCAGCTTGGTTCTTGCCGGACACGAGCATTCCTACGAGCGATTTGCGCCACAGAACCCCGAGGGCAAAGCTGATCCTACGAATGGAATCCGCGAGATTGTCGCTGGGACGGGAGGCCGCAGCCACGATCTCTTGGGCTTTGCCACTCCGAACAGTGAAATACGAGACTGGGACACGTTTGGCGCGCTGAAGCTCACGCTTTTGCCTCGGAAATACACATGGGAATTCATCCCTGAAGCAGGGAAGTCATTTCGTGATTCCGGCAGTGGCGTCTGCCACACCGAATCGGAATAAGTGGCCGCTACATCAGCGCAATTAAGGCTAGGGCTTGGCGATGGAGCAGGCCCCCCCTGCGGCGACGCCCTCGACCAATTTCTGGACTGCCGGCGCGGGAATCAATAGCAACTGGGCCTTCGGCTTTTTGATCTGTTCTAGGATCGCGAGTTGTTGCGCTTTCCACGAATCAGGAGCTGGCTGCCCCGTGGCGATGGAATCAAGTGCGGCGAGCCCCATCGTCCCCAGAGCGGAGAGGTCCTGAGAGTTGGCGGCAACTTCTTTGACCAGGAATGAGCGCTGTGCGAGCGGTTGAAGTATTGAGTCATTGTCGCGCCAAATCGTGAGTTGTGAGCGGAGTCGCGCCTCCGACGCCGGATCGTGGCATGCAGATGCCACGAACTGATCAACCATTTCGACAAAACGCCGTCCCGCATCGCTCTCGAGAGGAACCGCATCCACGACGCGATTCATCGGCGTGGCGCTGGTGGGCTCGGCCGGAGCCGTCTGTTCGCGCGTGTAGTCCTTCACCGGTTCGATGACATCGGCAAGAGTGCGCAGCGCAGCGAATTCCGCCGGCGATGCCGAGCCGGCGAGACGCTGCAACATGTGCCGCGAAACGGTCCGGTGAGTGAGTCCCAGCCACTCCAGCCGGGCGCTCACAAAATCCAGCCGCGCATACATAGAAGCGGGGTCGCGGACTTCCTGCGGAGACCACAGGCGCTCCGCAATCGCGGCATTCCTTGGCCAGATGCGCGAATCCACGTTTTCCGGATTCACGTACTCCGCCCACATGCACGATTCACCACCTAGAATTCGCTGCTTCTCCTCGGCCGAGAGGTTGGCCGCATCTCCGCTCATGGGATCCACCGCATAATGCCGCGCCGCCGGCCAACCCAAATCCAAGTAATAGCCATTCGACAAAATCCCGCGGTACCCCTGTTTTGCCGCTCGCGCCAGCGAAGCTTGTCCGCGCCAGGACTGAATCACAACATCCCTTGGCACTCCCGCCACCAGCACTTCGTCCCAGCCAACCACAGCTTTCCCGTGCTTGGTCACCAGCTTCTGGACGCGTCCGCTGAAATACGCTTGCAGCGCTTCGTTGTTCTTGAGCCCATGCACCTTCATGAACGCTTGAATCTTCGGGTTGGCGTCCCACTCTCTGCCGTTCACCTCGTCGCCGCCAATGTGAAAATAGTGGTCCGGAAAAACTTTGGCCATCTCGCCGATCAACTCATCGAGAAATTTGTAGACTCTCTCGTTCGTGGGATCCATCGCAGGCTCGAAGATTCCCCACCTCCGCTCGATTTCGTAGGGTCCTTTGCCGCTGGCCAGCTCGGGATGCCCCACGAACCACGCCGTGCTGTGACCCGGCATGTCGAATTCCGGCACGACGCGAATTCCGCGGTCCCTCGCGTACGCGATCAGATCGCGGATCTCATCCTGGGTGTAGTAAAGGGCGTCGGAGCCCAACTCGTGAAGTTTCGGAAATTTCTTGCTCTCCACGCGGAAGCCCTGGTTCTCCGAGAGGTGCCAATGGAAAACGTTCATCTTCACGGCTTCCATGCCGTCGATATTTCGGCGGATGACGTCAAGCGGGAGGAAATGGCGGGCAGAGTCGATCATCAATCCGCGCCACGGGAAGCGCGGCCGGTCTTGAATGGTGACCACTGGGGCGGCAAATCCGCCGGGCGAAACATCCACCAGTTGAAGAAGGGTCTGGAGTCCATGCATCGTGCCGAGCGGTGTAGATGCTCGGAGCCTTGCGCTCGCGGTGCTGACATCCAGGATGTAGGATTCATCCTCGCCTACCTCCTGAATTTCCTTGCCGGCGTGATCGGTCTGAATCACGAGCGTTGCTTTTGCCGTCTTGGAGGGCTTGAGGGATAGCGGGAGGCCAGTTTGATGCGCGAGTTGCCGCAAGAATCGCTGCGCGGCGCGCTCCAGCCGCGGCTCGGTATAGCCGGTGAACACTACCGAAAGCGACGAGTCCACCGCCAGGCTCCCCGTCCCGTACTGCGCGCTCTCGGGAAGGGGCATGAGATTCGATGCAGGCTGTTGAGCTGTAGTCATCGCCGGGTACAACAAAATGCAAAAAACAAGTAGGCCAAGGCCTGGCGACCGCACATTCTGAGCCATGGTCCGGATAATCCTCCCACGCAGGATCGCACTCTCTCGAGGCCGCTATGTAGCACAGGCTACCGCATACTGTCATATCTTCCGCGTCCTGCGAAGAAGATTCCTTGCGCGACCGAAAGAATCCACTTTGGCTTCTCACGCAGTTTCGGAGCTGCGGTTTTCCTCGCCTGAGTTAGAATAAACCGAGGCGTGCGGCGCCGCTGATTCCACGATGAAGACCTCGATTGCCATTTACCCGGGCTCGTTTGACCCGGTCACCAACGGCCACCTCGACCTCATCGAACGCGGCGAAAAGATGTTCGACCTCTTGATCGTGGCCGTGTTGCGGAATACCGAGAAGCAACCGCTGTTCACGGTTCCCGAACGTATGGAAATGCTGCGCGAGGTCACGGGGAAATGGCCGGATGTAAAAGTGGACGTGTTCGAGGGTTTGCTCATCGACTATGCGCGCAGGCGCGGCGCGGGCGTGATTCTTCGCGGCATTCGAGCCGTCTCCGACTACGAATACGAATTGCAGATGGCCTTGATGAACCGCAAGCTCGAGCCGCGGCTCGAGACCGTGTTCATGCTGCCGGGCGAGCCGTACAGCTATCTGAGCTCCAAGCTGGTGCGCGAAATTGCCCAGCACGGCGGTCCGATGAGCGGACTTGTCCCCGCTGCCGTGGAGCAGAGACTGCGCGCGAAATTTTCATAACTGTGATCTGCTGACTCATCTCAAGGAGCCAAAGTGCAATTGACAAACCGCATCAACCGCATCCAAATCTCGGCGACGGCCGCGGTAATCGCCGAAGCAGACAAGCTGAAGTCGCGCGGCGTGGACGTCGCGGACTTCGGTCCGGGCGAGCCCGACTTCCCCACGCCCGAGCACATCAAGAAAGCGGCGATCAAGGCTATCGAGGAGAACAAATCGAAATATACCGCCACGGGCGGGATCATGCCGCTACGCGAAGCCATCTGCGCATGGCACAAGCGCGAACTCGGCTCGTCGTACGAACCGAAAGAATGCGTCGTGAGCGTCGGCGGAAAGCACTCCATCTTCAACGTGATGAGCGTGCTGATTCAGCAAGGCGACGAGGTCATCATCCCCGCGCCGTACTGGGTGAGCTTCCCGGATATCGTAAAGTATGCGGGCGGGACGCCGGTATTCGTGGAGACCAAGCAGGAAGATGGCTTCAGCGTGAAGGCAGCCTCCATCGAAAAAGCCATCACGCCGAAGACCCGGTTGCTGGTTTTGAATTCACCATGCAATCCCACTGGCGGTGTCGTACCGCCGGATGAGTTTGCGCGCATCCTAGCGGTCTGTAACAAGCACAACGTCTGGCTGATGGGCGACGAGTGTTATTCGCACTTCACCTACGAGCCGCACAAGCCGTACTCGATCTCCAGCGCGGCGGGTTCGAGAGAAAACGTCATCATCATCGGCTCGGTTTCGAAAACGTTTGCGATGACCGGCTGGCGCATCGGCTACACGCTGGGACCGGAAACTCTGATCCAGGCGCTGATCAAGCTGCAAAGCCAGTCCACCTCCAACGCCACGTCGATCGCGCAATACGCCGCGCTGGAAGCGATGCGCGGCACCATGGAAACCGTGCCGGTCATGCTCGCCGAGTACGCTAAGCGCCGGAAACGCATCGTGGAAGGCCTGCGGGCGATTCCCGGCGTGACCTGTGAATGGCCGGGCGGCGCGTTCTACGCCTTCCCGAACATTTCTGCACATCTTTCGAGCAGTTCCGGCAAACCAGCGCTGGCCAAGACGTGCACGGAGATCTCAAAGATGCTGCTGGAAAAAGCGCGAGTGGCGGTCGTGCCGGGCGAAGCCTTTGGCGCGCCAGGCTACCTGCGGCTTTCCTACGCCACGTCCATCGAACGAATCGACGAAGGACTGCGCCGCCTCGAACGTTTTTTCTCTCGCGCCGAAGCCGCATCGTAAACCGTGAGGCCCACGCCGACACGCATCGAGCCCATCTTCAGCCCGCGCCTCTGGGGAGCGCACTCGCTCGCACCGCTATTCCCCGAAAAATCCAATCTGCCGGAGCCTCTCGGCGAAGCCTGGCTCACGAGTGTGGATTGCCGCATCGCTTCCGGTCCATTCGTCGGAAGGACGCTCGGTGCGGCCTGGACGGAAATGCCCATGGAGTGGCGCGGCGGCCAACTCGTCGCCAACGACACCTTCCCTCTTCTCGTCAAATTTATTTTTCCAACCGAGAAACTATCGCTCCAGGTTCATCCGGACGACGCCTATGCATCCGTCCACGAAAGGGCCGCCGGCGGCCGTGGAAAAACGGAGATGTGGCACGCGGTGTCCACCACCGCCGGAGCGCAATTGTTGCTGGGGCTGAAACCGGGCGTAGATAAAGAGAAATTCCGCCAGGGATTGGCGTCACACAAATTGGAAGAGCTCTTCGAAACGCACGCGGTGCGAACTGGCGACACGTTTTTCGTCCCCGCGGGCACGCCTCACTCTATCGGTCCAAACATGGTGGTTTGCGAAGTACAGGAGTATTCCGACCTGACGTATCGCGTTTACGATTTCGCTCGCATCGATGCGCATGGAAAACCACGTGAATTGCACATCGAGAAAGCGCTGCAGGTCACCAACTTCGGGAGACCCGCAGGGGGGAGAGCGACATCGCTGCTTCTTCCTGCCGATGGAGCAACGAGAGTGCTGCTCGCTGCTTGCCGCTACTTTGCGGCTGAACGCTGGGAGTGTTCCGCAAAATGCGGAATCCCTGTCGATCCCGGGAGGTTCGAACTGATCGTGATTTTGGAAGGCGCAGGCAGCTTTGCCTGGCCGGACAGCGCGGCGCGTTATCACCGCGGTGAATGCTGGCTGGTACCCGCCTGGCAAGCGCGCATCGACGTTTTGCCGGAAACGGCTACGTCTCTGATCCGGACGTATGTGCCGGATATTCCAGTTCTCCGGACAGAATTACATCGACATGGAGTTTCAGCGGGAGCACTCGCGCAAGTCATTTTCGATTAAGGCTGCTTAACGATGGCCAAGGAAAGACTAGCGGTTCACGCGGTGATCCTGGCAGGGGGCCGCGGCACTCGTTTCTGGCCGCGCAGCCGCACGCGCACGCCTAAGCAACTTTTGAACATCGTCGACAAGGACACCATGCTCCAGCAGACCGTCGCGCGTCTGAAGCCGCTGATTCCCGCCGAGCGCATCTGGACGGTCACGACTGCCGAACAGGCCGCTGCCGTACGCAAACAGATTCCCGCAGCCGCGCGTAAACGCGTGCTGATTGAGCCGCTGGGGCGGAACACCGCAGTGGCGATGGGGCTCGCGGCCGTTCACCTGCGTCATGTGGCACGCGGCGACGCGTTGATGGCAGTGCTCCCCGCTGATCACTACATCGAGCAACCGCAAAAATTTCTGAAGATTGTTAACGCCGCCCTCGACGCGGCTCGCGAACCTGGGCGAATGGTAGTGCTGGGCATCCCTCCAACTAGGCCGGAGACGGGGTTTGGCTACATCGAAAGGACGGGGGCCCCGGTCGGAGCCAAAGGCTTCCCCGTTTTTGCCGTTCGGCGATTCACGGAGAAACCCGAACTGAAGCTGGCGCAAGAATACCTTGCCACTGGCAACTATCACTGGAACGCCGGGATGTTCTTTTGGCGGGTTTCCGCCTTCCTCGAGAATTTGGGAAGCTTTCTTCCAAAGACGCACGCGGCGCTGGAGAAACTTGCTGACTTTATCGGAACCCGGAATTACGAACGCCAGTTACGCGCTATCTATGCCCAGCTCGAAAATATTTCCGTGGACTACGCCGTCCTTGAGCCTGCCACCCGCGCCGAGGGGCCGCCGCGCGTGTTTGTGATTCCCGCCGAAGTAGGCTGGAGCGATATCGGTTCTTGGGCGGCCGTCTATCAGTTGCTGGCAAAGAAACCCGGCGAAAATGTCTTTGCCGGACCAGGTCACACGCTCGATGGGCAAGGCAATTTTTTGTGGAGCCCCTCTAAATTCGTGGCCGCCATTGGTGTGCGCGACCTGATCGTTGTCGAGACGCCCGATGCGCTGCTCATCTGCCCGCGCGACCGTGCGCAAGAAGTCGGAAAAATCGTGAAATGGCTGGAAGAACAAGAACTAAGAAAGCTATTGTAGGAACCGCCTTTTGATGCGGCCCGTCCTCCGGCAACCAGGCCAATCCGGCTGTTGGGGAAGAGTTCCGATCGCGTATACTCACCGGCAATGACTACGATTCGATTTGGAACTGATGGCTGGCGCGGCGTCATCGCCGAAGACTTCACCTTCGCGAACGCAGGCATGGTAGCCCAGGCCATCGCCCGTTACGTGGTACGTTGCGAGGACGCGCGCAAGGGCGTCATCATCGGCTACGATCATCGCTTCGCCTCGGACGGCATCGCTACCACCGTCGCCGAGGCGGTTTCCGCCAGCGGCACTCCCGTTTTTTTGGCGGACAAGCCCTGTCCTACGCCGGCAGTTTCGTTGCTTGTGCGGCAACGCGGAGCGGCTGGCGGCCTCATGATCACCGCGAGCCATAATCCCTATCAATGGAATGGCATCAAGTACAAAGCGAGCTACGGTAGCTCGGCATTGCCTTCGATCGTGGCGCAGATCGAAAAGGACCTCGATGTCGTCCAGAGGGAATGCGCCTCGCCACTGCCGCCGCGGAAAAAATTGATTCAACCCTTGGAGCCGCGTGCGCCGTATCTAGACACGCTCGAGAAACTGGTCGATTGGCAGCGACTGCGCAGCGCGAAGCTTCGCTTCGTCTCCGATGTTATGCATGGCTCGGCTGCAGGCTTGCTCGCCGAACTCTTTAGGCGCAATGGCATCGCCTGCCACGAAATTCGCGGCACTCGCGACCCGCGCTTCGGCGGTGTGCACCCGGAACCGATCGAACCACATATCCAAGCCTTGCGGCAAGCGGTGCTTGCCGGAAAATTCGACGCCGGCTTGTGCGCCGATGGTGACGGCGACCGCATTGGCGCCATCGACCGCGACGGCACGTTCATCAATCCCCACCAGATCTTCGCGCTGCTGGTCTGGCACCTCGCGGGAACCCGGGCCCTGCCCGGCGATATCGCAAAAACCTTTTCGGTCACGAAGCTCATCGACAAGCTCGCCACAAAATTCGGCCGGAAACTCCACGAAACGCCCATCGGCTTCAAGTACATCTGCGAGTTGATGCTCGAACAGAGCATCTTGATCGGCGGCGAAGAAAGCGGCGGCATCGGCACCAGCTTGTATTTGCCCGAACGCGACGCTACGGTTTCGGCGCTGTTCCTAGCGGAGTTGATGGCCTGGCACGGCAAATCACTGGGAGAATTGCTCGCTGCACTCCATGCGGAATTCGGTGAGTATCATTACGGCCGAGTGGATCTCGATCTGAAACCAGGTCAAAAAGAAAAAGCCATCGCTCACTTTTCGGATGTCAAACGGACCGTTATCCTTGATCTGCCGGTGGTGCGCCGGGAAAATATGGACGGCATCAAGCTCTATCTGGGTGCGGCCGGCTGGGTGATGGTTCGCGCCTCGGGAACCGAGAATCTCTTGCGCGTGTACTCTGAAACCTCCAAACCCGAAACGACTCGCCGCGTTCTCGAAGCTGTAACTCAGATAGTTCACCATCTATAGGTGGGATCATGAAAACGGTCAATCTGAACGAAAAACTTGCCCTCTTCTCCGACTACTGCAACCCGCGCGTCATCGGCGAGGTGAATGACTGCCAGGTCAAAGCGGTGAAGCTAAAAGGCGAATTCATCTGGCATCATCACGAAAACGAAGACGAATTATTTCTGGTAGTGAAAGGCACGCTGCGGATGAAGTTCCGCGGCCACGAAGCCGTCGTCAACGAAGGCGAATTTGTCGTCGTGCCGCGCGGCGTCGAGCACTGTCCCGCTGCTGACGAAGAGGTCCACATCATCCTGATCGAACCAAAATCGACGTTGAACACCGGCAATATCACCAACGAAAGGACGGTCGCCCAGCTCGAGCGCATCTGAATCTGCAAATTGCTCACGCGGCGATCTGCGACCAGCCATGGAACACCGCTTCTACACCCTTGACGTTTTCACCCATAACCGTTTCGAAGGCAACCCGCTCGCCGTATTTACCGACGGCGATGAACTCTCGGACGACCAAATGCTCGCCATCGCGCGCGAAGTGAATCTTTCGGAGACGGTCTTTGTGCAAAAGCCGACGCAAGAAGAGGCCCTGGCCCGTCTGCGCATTTTCACCACGAAAGAAGAGCTGAAGCTGGCCGGGCATCCCGTCATCGGCACCTGGTTCTTGCTCGCGGAACTGGGTGTGGTTCCCGCGCAGGACGGCGGCGTTCACATCCTCCAAGAGACCGGAGCAGGCATCCTGCCGGTGGAAATCCGCTTTAAGGACGGCCGCCCTCAGTGCGTCACCATGACCCAGAAAGAAGCCATCTTCAAGCCCGCGAAAATCAACAAAAAGAGGCTGGCCTCGGCACTGGGAATTTCGCCGAAAGACTTCGACCCAAAACTGCAACCTGCGTTTGTGTCCACCGGCATCTTCAACCTGATGGTGCCGCTGCGCAATCGCGCCGCGCTGGGCAAAATCACCATGAACATCACCGAACTCCGGCGCCTTCAAGGCAAGAACGCGACCATGGCTTACTGCTTCGCCCTCGGCGGCAACGGGAAAGCTTTTTCCCGCGGCATGCTCCCCTGGGAACTCTACGAAGACGCTGCGACGGGCTCCGCCGCTGGTTCGCTGGGTGCCTATCTGGTGCAAAACGGAAAACTGGCGCCTGACCATACGCTGGCCATTCTCCAGGGAGCGGAAATGGGGCGCCCGAGCAACATTGAAGTAGAAGTCACGCAAACTGGAAAGAAGCTCGTCCCGCGCGTCAGCGGTGCCGCCGTAAAGGTCTTCGAAGGCGTCATCCGCATCTGACTTTGGAGTGCGAGAACCTTGCCCCCGCCGTCGCCAATCTGAAGCACGCTTTCTGGCCAGGTTGGTAGTTGGCAGAATCGTGCTGAAACGTGATGCTCCTGTGGGCGCTTCCACGCGCCACCAGATTCCGCCACCGAATCCCGTGCATCATTCCTTTCATGGAGAACCGCAAGCTGGCAAATGAAAATAAAGAAAGGCCACCCGGGAACCCCGAGCGGCCTTCTTTGCTTTTTCTGAAACTAATAACTGAAAACGGACAACGAAGAACTGCACTTAGTGCCCGCGCTTGTCGTGGTGCAGATCCCTGCGATCCTTGTGCAGGTCTCTCTTGTCTTTGTTGATGTCTTTCTGGTCTTGGTTGCGATCTTTGCGGTCCTTGGACAGATCCTTCTTGTCCTGGTTGACGCCCCGCTGATCCGCACGGCGGTCCGCGCGGTCCTTGTTTAGGTCCGTGCGATCGTGATTGATGTCCCGCTGATCCTTATTCCGGTCGACGCGATCCGCACGAAGATCCTTGCGATCGGATTGCGCCTGCGCACTGCTGACGCCGTACTTTTTGTCGTCTCGCGCAAGCTGGGCCTTGTCGCGATTAATATCGCGCTGGTCCGCGTTGCGGTCCACGCGGTCCTTGTTTAGGTCCCGGCGATCGTGATTGATGTCCCGCTGGTCCGAGTTGCGCTCGGCCCGGTCTTTGTTCAGGTCGCGCTTGTCGTGATTGATATCGAGCTGATCAGCATGGCGATCCGCACGATCGTTCGCCAGATCTTTCCTGTCGTTTCGAATGTCTTTCTTGTCTTTCTGAAGGTCCTGCTGTTGAGGTGTCGGATCCTGGCTCTGGGCATAGGCACTAGCGGCGAGCAAACCGGCAAAAGCAATCGCGAGCACACCTCGACGGACCAGCTGTTCTGCGTTCATCGTGTTCTCTCCTATAGAAACATTCCTGGGGTCACCACCACACTTACAAAATCAAACACCAGGAGGGCCACAAAGTTTCACGGTCCTGCTCAGGGGTTTAGAGGGAAGGAATGGAAAGAAGCAAAATGCGTTATAACTAGTTTATGTTCAATGACTTATGAACCGCGTCGAGGACCCCATTCACAAACGCCCCGGACTCTTCGGAGGAAAATTTCTTGGCCAATTCGACAGCTTCGTTCAGGACGACTCTAGGCGGAGTGTCCTGGCCGCTCATTTCATGAATCGCCAGCCGCAAAATGGCGCGATCGATGGCCGCGAGCCGTTCGAACCGCCAGTTGTCGGCATGCTTGACGATGATGGCGTCCAGCGTAGTGACATCCTTCGCCGCACCTTCAAAAAGTTTGTTCGCGAAAGCGCGAGTTTTGTTCGCAGCCTTCGCAGTTCTCCAGAATTTCACTTCCAGCTTGGTAAAATCCTGCTGGCTCATGTCCCACTGGAACAGCATCTGCATGGCAAACTCGCGGGATTTGGTGCGGAGAGACACGTTACCTGCGCCGCACCTTTCCAGTAGCGGCAGGCTTCGCATGTAAAGAGCGAAGCTTGCGAGACAGTTGCGCCATTTCGATGGCGGCGAGCCCCGCTTCGAATCCCTTGTTTCCGCCTTTGAGCCCGGCGCGGTCGATGGCCTGCTCCAGCGTGTCGCAGGTCAGCACACCGAAAATAATCGGTAACCCGCTGTCCATCTGCGCGAGCTGCAATCCACGCGCCGTTTCCGAACAAACATAATCGTAGTGCGTCGTTTCCCCGCGAAGCACACACCCGATCGCAATCAGCGCGTCATACTTCCCAGTCGCCGCGAGTTTTTTCGCAGCCAGCGGCAATTCGAATGCTCCCGGAACGCGCACGACATCAACGTCCTTGCTGGCCGCGCCCACCCGCTCCAGTGCATCCACCGCCGCCGCCAGGAGCCGCTCAGTTATGAAACTATTGAAGCGGCTGACGACGATGCCAAAGCGAAAACCCGTCGCGCTCAGTTCGCCGCTAATCTTCCCGGGTTGTAGCTTTTCTCCCATGGCAGCCAGCGCGGCCCTTCTTTTCTTTATCCTTACTTCCCTTATTTCTCTTACTTCCCTTTGAACTGTGCCGGCCTCTTCTCCAAGAATGCCTTCGTGCCTTCGCGCATGTCTTCCGTCGCGCAAGCCACTCCGAAAAGCGTGGCCTCCAGAAACAATCCCTCTTCCTGCGCCATCTCCACGCCACGTTCGATTGCTTCCATGGTGAATTTCACGGCGATGGGCCCGTTGGCAATAATTTTTTTCGCCATCGCTTCTGCCGCGGGAATCAGCTCCGCCGGCTCATGAATATGATTAACCAGTCCGATACGCTGCGCTTCTTCCGCTGTGATCATTTCGCCGGTAAGGCAAAGTTCGTGCGCCACACCTTTGCCGCACAGCCGCGCCAGCCGCTGCGACCCGCCATAACCGGGAAGAATCCCGAGTTTCACTTCTGGCTGCCCGAGTTTCGCCGTTTTGCTGGCGATTCGGATGCTGCAAGAAAGTGCCAGCTCGCAGCCGCCACCGAGCGCAAACCCATTGATCGCGCAGATGGATGGCTTTCCCATGGTTTCCAGCAGATGGAAAACACCCTGGCCATATAGCGAAAATTCTTTGCCATTGACAGGCGTCTGCAGCGCCAGCTCGCCGATATCCGCACCGGCCACAAATGCTTTCTCTCCCGCGCCGGTGAGAATCAGCACGCGCACGGTCTCGTCGTTGCGCGCATCGAGCAACGCATGCTGCAACTCTTCCACGGTCTTGCGGTTCAGCGCATTCAACACCTTCGGCCGGTTGAAGGTGATGCGCGCAATCCCCTCTTTCTTCTCGTACAGTATGTTCTCGTAACCCATCTCATCCCTCTTCTCAGCTCCGCTCTCCCCAAGGTAGCGCGCCCGCCCCGAGCGTGTCGGGGCATCTCTAGGTTAGGTCTTTCTTCTATTTTCTCTTGCAACTAAAATTTTATCGCCTTGGGATTCCCTGGGTCGGAGTGATCATAAAACCCCCGCCCCGACTTCCTCCCGTTCCACCCTGCCAGCACCATCCGCTTCAGCAAGGGCGGCGCCGCAAATCGCCGCTCCTTGAACTCATCAAACATGATCTGCGAAATGTAGTACGTCGTATCCAGCCCCACGAAATCCAACAGCGTCAGCGGCCCCATCGGGTGCCCACAGCCCAGCATCATGGATTTGTCGATGTCCTCGATGGACCCGACACCCTCTTCCAGCGCACGAATCGCATCCAGAAGATAAGGCACCAGCAGCCGGTTGACGATGAAGCCTGTGCTGTCCTGCGCGCGCACTGCTGTTTTGCCGAGCTTCGTCCCGAACGCCACCACCTCTTCGTAAACCGCCGGCTCCGTCGCGATCGTCCGCACCACCTCGACGAGCTTCATCACCGGCACGGGATTGAAAAAATGCAAACCGACAAATCGGTGCGGCCGCTTGGTAGCACTAGCGATTTCCGTGATCGTCAAGGAAGACGTGTTGCTTGCAAAAATCGTCGAAGGCGGACAGAGCGCATCCAGCGCCCCAAAAAGTTCTCGCTTCGCAGGGAGCTGCTCGATGATCGCCTCGATGATGACGTCGCAATCCTGGAGGTCTTCGACCTTGGTGGTGCCCTTGAGCCGTCCGCGGATTTCATCCTTCGCCGCTTCCGTGATGGTGCCCTTCTCGGCCAGCCGATTCAGGTTCTTGTCGATGCTCTTAAGCCCCTTGTCCAGTAATTCCGCGTTCACTTCGCGCACCACCGTAGGGAATCCCGATGCGGCGGCCACCTGCGCGATGCCGGATCCCATCAGGCCACACCCCACGACACCCACTTTTCGAATTGCCATTTTTTCCTCTTGGAAATGCCGCCCACCATGCCGGCAGGAGGAGTCATGTAATCTTGTGTATTGTGGGGGCACGATACTTGGTGCCCTCTTTGTCTCGGCCCAAATTCTACCAGAGACGAAGTTACTTTACGTCCTTTACTTCCCTGGCCTCATTTACCTCGTCTAGCTCAGTGCCTCAACAATCATGGCCATCCCCTGCCCCCCGCCGATGCACGCCGTCGCCAACCCATAGCGTAATCCATTCCGCCGCAGCTCATTCAAAAGCGTAATCACCAGCCGCGTCCCGGAAGCCCCCAACGGATGCCCCAGCGCAATCGCACCACCGTTGACATTCGTCTTATCGCGATTCAGTCCCAGCACCCTTTCCACCGCCAGATATTGCGCCGCGAATGCCTCATTCACTTCCACGCGATCCATCTGCTCCAGAGTCAGTCCCGCGAGCTTCAGAGCCTTCTGCGACGAGGGCACCGGTCCGATTCCCATAATGCTGGGATCCACTCCGGCCACCGCCCACGACACAATGCGCCCAACCGGTTTCAATTTCCGCTCTTTCGCGATTTTCTCTCTCGTCACCACGACCGCGGCCGCGCCATCCACGATCCCGCTGGCATTCCCGGCCGTGACGATGCCATCTCTTTTGAACGACGGCGGAAGTTTTTCCAGAATCTCCATCGTCGTTTCCGGCCGCCGGTGATCGTCTTCGCTTGCCACAATCGTTTTCTTCCCCTGTTTCACTTCCACCGGCACAAGCTCTTCCCGGATGCGGCACGCCTTGTATGCCGCGTCCGCCGCCTGCTGGCTGCGCAACGCATACACATCGGCATCCTTCCGCGTAATTCCATGTTGCTCAGCAAGCTTTTCCGCCGTGAGCGCCATCGGCAAGCCACAATACGTATCGGTCAGGCCCGCCATGAGCGAGTCTTCCAGCGCTCCGCCGCCTAGTTTTAAGCCCGTCCGCGCCCCGCGAACCACAAACGGCGCCTGCGTCATGTTTTCCATCCCGCCAGCAAGCACCATCAACGCTTCACCAAGCAACAATCGCTGCGCCGCCTGCGCGATCGCTTCGATGCCCGACCCGCACAGACGGTTCACCGTCACCGCCGGCGTTTCGATTTTCAGCCCGGCCTTCAATCCCACATGCCGGGCCCCATAAAGCGCATCCGCGCTGGTGTGCATCACATTGCCAAAAATCGCGTGATCAAACTCCCCCGGATCCACGCCCGAGCGCCGAATGGCCTCTTTCGAAGCATACGACGCCAGCTCGATCGCGCTCACCTCCGAAAACGCTCCCGTATACCGCGCCATCGGTGTGCGCGCACCCGCCACAATCACCACGTCCGTCGGAAACATATTCGTCCTCACCTTAGTCTGCAGAACTGGCCACCGGAGCAGCCTACCGTTGAAAAGCAAAACAGCAAATCGAAGGGTAGGCACTCAATCAACGACGATAAGCGCTTTACGCTTCAAATTTTGGATTTTATCGAACCAAGAGTATCAACACAACGATCGCCCCGCCGGCGACCGCCGGCGAAGCACACCCACGTGAAGTGATCCACCCATGTGAAATTGGAATCCATGTCGACCATGTGATTCCGCAACTCTTCATCCACAGGATCTTCCCACGGCGTCCCTGAAATCCTTCGATGTATGGCCTGAAGGCCGCATATTCCGAGCAGGCCCACCACAATCGTCGGATACATCAGAGAGCGACCGGAGATTCTGATACAACAGATTTGCTACGCGAGGTAGAATCAAGAAAAGTGCGGCTCCGCCCATGCCCCCCATCCAGCGTTTGTGATAGTAAGCAAGCGATAGAGTTAGGGCTATTAAGAACGCACTCACCATGCCAGAGACGGGAGCCAATGTAGTCCTGTAGATTGTGGGGATAGCCCCAACGGCTTGAAAAGCCCCGACGACAAGGAAGCCCGGAACTCCAAAAGCCACGGACCTCATTTCTGCCTCTTCCCAGGCCTGAAAAGGTGGCCGTTCCTTAAATCGCGTGCTCATGGGTGTTATGAATCCGCGGGCTGCCATCACCGCCAAACGCGATCTTAAATGCTCGGAAGACCACGCACAACCTAGGGCTTGGGCGTTTCCAGCGCCACCACGGTATCCCCGCCGCGCTTGCGCGCCTCTTCGATGGAAAACTCCGCGCGGTTGATCAGGTCCGTCACGATGTCTTCGCTGTCGTACTCGTGCTTGGCCACGGCCTCGACAATTCCCGCGCTCAGCGTAATTTGCGTCGCGTCCCACGGCGGCCGCAGTCCGGACGCCGCACGGCGCAATTTATCCACCAGGTTGTGCGCTCCCGCAAGCGTCGTATCGGGCAGGATAAATGCCAGCGACCACGAAGTGTATTTCACCGCCACGTCGTTTTGCCGCACGATTGGCAGCAACGACCGCGCCAGTTGCTCCAAAAAACGTTCCAGCGGCGATTCGCCCTGCTGCCGGAGAAGTTCTGCGCCGCGATCGATCTGCAGAATGGTAAGCGCCAGCGGCGTGCTCTGCGTCCGCGCGCGGTCCGCTTCCGTTAGCAAACAACTCTGGTACGAACTGCGGCTCAGCAAACCCGAGCGCTCATCGGAGACGCCCATGCGTCGCACCAGCGAGCGCAGCCGCGTGTGGCTGACGCTCATCAGCATCTGGTCGCCAATGGCCTGCAGGAAGTAGGCCTCATTGGCCTTCCACTTGTGCGCTTCGGCACGACCCACGATCAGCATCCCGGCGGGCATCTGCGTCTCTTTGTCCATGATGGTCACGCCCAGCGCGGTGTCCAGCCCCAGGTCGCTAAGAATCGATCCCTCCGAGGCTTGCACCACGAGTCCGCCGAGTTCATCCGGCTCGGCCTTTTCAATGTGCGCGAGTAGCAGGACCACCTGTGCGCCGGGTGCGGGCTTCACCTCTGGCGCGCAATATTCCGCGGCCATTTCCGGCGGCCGCCCCGGTGGGCCCACGACGGCCAGCGCGCGCGTCACGCGAAGATAGGTGCCGACCTCGTTGACCGCCGTATTGAGCATGGCCCGCGGCGTCTGCTGGCGAAATATCTTTTGATTGACCTCGGAAATCTTTGAAAGATCGCGCAGCGTCTCAACCGAATAAACTCCGGTCTTCATGGTGATGGGCGTTGGCGCCTCGGCCACAGGAGCCACAGGAGCAACCGGCGTCGCGGGCGTGGCTGGCGCTGGCTGCACAGGAACGGGCTCGGTCTTCGATTTGGGCGCTCCTGGGGGCCACCAGTTTGCCATTTGGTAGAGATTGGCCAGCCGCGCGCTCCGCTCTTCTTCCCCGGGGAACATCGCCGCAATTCGTTGCAGACGCTCCAGTGCCTTGTTGTGCAGCGAGTACTGCAAAAAAATCTCCGTCTGCACGATCAGATCTTCCAGCGCTTGTAACTGCCGGCCTTCTTCGCTGCCCGGAGAAGGAGCCGTGGAAGCCTGCCCCGCAGGAGTCTGCGGCGCAGCATGACCCGGCATGGGGGTGCTCGATTTCACCAGTCGGCTTGCGATCTGTTTCAGGTGGGTGTCATCCACTCGGCCGCGCAGCAGTTCCATCCGCTCTTGATTGCGATGGTCGTATGCATCGATGTCTACGAGCCTCTCGAGAGACTCCGCAGCCTTAATGACATTCCCTGAGGACAGGTACAGGTCGAAAAGCCTGATCAGCACTTCGAAATACTGTGATTCGCGATTCAATTCGTTGTGGATGGAAGCCCAGAATTCAAGAATAGCTTGAGAATGGGGGTGCTTGGCCCCCACTCCGTCCATCAGCACCGCGAAATCGTTTTGCCGTTTGTCGGCAAACATCCGCCGCTTGAGCGTCAGGAGGATCTCCACGGCCTTGGGGTCCTGGCCCGCGGCGATGTAACGGTCCGCCAGGTCGAACAGCTGGGTCATTCCTTCATTCTTTTCGCGGAGAAGCCGTTCGAGCAACTCGCGCGCGCGCTCGAGATTTCCCGATCGCATGAGCGCATCGCTAAAAGCGGTCACGAAGGCCGCGTCAGTTTCGGAGGAGGCAAACGGTTCCAGCAAGGCTGCCGCGCGGACGGCATTGCCGGCCTGCAGATTTGCCTGGGCATACAGAAGTCCGACGCTGCGCTCTTGCGGCGCGAGTTTGTAAGCACGACCAAGAAGATGGAGCGCATCGGTCGCGGCGCCGCTCGCCGAAGCAAGCTGCCCGGCCCGCAGGAAGGCTCGTACGGCAAGAGCAGTCTTGCCCATGCGTTCGGCCGATTCCGCAAGACGAAGCTGGCGAGCAAGATTCTCAGGATCGAGCTGGGCAATCCGCTCGCTGCAGAAGAGCGCGTCTTCGTTGCGGCCGGCCGTCGTGAATAGCTCCGCGGCTTTGGTGTATTGCTCGATGGCTTCGTCAGGATGATTTTGTTTTTGCTGCAGGAAGGCGTATCGGGCGATGCGCTCGGGCAGTTGTTGGCTGATGCCCACCCGCAGAAACCGGTTGTAGATGGCAAGAGCTTTGGTTTCGTCCTTGGGCTCGACGAGGAGATCAAAGAGAAGACCGTAGTAAACCGCCGCGCGATCCGGCTGATCGATCCGCGCGTAGAGATCGCCGAGCGCCTGCGTGGCTTCCTGATGTTGCGGCATCTCGTCGAGCACGGCGAGATAGGCCTCGATGGCGTCCTCGACGCGGTTCTTCTCGAGGAAGCGTTTGGCGCGATCCAGATGCTTGCTTACGTCTGCGGCCATCCGTTCAGGTTGCCTTTGCGGTGACTGAAAGCTGTCCATCCGGCGCCCAACTGGCGCCAAACAATTTTCCACTCGATGACGATTCTGGGCTGCACGTTGCGTCCGGCGCGAACGGCCCTGATTAACTATATACCCCCATGGGGAAGCGGCAAACGGCCGAAATCGACGGATGCGGTATGCGTCACGGCAATCCAATCCGCCCGAATCAGTCTCGCCGGCCGCAGAATCGCTCGGTGGTACAATTTGCCAGCATATGACGACGACCAAGACCACTTCTCACTATGCGCTCGGCAGCACCGACGCGGAACAGGAGCGCCTCATACGGCAAGCCGCGCTTCTGGCTCCCTTCACCGAACGATTCTTCCGTGGCGCAGGCATTGGCACCGGCCAGCGTGTCCTGGATATCGGGTCCGGGGTCGGAGACGTGGCCATGCTCGCGGCCACGCTGGTCGGTCCTTCAGGTGAAGTTGTCGGCGTAGAGCGCGACGAGCGCTCCATCGACCGTGCCAGGACTCGCGTGGCCCTGGCCGGGCTGCACAATGTGACCTTCACCCAATCCGATGTCTCTCAAATCGCGAGTGGCAAACCCTTCGACGCCGTCGTGGGTCGTTTCATCTTGATGTTTCTCCCCGATCCCCCTACTGTGCTGCGCTCTTTGTCTCAGTTGCTTCGTCCCAGCGGAGTGGTTGCTTTCCACGAGCTGTCTTGGGCGCCTTTTCTTTTGCTGGCGGCACGCCTGCCGCTGTGGTCTGCGGCCACTTCCGTGATCCACGAGACCTTTCGGCGTTCGGGCGCAAACACGGAGATGGGCTTCGCTCTTTACCAGATTTTCCAGCAGGCGGGGCTGCCGGCGCCAGCCATGACTCTCGAGATGCCGCTGGGGAACGATCCAGAATTCATACGTTGGGTCCCCGACGTTCTGGGCAGTTTGCTGCCGCTAGCTCAGCGGTTCGATCTTCCCCTCAGACCGCTCGGTGACCTCAACACTCTTCCACAACGGATCCAAGCGGAGGTCTCCGCATCAAACTCGGTGGTCACCTGGATGGCCCTGGTGGGCGCCTGGTCCCGCAAATCAGCAACCCACGCGTAATTGGCCCATTCCTCATCCATTTTCACGCGGGTTACGGCGCAGTCTTCTCGGAAGCAGCAACATGAGTGTCGCCGACGCGAACAACGAAACACCCGCAACCGCCAGGCCACCATACAAGCTGCCCGTCTTCTGGCTGATCCAACCTGTCGCGTACGGGCCGGCGAATCCCCCCAGATTCGCAAGCGAGCTCACCAAGGCAATCCCGGAGGCCGCCGCAAATCCCGTTAGGAAATCGCCCGGGAGCGAGTACAAAGGGCCATAGACGCTGTAGATGCCCAGGGCGGCGAAGGACAGAAGCAGCATCGTTGGGAAAATGGAATGAGTTGCACCCAGCGACGCCAGAGCGATGCCCGCAACGATGGCGGGAATCGCCGCATGAAACCTTCGCTCTCGCTGGCGGTCGGAGCTCCGCGACACCATCACCATCACGGGCAGGCCGACAAGATGCGGAATCATCACCAGCAGTCCGATCAGACTGTTGGAGTGCCCGGTCGATATTGATTTCACCAGCTTTGGCATCCAAAAGTTCATCGTGTACATGCCGGTATTCAAGGTGAAGCCGATCAATCCCAGATGCCAGATCCGCTTGTTCATCAGTGCCTGTAGTGCTGAGATCTTGTGGTTGGCCAGCTTCTCGCGTTCTTCGCTCGCCAGCACCGCTTCCATCCAGTCTTTTTCTTCCTGGCTAAGAAATCTAGCCTCTGCCGGGCGGCTGGGCAGCAGAAAGTACGTGAGCACCCCGCCAACTACGGCCGGAATTCCCTCCAGAATCAGGAGCCACCGCCAACTGCTGATGCTCAGCCAGTGCACGTGGTCCAGGATGAAACCGGAAAGCGGAGCACCGAGTATGCTGGTGACCGGTATACCCGTCAGGAATAACGCAATTGCCTGCGCCTGATCCCGTTGTCGAAACCAGTACGTCAGATACAAGGCGATTCCAGGAAAATAACCGGCTTCCGCCAGCCCCAACAAGAAACGCACTGCGTACAACTGGTCGACAGATTGCACCAGGCCGGTCAGCATGGCCAGAATTCCCCAGGTAATCAGGATGCGCGCGATCCAGATGCGCGCCCCCAACTTGTGCAGCAGCAAGTTGCTGGGAATTTCAAACAGAAAATACCCCAAAAAGAAAATCCCCGCGACTAATCCAAACTGCTGGCTGGTAATGGCCAGCTCCTTGTTCATCGTCAGCGCCGCAAATCCGATGTTGATCCGGTCTAGAAAAGAAATGATGTAGAGAAGAAAGACAAAGGGAATAATCCTCATCCGCACGTTGTGAATGGTCTTAGCTTCGAAGCGCACAGCAGCGGTAACGGTTTCGTTGGCCACGATCACCTCGGCGCGTGTCCACCCCGATCGAAGGGTCTCCTTGGCGGCGTCGCCGGCCGCAGGTCGTAAGGATTGGCGAGACTCTATGGCGGTACAGGGTGCCCGTCAAGCAACTCCGAATTGCCGCCACGAGCGGTCCTCACTTGTCGGGCTCTGCTCTGGTCACCCAGCTTTTGTTTTCGCATGAGATGGGTGGGCAAGCTGACGGGGCCTTCGAATTGTGGCAAACTGAATGTTTATACGGCACGGTTTTTGCGCTGCGTGTGTTGCTCGTTCGAATGCAGCAGGCCCGTCGGGAAACCCAAGCAGGCGAATCAAGCTCCTGCCGGTAACAGAGAAAACCGGTAAAAAGAAAAAATGGACCCGCAGTTCATTCGAAACTTCTGCATCATCGCGCACATCGACCACGGCAAATCCACGCTCGCCGATCGCTTGCTCGAAATGACCGGGGCGCTCACGCAGCGCGAGATGCACGAACAAGTGCTCGATTCGATGGACCTCGAGCGCGAGCGCGGCATCACCATCAAAGCAAAAAGCATCCGTCTGCACTACAAAGCGAAAGATGGAAACACTTATCGATTAAATTTGATCGATACGCCCGGACACGTGGATTTTTCCTACGAAGTTTCGCGCGCCCTCTCGGCGTGCGAAGGCGCGCTGCTGGTGGTCGACGCGAGCCAGGGCGTGGAAGCTCAGACGGTGGCAAATACATTTCTCGCAGCGGGCCACAACCTGACGATTCTGCCGGTGATCAATAAGATCGATTTGCCCGCCGCACAACCGGATTTCGCAAAAGAACAAATCGAAACCGTGCTCGCGATTCCGGCGGAGGACGCCTTGCTGATCAGCGCGAAAAGCGGCCTCGGCGTCGAAGAGGTTCTCGAAGCTATCGTCGCTCGCGTGCCGCCGCCCAAAGGCAGCGCGGAAAATCCGCTGCAGGCGCTGATTTTCGATTCGTGGTTCGACATTTACCGCGGCGCCGTCGTTCTCGTGCGCGTGATGGAAGGCCGTATCACGAAGCAGATGAAAATTCGCCTGGTTTACAGCAATGAGGTTTACGAAGTCGAGCAACTCGGCACGCTCACACCAAAGCCCATTGCGCTTGAAGAACTGTCAGCCGGCGACGTCGGTTTTGTCGTCGCCAACATCAAGCGCGTGGCCGATGCGCGCATGGGCGACACCGTTACGGATGCCAGCCGCCCCGCACCAGTGCTGCCCGGATTTGAAGCCATCAAGCCGATGGTTTTCGCGGGGTTGTTTCCCGTGCTTGCCGATGATTACGAGCCACTGCGCGACGCACTAGGCAAATTACAATTGAACGACGCGGCGTTTTTCTACGAGCCGGAGAATTCTGTCGCCCTCGGTTTCGGTTTTCGTTGCGGTTTCCTGGGCTTGCTGCACATGGAAATCGTGCAGGAACGGCTGGAGCGCGAATTCGGCCTGAATCTGATTACCACCGCGCCGAGCGTGCGCTACCGCATTACGCGCGTGACCGGCGAAGTGATTGAAGTGGACAGCCCGGCGAAATTTCCAAACCCCAGCGACATTCAAAAGATCGAAGAGCCGATCATTAAAGCGATGATCATCACCAACGAGGACTCCGTCGGTGGAATTCTGCAGCTCTGCCAGGAAAAGCGCGGCACGCAGAAAAATTTCGAGTATTTGTCGCCCACGCGCGTCATGCTCACCTACGAACTTCCGCTGAACGAAATCGTGCTGGATTTCTACGATCGGCTAAAATCTGTTTCACGCGGCTATGCCTCGCTGGACTACCACCTTGCGGGCTACAGCGAATCCGACCTCATCAAACTGGATGTGCTGGTCGCCGGTGAACCGGTGGATGCACTCGCACTGATCATCCATCGCGACTTTGCGGCCGAGCGTGGGCGCGATCTGGTGACGCGCTTGCGAAAGCTCATTCCGCGGCAGATGTTTGAAGTGCCGATTCAGGCTGCCATCGGTAGCCGCGTGATTGCACGCGAAACCGTGGCGGCCATCCGCAAAAACGTTCTCGCCAAGTGCTACGGCGGAGACATTTCCCGCAAACGCAAACTCCTAGAAAAACAAAAAGAAGGCAAGCGCCGCATGAAGCGCGTCGGGCAGGTGGACATCCCGCAGGAGGCCTTCCTGGCCGTCCTGAAAGTGGCTTCCTCTTCCGACGACGAGTAGAATCAGGCTCCGCCGGCAAGATCGGAGTGTTGATCACCGATATTGGTGCGCACTTGTTACCTTCCCTTCGCCGCCGCATCACGGTGTCTCTTCTGGCCCTGCCGGGGGTGAGGGCGAGCAGATGCGCTCGACAAGACAATCCCCTGCAGACCGAAGAGCAGAGACAGGCGCGCGAGTTATTGAACGAGGGCGTGCCAAACTTCGAGAACGGTCAGTATGACCAGGCCGCGCGCGACTTTCTCCGCGCAAAACGGCTCGACCCGAAACTCCTGAATGCACGTTTGTAGCTCGCGACAACGTACGCCTCGCGGTACGGCCCTGGCGCACCGAGCAATGGGCTGACGAGGTGGTCGGCAAAGTTAACGAAATCAAGCAGAAAAAAACCGAAGCAACCCGCCAACCCTAGGCTTGCGCGAGGGGAGGAGTTCAGGTTGTCTCTCTCTTCCGCACCTCGGTGCTGAGGCGGCCGCGGTGGAGCTGGATGGTTACCGTGTCGCCGAGGTCGACTTGATCCGCGGAACGGAGGAGGTTACCGGTGGCGTCGGTGGCGATGGCATAGCCGCGTTCCAGGATCTTTAGAGGGCCGCGTTCTTGGAGTTGCAGGGCCAGGAGCCGCCAGCGTTCACGCTTGGCGCGGAGCACGCGCTCGGCGCGGATGCCGAGTTCGGCAGTGCGCTTTTCGAGATGCAAGCGAAAGGCTGCGATCTTCACGCGAAAATCAAACGAAGCGATGCGCAGGTGGGCGGCGGTGAAACGCTTGCGCGATTGTTCGAGGCGGGCGCGAAGACCGAGGGCCAGGCGCGAAGTCATTTCATCAGCGCGCTGGCGCTGCTGGCGCAGGAGATCGAGGGGGCGGCGGAACCCTCGGCGCGCGGAAAGCTCGTGGACATGGCGGGAGAATTCCAGCAGGCGATAGCGGATCAGTCCAGCCAGCGTTTCGCGCAAGTCGGCAATGTGCTTGTCAAATTCGCGACGGGTCTGAACGACCAGTTCCGCGGCGGCCGAAGGGGTCGAAGCACGGACGTCAGCGACGAAATCGGCGATGGTGAAATCGGTTTCGTGGCCGACGCCGGAGATCACCGGAATTTCTGAAGCGAAGATAGCGCGCGCGACGATTTCCTCGTTGAAGGGCCACAGATCTTCCATGGACCCGCCGCCGCGCGCCAGGATCAGCACGTCGACGAGTTTCTTCTGATTGAATAACTTCAACGCTTTGACGATCTCCTCGGCGGAGCCTTCGCCCTGGACGCGCACGGGGTAGACCGTCAGATGCACATTTGGAAAGCGGCGCGTGAGAATGCGGACGACGTCGCGCACGGCGGCGCCGCTCGGCGAGGTGATGATGCCGATGCGGCTGGGGAGGAGCGGCAGCGACTTCTTGCGCGCTGCGTCGAACAGGCCCTCAGCTTCGAGGCGTTTTTTCAATTGCTCGAAGGCAAGTTGCAGCGCGCCGCGCCCAACGGGCTCGAGATTTTCCACGTAAATTTGATATTCGCCGCGGGTTTCGTAGACGCTTATGGAGCCGCGCACGGTCATCAGCAAGCCGTCTTCGGGGCGGAACTTGATGCCGCGCTGCTGCTGCTTGAAATAAACGCAGCGGACTTGAGCGCGGTCATCTTTCAAGGTGAAGTAGATGTGGCCGGACTGGGCCTCGCGGCAGTTGGAGATTTCCCCCTGGACGCTGATGTCCGTGAAGTTTTTGCTGAGCAGGTCGCGGATCTTGGCGGTCAACTCGCTGACGGTCCAGATCTTGCGGTCGGGCATGAGGTTGAAGGTGAGCTGTTGGGTCATGCGGGACCCTTGGGGTGAAGGTCCCCTGGTCTCCGTGCGGGGCAAGCGGATGACGAGTGGCGTGTGGTGAGCGGGAGGAGGTTGAACGTTGAAAGTTGAAAGTTGAAAATGAGTTGGAAGTGGCTCACACAGTTGCGGATCGAGACGGGCTGAATTGCAGTAGCCGCAAGAAAGTAGAGGGCGCGTGCTATTCGCCAACCACTCACCAACGGAGCATCCCATCTTCTTGTCATGGGTGATCTGACGTATCGGGAGGTTTGGGTCGGCAGAGAACGTTTAGCGAGAGTGAAAAGGTCAAGATCCGCTTGATGGCATGCTGCTGACCATTGGACGCGGCCCTTCCGCTGGTAGTCTCGCAATGTCGAGCCAAATGCGGGGCCTAGAAGAAAAGAGGAACGCCGACCTGCCGACCAAATCGGGATAGTTCCGGCGGCCGCTACCACGGAGGTGGTCATCGGTTGCTCCGAGAGAGGCCACGGAGGTTGGGGCTAAGGCTGAGGCGGGTGACGCAGAACTCGAGAGAGGCACAGTGGCAGTGTAGAAGGCCCTGGAGGAGAGATTTGAGTTTGAGGGAGCGGGAAATGTTTTCTTTGACTTCGACGAGTTTTCGGCTGGCGAGTTTTTTCCAGCGAGGGCCGACGGGGATGTGGTCGCCCAGGCCGTTGAGGAAGAGCTTGATTTCCGAAAGGGTGAAGCCCATGTCGGTGGCGAAGCGCACGAGGAGGACGCGCTGGAGGGCGCCGCTGGGGTAGCGACGCTGCCCGCCGATCCGCTGTGGCGCAGCCAGGAGACCAAGTTTTTCGTAGTAACGGATGGCGGAGGCGTTGAGGTTGGCGCGGGCGGAAAGTTCACCGATCTTCATGATGGTGCTCCTGAAATATCGCTTGACTTAAAGTTGACTTTAAGTTCTAGCATCCGGGGATGGGACGTGGCAAATCCTATTTTGGAGGAAAGCCATGAATAGCAACCGGGAACGGTTTGGAAAAGTGAGCCAAAGAAGGGCGGCGGTGACCGCAAGTGCGGCGCTGGCGCTACTGATTGTGGGCGGCGAAGCGGCAGGGCTCGTTGCTCAAGACTCAACCGCACTCATGGAGCAGGAGAAACAAGTGGCAACGACACAAAGCAAATTCTATTGCAACACCAAAGCGCTGAATCCGGCGGAGCGGGCGCGCCATCAGCAATTGGGAGAGAAATTGCAGGCGCTGCGAAAGGCGATCGCGGAAACAGCGAAAGGCTACGAATTTCAGTACCGCCCGACGGACATATCGCTTGCTGAGCTGGCGGAGTGGGTCGGCGCGGAAAGCAAGTGCTGCCCGTTCTTTGATTTTCACATCGATGTCGAGCGCCAGGGCAAATTGCTGTGCCTGCGATTGACGGGGGAGGAAGGGATCAAGGCTTTTATTCGCGCGGAGTTTGGCGTGGAGAAAATAAGGTAAGGAAGTTAGGGCCACAAGGAGGTAAACCAAAAGACTCGCTTATTTGCGGAGATGTCCAAAAAGCCAGAAGAGGAGAGAGAGGCCGAGGCTGAGGACGAGACAGGTGACGATGGGGAAATAGAAAGTGGTGTGTTCGCCTCTATGGATGATGTCGCCGGGGAGGTGGCCGAGACGCAATGGGAGTTTTCCGCCGAAATAAAGTACCGCGCCAACGGAGAAGAGCAGGGCGCCGAGAACGAGGAGGGTGCGGCCGAGTTCGCGGACGGGATCCATGGGAAAGAGTGTAGAAGGAATGCGGTAAAGAAGTAACCAGGGGAAGGATCCTTCCTCGCCCGCCGCGGCGGGCTCCTCGGGATTTCGCCCCTGTCGGGTGGTCAGATCAGTTCGAGACCGGAGAAGAAGTAGCCGATTTCGAAGGTGGCGGTTTCAGGGGCATCCGAGCCGTGGGTGCAATTGCTGCCGATGCTGGTGCCGAGATCGTGGCGAATGGTGCCTGGCGCGGCTTTCTTCGGGTCGGTGGCGCCCATGGTGTCGCGCCACTTCAGGATGGCGCCTTCTGCTTCGAGGACCATGGCGAAGATTTTGCCGGAGCTCATGAAATCGGTGAGTTCGGGGAAGAAGGGGCGCTCTTTGTGGACCGCGTAGAAGCCGCCGGCTTCTTCTTTGGTCAAGCGCATAGATTTTATAGCCATGATCTTGAAGCCCGCGCTGTGGATGCGAGAGAGAATCTCTCCCTGTTGACCGCGACTGACGGCGTCGGGTTTGATGATTGCAAAAGTGCGCTCGATTGCCACGAGAGAGTTCCTCCCCATTGACCTGCAAAATTTGCCGGCAAGATGCCGGCGCTACCGGGCGGATATGTCCTGCCGCTAAACCGCAGGGCCAAAAAAGAAAACGGCCAAAGCTATTTCAAGGCGGAGGCGACGGTGGCGCCGAGGTCCGCGGGCGTTTTGACGGTGCGGATGCCGGCGGCGGCCATCGCGTCGTACTTGTCTTTGGCGGTGCCCTGGCCGCCACTGATGATCGCTCCGGCGTGGCCCATGCGACGTCCCGGCGGGGCGGTTTGGCCGGCGATAAAGCCAACGACGGGCTTCTCCATGTTGGCCTTGATCCACTCCGCAGCGCGCTCTTCCGCGTTGCCGCCGATTTCGCCGATCAGGATGACGGCGAGGGTGTCCGGATCGGCGTTGAAAAACTGGATGGCGTCGAGAAACGTCGTGCCGATGATGGGATCGCCGCCAATGCCGATGCAGGTGGATTGGCCGATGTCGAGCTGCGTCAATTGATGGACAGCCTCGTAGGTCAACGTGCCGCTGCGGCTGACGACGCCGACATTTCCCTGCTTGTGTATACGGCCCGGCATGATGCCAATTTTGCACTTGCCGGGGGAAATGATGCCCGGGCAGTTCGGGCCGATCAGACGCGTTTTCTTGAAGTCCACAACGGAGGCGACCCGTACCATGTCAATGGCGGGGATGCCTTCGGTGATGCAAACGATGAGCGGTAGCTCGGCGTCGGCAGCCTCTAAGATGGCGTCGGCGGCGTAGGGTGGGGGAACGAAAATCACAGAGGCGTTTGCGCCGGTGGCTGTCGCGGCGTCAGCCACGGTGTTGAAGACCGGGCGCTCGAGATGTTTCGTTCCGCCTTTGCCTGGCGTCACGCCGCCAACCACATTCGTGCCGTACTCAATCATTTGTTGAGCATGGAAAGTTCCCTCACGCCCCGTAAATCCCTGGACGAGCAGGCGAGTTTTTTCGTTTACCAAGATGCTCATCGCGCACCTACCCCGAGGGCCACGACCTTTTGCGCGCCGTCCTTCATGCCGTCGGCGATGGTGAGATTCAAGCCGCTGTCGCGGAGAATTTGCTGGCCGACTTCGACGTTGGTTCCCTCCATTCGAACGACCACGGGGACTCTCAATTGCAAATCCTTGGCAGCAGCGACCACCCCGGTGGCGAGGACGTCGCAGCGCAAGATGCCGCCGAAAATATTGATGAACACGGCTTTGACTTCCGGATCGCTCATGAGGATGCGGAAAGCGTTTTTCACCTGTTCGGCAGAGGCGCCGCCCCCGACGTCCAGGAAGTTTGCAGGAGAGCCGCCGGCATACTTAATGATGTCCATGGTGGCCATAGCCAGACCGGCGCCGTTGACCATGCAGGCCACGCTGCCATCGAGCTTGATGTAGTTGAGCCCATGCTTGGAGGCTTCGACTTCGAGGGGATCTTCTTCATCAAAGTCGCGCAGCTCGCGCAGTTCCTTGTGACGGAAGAGTGCGTTGTCGTCAAAGGTCATCTTGGCGTCGAGCGCGACGAGTTTGCCTTCGCCGGTCAGCACGCAAGGATTGATTTCGAGCAGCGAGGCATCCGTATCGATGAAAGCTCGGTAGAGAGCCTGGAGGAACGGTGTCGCGGAGTTCACCACTTCGATGGGCAGGCCGAGGCCAAACGCAATCTTGCGAGTTTGATACGGCTGCAGACCCACCGCAGGATGAATCGCTTCGCGCAAAATGGCGCCGGGATTTTCCTTGGCGACTTCCTCGATTTCCATGCCGCCCGCGGCGCTGGCCATGAATACCACGCGGCCGGTGGCACGATCCACGAGCAGGCCGAGGTAAAGTTCGCGCTTGATGTCGAGGCCTTCTTCGATGAGAAGACGCTTGACGATGCGTCCGGCGGGACCGGTTTGCGGAGTGACCAATTTCATGCCGAGAATGTGGCCGGCGATATCGGCGGCCTCATCGGAGGAACGCGCCAGCTTCACGCCGCCTGCTTTGCCCCGGCCGCCCGCGTGGATTTGGGCTTTCACGACGGTGATGTGCGACTTCAGGCGCTGCGCCGCTTCGCGCGCTTCTTCCTTGGTGAAGGCGACTTCGCCGCGAGGAGTGGTCACGCCATAGCGCGCTAGAATCGCCTTCGCTTGATACTCGTGGATCTTCATCGCGGTCCTGTTTTCCGTGTGACGATGGAGCAGTCAACCAATGTTAGAATTTTGAGGATGCTCGAAACTGTAAAGTTTACTCGGAACATTAAGATCGAGCAAGGACACGGACGCGCCTAATGAGGCTGCAAGCGGCGAAAAAATGTGCGGACTGCAGAACGGTGCGGCGGTCGACCGGGGCCGCCTTCGAATGACACTTCCCCTGATCGAGCTCGTCGAGGCTGGACACATCCTTGCGCACCAGGAAGCGGAAGCGGTGATGGAAGAGCTGCTCTCCGGCCACGTTGAAACGCCGGAGATCGTGCGGTTGCTAGAGGCGCTTAATCGGCGGCCCCTCGAAGTGCAGGAACTTGCCGGCTTTGGGCGAGTGATGCGACGGCGCGCCGCACGCGTGTTTGCGGAGGGCGAGGCGCGGCCCGCCAATATGGTGGACACGTGCGGAACCGGCGGCGATGGCTCGAACACGTTTAATATTTCGACGGCGGCGGCCATCGTTGTGGCGGCGGCCGGCGCGCGCGTTGCAAAGCATGGAAATCGCGCGGTCAGCTCGCGAAGCGGATCGGCAGACGTGCTGGAAGCGTTGGGGGTACGGATCGATTTGCCGTTCGAACAGTATGGGCGTGCCATCCGGGAGATTGGCATCGGATTTCTGTTCGCGCAAGTCGCACACACGGCGACGCGGCATGCTGCTCCCGCACGTAAACAAATGGGCGTGCGTACCGTGTTTAATCTTCTGGGGCCGCTCACGAATCCAGCGGGGGCGCAATCGCAGGTGCTGGGCGTTTTTTCAGCGGATGTGATCGACCTAGTGGCCGCGACGCTGGCGGAGCTTGGTGTGGAGCGCGCCTTTGTGGTGCATGGGGCTGGGGGCCTGGACGAGATTTCGCTCGCCGGCGAGACGCTGGTTGCGGAGGTCCATGGTGGTGCGGTCCGGCGCTTCACGTTGACACCGGAAGAGTTCGGCGTGGCGCGCGCGCCGCTCGAATCCATTCGTGGAGGAACGGCTGCCGAAAATGCTGCACTCATACGGCGGGTCCTAGAAGGGGAAGCCGGACCGGCGCGCGATATCGTGGTGGTCAATGCTGCTGCTGCGCTCGTTGCTGCAGATGGCGCGGCCAATTTTCGCGAGGCAGCCGGACTCGCAAGTTTCGTCATCTCATCAGGGGCAGCCAGCGAGAAACTGGCGAGTCTGGCCGAATTTACCAGCGGGAGTTAGATTCACAATCGGGATTTCGATTCAAAAAGAATTCGGAGTTACCCCGTGGGGCCGTAAGGCCCCGGACTTCAGGCCGGGGAGGAGGTCAAGGACGGTCGGGGCTTTCGAAGACTTCGTGCAGGGCCCATTCCGTGGCCCAGGCGACGGCCACGATTACGATAATTTTGAATTTCTTGTTTTCACGTCCGGCCTTCACTGGGGGCCGCTGGGGGAAAGGCGGCGCAGCTTCGGGAGGATCCAGAACGATGCGGTAGGACGCGCCTTCGGCTATCTTCTCGGTTTCGCCCGCATAGGCAAATTGCAAGACACCGCGCCGAGCGCTGATCTGCAATTCCTTCGGGCCGATCATGGTGACTTGAGCCACCGTGGGACCATCGGCACCCGGGCGAATGAGAGCCTCATCGGCAATGATTTCCATGGCGGCAGCTTTCGCTGTGGAGAAGACCACCGTGCCGGTTTGAAGCTGTGCCTGCGTTCTCATCGGCAGGCCATGCAAGGTAACCCCGCTGGATCCGGGCAGATACAGCTGCGCAGCTGAACCGCGGAATTGGAGTGCTCCTTCGGCCTCCGTGGACAAGCCATCGCCGTCGTAAATGGTGGAACCTGCGGAGACCTTGGCGGCATTGAAGTGCGCGCCGGAGGCTTGCGTGACAACACCCAGGGGAAGCAGGTTGGGAGTGCCCGCAGCTCGTGCAGGCAGGGGAGCGCCCGCCAGCAGAAACCACAGCATGGTAGCCCAAGCGCGGCGAGGCATAACTATACGAGTCCTCCGATAGAAGCGCACCCTAAGTCTAGAAGATAGAACGGCCTAACGGGTGGTACTGTGCCCAATCAGTCCTTAACTGGGGCAGGGCTGCCCTCGTGTCCGGGGTGCTCTCCCGGAACAGCGCCAATCGGCAAGAGGACCAACCCCACCCGGATAACTACTCCTGCTGCTTCAGGCAGCGCACGGCAAAGGCAAAACAGGCCAACGAGAAAATCAGGAACGCCGCCCCCTCGAGCAAAATCGAATGGAAATTGCCGATTCCGATGGAGGTGTAGCGTAGCCAATCGATCTCCCAGGTAATGGGATTCAAGAGCCCGGCCCGGCGGAACCAGATGGGGAGCGGCTCGAGCGGATAGAACATCGAGCTGGCGAACATGAAGGCAAAGTAGAAGACGCTGGTGATGCTGTTAAAAATGTCGTTGCGGCGGATTCTCAAAGCAAAGATCGCATAAAAGAAAAACCAGCCCGCCGTGCCGATGGCCATCCCCGCGAGAAGCAGCGGTAATTTCGGCCATTGAAGGCGAATGCCAAGCAGGGCTCGGCCAACGGCGAGGGTGAGGGCAGCCTGAGCTACGGCGATGAGGACGTTGAAGAGGACCTTTCCGAGCAGGTATTCGCTGCGGCGCATGGGATAGGTCAGCATTTCGTAGAAGATGCCGTTGTCGCGGTCGAGGAAAAACGACCACGAGGTATTCGAGGCGATTGCAAAACTGGCCATGGCCAGAACTCCGGCCAGAAAGAACTCGTTGTAACCCACATTCCCGATCCCCGTGGGAGCACCAAGAGCGGAATTGACGCCCACGCCGAAGACCAGCATGTAGAGGAGCGGGAAGAAAAGATCCCAGAAAATAAACGTAAGGTTCGTCGCGCGAATCTTCATTTCACGATAAACAACGGCGGATAGCGCGCTCACTTGAGTTCCCTCCCTTCGCGGGTCGTCAATTCGACGAAAATATCTTCAAGGCTTGCACCCCGGACTTCGACGCGCAGAACATGGCGGTTGCGCGAGAGCGCGCTGACCACCTCCATGACCCGGCTTTCTTCGATCTTGAGCGCGAGATCAATCGCGTTTGCTTCGATTGCGGAGCGGATGGGCGAGAGTGCAGCAATCTCTGCCTGGATATTATCCGGCAGATGGTCGAAAGCCAACGTGATTTCGTACACGCCCTCGGAAAGCAGCTTCAGCGTGTTCAGGTCGCCTCGTGCGATCTGTTTTCCCCTATTGATGATGAGGATATCGTCGCAAAGCTCTTCTGCCTCGCTGAGAACCTGAGTCGTCAGGATGATGGTTCTTCCCTTCTCGACTTCGGCGCGCAGAAGATTCATTACCTGGCGCTTCAGGATGGGATCCATTCCGGTGGAAAATTCATCTAGGAAGAGCACCGGCGTGTCAACCATGAAGACTTTCGCGACTTGAACGCGGCGCCGGAAACCGCCGCTCAAATCCTGCACCTTGCGGTCGACTTCCGGGCCGAGCTGAAATTCCCCGATTAGCGCGTCGGCGCGGCGCACGGCCGTCGCTTTGTCGAGTCCCTGGAAGCGCGCGTAGGTGAGTAAATTATCTTTGACGGACAAGAGCAGCTCGACCGCTGTCGCCTGAATCACGGAAGATATCCGCTTTCGTACTTCGATGGGTTTTTTCACGACGTCGTAGCCGAGAATCTTCGCCGTGCCTTCGGTCGGGAGCGTGAGCGTTGAGAGCATGCGCAGCAGCGTGGACTTGCCTGCACCGTTGGGTCCAAGCAGACCGAAAATGATCCCGCTTGGCACGCGGAAACTCATGCCGTCGACGGCGCGGATCGGCGCTTTCCCGCGCGAGGCGTACACTTTTACGAGGTTTTCAACTTCCAGCGCAAACTCACTCATTTACAACCCCAAAGTGTTGTCGCCGAGCTCCACCCCGCGGGAAGAAACCGGCAAACGAGCAAAGACCATACGGGTCAGATAGAATCGCTGGCAGGCCGCGCCGGGCTAGCCGTGTTGCCCTGCGGCAGCAAAGCCGCCGGGAGCGCTACAGGAGGGAACGTTTGAGAAACATAGTGGTCACTCTGTTGATTGCCCTGTTACCGTATCCGGCGCTTGCGCAGAAGTCAACTCCTCCGGTGCCTCGACAAGTTGCTCAGGAAGTGCGCGACTATCGGATGGACAACGAGGACCGCATCATCCGCGAGCTGAGCGAATTCCTGTCGATCCCGAACATTGCCAGCGACACACCGAACATCCAGAAGAATGCGGCGCATCTGATCGAGATGCTCGAAGCGCGTGGGATCGAAACGCATTTGCTCCCTATCAGCGGGCGCGGGCCGGTGGTTTTCGGCAAGCTGATCACGCCGGAAGCGAAACGCACGGTGACTTTTTATGCACATTATGACGGGCAGCCGGTCGATCCGGCCGCCTGGACGGATGGAAAACCGTTCGAGCCAGTCCTTCGCAATGCTGCTATTGAGGCGGGTGGGAAGCAGATTCCCTTCCCGGAAAACAGTGCGCAACATCGGGCCGTCTATAACGACGATTGGCGGCTCTACGCGCGTTCGTCCTCGGATGACAAGTCGCCGATCGTGGCGTTGCTGGCAGCACTTGATGCACTCAGGGCGAAGAAGATTCCGCTGGCTGTGAATCTCAAGGTCATTTTTGAGGGAGAAGAAGAGGCGGGATCGAGCAGTCTGCGACGAACCCTTGAGCTGCACAAGAATTTGCTGGGGGCGGACCTGCTCATCACCGCCGATGGCCCTGTGCATCAATCGGGACGGCCGTTGGTTTTCTTCGGAAATCGGGGAGACGTCGGCATCGACGTCACCGTGTACGGGGCAGTCCGGGCGCTGCACAGCGGGCACTACGGAAACTGGGCGCCGAATCCGGCGACGGAGTTGTCACAGCTTCTGGCATCGATGAAGGACGCCGATGGGCGCGTGCTAATCGCGGGATATTACGACGATGTCGCGCCGCTCGGCGAGGCGGAGAAAAAAGCGCTCGCAGAAATGCCGGACAACGACGCCGATCTCCAACGCGAACTGGGCATTGCGAAACCGGAGGGTGGGGGGAAGAAGCTGGTGGAACTGATCATGCAGCCTTCGCTGAACATTCGCGGATTGCGTAGCGCCTATGTGGGCGAGCAGGCCCAGAATGTTGTGCCGGAGAAGGCGGAGGCCTCGCTTGAGGCGCGGCTGGTAACAGGGGAGGATCCCAAGAAGAAGTTTGAGCAAATCGCGGCATTTATCGAGAAGCAGGGATTCTTCGTGATTGACCAGGAACCCACGATGGAGGAGCGCCGCGCGCATGCGCGCATCGCCAAAGTTATTTACGAAGGCGGCTATCGGGCTTCGCGCACGCCGATGGATCTGCCGATGTCCAAGGCCATCGTCGATGTCGTGCGAGCGGCGGCGGGCAACAATACCGTGGTTATGCCGTCGTCTGGGGGAAGCGTACCGATGTATATCTTCGAAGACCTGGGGCTACTTTGGGTGGGCGTGCCGATTGTGAATTACGACAATCATCAGCACAGCTCGGATGAGAATTTGCGGCTGGGGCAATTTTGGAGAGGGATGGAGATCTACGCGGCGATTTTGGCGGATTTGAATTGGTGAGGGCTCGACATCTGAAGGGGTCAGCCAAGCCGGCTGGGGCGCCGCATGCTGCGCACCTACAAAGAAAGAAAATTCTTGAGGAGCTGCTTGCCGGATTCGGTGAGGACGGATTCGGGGTGGAACTGCACGCCTTCGATCTTGTGACGGCGGTGACGGAAGCCCATGATGATGCCGTCGTCGGTCTCCGCAGTGATGGTCAACTCGTGAGGCAGGGATTTTTTCTCCACGATCAAGGAATGATAGCGCGTGGCGGTGAAGGGATCCGGCAACTGGCGGAAAATATTCTTGCCGTCATGATGGATCTGGCTCGTTTTTCCGTGAAACAATTTGGGAGCACGGATGATTTTGCCGCCAAACGCAGCGCCAATGGCTTGGTGGCCGAGGCACACACCAAGGATGGGAAATTTCCCGGCCAGGCGCTCGACGAGCTCCACGGAAATGCCTGCCTCCTGGGGCGTGCACGGCCCTGGCGAAATTACGATGCGTTCCGGATTCCGCCGGGCAATCTCTTCGACGGTAATCCGGTCGTTGCGATGCACTTCGATGTTGCAACCCAGCTCGCCGAGATACTGCGCGAGGTTGTAGGTGAAGGAATCGTAGTTGTCGAGAAGCAGAATCATGATGCAGTGCCAGCCCCTCGATTCTAATACGGTTCATCCGAATTGAAGGTCAGCCAGACGTACCTGGGCCGGTCAATCCAGTCGAGGCCAAGAGGGCACAGACTAAAGTCGGTGCTACCAGCGCCGGTGCGCTTTTCCGAGCGCCGTGAGCAACGCCTTTGACTTGTTCACGCTCTCCTGATATTCGCCCTGCGGCGTGGAGTCCGCAACAATGCCGCCACCCGCCTGGACGTGGGCGACGCCGTTTTTCATCACCATGGTGCGGAGCGCGATGCAGGAATCGAGATTGCCGGCGAAATCCAGATACAGAATTCCTCCGGCGTAAATCCCGCGGCGCGTGCGCTCCAGCTCCTCGATGATTTCCATGGCGCGAACTTTGGGCGCGCCGGACACCGTGCCGGCCGGAAAACAGGCCATCAGCGCGTCGAAACAATCCACATCTTCGCGCAAGCGGCCGCACAAGCTGGAGACCAGATGCATGACGTGGGAATAGCGCTCGACGGTCAGTAATTTTTCGGGCTTCACTGTGCCGTAGTCGCAGACCCGCCCAAGATCGTTGCGTCCCAGATCGACGAGCATGATGTGCTCGGCGCGCTCCTTTTCGCTGGCAAGCATTTCGCGTTCGAGGCGCTGGTCTTCGGCTTCGTCCTTACCGCGCCAACGCGTGCCGGCGATGGGCCGGTAGAAAACATTGCGTCCCTGAACTTTGACGAGCATTTCCGGTGAGCTGCCGACAACCGAGACGTCATTCAATTGCAGGTAGAAAAGATAAGGTGAGGGATTCAGCGCGCGGAGCTCGCGATAGACTTCGAACGGCTGAGCTTGAGTCCTGGCCGAGAACCGCTGGCTCAGCACGACCTGAAAAATATCCCCGGCGCGAATGTACTGCTTGGCTTTCCGCACGGCAGCCAGGTATTCGGGCCGGCGGAAATTGGAAGTCACTTTCAGCGGCCCACGTCTCTTCGCTTTCGACCGCCTCTTCGGCCGTTCCGCGGCCACTGGCTCAGCGAGCAGGCGACGCGTCTCTTTGATTTCGCGCACCGTGGCGTTGTATTTCGCGCGAAGGCTGCCGCGGCCTTCGGTGAACACATTGCGAACGATCCACAGGCGGTGCTGCACGTGATCGAAAGCGACGAGACCGTGATAAAACATCAGCATCGCGTCGTATAGTCCGATTTCATCGCGGAGGCCCTTGGGGAGGCGCTCGATCAGCCGCACCATGTCATAACTGAAATAGCCGATGGCGCCCGCGACAAGCGGCGGCAATCCCGGAAGCCGCACAGGACGAAAGCGCTCGATGCGCTCTCGCAAGAACGAGATGGGATCGCGCTCTTCCCAGACCATCCGGCCGCGGCTCTCCAGGACGCAGGCGCCGCTGGCGTAGCGGAAAACTTCCTCGGGGTGAGCGCCCGCAAATGTGTAGCGCGCGATTTTTTCGCCGCCCTCGACGCTCTCGAGAAGGAAGGAGTACCGCGCACCCTGGGCGATGCGCAGATAGGCGCTGACGGGAGTCAGTAAATCCGCGGAAAAAACATCGGAGACCGGGATGAGGTTACCCTGTTTCGCGAGGCGCCGAAATTCTCGGAAGTCCGGCTGGATCATGGGAGTGAGTTCACCGTCGACAGTGTTCAGTCCGTAGTGAAAAGAAGCCTATTATTACATCCCTTGAGGCGAGCGCGGGTGCAGCCTCTGTTCGTCTCGCAGTGCCGCGAGCACGGCGCGCCGCATGGAGGCTTCCGGCGCCCGTTTTTCCACCCAGATCTCCCATTGAGCAACGCCCTGCGCGAGAAACATTTCGACACCGGAGACCGTGGCGATTCCTTTTTGCGCGGCGAGCTTCAAGAGACGAGTCCTCTGCGGGCGGTAGATTAAGTCCATGACCAACCGACAGTGTAACTCGCCGGGCGCGAGTGGCGAAATTCCATCGTGCGGGTGCATGCCGACCGGCGTGGCATTCAGGATGGCGTCAAAAAATTCCGTGCGGAGAGCGCCGCGCGGCACTAGTTCTCCACCCACGGCCCGCGCCAGCTCTTTCGCGGCTTTCTCGCGCCGGGCACAAATTCCGACGATAGCCCCGGCGCGCGACAGTGCAAACGCTGCCGCACGCGCCGATCCACCCGCCCCTAAAATCAGAGCGCGACTCCCTTTGATTCGGAGTTTTTTCGCCAGCGCGCGGAGCACGCCGACGTAATCCGTGTTGCATCCATAAAGCGACCCGTCGCTTTGAACCACCACGGTATTCACGGCGCCGATCTCTGCCGCCAGCGGCTCGCATTCCCTCAGGTGTTTGAGGATGGTCTGTTTGTGTGGCAGGGTGACGCTGAAACCGCGGACACCGAATTCCGGAACAACCGAGAGAAAATCGCCGAGCTGGCGCACCAGAAACGGGAGATAGACGGCATCAACGCTGCGCGTCGCGAATCCCGTGTTGTGCAGCAACGGAGAGAGAGAATGACCGACGGGATCGCCAATCACTCCGTAGACCCGCGTGCGGCGCGTGAGCGCGTGTGCGCGGTAGAGATGCTTCATCTCGGCGAGCGAAACCTGGCCGGTTGCGGTGGCCTCGGCAACCGGAGCGTAAGCCAGCTCACTTCCCTCGCGCAAGGCGAGGATTCGCGCCGGCAGGCCGACTTCGCCCATCGGAACGGCGACAAATCTCTTCGAACTTCGCGCCAGACGAAGGAGCCGCAGGCTGTCGTGGATGCTCCGCGCTTCGGCCGCGATCTTCACGGCATCGACTCGGCCATGCGCTGGAGGGTTCATGCTGCGGGGCAAATCCGGAGTGCGTTCAAAGTCGTGCATGGAAAGCATGACGCGCGGCGGCACGGGATATTCGCGAACGGACTGGCCGGGAAGCTTGCGCAAGGTTTCCACTTCGATATCGCACCATTGGCAACCGACTTCGCGGGCCTGAACCAGCCAGTAGAGTTCGCGGTCGACGGCCCCGGCAAACTTGCCTCCGCCTTCGCGGCGGCGGCAGGTCGCGAGAAATGTGGCCTTACGAGGTTGGCCCTTCCCAAGCCAGTCGAGGAATCGCGCGCGCTCCGCGTCGCTGCTCAGCCAATCGAGGCGCAACTCCACGGTCCTGGTGTGCCTCAAGGCGGAACGCACCATCTTGGACATTTCGGCTGCCGTGGAGGCCGCCACGACCGCGCATATCCGCCGTAACCCTGTGCCAAAGAGGCCCATACCCTGCCTTGTGCTGCCAATCTATTGAAAATACAGCTAGTAGTATGCCGTATCCGCCGCGTACGCCCGTATCAAAAGTGTAAAGCAAGCCTGGCCTATTTGTTGACGCCTGGGGTTGGCCCTGATACGTTCGCTAGGAAAAGTCCATGCACGGCCCACAGGGCGTGTTTTCGAAGGAGTTATGGAATGCGCGCTAGAATAGTTGTCTTGTCTCTATCGGTCTTCCTAGGTGCGGCGGCAAGCCGGGCACAAAACGCCACCCCGGCTGCTCCGGCAATTCCTCAAATCGACTTCAGCACGGTAAACTGTTCAGGTTTCGTCACCGACCAGAAAGTGCCTGACGAGATCCGGCTGGTCTCCGGGGAGCAATCAAACTACAAGATTACCTTTGCCCGGGGCGACTATGTGCATATCAACCGCGGCCAGGACAAGGGCGTTCGCGTCGGCGACCGGTTCTCGGTCGTGCGGCCGGACAAGGATCCGACGGACGTACCATGGTTCAAGTGGCAGGAGAAGCTCCTAAAAGCCATGGGCACGCCTTATCTGGACGCCGGACAGGTCCGGGTGGTGGACGTTCAGCCCAAGGTTTCTGTCGCCCAGGTCATATTCTCGTGCGGATACATGCAGCGCGGGGATATCCTCCAGCCTTATCAGGATCGTCCGGCCCCCCCGTACAAGGAGCCCGCCGCCTTCGATCACTTTGCGCCTGTCAGCGGCAAGCCCGTGGCCATGGTGGTGGCTGGAAAAGACTACGGACAGATCTACGGTAAACTCAGCGCGGTCTACGTGAACCTCGGAACCAACCAGGGGGTCAAGGTTGGCGACTACCTCCGAATCTTCCGGTATCAGGGCTCGATGGCGGAGACCGTGCCACAAACCAAGGGTTATCAGTACTTTATGTACGGCTTCGGGAGCGCCCCCATGCGCTATGAATGGAATGACTTGCCGCGCGAAATACTCGGCGAAGGAATCGTCATTAACGTGAACCGCAATTCATCGACGATGATCATCACCTTCAATTCGATCGAAGTCTACGCGGGCGACTACATCGAAATCGAGTAGAACCCCGGCGCCCCACTGAATGGATCAGGCTCGGTGCGGTTTCTCCGCGCCGGCCTTTTGCTTTGCCTCATGGGGCGATTTCGATCTTTCATCCCCAGCTGAGTGCTTCAGGTCCCCTCGCCAGGTGAACTCTCGGAAAAGACTTCGCATGTAAATCCAAAGAGGCGAGCCTCGGGATCGCGCCAGGCTTCGCGACTCAACCCGGCCTTCCGGCAGGTCTCCTCGAGGAACTCCTCGCGCGTCAGCCGATGCTCGGTCGCCACCTGGGGGAGAAGAAGCCCGCGCTGCGCGCGTAAACGGAGGAATAGCCCATGATGCCCAATTTCGATTGATTCAGCGGCGATTGGTTCCATGGGCGAAAGCAATGAGATTTCAATGCTAAGTTCACCAAGTTGGTCCGTCCTCATGGGGGCGAAACGCGGGTCTTCGAGCGCAGCGCTGGCGGCACAGTGAACGATGGCCTCTCCAAGCGGCTCGTTCGCCTCGATGACGCCGATACAACCCTGCAGGCGATTGCGAACGTGAAGGGTCACGAACACGCCGCGGCACTCCGCGAAAATTCCTTCGCGAGGGAACACCTCCGGAAGCTGGCGGTGGGAGACGGCTTCGACGACAACGGTCCGGGCTAATTGCAGAGCGGTCCGCCGGTCCGATTCAGAGAGGGACGGCATCCTGGGACTTCTTGCGGGCTTCGAGCATCCGGAGCCGCCGGCGTTGCTTGATGCTGTCGTCGACGTGGCTCCAGAAGCGCCGGAAGTACTGGGCAGCGGAGACCAGCGCGCTGATGACCACCAGCCAAAGCAAGATTCGCGCCAGCGGATTTAGCGACGGGTGCTGCGCTCCAACGATTTGTACCGCCACGGCACACACCTGCAAGACCATCTTCGTCTTCCCAAGGGTAGAAGCCTCAATCGTGAATCCCTCGGCGGAAGCGATATTCCGTAAACCGAGAACCGTGAATTCTCTTCCGATGATGATCACCACCATCCACGCCGGGACGAGTTGCATATCCACAAGCGAAATGAACGCTGCGGAAATCAACAATTTGTCGGCAATGGGGTCGAGAAGAATTCCCAGCGTGGTAACCTGTAGGCGCCGCCGGGCCAGATAACCGTCCGCCCAATCGGTGGCCGCCGCCAGGAGCAGGATCAGCACGCCCCAGACCTCGAAGTGCATGGAAACGCCCCACACCACTAAGTTCGGACTCTTGGTAAGGAGGATCACGATGAGGACAGGAACGAAGAAGATCCGTAACAGCGTCAGTGAGTTTGGAAGATTCATGGCGCATGACGGCGGAGGTGCCGACCCGTGGCTACGGCCACCGCAGTTTCACTATAGACTTGGTGTAAGGATGCGTCAACACGTCAGAGGCGGTTCGAGGAGCGCTCCAAGGAGCCTTAATCCATGGGCATTTTCGTCTTTGGTAGTTACCCTGTGATTAACACGGTCCAAGAAGCACAGGCACAGAAAGCTATACTCTTTGCTAATGCGGCTGCTGCAAATCTGTGCAAATGTGAAAAGCGCACCGGTGCGTCAGGACAGGCGTGATGCCCAATGCAAGCATCGCGGACTGATCAAGAAGACGTTTAGTTTCAGCATGTTACGTTGATTTTGTTTTCTGATTCTCCGGCACATCAAATAAAACGCGCGCGCGGATGGGGAGGAGCGTGCGGCAGTTTCCACAATGTTTTCCACAGCAGATAGGGCCACGGAGGTGCAGAAAAGGGGGCCACCGGAGGAGCCGCAAGTGCGTAGAAACAGAGGTTTTCCGCTGTTTTACTTCGCAGTTAGCACGTCGAAAAGCGCGTCACTCGGTTCAGATAGCTCGGGGGCCTCGAAGGAGCCGGACGGGGAGCATAAAGATGGCGCTGAAGAGACTGAGAACGCCGTGGACGGCGATTCCCACAAGGCGGAACGGCAGCGTCAGCAACCAGACGAACGGATAAAGCACTAGAGCCAACAGCGCGAGAGGCCAACACAAGATGAACAGGATGATCCACAGGAAGAATGCAGCCACGGCAACCTCGCTTGTGGCGGCCGCCAGGCGATCATAGTGAATGATGCCCGAAAAGCCGCCGCCTTCTATTCTATATTACGAGAGGGGGGGTGGAAAAGTTTCCTCCACGGCGTACTCTTTCAGCCTCAAGCGCTTGGCGACCGATGCAGGTACCTCTGCATCGAGGCACATGTGCGAATCGTCGATTTCCGAGTGCAGGACGCGTCCCAGCGCATGAATCATTGCCAAGGTGCGCCCTTCCGCAAGTGGCAATCGTACCCTAAGTGTCACGACGGGATCGGTAGGCATCTCGGCGTCGATACGCCACAGCAACTCCTCGATCCCTTGGCCGGTTAGAGCGGACACTAGCAACGGCGCGCCGCCGGGGGCAGCGCTTCTCTCCGTGCCGCTCGTGATGGCCTCTCGCTCCTGAGGACTAAGCCGGTCCAACTTATTCAGCACGCTCAGCTTGGGGCGGCCGTCGACGCCAAGTTCCCGCAAAATCTTGTCGACCTCCTCGTCGAGTTCATCGTGGTGCGGATTGGAAATGTCACTCACGTGCAGAATCAAAGAGGCCTCCTGCACTTCTTCGAGGGTCGCTCGAAATGCCGTCAGCAGTCCTTTTGGCAGATCGCGGATAAACCCGACGGTATCGGAAACCAGGACTCGGCGGTTCGAAGGAAGCCGCAGCGCGCGGATCGTCGGATCGAGCGTCGCGAACATCCTCGAGGAAACCAGCACTTCGGCGCGGCTCAGCGCATTGAACAACGTAGACTTGCCAGCGTTCGTGTAACCGACAAGCGCGATGGTGCCAAGAGGGACGGCGTTGCGCGCCTCACGCCGCAGGGCCCGCTGTTTTCGGACTTCATCAATACTGGTTTGGATCTTGCGGACGCGGTCGCGTATCCGGCGGCGGTCGG
>QHYZ01000134.1 GCA_003225295.1 Acidobacteriota bacterium | reverse complement strand
ATCCAGCGTACTCGCGCAACTGTTGAGGCTCCCGCCCGGCGATCGGGCCGAGTTGGCGACGGCGTTGTGGGAGAGTCTGTCCGACGACGAGCGCGAGGGGGAACTGGCGTTGAGCCCTGAACAACGGGCTGAGCTGGATCGCCGGTGGGCCGACCACGAGAATAGACCCGACAACGTGGTCCCCTGGTCCGAAGGTCGCCGGAAGTTGTTGGCAGGAGAGTGACCCGACGTGTTGTTTTCCGACCTGAAGCAGAGGATGAAGTCCTTGAGACTCGGCGCAGGTACGAAGAACGACGCGAGGGACTTGGGGCGGAGTTCGCGAGTGCCGTCGATGCGATAGTCGAGCGCATCGTGACGAGCCCTCTGGCCTTCCCGTGCGCTCATGGCGAAACCCGACGAGCCGTGTTGCGGCGTACCCATATGCCATATACTTTCGCGTACTGGCGGATGGCGCGATTGTAGTTCTGGCGCTCCATGGGCGCCAGCATCCGTTACGTTGGCAAACGCGTTCATAGGGGCAGGCACCTCTGACCCGTTCGGCCTCCCGATCAAGAGGGAAAGACTGGGACACCGCCGCCACGAAGACCAAAGACCACAAGAAACAAATGATCCGGAGACATCAACGATGGAGGAATCACCGCGTGATCCTGAGACGTTCGCCAGGCTCGACGAACTGGTTGAGATGATAACCGCAGCCGGTCGCAGCCAGCACGAGCAACTGTGCGGGTTCCGTCAAGCGCTCGCCGATCACCTCGTCGTCCCATGCGACGCCTTTGTCATCGGCGAGCCAGTCTCCCTTATCGGGTTCGGCTATGACGGGAACGTACGCCGCGGACTGAGCGCCCGGTGCCGTCGCGCCGATGGTGCCGAGTACGAGGTCGCGGCGGCCGACGTGATCCTATCGTCTCGCACCTCTGGTGGATGCTATCTTGCCGCATACCGCAGATGGCTGGGACTTGCAGTTGCTTCGTCGGACACTCCTACACGCCGTCGCCCACTTCGCCAGCACAAAGTGGCCTCGACCGATATCAACCTCGACAGCCCCATCGAGTTGCTCGTTCTCTCAGTCAAGGACGTGGCAGCGCGCTGCCGGCTGCTGGGGAGCGATCGGGCCATTACGCTTCGGGCGACACGGCTCTGGGACGTGGTTCCTGGAGAGATCGTCCGGGTCCGGCCGCGCAAGCGCTGGTGCTACGCCGGTCATCCCTATCTGTCGGGGGAAATCGAATCGACACGACTGGATGTGTTGGCCCTCCGGCTCGTCCCTCTGAAACTCGAGGACCGCGGCATTTGGGACCCACGGGAAGAGTACTGGGGCGAGCCGGGCGAAACCGTCGACGACTGGGCCAGACCGATCATCGCCCGTGGTCCTCGTCCGGAGTTCGAAATGGAGCAGGTCTTGCCGGGTATGGATTCCGACGATCTCGACTCGGATCCGATCACCGAGTCGAATGATCTGAGAGACGCCGGCGATCCGCAGGCCGCGTACAAGATACTGATGGAACTCTGTGAGGCCGACATCAGGTGCCTGGATGCTCATGCCCACCTCGGCAATTTCGTGTTCGACCGGCCGGCGGAAGCCATTCGTCATTATGATGCGGGCCTGCGGATTGGCGAACTGTCATTGGGCCAGAGCTTCGGAGGGCTTCTCCCGTGGGGTCACGTCGACAACCGGCCGTTGCTCCGCTGCATGCACGGGTACGGCCTATGCTGCTGGCGTCTGGGTCGGTTCGAAGACGCCGAACGTGTTTTCGATCGTATGCTGTGGCTCAACCCGTCCGACAATCAAGGCGTGCGGGGCTTAATCGGCCCGGTTCGCCAAAGACTCAACTGGGAAGACGATTGAGCATGACATCGACGGCGATGGCTCAGCGAGTCGATATCGAGAAGCTGCGCGTCGCTCTCCGCCGCGTGAGCCGCAGCAATCTCCTGAGCGTCGCGAACCGGGCGATCGAACTGGTACCGCGGGCGAGACTCGGTGCGCTCGTTGCGGGCATCGTTCGGCTCGAGCTACTTACGGAGGGCACGCGCGGTGCGGCGTCCCTGCTTGACGAAGTCCGGACATTTCACGACGCCTGCTTGCGTGGGGAGTACTATGACAGCTTCGACGTGAACTCGAAAAACTACATGCGCACTTCAGAGGGCACAGACGCCTTCATGGCGGAATTCGAGCGTCTCATCGAGAAATGCATCCGCGCATCAGCGAAGGGTCCACCGTCCACCGCTCGTGAGGCCTTCGAGCTGCTCTTCGCGCTGCTCAGGCGTCTCGACAGAGACCCTGACAGCGTGGTGTTCTTCGCCGACGAGGGTGGCTCATGGCAGGTGGGTGTTGACTGGCGGGCTGCCCTCCCGGCGTACTTCCGGTGCCTCGCTGACGGTACGCCCGCCGAGCAATTCGTTCGCGAGGTCGATCGTGCGATTGCGGATTTCGCGGACTATGACCGGCCGAAGCACCTGGCTACCGCGCGACGCGTGGCCAACGCGGAGCAAAGAGTGGCACTTCGGTCTCTACCTGTCCGTGAGCAGCGCCGATCGCCACGGGCCTAAGCAGCCTCTCGAGGTCCACAACCTGCTAACGCGTTGAGAATATGGCGGGGACGAGGTGTGGCTGGCGAATTGTTATTTCGCCCATGATTCCTCAGGGTTTCCGGACCTGCGCCGATTCTGCGATGCGCAATCTGGTCGTGCTAACCTCGCGATGAGAATGTAATGTTACATCGGGTTGAAAACCGCTGAATGGAGTTTTCGGTAACCACAGATTTCGCAGACGCTGGGGAACACATTCGTCAAGAAGGATCTTCATCCAAGCTGGCCGACAAGTGCGGCCTTGGCGTCCTCAAGCGCGGTGATGGCGTCTTGGCGGCTGACCGAGAGAAAATCCTCGAGGAATTCGTCCAGAGTGTCTCCTGCTTTGAGGTAGTCCAGGAGAGCCTGAAAGGGGACCCGCGTGCCCCGGAATACGGGTGTGCCATGAAGGATATTCGAGTTCTTGACGATGACATCACCGACCGAAGCCATGGTTAGTCTCCATTTGGAGCGAGTTTAGCACGGGAGCGCCATGGCTCGGAGCGCTGTGTCGGTAATTGGAGGAGCGCGGGCGGTTCAGCTGGCACACAAACTTCAGTTTTGAGTGACGAGTAGCTGGTCTGGAGCATGCATTCTAGTATTCGTTCGAGGGAATGCACGGCGGCTTATTGGACCCAAATGGACCCAGATTTTTTTCTGCGTTTGCTGCTTGAAAAGAATGGCGGGGACGACGAGACTCGAACTCGCGACCTCTGCCGTGACAGCGCCCATGGCTGATGTAACTGATTGATATCAAACGGTGTCGGCGGACATCTTTTGAAACCACAAGGTACCGGATGACATTTCTTATCGTCCCCTTATCGTACCCAGATCGTGCTCTGTCCACTCGCCCGGCTACTGTCCGCCTTCATTGACGTTTCTTGCGCTCGGCATCCTGCTCTAGCGTGCTCACCATAAGGCGCAAACGCAACGTGCCGTCCACGGCAAAATCTCTACCTGGAACGATTTCATAGCGCGCCGCAATTACGACGAGTTCTGGTAAAAAGCACGCTGTCGCCTTTGGACTGAACAAGCCGACAGTTCCCGTTCTCAACGTGGCGGGTTGGTGAGACCAGGAGGACTGCTACGGGCCGATGGGCAACCTATGCTCGCCTCGAAAAAGTGGACTCAAAACATTGGGTCGGCGAGATCGTTTGGGACCGAGAATATGAACTTGAGATATGAAGGGCGATCGATATGAAGGCGGTGGAAAGACACTTTCTTGCTTAAGGCAATTGGCCAATGACATCCCTGCCTGCGACGCTGAAATGTTTCGCCGCAGCCAATAAATGCCTGTCGTTGGAATAGATGATGCGCATAATTTCTTGATTTTGCGCGAACCATTGGAAAGCTCCCACCTCGATATGAGCCCGTACCTGGGCCAACAAGGCGGCATAAGCCGGTGCTCGGATCGCTCCTTCGCGCAGCTTGCGATGGAAGGCCGCTATCATTTCGGCTTGCCCGTGCGCCGCGCAGACAACATGGTCTGTCGCCGCGAGCTCTCGAACGGCGTCTGCGCCAGGGTCAGCATAGTAAAGCCGGACCAGGTAACTGGTATCGAAGTAGATCACAACCCGTCGTGCTCACGTTCCTCGCTGATCGTCTTCGTCGAGTCGGTTCCGCCGCGAAAGTATTTCCGCTGGGCTAGAAATGCTCGCGTAAACGTGGGGTGGGCGAAGAATGGCTTGGCGGGCATGGGCGAAACCGGAATGATCTTGGCGACCAAGCGCCCGCGTTCGGTCACATAGACCTCACCCGTCGATGCTTGCCGAACCCATTCGCCACGCGAACAGTCGGATTACGCTCGGTCTGTGCGCGCAAGCGGGAATGGCGGGAAAGCGAGAAGCACGGCGGAAGGTTGTGGAGTTGGTATTAAGGAAAGGAAAGGCAGCGGCCTAACTGGACCATAACGGACCATGCCGGAAATTGCCAATTCCTTGCAAGTATTTGAAAAGAATGGCGGGGACGACGAGACTCCAACTCGCGACCTCTGCCGTGACAGTCCAGAATCCTACGGAAACTACTTGAAACTACGCGGCACGGATGGCTACCAAAACCGCGCTTTGGAACCCTCGGTAACAATTATTGGACCATGAATGGCCCAAGAAATGGACTCTGCCGCAGAACGGCAGAAGTCTCAGCCTAAGCTAGCCAGGTAAGTTTGATCCACTATTTCACTAAGCTTTGGAAGGTGGGTTGCGAAGGATTGAAGATAGAGTCAGCAACACGTTCTCAACCGTTTTCTTTGACCGTCCACCAGTTGCGAGATACGCGACGAAGCTTTGCACGGTCTTCGTGTTTATCTCTGTCAATGGTAGACTGCCCAGCTTCTGGCACTCGGCACCTTTCTGCGTCGACCTCGAAGACGGAGGTAATCCGTTCGATCTGTTCGCGGGAGGGTGCTGAAACCGAAAGCATACTGAATGGGCCAAGAACGTTAAAGTACAGGCGGAGGTCTTTATCAGCGCGGAGTTCAAAGGTGGCCACACCCCGGTCCGCTGCCGCGAGAAACTCTTCGAAGGAGTTGTAACGCCATTCCTCGTCCTTTGCCGTTTGAACCGAGAGCGCACCGTAATCAATCTTTGAAGAAGCTAGCGAATTCACAACTTCGTGGGCCTTTGAGAAGGTTTTCGAATCAAAGCGTACATTCCTAAATTGCCTAATCTTCTCCACAAAACCTCCGCCCGAATTGCGAGATCGTCATTCCCAATTCAGGACGTTACCATCACAGCATCCGTTCAGCCAGAATTGTTGCGTCACGCGGTTGGTTCTCACTGACCTCATTGCAGAGGAGAAAACTCACGATGCAAAAACATCAACACTGAAACTCCCAGCAGGCGACCATAAGATAAAGTTGGAGAAGGCCGGGCTTTAAGACTTGGGAGAGAACTTTGACTGTGGCCTCGGGCGCGACCGCGATAGTAAATGTCACACTCGAAAAACAGGAGTGAGGCTACTCTACATTGGCCTCAGCGCACAGAGGCTCTAACGTTTCCCCTTCCCCTTCGCTGCTCTAAACTTTGCCCACCGCTCTTTTGTTGCCTTCCCAATTCTCGCTCTCGCTGCCGCAGACATTACATGTTTCTTCTTGCCCTTTTTCCGTTTACCGCCGCTAGCTGCTTCACGCCCTAGAATCTTCCTCGCTGCAATTGCGGGCGATGCCCCCGAATCGGCCAACGCCGTACGACGTCGGCCCTCCGATTTTGATTCTTCGGATAAGCAGAAATGCTTCTGAAATGCATTGCGGTCATGAGGGAGAGTGTCCACCCTACGCCAAAAAATGAGTTCAAATATTCGTTTTCTGGCGGGTGACCTGCATTTGCGATGGATGCGGCGGGTGCCAAGTGGTCTTCGGAAAAGTCACCGAATCTTTCGAGTAACCCATCGGATTTATGGAACGGTGCGTTTTCGCAGTTAGATCTTGCTTCGGAGGAGGCCAATCAGTCCGACGAATCCAGTGAGAGCCAAAACCAAGGTCGAAGGCTCTGGAACTGCCGAAACCGGTGAACTAAGTGGCTGAATGTTGGCGGAGGAAAAGCCGCCCTCGGTGGACACATATTCATACCCGGACTGGTAACATGCGTAGCCGCAAGCTTGCATTGTTGACTGCCCCCCGTAGTTGATCACTAACTCGTCGAAGATCCCAGGTTGGGGGTTATAGGCTCCAAACGTGCCCGCTGTCACGACTCCGTTTACTTCCGTGAATGAATTGAACAATTGGTTGAGAAATTGTGTCGCGTCAATCGGTCCGGGACCAACGATCGAAGCAATGGACGCCGGATAGCTTTCGATGAGAACTTGAGCAGCCGGTCCGGTGGTATTGTCTGTGAGTCCCAGGATTTCTCCGGTGATGGTGCCGGATAGGTTTCCATCCGTGTTCGTGATCGTGAAAGAGAAACCATCCGCCTTGGCTGGGGAGCCTGTGAGGACAATCCCTGAAATAGCCAAAGCGAAAATCAATCTCATGCAGTTTAGTCGCAAAGTGATTTCTCCCTATTCGTTCGTTGCTTCTACCCTTTCCCGTGCATGTTCTTGGCCAATCTCACCATGCTGAAACGAAACGACTTGCCAGACCGCATGCTTTGAGGAGCCTTCTCATTTGACGAGGGCATTTGCTGTTCAAGGAATAAATGATGCCGGTGCTAAAGCAGCCGCCGAGGATAAGAAGCGGCTTAGAATGCGGAGGTCGGGTGGAGGGGAAAATGGAACTTTACATATTTGGGCGATTCCTGGTGCTGGAGGGAAGGGATGGCGACTTCGAGACGGCGCTGCGGGAAGTAGTGGTGGCGACGCGGGGGGAGGCGGGGTGCGTGGAGGTCCATGGGTACCGGGCGGTGCGGAATGCGCGACTGTACTACCTGCATTCGCGATGGAAGGATGTGGAGGTGTTTGAGGCGCATGCGAAGCTGCCGCATACGGAGAAGTTTTTGGAGCGGGTGGAGAAGTTGCTGGAGGAGCCGCGGGATGTGAGGAGGTGCGAGAGGGTGGTTTGAGGAGAGGCAGCCTTCGGCAATTCGATTGCACTTCGCCCCCCAGGATCGGGGGCTGGAGTTCTCACAGGTAGGCAAGGGAGGGCCGTGGGGGAGGGCTACAAAGAAATTCACATGTTCGATTTGTGGCAACATGTTAGAAACGCGGGCACAGCCGACCATGACGCCTAACTTCAGCGGTACCTGGAAAGCAGATCTCCAACGGAGCAAGCTGTTAGGGCCCGTGCCCAAGGCTCTGCTGGTAAAGATCAATCATTCTGAACCAAAGCTAAGCGTCGAGATGTTTATTACGAAACCAGACGGCACTGAAGACCACCTTTCCTTTAGAAGTCTTACTTCGGGCGAAGAAATCGTGAATTCTGTAAGCGGAGCAGAGATGCGCAACCGCTGCCGTTGGGCGGGTAGGGAGTTGTTGATCGAGTCGTTTATGAAGGTGGGCGAACGTCAGGTCAATTTTCGCGACCGCTGGGCACTTTCTAGCGACGGTCGCGAGCTGATAATGGACCACCGCGGTGATGACCTGGCAGGACAGATTACTTTCCTGGAGAGAACGGGGCGGGAGCACGCTGAGGTGGCAGCGGCAGCTGAGAATGGATGAGGTTAACTGAGGCTGGAAGCACCACTGCAGAGAAGGCCCGTGTCGGTGCCAGGGTCGGAAGCTTCCCGATGTGAAAAAGCGTAATGACGCAAGAGGCTTTCCCCTTTAGCCAAGAGGGACGCTAACCTATCAGCAGCTTCTTCGTATTGAGCATCAATCAAGTCGCTTCGGGCAGTCGGTATTCGAACTGAAACCAAAGTGGACTCTCCTTTGATTCCCAGCGGATCGAGATCGTAGCGAAATAAAGCTGAGATTTCGAAGCCCGAGCCACTACGGATAGCGCTAACATGACTTTCTTCGAGAAAGAGGTGAAATGAGCTTCCGTCCGAGCGAGATACTAGTGGCGTCCGTTGCGGAGTAGCGGGCTGGATACGTCGCTGCTTTCCGCTAGCAGCGCCGAAGCAGTGTGGACAAAGGGTAAAGTTCTTGTTCACGATAGGATTCTTGCTCAATGTGATCTCATGCGCAAGCCGTGGTCAGACGCAAGGCCTATAGCCCGGTAGAAAACCGATACGTGGTCTATATAGGAATTCGGACGGTCCCGGCGAAATCACAGGGTATTGTTCACGACGGACGGAGTGGCAAGTGCGCACCAAGGGATAACATCGCTCGGTGGGCTGCATATCCGCTCCTCGTGGATGATTCTATGGACGATAAGCGTTATACGGTCGAGCGGTCACTCAATAGCTTCCGCATTACCAATCGGAGTTCTGCTGACACAGGGCCGGCTGGGCAGCTGCATCCTCGGGCTCGCGAGCCGTGGTATTCTTCGCCTTGAGATGTGGCGAGTGCCTATCCGTTCGCTTGCATTGCTGGTGCTGGCAAGCACACTTTCTGCTCAATTCGGAAACCAGGGCAGAGGCGATGAGACTTCTGTAGCAAAGCCTCAACCTATGCTAGTTGAAGTCGATGGCCACAAAGTAGAAATATTGACGGAAGGCAGCAGAAGCCCAACCGTCGTTTTGGAATCGGGTTTCGGTGCAACGACGGACTTCTGGCAGAAAGTCCAGGGTCCAGTATCAAGCTTTGCTATGGTGGTGTCTTACGACCGCGCTGGAGTGGGCAAGTCGGAATTGGCAGGCACTCCGCGGACAGCGGGGAACATTGCACGAGACCGAACGAGGTATGCGGCATGGTTTTTGTTGACCCTGTCCCGGAGGGCTTTTATGAGTGGATGCGAGTTCATCAAGCGGAGGCCTGGAAACAAATGGAGGCAGCTTCTGCTCAGCTCCCAGAGGGGCTTCGGAATGAACTAGCTGGCAAAGATGAGAGCGCAGAACAGGCACGCAAAGCTTGGCCGTTGCCAAAAGCTCTGGGGTTGGTACTAGCGGGCTGCGTTGAAAAATTCCGAATACTCACTGCCCTTAAGATCGATACTGGCGGTGCCTGGTTGGATGTACCTATTTCGGCTCTCGTGCTCAGTGCCGGCACCGAAGGCGTCAATTCCATTCTGAAATTCTTCAAGTACTCGAAAGAAGACAAAAAGGCGACCGCTGCAGCAAAGGACCCCACTGGCGGCGTGGCAGCGAACGCGGCAGCAAGTGTGCCCACGGTGGACGCGCTCAAGCGAATGAATCTGAAGTGACCGCGCGGGGTCGAGACGCGAATTTGTTGGATCGTCTCTGCTCTCCCGAGCACTTTCATGAGGACACTCGATGACTGTGAGATTTGCAACAACCGTTCAAGGAGGTGCACAGATGGTTCGTGCCCAACAAACTTCCGCCCAAGTGGTCTCGCGCGTTCTTGTCTTTCACGAAACTGGTGCCGCAGCGGGCACTCCGAAATTTTTAGAAGACCTGAGGCGGTCGTTCCCCAGACCTAGCGAGATTTTCTCGGATTTACGATTCGCGGCCTCCCAGGGCGTTGCCGCCAGCTACGTAAAGCGTGCGGAGCAGGCGGATGCGCCTCTGGTCTTCGCCAATTTGGGAATTACGCTTGGTTACGCCGATCGATCATCGGTTGAAAAGATACGTAAAAAGCCTGGCGTCAGCGCCGTGTTTATAGCGCCGCGATTGGGACAAATTAAGCCCGTACGGATAGCTGCAGCGGAGTTAAAAAGCCGATTAACTTGGGCCCTCGTTGCCCTTGGCATAGAGAGTCTTTGGAAGCAGGGGTTGACCGGAAAAGACATCCTCGTCGGTCATCTGGACACCGGCGTAGACGCCAAGCATCCCGCGCTGAGGGGCCGTGTCGCGGACTTCGGAGAGTGGGATCTACTTGGCCGAAAACTGAACAGTCCTAGTCCACACGATTCGGCCCAGCACGGTACGCACACCGCAGGGACAATTTGCGGAGGTGCCGTTAGCGGGCAATCCATCGGCGTTGCTCCTGACGCGAAGCTCTATTCGGGGCTGGTGATCGAGGGCGGCGACACGACGGCCCGAATCCTCGGAGGTCTAGACTGGCTTGTCGGGCTAGGCGTTCGTATTGTCAGCATGTCACTCGGATATCCGGGATACACCCCTGTTTTTACAAGATTGATCGAAGTATTGGCCAGCCGGAATGTCCTGCCAGTATTTGCTATTGGCAATGAGGGGCCGAATACGAGCAGGTCGCCCGGGAACTACCCGGAATCTCTTGGAATCGGTGCCATCGATCAGAGTGGACATACGGCAACATTCAGCGGCAGCGAGCATTTCGTTCGCAAACTCGACCCGGACAAACCGGACTGTGTTGCTCCCGGAGTTGGAATTATCTCAGCCAAGCCTGGAGGGGGATACCAGGAGATGGACGGAACCTCCATGGCTACGCCCCATGTTGCTGGCATAGCCGCTCTACTCCTACAGGCGAAACCATCCGCGACTGCGGCGGATCTTCAACAGGCTATTCTGCAGTCTTGCAAGCCGATAACTGGAGAGCCCCCATTGCGTTACGGGCATGGTGTCGTGCAGCCTGACCAAGCTCTCAAGCTACTCACAGGAACAGCGGCGGCTTCAAAAGTGTCTGCCAAACGGGTGAGGAGTCGAAAAGTATCCAAGGCCCCCGCGCGCCAAACTCGGCGGGCAAAAGGTCGCAAAAAGGTGTAAAATGCAGGTATGAAGGCTGGCAATAAGAAGGCACAGATTGATCCAAAGCTCTCGGAAGCTCTGCTCTCGGCAGGGGATGAAGGAACTGTCGAAGCGGTCCTCATGCTAAAAGATGACAAGGACGCGCCTGCCAGCAAGAAGCAGATGGACGAGTGGAAACAGAAAATTAAGGATTTGTCCGAGGGCGAACCCGTTGAAGCCAACTACTTTCCCAACCTCGGCAGCATGGCGGTTCGAGCCAAGGCCCGAGTCGTAAGAAAGCTCCTCCAGCAACCAGGCCTGTCCGTTGCGTCACTAAACCGCTTCTAAGATCCTAGGAAGATTGTGTTCGACGCTTGGTTCAACTAAATACGTCACCATGCTAGTGCGTACGAGCAGATTATAACCAAAAAATTGGCGGGAGCGACGGGACTCGAACCCGCGACCTCCTGCGTGACAGGCAGGCGTTCTAACCAACTGAACTACGCCCCCGCCGTGCGAACGACGTGAAGCTTCCTTTGTTTCCTACTGTTCCTTCGCGTTCCCGTCCGTGCTCCAGACGTCCGTGCCGTGACAGTCTAGCGTTATTTGGTTTTACAACGACTTACAAGACATGCGGGGACTGCCAAACTACGCGTAAGTCGTACAAGACATCGCACTCTGTGGGTTGGGTTGTGGGTTGGAAAAAAGCCGTCTTCCTAACGAACGGGCGGCCTCTCCTTCTCGCGGCAATTGCTTTGACAGAGCCAATCCACGTCCCTAAACTGACAGTCATGGAAGTGCACATTAAGCCTGAGACAGAGTCGCGTCTGACTGAGCTCGCCTCCAAGAGTGGCCGCGCGACCGACGACCTCGTGGAAGATGCCCTAGCTGGATATCTGACAGAGGTGGCAGAAGTCCGCGAAATGCTTGATGGCCGCTACGATGACATTAAGAGCGGTCGAGTGAAGCCTATCGACGGCGAGGCTTTCTTTGACGGCCTGCGTCAGCGTGAGGATGAACTGCTCAAGCAGCGCAATCCCAAATGAATGCCGAATTCCGCGACGATCAGAACGCTTGGCCCTGTGGGTTGAGCCCTGGGCTGGGTGATGCCTACTATATTAGGCAATGAGCTTCCCAAAGCCAAGATTGCCTAATATACTAGGCGAATGTTGGACCTGACCTCTATAGGGCAACAGATCGCCGAGCGCCGAAAGGAACTCAAGCTCAGCCAAGCCGCACTCGCGCATAAAGCGGGCATCAGCCGCGCCACGCTTGAGGCACTTGAAAACGGACGCGCTGGCGAACTGGGCTTCTCGAAACTCACCAAACTGCTCGCCGCTCTCGGGCTTGAGCTGAAGCTACAGGCGGCCGGCTCGCGCCGCCCCACGCTGGACGAACTCCTGAGCGAGGATCGCGATGATCAAAGTCTGGACCGACGCCGCTGAGGCGGGACGGCTCGATCGCCATGGCGAACGCGGCAGCACGTTCGCTTACCAGCCGGGCGCCCCGCCCGCGCGCGCGGTTTCAGTGACGATGCCGGTAAGACTTGAATCATGGAGCGCGCCCTTCGGCCTGCTTCCGATTTTCGAGATGAACCTGCCCGAAGGCGTCCTCCGCGAGCGGCTCCGCCTCGCCTTTGCGAAAGCCACTGGCACATTCGATGAATTCGACTTGCTGTCCATTGTCGGCCGTTCGCAGGTCGGACGCATCCGCTATACCGGCGACAAAGAACAGTTGCACGAGGACGTGCCCTTCCAGTCGGTGGACGAAATCTTGGAGCGCAGGCGCGGTGGCGACTTGTTCCGTTACCTGCTTGAGAAATTTGCGTCCTTCTCCGGAATCAGCGGCGTGCAGCCCAAAATCCTCGTGCGCGACGATAAGGCCTTCGCCGAGATGGAACATACGAAACACCGCCTCTCGCAAAGCTACAAGGGCGCGACCCACATCGTGAAGCTGTGGGAGCCCAACGAATATCCGCAGCTGGCGGCCAATGAGTATTTCTGCCTTGGGGTCGCGCGCAAATGCGGGCTCGACGTGCCCCCGCACCGGCTGGCCGAAGACGGCATGGCTATGGTCATTGACCGCTTCGATCTGCGCATGGAGGGGACTTACCGCGGATTTGAGGATTTCTGCGTGCTCAACGGGCGCAGGACGGATCAAAAATATCGCGGCAGCTACGAAACCTCGGTCATGAAACGATTCGGGCAGTTCGCAAACTCAACGCATGTCAACGAGGACATGGAAAAGCTGTTCACCCTGATCGCCCTTAACTGTGCACTACGCAATGGCGACGCGCATCTGAAGAATTTCGGGATTGTTTACGACGACGTTCAAGGCGAAGCCCGGCTCGCGCCCGTCTACGACCTCGTGACCACCTCTGTCTATCTGCCCAAGGACAGCATGGCGCTTACTCTCAACGGTACGACGAAATGGGCAAGCGCTAAGGAGCTGCAGCGGCTAGGCGAGACGCGCCTGGGAGCCTCTCCTGCCCGCGTCCGGGAGGTACTCGAACGCATTGACGCGGGGATTGCAACCACAACTACGGAGCTGCGCGCCTATCTGAAAGAGCACGCGGAATTTGAGGAAATCGGCAACCGAATGCTCCATGAATGGGAGCAAGGGTCGCGCTTTCGCTGAAGACGGCCTGTGATTACCGAAAATTCCGTCCGTGTCTCAATCAGGATCTTTGTGGCACGCTGATCACAGATCTCTTCGAGGCAGCACCTCGGAGTCGAAGGACTTGGAGTCTCTTGCCTTGCCCAGTCGACGAGTGCATCCTAGCGCAGGGAGTTCGTGTCGCGAAACAATCCGGCTTTGGATCAGCATACTTTGGCGGAATAGATCAGGGAGAAGCGGCATTTCCGCTTGAGGAAGGCAAACGTCGGCGCCGCCGGCTTGCTCCGGCTAAGCGGCGCGTCGCAGGTATCGGTGGTGGAG
>QHYZ01000041.1 GCA_003225295.1 Acidobacteriota bacterium | reverse complement strand
GGTCATCCTCCCGAGATTCCCGTTACCGGGCAACGAAAGAGCGTCAAAATCCTCGGCGCCATCGAGTTGCGGAAGGTACGGTTTCATTATCTGCGGGACTGCGTATTCAATGCCGAAACCTACTTGGCCTTTCTGCAAAACTTGGCGCGGCGCTATCAGCGGCAAGGTGCGATTCTCATCCACGACAACGCCTCCTATCACACAAAGCCTCCGATAATGCGACTATCAGGAGTTGTGCTGGCTCCCGAGACTTGCGTCCGTCGTAGTCCAGAAACGCTTTCGCGGAGATCAATGGCGGTATCCTCGAACTGGGCTGGCCGAGAATAGTTCCAAACCGTCCCTTAGCGCACGTCACTTCTTTGTGGAGCTGAGACGCCGGCCTGCCAAACTCTAGCCAGGAACTCCTGCAGAGCAGTGCGGTATTGAGTTGGGGCGATGACGGAGGACTCTTCGTGGCAGTAACCGTTGATTTGAAGGAAGTGTTTGGGAGGAAGGGCTGCGTCATATACTTCCTGTCCGAATTGAAAAGGAATAACGGGATCCTGACTGCAGTGGACGATCAGAACGGGAGCGCGGATTTCCTTTAGCCATGCTTGCGTATCGAGCTGCCCATGCACAAGAAGGCTGACGCCCGGGAGAAACCAAAAAACCTTGCGGGCGACTCGAGAAGCGGATGGGAACGGGGCCTCAAGCACGACACCAGCGACCTGGCGGTGGGCTGCCAAGTGAGTGGCCACAGCGGTGCCGAAGGATTGTCCGAAGCAAATGATCGCTTTGGGGTCGGTGCCTTTTGTGTTCACAAGGTATTCGTAGGCCGCTTCGGCATCGCGGTAGACGCCAGCTTCGCTCGGCTTCCCTTCGCTGTGACCGTAACCGCGGTATTCCAGGGCAAATACGTTTGCATGTGTGCTGCGGAGAAATTCATAGATTGGTGAGCGGTTGGCGATGTTGGAGGCGTTGCCTTGAAAGGCGAGGAAAGTAAATCTCGCCTTGTCGCCAGGGATCCACCACGCGTGGAGCTTGACACCGTCAGAGGCCGTGAGCCAAACGTCTTCCACATTCAGGCCACGAGGATGCCAGTCGCCGTCGAGGCGGCCAGGATAGTTCGGGAAGAAGATCAGGTGCGATTCGAACATGCGGACGAGCACCAGGACCAAGAGATAGGCGACAACGATGGTGAAAAAGTGGCTCAAGAGACGGCGGTGGAAAGGTTTTCTTGAGGCATCCTGGGCTCCCATTGGGATAACGCGAGAGTAGTTTAACGAGGGCGGGAAAGTAAATGCGCAAGTTGAGGGAAGGCCAGGTGGAGCAAGTCCGGGATGACGCGTAACCCATCACTGGCTGATCAAGAACGCCTCTCGGAGCCGCTGTGGGGTCTTGTTGAAGTTCCCAATTATGTGACGAGCGTGAAGGCCGCTGTTTCGATTTGGACTTTTGTTGCGGTCGCGCTGACCGCGCTACTTTTGTTTGTTGTGGTGGGAGGTTTCTACCGCACGAGGCGCACTGCAACGAATCCTGCATGAGCACTTCCCCAAACCGAAGACGCTCGTTGATTCACGGCGTTGTGACGGCATGCCGTAGACTGCTTGACTGCTCAGAACACAGGGGGATCCCCGATGCTGGTTGTCATGTAGTCGCATCTCCGATCGCTCGAATTGATTTCCGAGACGAGGCCAACAACCGCGCGGCGGGCAGCATCTTCAGAGGGATATTGCTCCAGTGTTCCGATAACTCTCTTACGGTAGATTCGTCTGCCTTCCGGACCTTTTTCCGACCACCGAAACTGCCAGACATCAGGACCCTGTTTGCGATTCTTTCTGATCAAACTTCCACGTTGCATTCTGCCCTCCTGCACCGCGGATGCAGTGCAGAAGGAATAGTGGCTCCTCAACGACGGCAAATCTTGGACAAGTGCCTCGGGAAACTCAGGTTGTCCCTTGGCGGCTTGGCCGGCAGATAATTGCTTTGCAGCGGCAGTAACGAGTATCAATTCGCCAGAGACAGGTGGCGCAGGCGGTTGGGGGGAACTCCACGTCTTCGGCAACGAATGCCTCTGTGCCCGCACCTTGAAGAAAGCGAAGGAATCCTCGGGCAGGTTGTTGACGCCTACCCTGGCGTTCGTAGTCCCTCCAACCCTTATTTCGAGTTGCCTTTGCCCTTCACGGTGGTAAGTTTTCGATTCTATATAACATTGTGATACTGTAACATTGTTATATTCTGGACCGCTTTGGTAGGACCGGCTTGCAAATCCCGTTCGCGACAGTTATTTTCTACATGCCGTCCCGAGGTTTCGCAAAGCGGTTCTGGGGTGCGATCTTCAGGGTGTGGCAGCGATGGGCCAATTCAACTAGGGCCGCGAATCCCCAGGTACCTTGATCGGTCAACTGGTGTGCCGCAGCGATCGGCAGCCGCTCGAGACCGAGGTGTGCGCCGCTGATGGCACCGGCCATAGCGGCCGTCGTATCAACGTCGCCGCCAACCTCAATCGCGGTGCCAATTGTCGTCCAGTAATCTTTCGGCGTTCGGAAGAAGGAGTAGAGACTCCAAAGCACGCTGGGAACGACGAAGGGCGAAATCCACTTCCAATCGTCCTCAAAGTCAGGAGGGCCGCAGCGGGAAATCAACTGCACAGCTTCCGCAGGTGGCAACCCCACCCAGTGAACTAAACCCAGGAGGTCCTGAGCGAAAGACTTATCCATTGGCACAATCCATTCGCTCAGCTGGCGAACCCAAGATTCAACATGCACTTCGCCGGGGCGCGACGCCAGAGCGACCGCACCTGCAATGGCGATCGCACCCGCCGAACAACGATTGTCCTTGTGCGTGATGCGACCCTGGTCATGCGCGACTCGGATCATCTCTGGGAGATCGTCCCCGTAGAGAAGCCCTACGGGGCCTGCCCGCATGGCGCTGCCATTTCCCGCCGACGGAGCCGGCACACCCGCTTCGTCCCATGGTACCCCCTGAATGAGTCGCTGGGCCGCCGTCTCTGTTGCGAGGCCGCGTCCCACGATTCGAGATTCCGCAAAGATAGCTGCAATTCGGCCCGCGTAGTCATCTGGTTTAAGCTGTCCATGTGCAGCGTAACTTTGCATTAGCTCGCGCGCCAACTGGGAATCGTCGGTGTATTGACCGACAGGCGCTGCCCTGCGCTTAGGAAATGGTCCCCCTCTTTGGAAAGATCCAAGCTCTCCTCTCACATATTGGCTGCAGGTATCTGGCGGGGATCCTTCCACTTGAAATCCGAGTGCGTCACCCAAACATTGGCCGACGAGGCAGCCGCTGAAGTGTTCCCTCGGAGGGATCATCGGTATCCGTAAATTCCGACTTCAACCTTATCTTTTCGCAAATCCTTAGTGTAGTCGCTCCTCGGATTTTCCAAAATTGTCAAAATGCCCTGACCATGTCTTGTCTACGCACATCCAGCCCTGGCGCATCAGCTTTTGCGACTACAGCAAATCCTGAGGTCGAAGGGCCAAACCTGTCAGGGGCCCCATCGCCGCAAACGAGTAATGAACGATTTGAGGCGTGGTATCATGCTTCTTGTCGCTCTCCCGATCGACTCCTGAGTTCCACCTTCTGGCAGATCTTCAGTATCCGATCGATCCATTGCAGGCAACGGAGAGAAGAGCTGTGTTTCGTTGGAGCCCATTTGTATTTCAACACGATGGCGGATGTAACCGTCCGTATGATTCCTTGCGATTTGAATTGCTTGCGGCACGAGTGGCTTAAACTCGTCAGGGTAAGACGACACGTTCGTCAGATCTAGATGGGGGATAATGCGTTGGCGCACCAATACGCTCGGATTACTCACGAATTCCCGCAGTAGGAGACAACGCTGGCGCATCCAGAGATCTCCCACCAATTTGAACACTGCGTCCGAATCCGGCCGGCGCCAGTAAGAATCTCTCACTCCTATTAGACCTGCGTGATACATGGCCTGCACTACGCCTGCTTTCTCCTGATCTGACCCGTTTTCGAACCGCTCAAGCAACGTTTCGCTCACGCGGCGCAGTCCGAAGGTTGCAACGTATGGCTCCACAAATGCACGGTTCTTGCTTGGGTCGCGCTCGTACACGGCGGCGCGTATCATTGTTTCGTAGAGAACCTCCGGAACTCCGCGTGATTTCTGAAAAACGAACGCAGCAAAAAACTCTCGTTGTTCGTGCTCCAGGGCATTTCTGAACCAAGCAACATCCTCCTGCGATGAGGGTGGGTAATGCACGCTAAAGTCGGCAACCAGGCTTTCTTCGATCGCTTTGTGTTGGTCTTCGTATTGGTCGTCGTCATCGACTTCCGGAGACCAAACGAGGAGGTCACGATATCGTGCGAAGTGTCCCAAACTGTCATTTTTCAGCCTCCCTCCGCGGTGCCAGAACTGCGAATCAGTTCGTTTGAGTGAGGTAGAGACACATTCAAACAAGAACTGCCCACCGTCTGTCGTGGAGACTGAGCAGCACGAAGCCGAATTTATCACGTCTTGGCGCTAGTGCCTGGTAATGTCAGCAACCCTTTCCTAACCTAACCGCGTTACGTCAGAGTTGCCAGACATGTGCTGTTAGTTGACTCGTCCAAGTGGCGCATCCTTGAACGCAATGGTGGATGAGCCCGACGCTGAGTCACTTCTGCGAGATCCTCAGCCCCCGCGCCGGACCATCCGCGCCAGGGCCATTTTGATAGCTGAATAGCGCGTCGCGCTCACCATCAGCAAGGATCCCAGAATCAGCAGCAGGATCGGCCAGCGCGACCTCTGCTTGAAAATGTCTTGTTGCAGCCGCACCGGCCCGATCGCCAGAAATATCATTCCCACAATGAAATAATTCTTCATCTGCTTCCGGATGCTTCCATAGACAAATACCAGCGCCGCTGCCGGCAATAGCATTTCAAACACGCGCGCCTCTCTCTGCATCAAGAGATTGTTTAATTGATCTTCCCACCGTTCCGTCGCGGCCAGCCCGAGGAAGAACAGCGAGGTCAGCACGTGTCCAGGTATTGCAAATCGAAAGGCCTTGCCCGCTGAACGCATTTGGGACACTGGGAACCGCTCGCAAATCACCTCCAGCAGCAAATAGATCCCAGCATTGATAATAAAAAGATACTCGATCTGCCCACGCGTCCAGGGCAGCCTCGCTGTCAGCCATTCCTGATAAGGCTTATGAGTGCCTGCCAGCCCGCTCAACGCTGCGAAGGTGAAAACCACCGCGATCGGGACCAAACGCGATTCCCACGATACCGATTGTGTTCCTCATGCGTTCGATCATGGACGCGCCCTTCGCTTCGCAACTCAGGGCACGATGTCTTCCTCAGTCAACCTGCCCACAAGATGTTCCGTCGAGACCCTAGCCGCTACCGTGGTCGTGAAGTCATAGGTTTTTGTTTTCAACGACCTCAGGCGGTACCCTTTACCTCGTTTCGAACTCAATGTAACGCTCGGCCTGAATGAGACCAATCCAAGTCTCACTTGATATCTGGGCAGCGCTACTCCTGGCGCTGACTGCGTTGTGACCACTTTGTGATGGCGCCTTCGTCCCCACTGACCTGTACAATCGAGCGGCCTACCTTCACAACTTCGTTCACGAACGTAGACGATACGTGCGGTTGTGTCGCTTCGTCGTAGGCCAGTTCTCCCGTTCTCAGGGCCTCGGCGGTACGCCCTTCACGCAGATATACAATCCCTAGGTACGCGAGACTTCTTGTCTTCGACCCGAGCAAGTTCCCGGCATGTTCCGTGCGGCTGAATTCGTTCTCCGATTTCATTGCCTTCTCAATTTGTGGGTCAAAAAGCGAAACGGACTTCTTGAGTGACTCCTCGGCAGCTTCCCATCGTTGCTGGCATTTTGGATGTATAAAGTAGCATATGAAAACGACGTGGAAAATAAGCCTAGAGCTATTCGGAATGGTGTTACTCGCCGTTTCTTACGGTCTGGCGCAGGAGCAGCCGCAGCCTGCAACAAAAGCAGAGGCAGGGACCTCCGGAGCGACGGAGATTCCCGCAATCAAGATCCGGCTGCCGAAAGGAACAGCGGTGCGGCTGTTCTTGATGGAACCGATTTCGATAAGGACCGCCAAAGCGGGCGCTTCTGTCAAACTTCAGGTCCTCGGCCCCGTGCAGTTGGACAACCTGGTGGTCATCGCGAACAAGGCTCCCGCGTCGGCGACGATTACAGAGATTACAGAGGTATATAAGCCTGGCCAAGAAGTTTCCATGTACTGGCACGGAGGCGGGCTAAAACTGCGATTGGATTCGGTAATGCTGATTGACCAGCAAAAGCAGGTGCTGCAAGCGCAAGACGCGCCCAAGGAAGCGGTTACAAACGCGGCGGTTGAATGGGCAGAGCCAATTCTTCCGAACAGTGGCGGGACGCTCTTATTACTCGCGTTGAAAGAAGAGACTCTCCCGAGAGGAGCAGTATTCACGGCGGTGATGAACGGGGATACCTTGCTGGATCGTTCCGCAGTGGAGGCCGCACAGCCGGCGCCAGTGGTAAGGAAGCACGGAGACGCCTCGGTGATAGTGTACTACTCCCACATATGGTTGGGCCCATCGCTGACTCTCTGGTGCGGGTCGGTGCCAATTGGGAAAGCTCGAAAAGGACAAAAGCTGAACTTCACGCTTCCTCCCACCACATGCAAATCGTTGTCCCTTCTTTTCGGGCTAGAAAGGAAGGGCCCCCCAAGTTATTGCTAATGGAACATGACGTAGGGGAGTTCGACTCGGGGTATACAACTTGGGTGGAAGCGAAAGACACGCCGGATATGACCAAGTATGACCTCGCGCAATTGCAGGCTGAACCACCGGCAAAGAGGCACCGCTGACCTACTGCAACAGAAAACTCGTTTGGTGCGCGCTCAAAACGCTTCGATGCGCCAGGTGAGGGGGACGGACCAGGTTTTTGGGTAGTGGGCAGGGGGCGCCAAGAAGGCGAGAATCTTGGAGCCTGAGAGAAGTGGCTACGAGATGGCACTACAGAAACAAACGAACTACTCGTCACCGCAGACCGCCCTATGCATCTGTCCATGACGCGGGACGGAATATGTTCATGTCGGCGAGTGTGGTAACCCGAGATGTAAAGTACACTTGTACGATTTCCACGTTTGATCGGCAAAGGACATCGGAACGGACAGGCCATGTTTTTTGAGAAATGCCAACTCTTGTGTGATGGGACGGGGTGGCTCAGAGAGCGCCCGGCTGACGGGGGATATACCGGAATCAACATCTTTGAGACGGAGGCAAAAACTGAAGGGGGAAAACTGGAAATCAAAGATCTAGAGACTGGGAAATGGGAAACGCCGGGCTAGCCAGGCTAGGGAATCCTCGGGATGTCTTAACGCACCGCAATTGCACCCAGATTTTCGCGAGACCAGTCAATACAAAGGACTAGTCTCTCTGCGCAATGCTATCCCGTGCTCGCAGACTGACGCATAGCGTCCCAAACAGGACGGTCAAGCACTCCCAAACGGTCAGCGCCGTGAGTGGCGAGCATCCAACCGGGATATTCGGGCGGGAGAGCGCTCACCTGTCGAGCAACTTTAGCTCATCTTCGGTCAGCTGCACTTCCACAGCGGCTAACTTCTCCTGTAATTGGTCGAGCCGCTTAGCGCCGATAATGACCGATGTGGCCTAGGGAATATATCCAAAGGAAAGACTATAATGCGTGCAGAAAGCAGCAAGAAGATGGCTTCCTTTCTTCAGCGAATTCTAGGTGGAAAAAAGCCGGCGCATCAAGCGCTGTCAGCGATTCAGGCTAAGTCCGCCGAGGCTCCAGAGGAAGAATCTCGCCATCACGCGCAAACCTCGGAAGCGCAATCCAAGCTTAATTTGCTGTTCGCGTTCGTGGATCCGAAGGATCCTTTTGCACCGGGGGAACTCGCGGAGGAGCAATTTCCTGGACCGATTCTGTCGATCCTCAGCGCGAAGAAGTTTGACCGCATTTTTTTGTTTTACACACCGCACACACGAAAGAACGCACAGGAAACCGAAGCGGAAGCTTTGCAACGGTATCCGGATTGCCGAATTACTTTGCATGAGCTCCCTATTTCAGACCCCAGGAATTACAGGGTGTTGATCGGACTGCTCCGAGCGATTGTGCAGAAGTTAGCCCTGGCGTGGCGGATGCGGGGAGGCCAGAGTTATGTGTGTGTTTCCAGTGGTACCGCGGAAATGCGGGCTGCTTGGTTTCTCCTCGCCGCCACGGGAGTCCTGCCCGCAAAATTCCTTCAGGTCGGGACACCTGCGCGGCCACTTTTTGGAAAAGCGAACGTCCGAGAGGTGCAACTGGAGTCAAGCGATTGGGAGAACATCCGAGACTTGGCTTTGCCGACGATGACGCAGCTAAGGGGGGTGCCGACGTCATCCTTGTCGGGGGCGCGCGGTCCGCGGATTCTACCGGAAAGCCCCTCCAAACCAAAGGAAACGCGACGGGAGGAGAGTCCCACAGAGACTGGTGAATACGAAATTATTATGGGCTCGCCGGACGAGCCAACAGCAAAGGAAAGCGCACCACTGCAGCTTCCTGGACTGGACGAAGTCCTTCTAGAGTTAGGCATTTACGTCGGATCGGCAACGCTTCGACACGCCGTCGAGCAAGCCGCGATCGCGGCTGACAGTCATCTTCCAGTTTTACTGCAAGGGGAAACAGGAACTGGCAAGGAGGAGTTCGCAAAGTTGATTCATCGGCTTAGCCCCCGATTTCCAAAAGGCATGGTGGTCATTAATTGTGCCGCAATTCCCATGACGCTGGCGGAGAGCTATTTGTTCGGACATGTCAAAGGGGCGTTTACCGACGCGAGTACCGATCACAAAGGAATATTCGAGAGCGCGGACGGCAGCACGCTATTTCTTGATGAAATCGTTGAGCTGACTCTTGAAGTGCAAGGCAAGTTGTTGCGTGTCCTCCAGGATGGCGTTGTACAGCGGATGGGAACCACAGCCCCGCGACACGTGGATGTGCGGATCATCGCGGCCAGCAACCGTGACCTGCGGAAAGAAGTGTCCGCGGGAAGATTTCGCGAAGACCTATATTTCAGGCTTGACGTCGTCTCCATCAGATTGCCTCCGCTACGCGAGCGTCGCCATGAGATTGCGAATTTGGCGCTGACCCTTCTCCGCGAGATCAATCAGCGGCGCCACAAGCCGCGGAGACTGGGTACGGATGCGCTGATGCGTCTGGAGCGCTATCACTGGCCGGGCAACGTCCGTGAGCTTGCCCACGTGCTGGAAAGATCAGTTCTGTACGCCCGCGACGAGGTTATCCGAGGCGAGGATCTGCTGATCACCGACAATCAGCAAGCTAAAGATATGTTTGCGGCCCTGCCGGAACCAAGGCAAGGGTTCTCTGTCGAGGATTATCTCAACCAAGCCCGCAAGCAACTCTTCCTGCGCGCGCTGGCTGCTTGCAAGGGGAATCAATCCGAGGCTGCGGCCATGCTGGGCGTATCCAAGCAGGCAGTAAACAAGTTCGTCTCCGGACAATCTGACAACCCAGGTTGACGCCGCGTAAACCTAAGTTGTCGACTCAGTGTCGATTTTTTTCGCAAGTTATTGATTTTGCGAGGGTCTGATTTGGCCCGCGACGTGCCTCTAGTCGGGTGCGCCTGAACATCCGAAAGAGGTGCAAGCAGATGTGGACCCTTCAGGAAGAATTCGCGCGCATCGAAATTGGTCAAGCTTCGGAAACTCGCAACCTCGACTTATTTCCGTTGATTCGCCGAAACGTTTCACAGCCGCTCGACTATTTGCTTCTGGAGGACGGAATCGCCCAGGGCAAAGTCCGGGTGACGGAGCTTTCCGGCGGCGGGTCCGTTCCGGAGTTGAGCATTACCAACACCGCGGAATTGCCGGTTCTGTTGGTTGACGGAGAGGAACTCGTCGGAGCCAAGCAGAACCGCGTTCTAAATCTGACTATCCTTGTGCCCGCCAAGCATACGATGGCCATCCCGGTATCTTGTGTCGAGGCGGGCCGCTGGTGCTCGGCCAGCGTGGACCTGAAGACAGCCGGTCACATGATGTACTCCGGGGCGCGTGGGCCGCGAGCTTCGCAGGTCACCCGATCCATTCGGTCGAGTGGCTCGCGCTCTTCAGATCAGGGTGCGGTGTGGGAAGAACTGGCGGCCAAGGCCGCGCGACTGAAAACAGCATCACCGACGCAGGCCATGTCGGCTCTCTTTGATCATCACGCTAGAGGGGTAGAAGAATTCGTTCGGGCGTTTAGCTGCGAGAAAGAGCAGTGCGGGGTAGCGTTTGCGATCTCGGGCCGCGTGCTTGGATTAGACCTTTTCGATAACGCCGAGGTAATGCATAAGTTCTTCGAGAAGCTGGTGCGCAGCTACGCTTTGGATGCGCTTGATGCGGCGCCGGAGGAGCAAGGACGCGCGAGCACGGAAGAGTTGTCTACGTTTGTAGGAGGCATCGGTGTGGCCCCCAGCTTTTCGGACAGAGCCGTAGGATTGGGAAAAGATGTCCGGTTCACTGGTTCCGGCGTTTCCGGCGCGGCGCTTTGGGCCCACGGGCGCTACCTGCATGTTTGCGCTTTCGCAAAGGAATCCGGAAGCGCGGAAAAGCCCGGTTTTTGGACGCGGCTAACGCGGCCGAGCCGACGTCGTGTGAGTTGATTGAAGACGAGGTCGACACGAGTACTTGGGCCTGAATTGTGTGGCGCTGCGCCGTGGAGATTCCAGAATGTCCAACGAAAGCGAAGGGAACATGGGGCAAACATCGTTGCAGCTCGAGCAGGAAAGAGCCCCGTTGGATTCATGGAAAGAAATCGCGGCCTACCTGAATCGAAATGTGCGCACAGTGCAACGCTGGGAAAAGCGTGAGGGTTTGCCCATCCACCGCCACGTGCACGAGAGGGCGAGCTCCGTCAGTGCTTGCAAGAAGGAACAAGAAGGAAATCGACGCATGGCAGAAGCAACGGTCGCGCGTTTCCGATGAGATTACTGAGAATCACAGGGAGCTGGAACTCGTGATCGAGCGGCTCAAAAACGAGGCTTCTGGTCCAGGGCTGACTCTGCCTACGAGCAAGCGCAGGTGCGAAAGAGAGAGAAACTGATGCCAGCCATGCGGACAACACACCATCATCCACTCTTCCGGCCAGGAGATCTGGGTCAGAAGAGTATCAGGGAGCCCCGGCGTCTAAGCCGAGAAAGCCACGGCGTCCCCGTTCTTGCAAATCCCGAGGCGAACGATCGTCTGGATTCCTGGAAGGAGATCGCTTCTCACCTTAAGCGAACCGTCCGCACAGTCCAGCGTTGGGAAAGACGCGAAGGACTACCCGTGCACCGGCATCTCCATCAGCGGGCAAATAGCGTGTATGCCCGCAAGTTAGAACTTGACGAATGGTGGAATCACGAACCTCATTCTCGCAAGATCGAGCCACCTCAAATCTTCTCTGAAGGGTCTCGGCGTCATGTCACGGTGATTCATTCTGAGGAGGAATGCCGGGAAGCAAATCCGTCACCGTCAGGATGGTTCGTTGAATGCCCTCAAGAACTACGAGAAGCGGAAATTTGTTCTCCTGAGGACAGGACTTGCCATGTCGTCTGTGTCCTGCGAGTACGAATTCGCATTGTAGAGTACCTGCTTCAACCAGGTCTAGAGAGGACGACAAGAGACGCCAAAGCCCCATGTCGCTCCTTGTCGCTTGCCATGCCCGGGAATGCTCCCTAGGCTTCACATGAGGTTCAGGTTCAAAGCCGCAAAACGCAGACAGGTTCACTATGAAGAGCATCGGCAGATTTCGTAGGTTGTTAATCATCTAAGGAGCGCATATGAAGCAGAGCACACTTCTGTCTTTAATATTTTGTGTTGGTTTGGTCTCCGTAGCACAGGGGCAAGACGGCAGGCCAGTTGAGGAGCGAGTGCGCTCAGGCGGTCGCGGCTCGGCGGCAGAGCCCGACTCACCAGCGATGACCATTGCACTTTCGCAAGAGAATCAAACTGCTCAGCCTCGGCTAGTGAAGTTCGGTGGAGTCTTAAGCGACTCTATGGGCAGACCCCTGAGCGGCGAGGTGGAAGTGACCTTTGCACTTTACAAGCAGGAGACCGACGAGGAGCCGCTCTGGAAGGAAACTCAGAAGCTGCAGCTTGATAAGCAGGGAAGTTATACCGCCCTGATCGGTGCGACTCAACCCGATGGCGTCCCTGTGGGGCTATTCAGATCTGACGAGGCGCGCTGGCTGGGCGTGCAAATTCAGGGCGAGCCGCAACGCCCGCGCATCCTGCTAGTGAGCGTACCGTACGCTTTGAAGGCGGTCGAGGCTGAGAAGCTGGGGGGAAAGTCCGCCTCTGATTTCGTGCTGTCGGAGAGTTTGGGCGAGCAAGTTCGCCAGGTGATTCAGGCGCAAGGTCAAGTTGCGGCCCAACCAACGTCGACGGGGATCCAGCAGCAGGGTCAAGCCAAGACAAGTAATAATACGTTGACTCCTCAGGCGTCTTCCGCAGGGCCCATGCTTCCTCCGACCACGTTCAATGGCACGACCAGCAACCAGGTGGTATTGGTCCGCCAGAATGGAAGCGGGTCGGGTTTGGTGGCCACTTCTGTCAGCGGCACAGGCGGAAGCGGCCTGGTCGGGCTCGCGACCTCCACTTCCACTTCCAGCAACCAAAACGGCGTGTACGGCCAGAATGCTGGAGCAGGCGCCGGTGTCGCTGGAATCGCTACTAATCCCGCCGCCGGAGTCGGTGTCTACGGCCAGAGCGCGAACTTCGCGGGGGTATTCGGCAGAGCCGTGAGCACTTCCGGCTTCGCCAACGGGGTATACGGAGACACGGCAGCGACCTCCAGCTTCGTCAACGGTGTCTTCGGACATACCTCCAGCAGCAGCGGGAACGGCGTGTACGGCATTGCGGACGCTGCCAACGGATTCACGAACGGTGTATTCGGGCAGAACGCCAGCCCAAATGGAGTTGGGGTGTTTGGTAACGATGCCAGCGGTCAAGCCACAGGCGTGTATGGCCAGACCGTCAACGGTGTTGGAATCGGTGGCGCTGTTACAGGTTCCTCCGGTCGCCCCGCATACGGCGTGTGGGGGGGTAGTGCCAGCACTAATGGTGCTGGAGTCGCAGGTTTTGAAGACGCGACCTCCGGTTTTACCTACGGTGTGTTTGGACAGAGTGTCAGCCCCAATGGCACGGCTATGCTTGGATTTAACGGTGCGGGTACCGATGGGATCGGAGTAGAAGGCATCGCGAACGGCACCAGCGGCTTCGCTAACGGCGTCGTTGGAGAAAGTTCCAGTCCCAATGGCAACGGTGTGATTGCGCAAAACAGGGCGAGCAACGGAGGAGTCGGTGTCATGGGCGTCGCGGACGGCACCAGCGGCCCCGCCAATGGCGTCATTGGCGTGAGTTCCAGCTCTGCCGGCAATGGCGTGTTCGGCGGCAATAATGCTACCGATGGCGGGATCGGCTTGAGTGGACTCGCCAACGGGACGACCGGGAATGCGTACGGCGTATTCGGTGCGACGGCTACGACCGGCTTCGGCGCCGGGGTGCTTGGCAGTGCTTTCGCGACGACCGGTACGGCGTTCGGCATCTTTGCTGACGCCAACAGTCCGAACGGAAACGCAATATTTGGAGACGCTGCTTCCCCGTCCGGTTATCCCACCGCTGTGGTCGGGTTCCTCAACAGCAATGACGGCGGCGTAGCCGGCCAGTTCGTCGCCCATGCGGGAGCAGGCCTGATTCTGCAAGGTCTCTCCGGGCCCAACTTCAGCCAAGTCTTCAGCCTGGACGCAAAAGGGAACCTGCACATCGCCGGCAACCTGACGGTCGATGGTACTAAGTCATCTACTGCGACGCTTCAGAACGGGAGGCAAGTAGCGCTATACGCCGTTGAAAGCCCAGAAAACTGGTTCGAGGACTTTGGAAGCGGCGAACTCAAGAGTGGAGTGGCTTGGGTGCCGCTCGACCCTTCGTTTGGTGAGGCCACAAACGCGGCGATCAGCTATCACGTATTTCTCACTCCAAACGGAGACTCCAACGGACTATACGTGGCGCGAAAGACGGCTGCCGGCTTTGAGGTGAGAGAGCATGGAGACGGCGGCTCTAACGTGACCTTCGACTATCGGATCGTCGTAAGGCGCCGCGGGTATGAGACGATGCGCATGGCCGAAGTGCAAACCGATGTCAAGACTGTCGAGTCATCACGCCAGCATCTCGCGCAGCTTGTCAACTCGGGTCATCTGAAGAACCCAGCTGTCGCCAAAATTCCGCGGATTGTTCCGCCGCCGACGATTCGGCCGATACCGCCACGGCCAAGCGTTCCTCAGGTGCCAAAGACGGGCATTCCGCAGGTTCCAAAGCTGAGTGTTCCTCAACTGCCCCGAACGCGGTAACTACCGTACGCGGACTCGTGCTCGGCGCGGTCGTTGGCAAGGGGCCTGGAGAAGGAGACCGCTGTAATCCAGGTCCTTGTAACGCCTCAGTACGGGCAGTTTCGCATCGCGATGGGCGAGGTTTTGGGTGGTTGCAGCGAACAGCGGAACGACAATAGCCGCAGTCGGCCAGTGGGTTCCAAATTCAGTGAAGAAGGAGAAGAAACCTTGAAATACAAAATGAAATCCAAGATTCAAGCTGTTTTGCTTCTGGTTGTTTTTTCATTCGCCCTGGCTCTAGCCCCAACGTCGTATGCGCAAGATGGACCAAGTTCCAGTAAAAACCCGCTGCAAGTGGCCACTCTGCACTGGTACGACGCGAACCAGACGACACAATTCTCCGTTGCGGGGTTCCCAACAGGCGTGGTTTTTGACGGCGAAAATCTGTGGATCGCCAGTACCTTCGGCAACACCATCACGAAGCTGCGGCCAAGTGACGGGACAACTCTCGCAACGTTTGCGGTACCCGGACCATATGCCTTAGCCTTTGATGGCGCCAACATTTGGGCGGGGAATTGTGACGGAAACGCGGTGACCAAGCTGCGGGCGAGTGATGGGACGATCCTGGGAAGCTTTCCCGTTGGAAGCTGTAACTCAGCTCTGGTCTTTGACGGTACCAATATCTGGGTGGGCGCCCACAACATAGTCAAGCTGCGCGCGAGCGATGGAGCAAACCTCGGCAGCTTTGACGTCGGAAACAGCGTCTACAACCCCTCCGAAGGCATAGCCTTTGACGGAAGCAATATTTGGGCGTCAAACACGCACGCGAACGGCGGGTCGGGCAATACCGTTACTAAGCTACGCGCCAGCGACGGCGCGATCCTCGGCATCTTTACTGTGGGAAGTAAGCCTGAGGCGATGGCATTCGATGGAGCCAACATTTGGGTCTCAAATAACCAGAGCGGCACGGTGACCCAGCTTCGCGCCAGGGACGGCGCAACACTCGGCACGTTTGCCGTAGGGATACTGCCCAACGGCATAGCGTTTGATGGAGTCAACATTTGGGTGGCGAATTCCGGGAACAACACGGTGACAAAGCTGCGCGTTAGTGAAGAGGGAATCGGACCACGCTCGCGGACATTTCCTGTGGGAACCTTTCCCGTCAACGGCGTGGCTTTTGATGGCGCCAACGTCTGGGTAACCAACGGCGTTAGCAACACGATCTCGAAACTTTAATCCAGTGAGATTGTGGAAGGTTGCAGCGAACAGCGGAACGACAATAGCCGTAGCCGGCCAGTGGGTTCCAAATTCAGTGAAGAAGGAGAAGAAACCTTGAAATACAAAATTCTAGGTGCTTTGGTTCTAGTTGTTCTTTCCGTTGCTGTAGCTCTGGCCCAAGGCCCCACGAGCACGAGCAGTACGACCCCCGCTGCGGCGGCAAGCGCATTTTTGAGCTTCACTGCCATCAACTTCCCTGGCGCGACCCGGACTCGCGCCCTCGGACTCAACGATATGGGAGACATCGTGGGAGACTTCCTCGACTCCTCCGGTGTGCTCCATGGGTATGTACTAAGCCAGGGAAACTTCACAACCTTCGATCCGCCTGGGTCAATTCAGACGCGCGGCCTCGCCATCAACAACCGCGGCGTCATCGGCGGGACCTTTCTGGACAGCAGCCACGTGCGACACAGCTACCTGCTAAACCACGGAGTGTTCAAGATCTTTGACTTTCCTAGCGCTACCGGCACATCTCTTCAGGCCATAAATGACCTGGACCAAGTCGTCGGCGCCTACGTGGACTCTACGGGAAATACCCACGGCTTTCTGCTGAGCGCGGGTAATTTCACGACCATCGACGCTCCTGGCGCCGTGCAGGGCTCGGTGGCCGGAGGGATCAACGACCGCGGACAAATCGTCGGCAACTTCAGCGATGCCTCCGGGATTAGCCACGGCTTTCTGCTGAGCGCGGGTAATTTCATGACCATTGACTTTCCCGGCGCTTTGGATGATACAGCCGCCTTCGGCATCACTGCCAATGGGGAAATCGTCGGCTTCTACGACGACAGTAATGGGGTGATCCATGGCTTCACGCTGATTGCCGGCAATTTCAACAACGTGGACTCTCCCGGCGCGTTCCTCACCGAGGCCGTTCGGGCGAACGAGGCGGGCCAGATAGTAGGCATTTATAACTTAGCCGGACAACACGGTTTTCTGGCCACCCCTAATCCGATACAGAAGCCATAGAGAGGAGTTCTCGTTGAAAGTTGGCGTCGCAAGTCATCGACTGGAAGTGCAAGCCTTCCTAATTCTGGAGAGAGTGGTTGGCTCGAAGGAGTTCCTTGTATCGGTTCTTCTCCAAGCGGATGGGCAATACATCGGGAAAACCTCTCTCGGAACTGCTGCCGAGGGGCAGGAAATCTTGCTCTCCTTGCGTTGGGATAAGCCCAGGCAACGATTCGTGGCCAGTTCTCAAGGGGCGGGAAGCATGCCAGTACTGTCGTTCATCCCATTTGCACTGCCTGGCGATGCCCACGACGCTGTTCCTCCGGAGTTCTCGATGACGAAGAGCTTCGTGCTGAACTCGGACGTGAGCAATAGCAGGAAGCACATGAAAATCAGAACTGAGTGAGACGACGAGATCCAGATGATTCCGCGACCCCAGCTTGCCACTTTCTCTCTGTTGCTGCTGTTGACTGCTTTCTTTGTTCTTCGGCCTCTGCGGGCCAATGACGAACGAGCCGCTAACCAGCTTCTCGCTGAGTCGCTCCTTGCAGATAATTCGGCGAGCCTCCCACAGGCCGCACAGCCCGGCCAGACTGCCGACCTGCATTCTCCCGCGAACGAGACCGGCCCGCTCTTTCCTGTCGTAGAGCATGGAAAGTGGGGCTACATCGACAAGACGGGCAAGATTGTCATCCCGCTTCATTACTACTTTGCGTATCCATTCTCTGAAGGGTTCGCCTTCATTCAACAGTTCCCCAACCTAGGCGGCAAGAGCATCCGCCTCCAATTCATCGACAAGGCCGGCCTGATGGTCATGTCGAAGGCATACGCCTTTGCTCAACCCTTCTCTGAAGGGCTGGCCGTGGTAGCGGTCCCTGGGGAGCGAGGCTTAGGCCTCATCGACAAGACCGGCAAAATGGTCACCTCGCAGTATGACTTTGCCAAACCATTTAGCGAAGGCCTGGCAGCCGTGAAGGACGGTGGAAAATGGGGTTACCTCGACAAGACCGATAACATGGTCATCCCACCAAAGTTCTCTGAAGCCTATCGATTTTCCGGCGGGTTGGCAGCCGTGAAGGACGGCGGGAAATGGGGCTACATCGACAAAAGCGGTAAGATGGTAATCCCGCCTCAGTACGACGTCGGCTATCAACACGTCGAAGGGCTGGCAGCGGTGAAGACCGGTGGCCAATGGGGCTTCATCGACAGCACCGGCCAGATGGTCATTCCGCCGCAGTTCTCCGACACCTTTGGATTCTCCGAAGGGTTGGTGAGCGTCGAACTTGCCAAAAAATGGGGCTACGTCGACAAAACCGGTAAGATGGTGATCCCGCCTCAGTACGACAAAGTCTATAAGTTTTCCGAAGGGCTCGCTCCAGTGAAGACAGTCGGCAAATGGGGATTCATCGACAAGACCGGACAGATGGTCATCGCGCCACAGTACGACGAGGCCTACCCCTTCTCCGACGGGCTGGCGTACGTCGAACTCGGCAAGAGAGCGGGCTACATCGACAAGACCGGGAAGTATGTTTGGGCGCCAACAAAGTGAAGAAGACCGATTTGTCGGCCCCTGCAATCTTTCACAGTCTTGATGGAAAAAAAGAAAATCTCACGTAATGCTCTGGGTGTAAACAAAAGAGAGGTTTGAACATGCGTAATGCTGCATTGGCGTGTTTTCTGATTCTCGTTCCGTGCTCGCTGCGCGCCCAAGACAAAAAGGACGATTGGAAGGCGCTCTACGGTCTTCGCTCTGGTGAGAAGATTGAGCTGATTGAGACTGACATGAAGAAGCACGTAGGCACTTTTTCTACTGTCACCGAGGAAGCAATCCAGATCCATGAAGGATCAAACGACATCGGCATTCGCAAAGAGAACGTCGCGCGTGTAACGGTCCTCGACAAGAGCCATCGCCTCCGCAATGCTCTAATCTTTGGCGTCGTCGGGGCGGGAGCTGGCGCTGGAATTGGCGTGGCGGCATCGAGATGCTCCAATTCAAATACTTCGTTCAACTTATGTGGTCTTGGACGCGGGGCCGAGATCGCCATCGGCGCGGTGGTGGGGTTGGCGGGAGGCGCCGGAATCGGCGCAGCCATACCCAGTCATCCCACAATTTATCGGGCAGAGCCAACAAAATCGAACACACCACATTGAGTAATTGACAGATCGCAAGAGAGTCAAGAAGCGGCGAGATTCACGCTGGGAGCAATGCTTGGGCTAAACTGGTCCTCTACAGATAGTCTGGTAGCTCGCGCTTCATGGCAAGTGCCGTTCACTGGACGCGAGAAAGAAGGATATCTGGCCAGTAAGGGTTCTTGCCGTTGGTACGAGGGCTCGCGAACACCCAATCATAGGGTTGACTGTAAGAGCTATGCTGTTTCCAGGCCCAAAGTTCGGCGGCGAGTAATGGATCCATGGGCGCAGGTCTTTTCGAGGCTTCCGTCTTGCAATCGCCTACAACATTCATATAAATCGAGCGCTGCACTCTGATCTGCAGATTGTCGAACTCAACATCTCCCCACTTCAGCGCAAGAAGTTCGCTGCGTCTTAGCCCGGTGGCTGCGTCCAGGAAAACCATTACACGAAAACACCAATCAAGCTTTGAAAGGAGTGCGCGCAATTCTTCGGGTTCCAGCCACGCGGGGATTCTTTGCCGCTTGGCACTCTGCCGAACGAGTAAGATGGGTTTCCTTGCCTGTTCCAACCACTCCTGACGGATGGCGTGATTAAAAAGCACGCTCATTAAGTTGCGGATCTTCGCTTTGGTCGAGGGCGCCAAAGGGCTTCCGTCTTTACGCACCAGTTGATGAAGCCAACGTTCGACCGCGATGGTGCGTACATCACGGATGTTCAGACTTCCCCATGTGGGCTTCACCCATCTCGTGAGAAATTCTCTGTAGATCGTCCTCGTGGCATAGGACTTTCCCCTGTTAACCAGATCAGCAGCGAGCTCAGTTGCGGTGTAGTGATCGACAACGTCGGCAACGGTGATGGCTTGTTCAGGTTGACGATTTCGTGCCTCATTGATCGATACGCGGAGGCCGTTACTCGCCTGCCAGGCGTCTTCCACATTTGGGTACTGCTGAATGGTGCCGATGATGGCTTTGCGGCGGATCCGGATACCGGTGGGTTCTCTGTCCCACCAAAGGAACCCCCAACAATCAGGTCCACACCTCCGATGGCCGAGCCGCAGATATCCTGGCTGATAGCGAACGCGCACGATCCCTCCTCCGGTGACTGTTACAGCGGAGACGAGCTTATGCCTGCGTGGATGGAACTTAGGGGCTGGCCCGGCTATGCCTTGGCTATGCCTGAAAACTCTGGCCCAGTGGGAGATTTCGTGGTAAAGAAGGGTAGATCGGTGCTTCTGCCATGAATATTTCAACCCACAACCCAACCCACAAAAAGTATGTCTTGTATGACTTCCGCGTACTTTGGCAGTCCCCGCGGTCTTGTAAGTTGTTGTAAACCTATCCTTGCTACCTTGACACGGTAGTTTTTCACCCCGACCGACCCCGCCATGAAACTTGTCAGGAACCACGGTAATGCGAGAGCCAGTCAGCCAGCGACGCGCACGCTCAGAGAGGGGAGAAGCCTTGGCCAAATCTTCCGCCGTGAGTTGGAGTGGATGCGCAGCATCCAAGTTCGGGGTTCCGGGTTGGATCTTCTCAATGGCCTCATGGGTCTCACGGAACAGCGTCCACATTTGTTGCCTTCCATGGTCCGCGAAGTCTAAGAGCGCCGCGCCCAGAAAGCTCCACATGGATGCAGCAATGGCCAGAGGTAACAGACGTCGGACCACATGAATGGCATTGTCCTGGAGTTGGATCCGAAAAAGCCGGCGGCTTTGGAGCGCCGCGACGAGTAGCACCGGGGCCAGCCACAGCGCAACCAGCGCCTCCGGCGGCACGCTGGCTGCCGCCCACGCGTTTATGTTTGAAACCGCGTTTGTGAACCGAAAATTCTCGAAAAATTCGAACCTCGAAGTAAGCAGCGTCGGTGTGTACGCGGCTAACCGTGAATCTGGTCCGCCTAATCAGCTTGGTGATTGTGCCCGGATCACGGGCAACTCCAGCTTGCCACTCGGTCAAAAGTGCAGTTATACTACGGGTATGAAAACTGCTGTCTCTATTCCGGAAGACGTCTTCAAGGGGGCCGAGCGCCTGGCTCGCAAAACCAAAAGATCCCGCAGTCGCCTTTTTAGCGACGCTCTGAAAGAATACCTGGCCCGCCACACTCCAGACAGTGTTACCGAGGCGATGAATAAGGCTTGCTCCGAGCTGGGCGCCGCGAAAGACGAGTTCGTTTCCTCTGCGGCCCGTCGCGTTCTAGAGCGCAGCGAATGGTAATTTCCCAAGGGGAAATCTGGTGGGCGGATCTGCCCGATGCGACGGGGTCCGGTCCTGGTTTCAGAAGGCCAGTGATTGTCGTGCAATGCGATGCACTGAATGGGAGCCGCCTCGCCACCACAGTCTGTGTTCCGCTGACCAGCAATCTCAAATGGGGCACGGCCCCAGGAAATGTGACCCTCTCGGCGCGTCTCACGGGGCTACCCAAGGATTCTGTAGCCAACGTCTCTCAAATCGTCACCGTGGACAAAGATCTCCTAACAGAGCGGACTGGGAAACTCCCGCGCCCAAAGCTGGAGTTACTGCTTTCTGGAATCGACGTTGTGCTTGGAAGGTAGTCCTTGCGCCGTTACTCTCGCACCTGACGGGTTCCACACGAATTTCTTCACCTGTAATTTCACCTGTAAGAATTCCCGCTTAGGCGTACTTACACGTACTTAGGCCGCTCCTAACGGCCTTGAAGTTGTTGGCGGTGCATAATAAAGCCGCTTGGCACGGTAGAGGTCTGGGGTTCGAGTCCCCACTACCATTCAAAATAAATGCTTTATGCGGATTTCCAAGAAACACAGCGGGGTGCAAAAGGACACACTTTTGCGCCCCATCTGTGTCCTCCTCCCTGACGCTTCCCTCCTGTCTCGGAGAAGAGACAAGTAGGCGTCGACTTTATGAAGCCATGCCCTCGGTTTTGGCGCATCTCCTTTCCTCCACCTGATTGGACAACTCAAAGTCCTGAAGCCAAACGCAGCATAAGCCGGCCCAGCAGCACTCGGACAAGTTCAAAACAGAAGAAATGAGCTCAGGTTCTCGATTTAGAGTTGCCCCTCAGAGCTTCACCCACCTTGTGCACCAGCGCATCGCGCGAGAAGGGCTTTTGAAGGAAGAAACCGTCCTCCAAGAAGTCTTCGTTCCCTTGCTTATTACTCGAGGTAGCCTGACATGTAACGATCCTAATCCTGTGGGACTCTGGGACTCTCGCCACCGTCAGGATCGGTCCCCGGTGGTTGACACAGCTAATTCTCGGGAACCCTCATCGCTGCCAAAGCTGAGTACGCCAAGCCGCAATAACCCAATCGGCTGGGAGAATTCGTACCGTTCTAGCTCGGGCTCGGACACATCAAGTCAAGGTTTCCGCGCAGTGATATCGGCACGGACAACGCCCAAGTAATCTCGCGCGGCTTCGAGGGCCTGCTCAGCGTCATGGTGAGAAACGAATCCCGTGTCGTCATAAAGGGCCATATCTTCGCTTCCGCCGGAGACGGTCGAAAACGGTCAGCAAACCAGCATGTTTTTTGTCGATACGCGCCCGAACGAAATCAATGATCGCGATTATGATGCCCCGGTTGGCTTCTCGCACGAAAGCTATGGCTGAACATGAACCCCAGGGACGCCTTAAGCATGGCCTCGTAGGCTTGCTGCAGGCAGGCTTCTTCATCGAAGGCGAGGATTTTATGGGCTGAGGCGAGCTTCTTGTCGGCGCTCGCGAGGAAGCGTTCAATTTGCGCCCAGTCAACTTTGTGCGGCTTGAGCTTCTTCAT
>QHYZ01000040.1 GCA_003225295.1 Acidobacteriota bacterium | reverse complement strand
GTAAGAGCGATGGATGCGCACGAAGCTTGCCAACCGGAATCAGCGTGACCCTCGTGCCGTCTTTTACTACCAGCCGTTCCAGGAGTTCGACAAAAGGTATGCATCCAAGATTCGGCGAAGAGGAACGATTTACCGGCGAATGGAGGCTCCGGGAAGGGGAATAGAAGAGGAGCGGTGCGGGCCGAACCGAATCATACTCGCCAGCCAGCCAGCCGTAGGGATGGACCGCGCTAGCAATGCAAGATGAAAGGTGCGTTCCTGAGAAGAGAGATTTACCTCCTGGTCGAAAGTAAGACTATCGAGGAGCTGTCTGACAAAACCGCCTTCCGGCGTCTGCCCGGCCATCACACGCACAATCAGGGCGCTCATGGAAGCATCTCGGCCCTAAAAATAAAATAAGAGCTCTTGCCAAACCCCGCCAATGGGAATAGGTTATGCGACACGCTTTGGGAGATCCCCTACATTCTCACGTTCCCGAGTTGAGAGGAGACACGGAATGACCGCATCTGTGGGCAGAGCTAGCCACAAAAATGCCGAGCGATGGCGCTGGCTGCTGTATGTGGCGCTGGCGATAGTCGGTGCGTTGCTGACTTTCGTTGGGGCCCGGGCGCAGCAGAAAGCCACGGACGAAGCTAACTTCCGCAAGCTAATCGATAGCTTTTGCGCGGCTTGGAGCACGGGAACGGCGGAGGCTCCGGCGAAATTCTACGCAAAGGACAACGACCTGATTTTCTACGATGTCGCTCCCTTTGCGTACCACGGCTGGAAGGAATTTCACGACGGAGTGCAGAAGGAGTTTCTGGAGAATGCTTCGGAGATCAAGCTGACCGCCGGTAAGGATCTGAAAGTGAACCGCCGCGGCATGATCGCCTGGACCATCGTTCCGATGCATTTGACGGAAAAATCAAAGAGCGGCAAGACTACTGAAATGGATCTCCGGTACACCGGTATTTGGGAGAAGCGCGGCGCCAGCTGGATTCTGGTGCACGATCATCTCTCGGCGCCGGCAGCCGGAAGCTAGAGTCTTGTCGAAGAGGACTGGGCGATTCGGCCATTGCGCAAGAGATGATTAAGACGCTGCAGTATTACTGGAGTGCTGCTCGGGGATATCGATTCAAGCCGTGGGAAAGCCCCTATGTGCGATGGCGCTTTGAGACTTTTCTCGGGAAAGAAGCCGCCGATCTTACCGCCGGGAAATTCTTTCACCTCGCCTGGAAGTACCGCGAGCATATGGAACGCTTCGTGGACTGGGCCGCGGAAAGACGCCGCTTTCAGCGCCGGCGGCACGCCTGAAGCTCGAGCACATACCCTCAACAAACTTGAATGACCTGCGCGTACCTCTCCGCCCAGAGGTATAATGCTGGTCAGGAGGAGGATCCATGGAAGAGCTGAAGATCCTCCAGAAGACGGAACGTTTGCACGAGGCCCGTTGGTGGGAAGCGGAGCCAGGCGGGCGAGTTCACTGCTATCTTTGTCCACGGCATTGCCACATCCATCCCGGTCAGGCAGGATTCTGTTTCATACGCACCAATCAAGACGGGAGGCTCTATAGCCTGGGATACGGCGCGCCTGCCGCCCTGCAAGTTGATCCCATCGAAAAGAAGCCGCTGAATCATTTTCTGCCGGGCACGCGCGTCTTTAGCATGGGCACGGCGGGCTGCAACATGGGGTGCTTTTTCTGCCAGAACTGGGACATTTCGAAATCACGCTCAGATCAGGTGCGTTCGCAGCATGTTCCACCGGAAGATGTGCCGCTACTGGCCTTGAAATACGGTTGTGAGTCCATCGCCTTTACCTACAACGAACCGACCATCTGGGGCGAATACATCATCGACATTTGCAAAGCGGCCAGGAAATATGGCTTGAAAACGGTGATGGTCACCAATGGTTACATCACCTACGATGCCTTCCACGACATTTACGACCACATCGACGCGGCGAACGTCGACCTCAAGGCCTTTACCGAGAACTTCTACGGTAAGATCACACTGACGCATCTTCAGCCGGTGCTGGAGATGCTGGTGTGGCTGAAGAACGAAACGTCAGTCTGGTTCGAAATCACCAACCTAATGATTCCAACTTTGAATGACGATCCGGCGGAAACACGGAAGCTCTCCGAATGGATTCTGAATCATCTAGGTCCGGACGTGCCGCTGCATTTCACTGCGTTTCACCCGGACTTCAAGCTGCGGGACAAGCCACGGACGTCGTCCAAGACGCTTGACCATGCACGGCAGATCGCGCTCGACGTGGGCCTGCGGTATGTCTATGAAGGAAATATCTACAGCGATGGTGCGAACACCTATTGTCCCAAGTGCAAAGAACGGCTGGTAGAGCGCGCCTGGCACGATGTGACGGGGAATTGCATCAAGGATGGCGCCTGTCCGAAGTGTAGATTCACGATTTCCGGCGTTTGGAAGAACGATGCGAAAGGGAAGTATTGGCCCAAGCCAGGTGTGGCCGCGACAGCAAAAAACTACGCCCATTTGGATCTGTAATGCTTACCTATCATCGCGGATGAAAGTGATAGAAACCGGGCCCCACGCGCATAGCGTGATGCCAGGCGACCGGAACGGCCCACCAAACCAAAGTTCCCAAGATACTTTGCCCGAGAGCGAGAGGGAGAATGTTGCGCTCGCGCACGAACAGCCAGGACATCGCGATACCGCCTACACACGTGAGCGGAACAAGAACCGGATTCGGCCAATGAAGCGCGGCAAAGATCGTACCCGCAATCAGGGAAGCGCGCACCGCACTATCTGTTGCGGCGAAAAGACGATTGGTGACGTAGGAACTCAACCCCACTTGTTGGAGTAGGCAAAAAGCCATGTAGCCAAAGAAATGTTTTGGAATCAAGAGATGGTTGAACGGGCGATGCAAACCACCAAGAACCAGGCCCAAAAAGCAAAGTCCGATGATGAATGGCACAAAGACGACAGCCGAACGTTTGGTCGCCTTCCAAAAATTATCCGCCCTCCAGCCAAGCGTCTTGGGAGTGTCCTTGTGCAGCACAAAGCTGGTGGCCAGCCAAACGGGAAACACCGTCCATGATGACCAAGTGGAAGTCTGAAGCTGCCAGATGTACCACCCAACGTAGCCGCAGAATGTAAGAACCTCAATCAAAGTCAGCGAACGCAGCGCGGTCCCGGTCATCGGTCTGCTATTCCGTGAGCAGCCCTTTGTCCGGATGGCTGAGATCGAGAAGCTGCAGCGCACTCTCAAAAAGTTGATCGATCTCTTTTTCGCTCACTTCGTGTGGGGCAAGCAGTTCCTTCAAGTCGAAGTCCGGAAACCCGCGGTTGGCTACGCGCGCCGGCAGAAGTTCCCGCAGGCGGCGGGAATCGATGGATCCAAGTTCTCGGATTTCTTCAAAGACCACGCGCTGCAACGGATCTTCGAAGACCCTGGGATCAAGCAATTTGCAGATCTCAACGCGGGTCCCGCTCTTGATCAGTACCGAGCACAGGAAGCGCAAGGTGTTTCTCTCCAGTTGAAGTCCGTGGTCCGTTTCTTTTCTGCGCATTCAAAAGCTCTAACGCTTTCATTCCGGAACGAGGGCGACAACAGAAAAGCCTGTAATTGCCACGCAAGTCCCGGGCATCAAAGCTGGGCAATCGGCAATAGATGAGATGATACTAGCTTCGACGAGGTTGTGTTCGGGGGCGAACGAAATGGCGGAGAAACATCGAGTCGTCATTCTCGGTGGCGGATTCGGCGGACTGGCTGCGGCTCAAAAGTTGAAGCGCGCTCCGGCCGAAGTTATATTGCTTGACCGGCGAAACTTTCATCTTTTTCAGCCATTGTTGTACCAGGTGGCTACTGGCTCGCTGTCACCAGGAGAAATTGCCGCTCCATTGCGCGGCGTGCTGAGCCGTCAGAAAAATACGCGGGTACTTCTGGGCGAGGCAGTGGACGCCGACCCACAGGCAAGACACGTTGTTTTGAGGGACGGCGCAACTTTTGCTTACGACTCCCTGATTGTGGCGACGGGAACTGAGACCTCTTACTACGGCAATGATTCCTGGCGGGAGTGGGCGCCTAGCCTGAAGTCTGTCGAAGAAGCCACGGCGATCCGCCACAAGATATTGTATGCATTCGAACGCGCCGAGCGCGCTGCCACACCGGAAGAAGCGAGCGCTTGGCTTACATTCGTGATTGTTGGAGCCGGCGCCACTGGACTCGAGCTCTCCGGAGCGCTTGCGGAAATCGCCCGAGAAACGCTGCGGCACGATTTTCGAAGGATCGACCCGCAAAAGGCGCGGATCATTCTGATGGAAGGCGCACCAAGAGTCTTGGGCCCCTTTCCCGAGGATCTATCGGCCAAGGCAGAGAAGCTAGTCACTCGGCTCGGGGTGGAAGTGATCAAGAGCGTGATGGTGACGAACATCGACGCGGGGGGCGTCACGTTCAAGCGCGGTGATTCGAGTGAGACCCTGCCGGCCAAGACTGTGCTCTGGGCTGGCGGCGTAATGGCCACTCCCTTTGGCTGGAAACTTGCCGAGCGCACGGGAGCGGAAACGGACCGGAGCGGCCGGATCAAGGTGACCCACGATCTGACCATTCCCCATTTCCCCAATATTTTCATCGTCGGCGATCTCGCGCAGGCAGGAGACGAAAAGGGAAAGCCACTTCCCGGTGTGGCGCAGGTCGCGATGCAGGGCGGAGCGTACGCGGCAAGAGTCATCCGTGCTCGTCTGGAAGGCAAGAGAGAGCCGCCGCCCTTCCATTATTTCAACAAGGGGGAAATGGCGGTGATCGGCCGCGCCGCCGCGGTGGCAAATATTTTTGGCGTGCACGTTTCCGGACTGCTCGCGTGGTTGATGTGGCTGTTCATCCACCTGATTTATATCGTGGAGTTTCAGAGCCGCATCCTGGTCTTCGTCCAGTGGGGATTCGAATACTTGACGTTTAGCCGCGGCGCGCGCTTGATCACCGGAGAAGCTGTCACTGATTCGATTGATCAGCCAGATGCCAAGGGTAAAAGGAGCAACGGCAGCTAACTAGCGAGCCTGCTTAGCGCCCCAGAAACTTCTCGATCTTCTCGGCTTCAGGTTCTGCCAATTCCAGATACTTGCGGGCGTTTCGAATGTCTTGAGCCTGAAGCGCCGCTTGCGCCTTGGCAAGGTAAGTGCGCATGCGAGACTGCGCGGCAACGATGTCGCCGCGTAGTTGCAGTCCATGCGTGTTTTGCTGCCGCTGGAGAGTGTCGAGGCTCGCGCTGATCGCCGTTTCGCGGCCGGAGAGCTGATCGGCTTGCCGGTCAAGTTCGGCTAGTTGATCTGCCTCCGACGGCGCTGGCGGCACGCCTGCGCCGCTCTCGTCTTGTTGGTGCCCCCCCACCGGCGAAGCTTGGCTTTCGGTGCTCGCAGGATTTTTGGCCGTGGCCGAACTCACGGGTCCGGCGCGGCCTTTCTTGTGAGCTCCGCGGGCTGGCTGAACAGCCGGTGCTGGTGGAGATAGTTCTGCTGCCGTCGCGTTGAGTGCTGGAATTTCTGCACTTGTGGCCAGGGGGGTCGTTGAAACCGGACCGGGGCCCACTGGTTCGAGACCGGCCGCGCCACCGTCCGTCGGTTTGGGCGAAGAATCCTTCGATAGAACGGCGGAGGTTCCCTCCTTTGCACGCGTTCGTAGCCAATGAGGCGCGGAGATTCCAGCCGCCACAAGAACCAAAAGTACGATCAGCGCACCCAGCCCGATATACAAACCGCGATGCGGCTGGCCCATGCGCGGCGGAAAAGATGCCGGCGCATCTTGGGGCACTCGTGCCGATTCCGGAGCGACTCGCGAGTCAATGTTCTCGGTCAAGAGAACTGTGGCCTCCTTGCGGACAGGCACTTCCGCTCCTGGACTTGATTGCACCGCGGAAAGAGCCTGTGTGGCCTCGCGCACGACTCCGCTGTTACGTGCGGCGGTTTCGACCGCCTCCAAAAATGAATCCGCGGACTGAAATCGTTTTGCGGGATCCTTCTCCATGGCCTTCAAAATGATTTTGCTCACCGCCTCCGGCAAGTCCGGCTTTATTTCAACCGGTGGTTTCGGCAATTCCAGCAGGTGCGCCTGCAGAATGGAAAAGTGGCTATCGACCTGGAACGGTCTTTGGCCTGTGACCATCTCGTAAAGCGACACGCCGAGCGAGTACAGATCGGAACGCGCGTCAACGGGCGCGCATTTGACTTGTTCCGGTGACATGTAGCTTAGGGAACCCAGCGTAGTGCCGGTCATCGTCAATCCCATGTCTGGGCCGGAGCGTGCGATGCCGAAGTCCATGAGCTTTGTGATGCCTTCCGGAGTCAGCATCATATTCGAGGGCTTGATGTCCCTATGGACGACTTGCCGTTTGTGCGCGTAGCTCAGGGCAGCCAGCACTTGACTAACATAGTTGAGCGCCTGTCCGAGAGGAATCACTCCTTGTTCCATGCGGGCGCTCAGGGTGATGCCTTCGACGTACTCCATGATCATAACTAATTGGTTGTCGATGGTAAGCGCGGTCCGCAACGCCGCGATGTTCGGGTGGCTCAGGCTCGCCAGCACTTTGATTTCGCGTAAGAATCGGCCGGCCAGAGCTTTCTGGTCTCCCGGGTTCGGGAGTAGGACTTTCATGGCTTCGATGCGGTCCGAAAGGACGTTCCGCACTTTGTAGACCGTCCCCATTCCGCCGGCGCCGAGCACTCCGAGGATCTCGTAGTCACCCTTTCGCATCCCGATAATGTCTTCGCTCATTTCAACACTCTTTCAGAGCCCGATTCTTCATTGGAGCCCTAATCATTCCAACCGATGGCCAGTCTGAGCAGCAAGACGACCGCACATTTCACGGAGCTCTGCAGGACACTGCCCGGAACAATCGCCGATGGCCTAAGGATACCGCATGTCTTGTTCATGAAAAACAAGGAATAGCCGCCGGTCCAGGCCGGCACAGCTTCTTCGAGGAGTGGTCCAGCCAGGCGGACTTGCGAACTTGGATCTGATGTTTAATTCCTGGTTCGAACGGGCCTTTGGGCGGCAGCGATGATCTCGTTCTCCCTCGAACTTGCAATCAAGCTATGAAATTCGAGTCTCGTCGAGTCCCGCTATGCGCCCAAGGAGTACTCTATAAGAATAGGCATGGCCCGGATTTCCTCATCGAGCCATTTCGATCAGAGATGGCAGGGCATTGGTTCGCAATCGCTCGAGTAATTGAGGAGAGCGAGAAACCGCCAGCGCAGCGAGCCATAAGCCCGCCTTGTTGCGGTCATGCACTCATCACTTATGCGAGCCAAATCTAGTTTGCTCCACAGATTTCTCTGGGAGTGCCCAAGCGAACAACGCTCCATCACTTGCCACAATTACGTACTGCCGACCATCAAGTTCATACGTGATTGGGGAATTTCCCACATGCCCAATGGCGGAATGCCAGAGGGTTGCACCGTCGCTGGTTCGCAGGGCCATGACACTGCGGACGGAATCGCCAGTGAAGATTAGACCCGAATCTGTCGTAAGAACTCCCGCCGCCGCACCGCCACCCCCAAGATCGTGGTTCCAGCGGATTTTTCCGGTTTGATAATCGATCGCTCGCAGCACTGCTTTTCCGAAGACTTCGTAGTCTGCGCCGCCCCAGCCAACCGTACCGTGTTCCGGCTTCGAGAAATAAATACCGTAGGCATCCCGCGAACTAACGACTAGCAAACCGGTCCGGGCATCAAAACTAGGCGAACGATAATTCGTCGCTCCGCCCTCATCGGGCGAAACCAAGCGACCATCCCGGGCAGGATCCTTTGCGGCGTTGCGAATTGGACGGCCGTCCTTATCAACGCCACTGGACCAATTAACCGCGGCGAAAGTAGTCGTCAACAGACTCTTCCCGTTGGTGCGATCGAGCACGAAGAAATAACCATTGCGGGAAGCTTGCAACAACATCTTCCTGGGCGAACCGTTGAAGGCCCCATCCACGAGAACTGGAACCTCAACGGCATCCCAATCATGCGTGTCATGAGGTGAGGGCTGAAATCCCCAGATGAGTTTCCCCGTGTCAGGGTTCAGCGCAACGATGCTGCAGGTCCAAGGATTGTCGCCTGGGCGGAGCTGCGCTGCCAGTACCGGCGTAGGATTTCCGGTGCCCTCGAACACCACATTCGACTCCGGATCATACGTTCCCGTAATCCACATATTGCCGCCGGTGGCACCGCCACTTGGGGAGCCCGGAGTGCCGGGCGAAGGCGTGCTGTAAAACGTCCACTGCACCTGGCCTGTTTCCGCGTCAAGCGATTTCAGCATTCCGGGGATGTTGTCAAAATCTCCCGAAAGTCCTACCAGCACGTGATCGCGCACGATAAGCGGCGCCACCGATGACCAATAGCCCTCCTTTACGTCAGCCAAAACGACGTTCCATCTCACCGTCCCGTCTCGTGCATTCAGGCAGACGACGTGATTATCGGGGGTAGCGAAATATACAGAGTCTTTGTACAAAGCAACGCCTCGATTGCCGATGTGAGAACCCTCGTTCGGCGGATAGTTGTAGTGCCAGACTCGGGAACCCGTCCGGGCATCAACAGCCCAAACGTGATCGGGTATCGATACGTATAAAATGCCGCCGGCGACAATGGGAGAAGACTTGATTTGCGTTGTCTGGCCTGTTTGAAAGGCCCAGGCGAGTGTGAGTTCGTGAACGTTCGCTGGAGTAATCTGACTCAAGTGGCTGTGACGCTGGCCGGAGTAATCGCCATGGTACATCGGCCAACTATCAGATGTCGGCTTTAGGAGCGTAGCGGGATCGATTCCTTGGGCAGATGCGCGGCCGCAAAACGCTGACGCCAGAACTAGCACCGCAGCGAGAGGGAAGATCTCCCTTACCAGCTTCATTCTTGCGCCACCTCACGAGAGAAGCGTCCCACATCAACGCTTGGCTAGTCTCTTCACCATCGACGGCCTTACGTTGCTCTAGCGCAATGTCTGGAGGTACGCCAAAACATTGTGCATATCTTCGTCCGTATACTTTGCTAATTGCTCGATGTGCGCATCGAGCGGATTCATCACCGTGAATTTCACCCGAGTGACAGGCCAGGACCGATACCATCCGGATGGATCGGTCAGCGCGATCGTGAATTCATCGCGGTATGCCAATTTTCCAGTTACGGTTTCGCCTGAGGGAAGCGTGACGGTAGCAGTTGGAATCGCCTTACTGGGCTCAGCAAGGCGTCCGTCCCCTGGCGAAGACTCGGCGGCGCGTCCGTTCTCTCGGTAGAGCATGCGCTTCAGAAGTTCTAATCCCTGGAGCTTTCCAGCGATTCCCGCAAGGTCGCCGCTAGGAGAATGACATTTGGCACATCCGCCAGCGCCGTTGAAATACCGCATCCCAGCTTCGGCGTTTCCGGTCTGGAGATCGCTGACGTCAACCGTACGCCGCCGGCCTTCCTTGGCTTTCACCTTCCGATCATAGATGAATGCAACTAACGCCGCTAGTTGCTGCTCGTCGACGTGATCAAATGCCGGCATCCCTTTGCCAAGCCGCCCGTTCCGGACCACCTCGCCGATTTTTTCTCCGTGCACGTCTTGCTCAACGAGTGCCGAGGCCATCAGGTCCGGACCGCTTTCGCCACCTCCCGCATCGCGTCCGTGGCAGAAGCTGCATTGCGCGGCGAACAGAGTTCTACCAGCCTGTATCTGATCGGGCGGATATGACCGTGAATTGGCGCTTTGAGACGCTGCCTGCGCAGTTTGGCTTCGTTTCTTTCCACTCTCAGCAACCAGCGCCGAGGCGAGCAGGTTCGGACCAAGCGCACTACCGCCGGCGGCGTCACGTCCATGGCAGACGCCGCATCGAGCAGAGAACAGTTGTTGACGCGCTTGTATCTGTTCCAGTGGGGCGGAGCCAGATGTAGCGGAGGCCAAGTCTTGGCCGTTACGACTCCGTGCGTAGGAGTGAGCTACGATGCAGATGAGCACGGCAAGTACGAGCCCGCACCTCCTTCTTGCACGTAAGCTGTAGAGAAGCAAAGACATCATGTTGCAAATCCCAAGTCGTGGAATTGGATTATTTGTGCTGCGCCCATGACATTACATCTCGCGTCATTTCCTTGTACAGGAGCAATCTTACAATTTCGATATTACTTTGCCGGGTTAAAATTAATATGGCCGTGGCAGGATATTCCCACCAGGAGCGATTCGTGGCAAGCCGAGAGGGGACGCTCGAATCTCTGACAACTACGAAGATCGGTGAGAAGGGGCAACTCACCGTCCCAAAGCAGTTTCGCGAGGACCTTGGCTTGAGAACGGGTGCGCCCTTTGCCGCGCTGCGTTTAGGGGACGGCCTCGTTCTTCTGCCAGAGCAGCAGCGGTTTGAACATCTCTGCGAACAGGCAAGTGCGGCTCTCACGGGTGCCGGCCTCCTGTCTATTGTGACGAGGACGTCAAAGTACCCTTCAGCCAGGGCCAACAGCTCCCCATTCTCCTTGCCGATGAATCCCGCGTCTCGAACGGTCTCACATTCATGACCGCCGTCGAAAACTGGGCGTGGGCAAGATGAGCCGATGAGCCCGTAACGTTGACGGGGTCGCGACAGGCCGCGTATCATGCGTTGCAAGTTCTCCCTTGAAGTTGCATCACTGGAAATATCGCAAAGGAGGGTGTGATCATGCGTAGACTCATGATATCTGGCCTTGCGATGGTGTTGATGGCCGGTCCGGCGGCATTAACCATTCCGCGGGCAGGCGCCGATTCGGAAGAAGCCAAATTGCGGACGCTGGTTCCGGAGATCATCGGGTCCTGGGGAAGTTTGGATATCACTAAGATCGAGCCGTACTACGCCGCGGATGCCGGCTTTGCCTATTTCGACATTGTGCCGATGAAATACAACAATTGGGCAGAGTACCGGGCGGGCGTGCAGAGGGCACTCTTTGATCCGAATCGCAGCATCAAGTTGCGACTGAACGACGATCTGGCGGTGCACCGGCGAGGATCGTTGGCGTGGGCGACGGTGACGTTTGGGGCAGATCTCGTGAGCAAACAAGGCGCGGCATCGCATTTGGACGGGCGATGGACGATGGTGCTCGAGAAACGGGCACACGGCTGGATTGTCGTGCATGAACACGTCTCGGCACCGTTGGGCGGTTCCTGAACATGGCGTGCTACTCGTGTAGTGCACTTCTCGGGTAATCCGACTATACGTCCAAGCGCCCATCAGGAATGAGCTAACCCGTCCGTTCTGGTGTCTGATTCTTTTAGGCAGATACGAGATGCATCGGGGGGCTACCCCGATCCGTCGATAACGAGGACGTGTGGTAGCCCGGTGGCTGGCGAAGCGGGTGTTTGAGCCCATGGATAAAGCATAAAAGCCGCAACGACAAGAGAAGGCGTGTGCTCAGGAATTCACACCCGTCAGGTGTGTGATTCGCGTACGATGGCGGGCATGCGCCGAATGCAGAAACCTTCACCCACCGAGTCCCCGTTACTGTTCGAAGTGGATCCCAAGCCGCTCGAAGAAACCTTGACGGCCCTCGGCGGGATTCCGCTGGTCGTCCAGGCGTTCCGTCTCTGGGGCTGCCGGGCAGCGTGCAGCAACACGTGGCCGTCAAGGAACGCGAGCGGGGCTACGACGAAGCCACGTTCGTCGAGAGTTTCGTGATTCTGAACGCGGCCGGGGAGAGTGCGTGGACGATTTCGCACACCTGCGCGGCGATGCGGGGTTGGCGGAGCTCGTTGGACATGAGCTGCCTTCTCCGGAAGCGGCGCGGAAGTTTTTGAACGCCTTTCACGAAGAGGAAAAGATTGAGGAAGCCCAGCAACGGCGTCTACCGGATACCATCGCCTACATTCCTGAGGAGAACCGAGCGCTCAAGGGGCTGGGGCGAGTGAACCAAAGTCTGATTCAGCGGTTGGGGGAACGCTGTGTGGATCAGAAGGTCTTCACAGTGGATCAAGACGCCACGATCATCGAGAGCCGCAAACGAGAGGCCCTGTACACCTATGAAGGGTCGCGCGGCTACCAACCGATGCTGGCGGTGTGGGCAGAGATGGATGTGGTGCTGGCCGACGAGTTCCGCGACGGGAATGTACCGGCACAGATGGCTCCATTGACGGTGGCCCAAGCGGCCTTCGCGGCGGCGCCTAAAACGGTGACGAGCTATTACTATCGGGGCGACTCCGCTTGTCACGAGAATAAGTTGTTGCGCTGGCTGTTGAACGAGAAACGCGAAGGTGGGCCGGCGGGATTCATTGGTTTTGCGGTCAGCGCGCGGATGAGTCATGCGTTGCACGCAGCGATTCTGGAAGTGCCGGAGGCGGAATGGCAAGCCTACGGTAAGCCGGAGCCGGATGTGGATCGGGAATGCGCCGAGGTGGTATTCGTTTCCAACGAGGAGCTGGAGCCGAAAGGGGCGAAACCGTTGCGCTACGTGGCCATCCGGTTGAGGAAGCGGCAGGGAGGATTATTTGCTGACGGCAGCAGCGTTTTGCACTTTGCGGTGCTCAGCAACATTTGGGACTGGAAGCCGGTAAAACTGATCGAGTGGCATCGAGAAAAAGCGGGCACGATCGAACGGGCACATGATGTGCTGAAGAATGAGTTGGCGACCGGAGTGCTGCCGTCGAAATACTTTGGGGCCAACGCCGCATGGTTGCGGCTGGCGGTGATCTCCTACAACGTGCTGACGGCCCTGAAGCGTTTGGCGTTACCCGCAGATTTATTGACGGCCCGCCCGAAGCGACTGCGATTTCTGATCTTCTACACAGCGGGTCGGCTGGTGTATCACGCGCGACAGATGCGCTTGCGGCTGGCCAAGGAGAAGGGGATCGTCCTGTGGTTGGAAACCCTGCGATTCCTACCGCTTCCAACCTAACGCGAACATAGGTGTGAGAGCTTATCGACGGATTTGCAGAGCCCCTTTTGGATGGCTCTTCGAAAAACTGTTGTCCGATGGTTTAACGATCGGCTCTGCACGCCCGCCCGCTTTGCTCAACCTCAACCCGAAGGTTCTGGCAATGCCTCGTGCCTGCAACAAACAGAATTCGGACCGAGTGCCAGGTTGTTGCTACCTTACTGACGGATTGGGGGGCTATTGGGCCGCTTGACTCGCCATTGGGTGTGGACAGGGCTCGCGGTGCTGGTTGCAGGGGTCGCTTTATTCGGATGGGGAATTGCAGCTTACGTTAGTCATGTCTAGGCGTCAGGCACAGCACTAATCAAGTCGGCCCGCGTAATACGTACAACGGCGGATGCCGAGCGTGAAATCAGTGCCTGGAAAAGGCGTTCCTGCCCGTTCGATGACCGCGCCGAATATACCTTATAACGCCGGAATCGTACTTATGGATTTGAAGTTTCCGACTATCCGGTTGCCGGGGTTGATCTCCATTTGGCTCCGCCAATCGTTGTACTTTCACTACACGCGAAATGCCGTTGGTCCAGCAAAGCTGGTGCGAACCAACTCCCGGAAGGCTGCTATTTCTGACTCATCTGCAAAACAGCATTTCGGTATAACGAACACCACATTTTTTTTTGGGAATCAAGGAGAACCCGTTGATTCATCTCACGGATCATGACCAGAATAGCCCATTGAACGGTGCATTCGGAGGCGGCAGTTTTTATTTCGATTCGGTCCTTGAAAAAAGAGTAGACCACCGGCCTTCGAAGAAATGAAGCGCGCTTGGTTAGGACAAGTAGGACTGACATTAGAAAAGGGAACATAAGCCACGAATCGCACGGGCGGAGATTGCGAAGCACGTCCAGAAAATCACCCTCACGCCGGAAGGCCAGATATACAACGCATCAGGGACGTGGGATTTGCTCGGCAGGTGCCGGGGGCCAGAATCGAACATAGCAGTCCTCAGACGGAATTCCGGATCGAGGTCGCAGCATGACGAGGGAAGAGAATCAGGCATGTGAAGTCAATTCTGGTCGACAAGCACAGCAGGCGTTTTTGATCGGCTGCAAAGGAATCACTTCTACGTGCGGAGAGGCTGCTAGGTTCCTTTGCCCGCCTAAACTCAACGCACGCATTCAGCGGAGCGCTCCTAACTGCGTCAGTTACGGTACCGGTTAGAATTCCAGCTTTATAATAGGTTCCAACCGAATGCCGACGGTCGCAGTAGAATGGTGAGACGTCAACGTTGCGGTCTCGAACTTGCCGTCGCTGTAGAACTGGTTGGTCATATCCGTGGATTATAAATTCCTTTCCAGAAACTCCCTCAACTGGTCGAGCCGAAAGCTCGCGTCGCCGACCTCGATCTCCACCAGCAATTGCGCCGTGGTCAACTGGTTGCGGCACAGATCGGCGTACGGGTGAAACTCGACTCAGCCGGTGCCGTGACGGAGAAGCCGACGGTAGTTGGAATGTACACGGACTGCCTATGAGAGTCTCTAAGTCCGAAATCGTACAAGTCCACGCGACGCTACCCGAGTCAAAGCGGTACTTTCGGGGGCATCACCGAAAGCTATACGTATAACAATCGCCTGCAAATGACAGCTATTGTCGCGAGCTCCTCTAATGGCACTGCTTTCAGCGTCGCCAACAGTTACGCGCAAACGGGCGGGAACAATGGAAATCTCGCGTCGGTAACGAACAATCTAGATGCCGGGAGAAATCTAACTGCTGGTTATGATTATCTCAATCGTATTTCGAGTGCGCAAACACAAGCTACCAGTGGGCGGATTGCTGGGGGTTGAACTTTGGCGATGACTCGGTCGCCAATCTGCTTTCAGAGGTAGTGTCGAAGTGCTCCGCGTACCCGTTGAGTGTGACGGTAAACAGTAAGAATCAAATCACGAACTCGGGCTTCGCTTATGATCTCTCGGGGAATTTAACGTCCGATGGTACGTATAGCTACGCATACAACGCAGAAAATCAACTGACGTCTGCTGCAGGCATAACCTATGCGTATGACGGCGATGGCCTGCGAGTGGAAAAAACCGGGGGCACGCTCTATTGGAGGAGCGTCAGCGGACAAACTCTCGTGGAGACCGACCTCTCGGGCAACCTACAGAATGAATACATATACTTCGCGGGACGCCGAATCGCGCGCCGGGACAGCTCTGGAACTGTGTTCTACTATTTTGTAGATCAAAACGGCAGCACTCGCACGGTAAATTTGTTCTGACGGATCGCTGAGAAACTTATAGGATTGGCTGGTTCCGACCACACTCTGCCATGCGGTGCGATCCTTTTTGATTCCTCAGCTGATCAGCAGGTATTCGGCAGCGCAGAGCGCTGCTGCGCGCCGTGTAGTGTTCACTCTGCGGCGAGCCGAGGGTCCAGGAAAGAAGCTGAGTCGTTCTCCGATGGCGCCTATTTCAGGTGACAGGCGCAAGAGTTCTCGCTCATTCGCAGGTAATCGAATACCAAACGCACGTTACGCGTGAGTTGTCGCATTTTCTGCGCCACACCTCCTCGGCCTTTGGATTTGAGCACGCCGATTGCGAAACGGCGAAGCCGGGTGATGTTTTCCGGGCCA